>NZ_JBIWCZ010000001.1:0-1037955 GCF_044761765.1 Peribacillus sp. NPDC097284
TACGCTCGACGAAAAATCGAGGTAGAGAGTGTTTTTGGTCATATCAAGGGCAATAGGTCGTTCCGTCGCTTTTCGCTTCGGGGCTTAGCGAAAGTCCAAACGGAGTTTGGCATCGTAGCCATGGCACATAATTTACTGAAGATAGCTGGGTTACGTCAGCTACTTTCAGTAAATTATTATAAAAATAGAAAAACAGGTGGAGAAAAACAACTCGTTTTTCTCCACCTGTTTTATTTTAGGGACTTATTAGACAGCCCCTTTTTTCGCTTTTAGTAGGATGTTTCTTACAAAGAGCTTTTCCAATTCGATGAATAATTCGCTGAGCTGTCTGAATGAATGGTAAAACGCCGGTCTTTCCATGATGAAAGATAATCTTTCAACCAAGTTTATCGGTTTAACCGGACAGGCTTCCATCTGTTTCTTCCATGCACTTAGCTGCACAGGTTTTTCATTCATCCAATAGACTGCCGAAAGGAATAATCCAATTCCTTCTTTCATAGGCTCCAAAGCCAGTCCCGCTTTTCTATTCGAAAATAACAATTCGCAATCCTTTTTAATGAGCCTCCATTTTTCAAACAGTTCAGGTATATGCATTTCCCCACTCTTCCAAGGTGAATAAACTTCTTCCCCCCTGTAAAAAAGCAGCTCATATGAAAACACTTCAACTTCACTGGGATTTCTCCACTCTTGATAGTCTTCCTTTTTTAAAGCTTTTATTTCTTTAGGGAAGAAGAATGGATCGTCTAATTCGACCGGCACATTTATTGAATTTAAATCGTTCATTTGGCTTCTATCCTTTTTAGTCGCTTTTTCCCTTCACGACACAAATCAAGAAGCGGACAGGTTTCACATTTTGGAGACTGGGCTTTACAATGATAGCGACCAAAGAAAATGAGTCTATGATGTGTAACGGACCATTCATCCATTGGCACTTTGGTCATTAAGGTTTTTTCCACCTCAAGGACATTGTCTTTCCAGCGGCATATACCCAGCCGTTTAGACACACGCTCTACATGGGTATCCACTGCTATCGCCGGCACGCCAAAAGCCACTGAGACGACCACATTGGCCGTTTTCCGACCGACACCCGGTAACTTGGTAAGCTCATCACGGTCCCTAGGAACTCTTCTATCATATTCGTCTATCAGCATTCTAGACAACTTTTGAATGTTCTTTGCTTTATTACGGTACAGACCGATTGAACGAATATCATTTTCCAATTCTTCAATCGGTACACTAAGATAATCTTCAGGCGTTTTATATTTTCGAAATAAATTTTGAGTAACTTTATTAACCAATACATCTGTACATTGAGCCGAAAGAGCAACAGCAATCACCAATTCAAATGGATTGGAGTGATTCAGCTCACAATGGGCATCAGGAAACATCTCGCCCATCGTATCCAGACAGTAACGAATTTGAGCCTTATTCAGCATGTTTGTTCTCCTTTAATTCACATTACTGTTCGAGCCAATTATAAAAGGGTACATCTTTCAGTGGTTGTGTCGGTTCTATTTTACGGTCCCTTTTTTGATGGACTCTAAATTTTTGTCCTTGCTCCCTTGCTTGTTCCAAGGTTTTAATCCCATTCTTTTTCCACTCGAATAAAATTCGGTCTATATAACGGAAATTCAATTTCCCTGAAATGACAGCCTCCCTTAAAGCCGCCTTGATGATATCTGGTTGATGGTCATCCTCCATCCACATTGCCAGGGTTTCACACTCAAAAGGAGATAACGGACGTCCGAACTCCTGTTCAAATATTGTATACAGGCTCTCCCCTGTCTTCTGTACCTCGGCAGATTCAGCCTGTTTCAAAGACTTCAAGAAGCAGTCCATCATTTTCTCATATAGTGGATCGAGTGAATACTTTTCCTGACCAATTTCCTGATTATTTTCAACGACCATCTGGACGAATCCTCTTTGAACTAAACGTTGTATTAAATATAGGCATTCAGATTCCTGTAATGTCATTCGGTCGGATAGTTGAGACGGTGCTGGGAATGGATTATCTCCATCGATAAAATTCTGCAATTGGAGTAGTAGAACCATCTCTTGCTCATTCAGCCCCATTGTCTTATAGTGAGTCAACAAAAAGGATGGAATCGTTATCGTTCCTTCCTTAAACCAAGCATATAAATGTTCTTTATTCATGTTTTGGACACCTCTAAATTAGTATAACATGAAAAATGTGATACGAATAAGCTTATAATTTTAACAGAATTAATAGAAAAAAACGGTTATTCGCCCAGTATGGCTAAATAACCGTTTTTTTTACAAATCAAGGATATAAGCGATTTAAAAGACGTGGGAAAGGAATAGTTTCACGGACATGTTCAACGCCGCTAATCCATGCCACTGTCCGTTCTAAGCCAAGGCCAAATCCAGAATGTGGGACAGATCCATATTTCCTTAATTCCATATACCATTTATAAGCATCTTCACTCAAACCATGTTCAGCAATGCGCTGTTCAAGAAGCTCCTGATCATGGATTCTTTCCGATCCACCGATAATCTCACCATAACCCTCTGGTGCGATCAAGTCGGCACATAAGACGACTTCTTCCCGGTTTGGATCTGGTTGCATATAGAACGGTTTAATTTTAGTAGGATAGTGTGTAATGAAGACCGGCTTATCATAGCTTTCAGCAATTGCCGTTTCATGTGGTGAGCCGAAATCGTCTCCCCATTGAATATCTTCAAACCCTTGTTCATGAAGGAACTTGATAGCTTCATCGTAAGTGATCCGCGGGAACGGAGCCTTGATTTGTTCAAGCTTTGTCGTGTCACGGCCAAGTGTATTCAATTCTAGCTGACAATTCTTCAGAACAGACTGAATGACGGCTGTGACAAATTGTTCCTGGACTTCTAGGTTTTCTTTGAATTCCACGAAAGCCATTTCCGGTTCAATCATCCAGAATTCGATTAAATGCCTTCTTGTCTTAGATTTCTCTGCCCGGAAAGTCGGACCGAAAGAAAATACTTTTCCTAACGCCATGGCTGCAGCTTCCATATAAAGCTGACCGCTTTGTGATAGATAGGCATCCTCATCAAAATATTTTGTCGCAAACAACTCACTCGTTCCCTCTGGTGCGCTACCAGTTAAAATCGGCGGGTCCACTTTGACAAAACCTTCATCATTGAAGAATTCATATGTAGCACGAATGATTTCATTACGGATTTTCATAACCGCATGTTGACGCTTCGAACGAAGCCATAGATGACGATTATCCATTAAGAATTCTGGTCCATGAGCTTTCGGAGTGATTGGGTAATCAACTGAATCATGAATGATTTCAATATTGTTCACCTGTAGCTCATAACCAAAAGGTGAACGCTCATCCTTCTGAATGACTCCCGTAACATACATGGAAGATTCTTGTGATACCGACTTTGCAGTAGAGAAAAGGTCTTCTCCTACATCAGCCTTCACGACTACCCCTTGGATGAAACCAGAGCCATCGCGGATTTGAAGGAAAGCAATTTTACCACTAGAACGCTTATTAGCAAGCCAGCCTCCAATTGTCACTTCTTGATCGACAAATTTGCTAGCATCTTTTATTGTAATTTTCACCGAATTTCCCTCCAAATATAACTTAACTACTAAGAAATTTACTCTATTTATTATACCTATAGGGCTCATTACAAGCAAATTATTCAGCTAATCTACTATAAATGTCTACTTTACTGCTCATAATCTTTTATCCATATAAAAAATAGGGAAGATATAAAAAAGCCTACAAACCCCCTAAACGAAATAGGGGACCTGTAGGCTTTTCAAATACTACGCCATTTTCGCTTTAACGAATGTATGAATTCTTTCAACGGCTGCTTCAAGTAGGTCCAAAGATGTTGCGTAGGATAATCTGATGTTATCCGGAGCCCCAAATCCTGAACCTGGGATGACGGCCACTTGAGCTTCTTCTAATAAAGCGGTAGTAAACTCTTCGACATTACTGAACCCTGTTAATTCAATTGCACGTTTCACATTCGGGAACAAATAAAATGCCCCCTGCGGTTTAATGCAGCTTACTCCCGGTATATCTACTAATTTTCCATAAATCGTATCCAATCTACTTTCAAATGCTTGACGCATTTCCTCTACCGGTTCCTGTGGGCCATCATATGCTGCAATTGCACCATATTGAGCCGTGGTAGTAGGATTGGATGTACTATGGCTAGCTAGGTTTGTCATGGCCTTGATGATGGCCTCATCACCTGCTGCATAACCAATTCTCCATCCTGTCATAGAATGTGATTTAGAAACCCCGTTGATGATGATTGTTTGCTTTTTCAATTCAGGAGAAATTTCTGCAATCGATATATGTTTTGCAGTTCCATATACCAATTTTTCATAGATTTCGTCCGAGATGATTAAAATATCATGATCTAGGCAAACTTTACCAATGGCTTCTAACTCATCTTTAGAATAGAGCATGCCAGTCGGGTTGCTTGGAGAGTTAATGATGACCGCTTTCGTTTTATCAGTGATGGATTCTTCGAGTTGTTCCTTTGTGATCTTATACTGGTTTTCTTCAGAGCCAACAACATACACGGGTTTTCCGCCAGCAAGCTTAATCTGCTCTGGGTAACTGACCCAATATGGTATAGGAACAATTACTTCATCTTCTTCATCCAAAATCGCTTGGAACAATGTATAAAGCGCATGTTTTGCACCAGATCCGACAATAATTTCAGAAGGCTTATACTCTAGACCTTGATCACGTTTTAACTTTGCTGCAATCGCGGCTTTCAGTTTTGGAAGCCCAGCAGAAGGCGTGTATTTGGTTTGTCCTTCATTCATGGATTGCATGGCTGCATCGATAATATGTTGAGGAGTATTGTAGTCAGGTTCGCCGGCCCCTAAGCCAATAATATCAAGACCTTGTGCTTTGAGTTCTTTTGCTTTTGCTGTGATTGCCAGTGTTGTTGAGGGTGTTAATGACTGAACCCGATTAGCTAATTTCATAGTAGTAAAATCCTCCATTCTATATACTTCGATAATACTTAAGCCATTCCCCTGTTTTGAAATCGTAATAATCATAATTATACCGTTCAGAATCGTCGAGATATGTTACCTCCCAAAGAGGAACATCCTTTTCCATACCAAGCTTAACAGATATGATTTCTTCAGGTTTTAGCTTATCATTCACTATGTTTAAAATTTCTTTTTTTGTCTTACCTTCTTTAAAATTCCTCACAACTATTTTTTTCTTCTCGTCCTCAGGAATCCAGACGATTTTTTTACTTCCATTTTTCGTCTTGCCAATGATAACAGAATATGAGGTTTGACCATTATAAAGGTAAAACTCATCCTTGGTATCAATTCCGCCTGCTTTCTTTGCCTTTTCAAAAGCCTCATTACCAGCTTCTTTTTTATGCTGTAATGCTTTAATGTATGCTCCGCTGACAAAACCGATAAAACAAAGGACTAGGATAGAAGCAATAACCAACCATTTTTTCAAAGCCGCTTTCCCTCTTTCTATGTACGATAAATAGTAAATATCGCTTTTTCTTGATCTTGTGAATCCAATGCCAGCCCGAACATCAAATCGTCCTTTTTCAACGTTCGATTCAAAGAATCCACAATCTTATACAAATCAGGTGAATTTTGCAGCCTGACTGTCGAGATCACTTCAATTTTGCTCTCCATGAAAATGCTCCTCCATTTTAACTAAAAATTGTCAACAACCACTGGTATGTATGGAATTTGAAGGCATAACTACCTTTCACATTATACCAGTTCATAGGTTATTTTTCTTCATTATTTCGCAAAATTCCACCTATAATAGGAAAAGAATAGAAGAGTCATTAAATCCACTCTTCTATCAAATCCGCCATTTCTCTAATGGAGACATTTTTCCAATCGATAGGGGGAATCGATCTTTTAAACTCATGCCCATATTTAGCCGTGATAACACGTCGATCCAATACGATCAGCAAACCCCGATCCTCTGGCGTACGGATTAACCTACCGAATCCCTGACGGAACCTTAACAGTGCTTCAGGTAAGGAATATGCCGAAAAGGCGTTCTTCCCCTGTTTTTCGAGTAGCTGACATTTTGCAGCCGTAACCGGCTCATCGGGAGGTGAAAAAGGAAGCCTGACAATGACCAGACATGATAGATCTTCTCCTGGTATATCGACACCTTCCCATAGACTCGTAGTCCCGAATAGCACTGCTTTCTCGAAATTTTGGAAATTCCTTAACAACCTCATCCTGCTTCCACCAGAAATCCCCTGTGCAAACAAAGTGAAATCATCCAAGACCTCGGAATCTTTTATGGCATAATATGTGGCACGCAACATCTCATGTGAAGTAAATAAAACCATCATCCTGCCCTTGGCTGCCTGGGCAGCAACAATTATATGGTTAGCTGCGTTCTCGGAAAACTCATCCACTGTTAAACAGTTTATATCGGGGATATCATTCGGCACCAACACCTTTACCAAGTCCTTATAAGGGAATGGTGAAGGGTAGATGGCTGTCTGTACCCATTCTTTTTCCAAACCAAGCTGTGCCTTGAAATACTGGAAGGAATGTTTCACGGCTAACGTAGCAGATGTCATGATTACACTCTTCTGACGTCCAAAATAAGAGTCCCACAACCATTTGCTTCCTGATATCGGTTGAACCGTCAACGTAACACCGTGCTGTGGCGCCGCTTTTGTATAATCAAGCCAATAAATATTTTCTTCATGAGGCTTAATGAAACATTCATGCAAGGAATCTCTTGTATCCTGAAGATGTCCAAGCAACACTTCGATATCATTCAGGTAAAACAAGGCATTTTTCCCTAAAGATGATTCATTATCCATTAAACGATGCAATCGCCTCTCAAGTTCCATGATCATTGAACCTGATAGATCCACTAACCGTTCCGCTATAAGTATCGCCTGTTTCCAGGAAGGGTCTTCTATTTTAAAGGCAATTCGCTTCGGACCTATAGACCGTGAGAGTTTTTCTGCTTGATTGGACAAGAAATAAAAAAGTTGATCGAATTCATATGAAAAGTCACTTAGCTTTTGATCAAATGTATAGGTTGGACTGCCATCCGACCATCCATTGTTCGAAAGCAATTTTTCAAGTCTATAAAATAACTGCTTTTGATCGAAGGTCCCTAGCCTGTTTAGCATGGTCTTTACTGAAATATAATGGAGCCTCCTACCAAGTTGTGTGGAAGCCGCCTGTTCCAAGTGATGGGCCTCATCCAAGACTAAATACCCTTCTTTGGGAATAAGGGCGTCTTCTGTAAGGAGGTCACTCATTAAAAAGGAATGGTTTGTAATGATAATATCTGCTTTTGCGGCTGTTTTCTTGGCCCGTTCAAAGAAGTCCAGTTCAATCCAGGGTTTTTTCAAACCTACATATGTAAGACCATCACTTTGAAGCCTGTTCCAAAACAATTGTCCACCACTAGTAAGATTCAATTCATCTTTATCCCCTGTTGCCGTTTCCGTCAACCAGACCAATATCTGCATTTTCGTTAAAGCAGTTTCATAATTATCTTCTTTTTCTCGCAATGCCCGCTCAAACTTTGCCAGGCTCAGGTAATTGCTTCTTCCTTTTAGCAAAACGGCTTGAAAGGAAAAAGGAAGGATCTTCTTCAGTTTAGGTACTTCATTTTGAAGGAGCTGATCCTGCAACTGAAGAGTATATGTCGAAACGACGACAGGTTCATGATGTTTCTTGGCAAAATAAACGGCCGGCAGTAAATAACCCAATGATTTTCCAATTCCCGTGCCAGCTTCAATTATCGCATGCTGTCGGGATTCGAAGGAATCATGAATTAAGTTCATCATGCTAAGCTGTCCATCTCTTGCTTCAAAAGCGGGGTATGCATTTTGAAGCATGGCTATTTTCCCCTCGTCATCGAGTGGGAATTCTGTTTCTTGTTCAATATGCTCACTATCATCGGTTACTTTTTTAAATGCCAGTCCTCTAAATGTCGTAATACCTGGTAAACGGACCTCGGCTTTTGTAAGTTTGCTCGCAATGCAAGCATCTATTAATTCGGAAACCTCGCTCTGTAAGGAAAAAGATAGCCGGTATAATTGCTTAAGTGTCATCAATGGTAGGTCCAACAGCTTTTTTTTCAATTCTAACAATAATAAAGCGGTAGCATATGCATCGCTATCCGCTTGATGTGGCCTCGAATGGTCTAAATTTTCCTCTTTGGCCAGCTGATGCAATTTATATCCATCGGAAGTCGGTTTCATGATTTTCGCCAATTCTACCGTATCAAGCGTAGAACCATAAAAGGGCTCAAATCCGCACCTTACCAATTCTTCCTGTAGAAAAGATAAATCAAATAATACATTATGGGCGACAAAGCAAGCCCCTTCTATAAGATGGGCAATTTTTTCCGCGACATCTTCAAAATCTGGCGCATCCTTTACGGTCTCATTACTTATCCCTGTCAATTCTTCAATGAAAAGGGATATTTCCTGCCCAGGATGGATGAATGTTGAATAGGTATCAACAATCTGATCATTTTCAATGACCACACCAGCAAACTGAATGATCCTATCCCCTTTTTTGGGTGAATTCCCTGTTGTTTCTAAGTCAACCACTACATATCGTTGTGTCATGAATTGTACACCTCAAACTTCACTTTCTCCACTAGCTGATGGAATTCTTTATACCTTTTTTATACCATACTACACAGAATAAAGGAAACACTCCGATTGCCAGATGGACATAGGTTCAGGAGTCTGGTTGCATAAAAAAGGGGCATGCTCAACATATAGATGTTGAGCCGCCCTCTTTGCTTACAAGATTGTCGCTGCAGGTTCGTGTGAAATCAATTCAATGATTTGGTTCCTTTCATTCATGATTGCCACTTTAGGTTGGTGATCACTCACCCTTTCTTCAGCCACCATCACATAAGAAATGATAATGACAATATCATCAGGCTGGACTAATCTTGCTGCTGCTCCATTTAAGCAGACAACCCCACTTCCACGTTCTCCCGCTATCACATATGTTTCCAGTCGAGCACCATTATTATTGTTGACAATCGCCACTTTCTCATTGGGCACGATGCCCACTGCATCAATAATATCTTCATCTATCGTGATGCTTCCCACATAATTCAAATTGGCTTCAGTCACCCTTGCCCGATGGATTTTACCATTCATCATTGTCCGAAACATGATCGTTCCCCCTACTATTCGTTTTATAGCGTAACTATAATATTATCAATGAGTCTTGCATGTCTGAACTTAACGGCCACAGCAATGATTATATTTCCATTCAGGACATCAAGTGGCTTCAGTTCCGGATATTGATAAATTTCAACATAGTCAATTTTGCCTTTTGTCCGGGCTTTGATATGTTCCTCGACGAGAGCTATCACCTTTTGAGGGTTTCTTTCCCCAGAAATAATGGCATCTTTCGCCCTCAATAAACTTTGGTACAGTTCTTTTGCTTCATGACGTTCATCCTCAAGCAAGAAGACATTCCGTGAGCTCCTTGCCAAACCATCTTCCTCACGTACTATATCAACGGCCACTAGTTCAATGGGGAAATTGAGGTCCTGGATCAACCCGTCGATTATAGCGACCTGCTGGGCATCCTTCATCCCGAAATACGCCCTATCAGGTAGAATGATATTAAAAAACTTCGTCACGACAGTTGCTACGCCATCAAAATGGCCGGGTCGCTTTCTACCACATAAACAATCGGTGCGGTTTTGTACAACGACTTTGACTGATGGATTTTCACCATACATTTCATCCACGGTCGGATAGAAAAGATAATCGACGCCCGCGTTGACTGCCAGATTTTCATCCCGGTCCAAATCACGGGGATAAGACGCAAAATCCTCATTGGGTCCAAACTGCAACGGGTTGACGAAAATACTTAAAACTACGATATCATTCTCTCTGCGGGCATTTTCTATAAGGGAGGCATGCCCTTCGTGTAAGTATCCCATGGTTGCAACATAGCCTACACTTTTTTTATTGTTTCTGTCATGACGGAGTACTTTCTGCAATTCTATTGCTGATGTAAAAGTTTTCATTTTTCTCCTCCGTAAAGCGCATGAAGTTGTTCTTCCTTCATCGTAAAAGAATGATCTCTCGTCGGAAAATCGCTTGATTTTACTTCTTTCACATAACTTTCAATTGAGTTTCCAATTAATTCATTGGCATTTCCATATACCTTGACAAATTTTGCAACCCGTTCAACCCCATACGTAATGAGATCATGGAAAACCAATACTTGTCCATCCGTTTCGGCTCCAGCTCCAATTCCAATCGTCGGGATTGTAAGGTCTTTAGTAATACGCTCTCCCACTTGATAAGGTACACACTCAAAAACAATTGCCAGAGCCCCAGCCGCTTCGCATTTCCTTGCATCTTCCATTAGCTTTTGGGCAGCTTCGGCATCTTTTCCTTGAACCTTATATCCTCCGAGCACGCCTACAGATTGGGGTGTCAATCCAAGGTGTGCGACTACCGGAATTCCCGCCTTCGTCAAAGCCGAAATCTTTTCGACCACATCGTCCGCCCCTTCAACCTTCACAGCATCGGCATGGCCTTCCTGCATAATGCGAGCTGCATTCTTGAGCGTTTCATCCAAAGATAGATGATAGCTCATGAAAGGCATATCCGTTACGACAAATGTATCAGGAGCCCCTCGTTTCACCGCTTTTGTATGGTGAATCATGTCTTCAACAGTCACAGGAATGGTGGAGTCGTAACCTAGAACCACCATTCCTAACGAATCCCCGACCAAAATCATATCAACCCCTGATTGCTCGGCTAACTTTGCCGATGGATAATCATAGGCAGTCAGCATGACAATTTTCTCACCTTTTTGTTTCATTTTCAAAAAATCACCGGACATCAACTTCATTACGTTTCCTCCTTTATTAGAGGAGATGAAAACATCAGTGTTTTAAAAAACTGGTGTCTAAACATTCGCTGCACAAAAAAGACCGACTAAATAGAGTCCCTAGTTCGTGATGATAAAAATGGCCAAACAAATGGCCTTTATCATCAACGTTCAAAGTACTTTCCTTTTAGTCGATCTCTTTGGTATCTTTAGAAGTTTCATCCCTCCGTCCCCGTCCAATCATTTGGATCAAGGCAGATTTTCAAATATTTTTGTGTTATTGGGGTGCAGTTCTTTCACGATACTGCCCACTTGAATTATATCAAGCCACATTCGATTATTCTATTTATTTTTCTTGAATTCTACAAAAATCTACTGAATTTCTATATCTGCAGAATAAATCGAATGGATGGTCCCTTGATTATCTTCGAGAAGTAGAACGCCAGCGTCCGTGATTCCAAGTGCCTTGCCGACAATTGTATCATTAACGGTACTTGCTTTAAGAATTTGTCCTAAACTGATTGCATAACTCTCCCAAAGGAGCTTAATTGGCATGAAACCTTCTTGTAAATAGAGTGTATACAGATCTTCTAGACGAAGCAGGACTCGTTGAATGACCTTGGCCCTTGAAATCTTCACTCCACTTTCAATGGAAAGAGAAGAAGCTTTCTCCTGAAGGTCCTCTGGAAAGTCTTCTTTTTGTTGGTTGATATTCATTCCGATCCCGATGATGACGGAATGTATTCTATCCGACTCAGCCTGCATTTCCGTTAAGATCCCCGTAACTTTTCTACGATTAATAAGTAGGTCATTTGGCCATTTGATCTGAGGTTGAAGTTCTGTAACATCCTCGATTGCCTGTGCTACAGCAACTGCAGCCAACAAGGTTAACTGCGGCGCCTGATGGAGCGGGATTTTCGGACGTAAGATCAGACTCATCCAAATCCCGCTGAATTTTGGAGAATGCCAAGATCTCATGAGCCTCCCTTTTCCTGAAACTTGTTCCTCGGCAATCACAAGGGTGCCTTCCTCCGCCCCTTCGTTAGCCAGCTGGTGGGCAATTTTTTGTGTGGATTCAACGGATTCTTGATAATGGATCATCTTTCCAAGGGCTTTCGTCTCCAGCCCGAATTGAATTTCACTTTCCGATACTTTTTCTGGAGCCGATACAATGCGGTACCCTTTCTTCCGGACTGCTTCAACCATATATCCTTCACCGCGCAAATCCTCTATATGCTTCCAAACGGCCGTACGGGAACAGCCAATATACTCAGCGATTTCCTGTCCTGAAATAAATGTTCCATTCGCTTTAGAGAGGGCTTGCATCAGTTTAGTCCTTAAATCAGATTGCATGTTATAAGCCACTCCTTAATTTCAGCTTTTTCATTTGTTATTTCCGAATTCAATACAGCTGCCAAAATCAGTTCCAAGTATTTTCTAACCCAAGGACCCGGTTTTTCTATATGCCATGACAATAAGTCCTCTCCAGTTACATCAAGATCTGACATACTCTTTAGAAGAAGGTTTTCGTACTTGATAGACATGGACTTTTCCGCTTCTAATACGTTTCTGCCTTCGAGAATTGCCTTAACTTTGGCTGCCTGAACCGCTTCGATATGACCTGCCTGGAATACATCAAAAGTGGAATCTTCAAATCCAGGTTCCTTTTCGACCAATTGTATAATACGTTGGACATTCCTGATTGATTTTAAAGGAAGCTTCCATGCTCTCAATACTTCCTCAATATCCTCCATATCTGCCTGGATGAGGACGACCGCCCATAACTCAGGCACTGTCAATTGATGAAGGGGGAGAAGCAATACCTTTTCCAACTTTTCCTTTTGACCAGCAAATTGGGGAAGAAACTGATATAATCCACTATCCAGTAAAAGACTTAGTGCCTTTATCCGATTGTCGCCGGCTAATAGCTTTTCAAATTCTACAAGAATTCTTT
Source organism: Peribacillus sp. NPDC097284 (assembly GCF_044761765.1). Lineage (NCBI taxonomy): Bacteria > Bacillati > Bacillota > Bacilli > Caryophanales > Bacillaceae > Peribacillus > Peribacillus sp. NPDC097284. The sequence continues at coordinate 12,795 of NZ_JBIWCZ010000001.1, forward strand.
CAACGGCAATCTCCCGTAAAATAGGCCCGTTCTCCTTTAAGGATTGGAATGTTTCTTCATCAAGTTGAAAATTCAGCTGACTGACGAACCTTAATGCTCGCATCATCCTAAGACCATCTTCAGCAAAACGATCATGTGGGTTACCAACAGTCGTTATCTTTTTTTGAAAAAGGTCAAGTTGGCCCTTGTATGGGTCGAAGATGACCCCCGATTTGTCCATAGCGATTGCATTTATCGTAAAATCTCTTCTTTGTAGATCCTCAGTCAAAGAACGGACGAATTTTACTGAATCAGGCCTACGATAATCCGTGTATCCACTCTCTGTTCGAAAAGTAGTAATTTCATATGTCCCTGACTCCAGTATCACTAATACAGTTCCATGTTCGATTCCCACATCCGCCGTTTTTGGGAATATCCCTTTAACTTCCAAAGGTGTAGCGGAGGTTGCGATATCCACGTCATTAATGGGCCTGCCGAGAATATAGTCCCTGACCGATCCACCAACAAAATAAGCTTCGAACCCCGCTTCTTCAATTCTTTCAAGAATGGGTACCGCTTCTATAAATAACCGATCCAACTATGTCTCCTCCTCACTACTCCAATGAATTGGTCCCAAGCACCTGCATATAGATTTCTTCATATTCTTTCATGATCGTATCTGAGTGGAACTCAGTATTGGCACGATCCAAAGCAGCTTTTGAGAACTGTTCATGTAAGGTGGGATCACTTAATAGTTTGATCGCTTTTTGAGAGATCATTTCGACGTCTCCTAATTCACATATGTAACCCGTTTCTCCGTCAACAATGACTTCAGGTATCCCGCCGACATTCGTTCCGATGCAAGGAACTCCACAGGCCATCGCTTCTAACAGTACAAGCCCAAAGCTTTCTTTTTGGGACAACAATAAAATTAAATCACTGATTGAATATAATTCTGCCAGGTTATCCTGCTTGCCCAAGAATAGAACCTTATCGCTGATACCCAGATCTTCCGCCAACTTCAATACAGTAGTCACTTCAGGTCCATCCCCGACAAGTAAAAGCTTGGCTGGCACCTTTTTTTGCGTTAAATAGAAGGCACGGACCACATCTTGTACTCGTTTAACTGTCCGGAAATTAGAAACGTGGATGATGACTTTTTCATTCTTCTCAAATCCGTATTCGTCCCGTAAATATCCTGAGTCGGTTTTATGATAATCGCGTTCATCAATAAAGTTATAAATGGTTTGAATTTCCTTATCCGGAGCAATCAACTCATGTGTTTGCTTGACGAGTGAATGAGAGACGCCTGTGACGACATCCGAATTTTCTATACCGAATTTGATTAAATTAGATAATGATGGGTCATGACCCAATACCGTGATGTCCGTTCCATGAAGCGTTGTGACGATTTTCACTTTATTACCTGACATCTGCTTAGCCAGAATTGCACAAACCGCGTGAGGTATCGCATAATGAACATGTAAAATATCAAGTTCTTCCCTTTTAACAACCTCGGCTATCTTGCTTGCAAGTGCCAAATCATAAGGAGGATATTGAAAAACGGAATACGAATTCACTTCCACTTGATGATAATAAATATTATGGTACATCTTATTTAACCGAAACGGGAGACTTGAAGAAATAAAATGAATCTCATGCCCCTTTTCCGCAAACATTTTGCCCAACTCGGTAGCCACGACACCTGACCCACCTACAGTCGGGTAGCAGGTAATTCCGATTTTTAATTTCATATGATTAATTTTCCCCTAACAAATCGATTTCGACCAAAAATGGTTTTTTTGACATGAACCCTTCCGCATAATCGACACCGACTTCTTTACCGAACATCCGCTCACGTGCTTCGACTGTTTCGATATAACCGTTAACAAGCGGAGTATCCACTGTGGTATCCTTCTGTTCAAACTGACTTTCGTAAGCTCTAAGACTGTCAAGTTTCTTTAATATCGTAGAGGAAATGTCAATGACAAAATCAGGCTTATGAAAACCATTTATCATGTAATAATACATATTTTTGACACGGTGGGCTTCCAATCCAGCATTCTCCAAATATTTTCTCACACCAGCAGAAAAAACTGCTTCTTCAACTAACTTTGCACAGTTTCCATGGTCAGGATGGCGATCTTCTAGAAAAGGTGCAAAGACAAGTTTGGGCTTATACTGACGGATGACCGCTATTACTTTCTGTATGTATTCTTCTTTCATATAAAGCCCACGGTCAGGAAGGTCTAGGGAGATTCTATCGACCCCGAGGATTTCCGCCGCCTTTGATGCTTCCTTAATCCTTAATGGGACAGTCCCATTGGATGACATTTCAGCCTTGGTCAAATCACAAATAACAATTTTTTTACCTTGCTGTGCATATTTAGCTATCGTGCCCCCCATCCCGATTTCTACATCGTCTGCGTGGGCCCCGAATGCCAGGATATCTATATTATTTTTGTTTGTCATTTATCTCACCTTGTTTTTCTCTAAGTTTGAGCCAGTCCATATATCCATGTTTAAGTCCTTGAATAAGGACCTCCGCTGTTCCCATATTCGTTGCCAGCGGGATTTCATAGACATCAGATAGGCGGATAAGTGCTGATACATCCGGTTCATGGGGTTGGGAAGTTAAAGGATCACGAAAGAATAGCACCATATCCATTTCCCCTCTAGCTATCATCGCCCCGATTTCTTGGTCTCCTCCAAGTGGTCCAGAATGGAAACGATGGATTGGCAAAGATACTTCATCTATAATCCTTTGCCCCGTTGTACCAGTCGCAAATAGTTCATGTTGTTGAAACACATCTTTATAGGCCATTACGAATTGAATGATATCTTCCTTTTTCTTATCATGAGCAATTAAAGCAATCTTCATCATACGCCTCCTTAATCCCTACTCGATAATATTTTCCAAGCCATAAACAAGTACATCGAGTTTCATGACTGTTTCCACAGCAAGCTTTACTCCTGTCATGAATGATGCACGGTTAAATGAATCATGGCGTACCGTCAAGAGTTCCCCATCACTCCCGAATAGTACCTGTTGATGGGCAACAAGTCCTGGAAGGCGTACACTGTGGATATGCATGCCATCGATCTTGGCTCCTCGAGCCCCTTGAATCGTCTCTTTCTCGTTTGGATGCCCTTGTTCTTTTGTTTCGCGGACTGCCGCTATCATATCTGCCGTTTTTGAGGCAGTTCCGGAAGGTGCATCCAATTTTTGATCATGATGCATTTCAATAATTTCAACATCCGGAAAGTATTTGGCTGCCATTTGTGAAAACTTCATCATCAAGATTGCGCCAATCGCAAAATTGGGTGCGATGATACAACCAATGCCTTTTTCCTTAGTCAAATAATCCAGTTTCTCTAAATCCGATTTAGAAAAACCTGTCGTACCTACAACAGGGCGAATACCATGGTTCAAGGCTGTTTCTGTATGGTACATCCCAACTTCCGGTGTTGTTAAATCAATCAATACATCTGCTTCCACCTTGGAAAAGCATTCATTAATATCTGAATACACTGGTGCCTCAATGCCATTGAACCCCTCGATAGTAGATAAGTTCTCTCCATTAAACTTACGATCTATAACAGCGGCTAATTGAAATCCATCTGTGCGATGTACCAATTTCACCGCTTCATTTCCCATTCTGCCACGCGGCCCCGCAACAATCACTCTCACTTCACTCATCCTTCATTCCCCCTACGTTCTCATCTTTTTTTGTCCATCTGTCTTTATCCCGGGTTGTAAATTTATGCATGACCATATCATGCGATTTTTGTAGATCAATGCCAAGGGAATTAGCAAAACAGATCATCACGAACAACATATCCCCCAATTCCTCTTCAACTGTATTTTCTTTTTCAGTCAATTTTTTAGGTTTTTCGCCATAGTAATGATTGACTTCTCTTGCAAGTTCCCCTAGCTCCTCTGACATGCGTGCAAGCATGGCCAATGGGCTAAAATATCCTTCTTTAAATTGTCCTATGTATTGATCGACCTCAGCTTGCATTTGTTGAATCGTTTTCTGTTCCATTTTGTCACCCATTCTTGATATTCGATTACAAATATTTATTTCTACTCCATGTTAGCTAAAAGTGCAAGAGATGACAACCGATACGCCCACCGTAATTAATTGCTCACAAATGGTTAATTGGTTATAATAAGTAAATTACTTGAATACATACGTTTTGGGGGTCTCTAGACATGCTAAACGGTTTAAAAGTGAAAAACATCCTGTTCATCCTAATTGGAGCTGGAATTTTTGCATTCGGCCTTGTCCATTTCAATATGCAAAATAACTTGGCAGAAGGCGGGTTCACTGGTCTTACCTTGATTATATATCAACTCATTGGTTTAAATCCGTCATATTCCAATTTGATATTAAATATTCCCCTTTTCTTCGTTGGTTGGAAATACTTGGGCCGAACTTCTTTTTTTTATACAATCGTTGGCACTGTCGGTTTATCGGCTTGGCTTTGGATTTTTGAAAGGTATCAGTTTGAAATAAATCTTGGCCAAGATTTAATGCTGGTTGCCTTGTTTGCAGGGGTCTTTGTCGGTGTTGGCCTGGGCATCATATTCCGGTATGGCGGAACGACGGGCGGAGTTGATATTATTGCCCAATTTGCTCATCGTTATTTAGGGATGGGGATGGGGCGTACCATGTTTATATTCGATGCGGTCGTCATTGGTCTTTCCATTTTAACTTATTTGGATTATCGAGAAGCGATGTATACCCTCGTAGCCGTATTCATAGGGGCGCGCGTCATTGACTTTATGCAAGAAGGTGCCTACGCTGCAAGAGGAGCCATGATTATCAGTGAGAAAAATGAAGAAATTGCTGAAAGGATCATGCATGACATGGATCGGGGGGTAACCGTCTTGAAAGGCTATGGTTCATTCACAAAAAACAATCGTGAAATTCTATATTGTGTCGTTGCCAAAAATGAACTTGTCCGATTAAAAAGTGCTATAACGTCAGTCGACCCCCATGCTTTTGTGTCTGTCAGTGAAGTACATGACGTTCTAGGAGAAGGTTTTACGTTAGATGAAAACAAAAATCCAATAATACGATAACGCTTTCGGATGATCCTTGAAATATCCCTGTAGTTCGTACGTGAATGTAGAGATTGAAAAAGGCATGATTTCAAAATGAAATCATGCCTTTTCTTAATCTTCTTCCCTCATACCTGTGTACATAAGCAGAAGGCGAACTAATTCGAGTACAGCTACAAGAGCAGCAGCTACATAGGTCATCGCGGCAGCACTTAACACTTTTTTCGTTTCTCTCTCTTCATCATTTCGGATGACTCCAACGGAAACAAGTTGATCCATTGCCCGTGAGGAAGCATTAAACTCAACTGGCAGAGTGACTACCTGAAATAATACAGCTGCAGCCATGAATACGATACCCGCTAATAATAAAGCTGGTATGTTCGCAAACATACCGACTAAAATTAAAATCCAGGAAATATTCGATCCAAAGTTTGCGACTGGGACTAACGCATGACGAATCCGCAAGAATGCATAAGCTTCCTTATCTTGTATCGCATGTCCAACTTCATGGGCTGCAACAGCTACACCAGCAACTGAATGTCCATGATAGTTATCTGTGGATAAGCGTACTGTCTTATCTCTTGGATCGTAATGATCGGATAGCATGCCTGGTGTTTCTTCGACTCTTACATTGTAGAGACCATTTTGGTCGAGAATGGCCCTAGCAGTCTCTGCACCATTCATACCTGATGAAGCAGGCACTTGAGAGTACTTTTTATACGTACTCTTCACTTTCATTTGTGCGTAAATCGGGATTAAGATGATAATCGCCAAATAAATGAAATACATGGTTTCCTCCTAAGAACTATAATTACTTTTATTCTATGGATACGGGACGGTCATGTCAAATATAGTGTTCTTCAGGGTAGCGCCTTTCAATCATTACGTTCCTTGGTTGGCTTTTCACGATCTCCCTTATATTTTCTCCAACCTACATAGGATAGCGTCATAATTATTATACTGCCCGTTGAAATGATCACCCACCATAAGGAGGGGTCTGAATCGTCTTCTCCCATTTCCTCAAAGACAGCCGTCAATTCATCCTGCAGGTCTTCCATTTCTTTTTGATTTCCACCTTTCCTAATCACTTCAGGACGATATTGATCCATATACTGAATTCGGGTATCCAACTGTTGAATTGTTTCCCTGGAAAGGTCCACTTTTAAACTGGGATAAATCATTTCATATTGCGAGAGGAATAAGTTCAATTGATCATTAAAAGTGATGGCATCTTGATTGGTTGCCGCGTCTTTCGTTTGTCTAAAAGAATTCATCATTTGATCTTCCATTTCAGTCCAGAGGGGTTGATGCGTAGACTTAACTGCATCCATTACAAGTCTAAACTTAGTGACGGAATTAATCTTTTCGGAATCTCCCTTACTACTATCCTTTATCGTCATCAATGCTTCATTATGAGCAACGGTAATGATTCGAAGTTCGTCCATATCAAGAATTTGCTCTATTGCAGTCTTTTTTATAAACTGATCAGAAAAAAATGTCAGCATCTTTTCTGAATCATCATATCGCTTCAACTTGGCCATTTCGAGAGCTTTATCCGAAATGTTGTCCAACTTCTCCAAATTTGAAGAGGATTGTGCATAAACAGGGAAATTCAAGACGGAAAATAAAAGGGCAGTGGTTAAGATGAATTTTTTCAACATGATACTCGTCCCTCCTCATATCTCTACTAAAACGATATGAGCAAAAAAACATGAGTAGACCATGTTCATGATAAAAAAATAACCTTGCCCATTTAATTATGAACAAGGTCATTTTTACTTTATGAAAGAAAGCGTAAATCTCCCTTTTCTGTATCCGAAATACCAAGCAACGAAAATGGACAATATACTGAGCCAAAACGTGAAATAACCGATCATATCCATATACTCAAATAAATCACGATAGCTGGGCATCATCTTAAAAACGTAATCGATTATATCATTATGTATGGTCCAGATTCCGGCCAAAATTAAATGCCAAGGTTTTATTCTGTAAAATGGTGCGTATAATATCCCCTGAATTGCCATCCCTAAATGGGATGCCATTAACATATAGCCTTCTATTGGCAATGTGCCGGTCGTCAATAAAGTAAGTACGTTCATCACAACGGCCCAAATACCATATTTGAATAAAGTCATGATTGCCAAGGCTTCCACGAAACCAAAGTTTTTCTTGAGTAGAAATCCTACTAATACAAGTAAAAAAAACAAAGAAGCCGTTGGGCTATCAGGTACAAATGGTAAAAAGATAGCAGGTGTTTCAGCTAATTGATAACCATACCAATAATATCCATATGCCGTTCCGAATACATTCACTATTAACAATAAAACAAGTACTTGCCGATGCGCAAACCAACTATAAATCACATTCATCCACTTTTCCCTCGCATTCTCTATATATTCATATTACAGATTCTATCCTCCAAATCCAAGTTTTTCTTTTAAATTGTCATTCCATTCAATAAAAATGGCTGACAACGGAGTTGTCAGCCATTTTTATTCAGCAGTAGCGAAAAACAAATGCTACCTGAATTCATTTATTTTGCTGATAAACCAGAAACGAATTCAGCCAATGTCTTCAATTCTTCATCAGAACCTTTGAACATACCAGCTGGCATTGCCCCTTGACCTTTGACAGCAATTTTAGAAACTTCTTCTGGAGTTAAACCGGTGTCAATCAAGCTAGGTGCTCCTGCCCCACCTGTCAATTCTGCTCCATGACAGCTTATACATCCGCTTGAATCCATAAGCTTATAACCATCACTATCTTTATCGATGTCAGCACCTTCTACGATGGCCCCCTGCTTTTTAGAAGCTTCCCAATCGTGATGGGCCGCCGATTCCCATGTTAAATAAAACACTCCAGCAATAGCTAATAACATAAACCCTACAGCAAATGGGCGTTTAGCTGGACTACGCTCAGGACCGCGATCTAAAAACGGTGCCAGAAGCAATGCTCCAAAAGCTAAACCTGGTATAACCATGGCTCCAATTGCATTGTACGGACCTGAAGCATAGGTATACTTAAGTAATTGGTAAAGGAATAGAAAATACCAGTCAGGCAGCGGAATGTACGCTGTATCTGTCGGATCGGCTATCCTTTCCAATGGGGACGGATGTGCAACTGTCAAGCATAAATAGCCAACTAAAAATACTGCTCCGACCATCCATTCCTTTAAAAGGAAATTCGGCCAAAATGCTTCAGTTTTCCCAGGATATTCAGAATAATCTTTCGGAATATTCGGTTTACGGTTCGCAGAAATACGCGAGTCGCCTACGAATTTCATACCTTTCCCACGATGCATTGAATGATCCCCTCCTTTATGAAAAGGTTTTTATGATTCTTGTTCCATATTCTTTTATAGTGGACCTGAAATACCTTGCTTACGAATCATTAAGAAATGAGCCGCCAATAATGCAAATAATGCCGCAGGAAGGAAGAATACATGAATCGCGAAGAATCGAGTCAATGTCTGTGCACCAACGATTGTTGGGTCTCCTGCTATCAATGTCTTAAGTGCCGGTCCCATTAAAGGTACCGATTCGACAATGGTCAGTGTAACTTTTGTTGCAAATAGCGCTTTCATATCCCATGGTAATAAGTATCCTGTTAAACCCAATGCCAGCATAATAAAGAAGATTAATACGCCAACCATCCAGTTCAATTCGCGCGGTTTTTTGTAAGCTCCCTGGAAGAAGACACGAAGAGTATGTAAGAACATCATAACGATAACTAGACTTGCTCCCCAGTGATGCATGCCACGGACAATTTGACCGAAGGCCACTTCGTTTTGTAAATAATAAACCGATTCCCAAGCATTCTTGATATCGGGTACATAATACATCGTCAAGAACATACCTGACAAAATTTGAATGACCGTGATAAAGAAAGTTAACCCACCAAAACAATATACGAATGCAGAAAAATGATGCGCAGGGTTAACATGTTCCGGAACCTCATGGTCAGCAATATCCCGCCATAACGGCGTAATGTCTAAACGCTCGTCCACCCAGTCATATAACTTTGTTAGCAATGTTTACGCCTCCCCGTGCGGTTTTAGTTGACCTAAATAAAGAATTCCGTCTTTTTCTTTCGTGTCAAAGACATCCAAAGGTGAAATCGGTGGTGTCCCTTTCACGTTCATGCCATCTTTCGTGTACCTGCCATAATGACAAGGACAGAAGAACTGGTTTGGATTAGATTTATCCGTATTCCACGCTACCGTACAACCTAAATGCTTACAAATTGGAGATAGTGCAACTAACTTCCCATCATCCGTTTTATAAACCCAAGCTGTGTTTGTTTCTTCAGACTCATACCACCCGTCGACCTGCTTAAAGCTAAAATCAACTCGGACTGGTTCTGTAGTCAGTTCGCTTACCTTCTGCTTAGTTGCAATGTAATCCCCGCCTTTATCAGCTGATAGTACTGGATCAATTGCAAACCTAACCATAGGCATCAACATACCGGCCGCCATAAATCCACCAACGCCAGTAAGTGTGTAATTAAGGAATTGACGTCGTGAAACATTATGTTTGCTCATGCGTTTTCCCCCCCTCTATTACTATATTGAGAGCCCATTGGACCACTAAATAGCAACACTATAAAACTAGGACATTTCCATGATATATCAATAATTTCCCAAGGTCAATATTTGTAAAACCCAAAAGGTGGCAACTATGTGTCAAAAAATGAAAAAAACCCTTATTTTATTAGCTTTTCCAGTAATGAGTAAATATGTCTAGAATTTGATTGACTTGTTGGCTAATCATAGCCCTAGCTTGGGCATTTTCTAAATTTTCAAGCGGGATGGAAGGAATCCAAACCAAATGATGCTCCAATTCCAATTCATTCTTTTTCCACTCGATATCCGATGTAAGGAAAAATACATGCTTAAAGTTGTTTGCTTCCAGTTTTTCAGACCAACGCTTTAGAATGGAAAGCTTGTCCTCCTCATCACTTAGGTAGTGAAATGTTGGCATTAAAAGCATTCTGCCCTTCATTTGCTTTTCGATTTCCATACTCAAAATAGTAATGAATTCGTTATTCGAACCGGACTGTTTCATTTGTTCTCCAAAAGAGAGGGGAACCAATGGTATTAGTGCCGTATCCACAAACTCTTTTGCATGGATATACATATCCAATTCTTTTGCTGACCACTTCATATTCTTTACTCCACTCCCACTTTATCGAATCAACTCCTTTTCATTGTACCATTTATCGTAATATCTTTACCATATACCCCTAGTATTCATAAAAATGTAGTTTTTAACCATATTTTTTAAAAAAATAAAAATAAAAAACCTTTCCTGCTTCAGGAAAGGTCTTTGCAATTTATCCCAGTACTTTTAGTTGATTGAGTTGTTCCGTTAAATTCTTAAAAGCTTGTTCATCATGTTTATCCAACGCTTCATCGATTGCCTTGAGTATTCGGTCTCTCTCGAAATGAAGCATACTCTTCTCTAAAAACTGCTCAGCAAGTAGCTGATCTTTTTCATTAGCGGCTGTTGATTTTGGCATGAACGGGTTATTTTCCAATACTGCGGCGTATTGATAAGACGAATAAGCTGATTTAAAATTTAGCTGGATATAGATATCCTCATCCCGATTCAATCGAATATCATGAAAAGATTTCTCTGCATCGGTTGTCATGATATTGGATTTATAAAATCTGAAAGGCACTTCCTCCACACAATGGGTAGACATGATAAGACCACGGGGACAATATTGTGCATTCTCTACAAAATGGACCTTTTTCATTAATTGGTCGTGACTCATTAGATAATTTAAAATCCAAACACATTCTCTTCTTTTAAGTTGATAATGATTTAAAAACCACCGAATAAAATCCTTTTTCTCATTTACAGAAACAGGGGTAGCCACCATGAATTCCCTCCTCTGTCTTACTATTTTTTTTATAGCCCTGAACTTTCACCTAAACGTTCCAAAATCATCGCATATTCATCATTTGCCGGATTTATTACGAGCAGCTTGTTAAATACTTCTCTAGCAGTAGCGCTGTCTCCTTCTTCAATTAAAAAGAAACCGTAATCCTCCAGAAAATCCGGATTGTCTCTGAAAGAATTATATGCTTTACCATAGCTGGTTAATGACTCTTTATATTGCTCTGTTTTTTGATAACAGACAGCAGCTATCCATTCAAACTGTGGATCATCCTCGCCATATCTCCTTACCTCACCAATGCATTCTAAAATATCTTCATACCTTTCATTATGCATATAGAGCTTCAGTAGGGTAAGGGCAGCTTCTAAGTAGCCGGGATCGATTGCCAAAGCCTCTTTGAATAGGTTTTCCGCTTCATCCTCCAAACCGCTTTTCAAGGCGATTTTACCACCGAAGAAATATAGTTCCTTATTGAACTCATCTGCCTTGATGCCTTCCTTAACCGTATTCAAAGCCTTATCAAGATCCTCTAGATGTTCATAGCTTTTTGCTAAGTATAAGTAGAGGGAATGGTACTCATGGTCTATTTCCTTCAGTTCGATAAACTTGCGCACGGCAGTTTCATATAGACCAGCTTGGAAGGCAGTAAAGGCGTATTCAAATAGCGTATTGATTTCGACGCTACCATCTAAGGCCTTCTCGAAGTAAGGAAGGGCCTCCTCGAATTTCCCCGAACTACTCAACGCTTCCGCAAGACGCTGATTGACGTTCACCCCTGCAATTTCATGTTCCCGTTCTAATACCTTTATGTAATTTGCAATGGCATCCTGGTCTCTTCCTTGATGATAAAATAGTTCAGCTAGTGCAAAATCAATGATGATCTCATCCGGCAATAATTCCTTAGCCTGCAACAATTTCCTTTCACTGACCTCGCTCATCCCCTGTAATTGATAAAGGTCTGCTTCTAGTAATAGGGCACTTGGATAGACCTCATCTTCCGGGCTGACTTTTTCAAGCATCAGCATGGCTTCATCTTCTTGATCCATATCGATAAGGATTTCTGCTAAAGAAACAATCAACTCGCCCTCGTCTGGATACAGTGCCAGTAGATGCTCAAAAAGATCCTTAGCTTCCTCGACAAACCCAAGTTGGAACATTTCCTCAGCCAACAATAAGATGTCCTCTGCCGACTCTGATGATTTAATTCGATTTATATGTTTAAGAGCTTCTGTTAATTCCCCTTTTTTTAAATACTGAATAACTTGTTCTACTATATTCATAGCTGCTTCCTTCCTTTTGCATAAACTTAGTCTCTAGACAAACAACATCACGCAAAACGTCAACTTTCCTATCATAAAAAGGATGAAACGGATCGTGAAGATGTTTAGTAAAAACAGTAATATTTAGTTTACCATACTGCAGCCCGGTAATTCCATTGATGTAGTTCCCCCCATTCTTCATAAAAAAAGGTTACTATCTAATTCTCCATGGAAAGGAGAATCTCCTTTTTGATTAATCGGACCTTTATCATCAGTCCCCACCGTTATATTTCATAAAACGTTATTTTGACAACGCTTACAAAGGGATAGGAGCAAAAAACAAAAAAATAAAAAAAGTTTGCAGCACCAAAATATCTGCAAACTTTTTTCAATTCACTTAATCAAGTATGTTAAATGGTCAAAAAATTCCGGATACGAAACATCAATGGCTCCTGGGTCTTCCAGTTGAACATCCCCATTAGTAATTAATGCCGCTATTGCAAGCATCATTCCAATGCGGTGATCTCCATGGCTCGTGACCGTCCCTCCCTGAAGGGATTTACGCCCACTAATAATCAATCCATCTGCAGTCGGCGTTATATCCGCTCCCAGGATTTTAAGCTCATTGGCCACCGTGTCTATCCGGTTCGTCTCTTTTACCTTTAACTCACTAGCATCCTTGATTGTGGTAATACCTTCCGCTTGAGTGGCTAGGAGAGCAATGACCGGAATCTCGTCAATTAAACGAGGAATCAAATCACCACTGATCGTCGTCCCTTTTAATTGGGAACTCCGTACAGTAACGTCTCCTGCGGGTTCACCTTCTCCAGAATGTAAATCGACCGTTATATCCGCTCCCATTGCCTTCATCACTTCAATAATGCCTGTTCTTGTGGGATTAAGGCCTACGTTTTTCAAAACAACTTCACTATTTTTTGTAATCGCTGCAGCTACCATAAAGAATGCAGCCGAAGAAATATCGCCAGGCACATGTATAGTAGTTCCTTTGAACAACTGATTGCCACTTACTTTAATCGTTTGACCGTCTTTTTCAATTTTTCCACCAAATTGTTGGATCATCCGTTCAGTATGGTCTCGTGTCGCTTCCGGCTCCACGATGATCGTTTCTCCTTCAGCTTGTAGCCCCGCAAGGATAATAGCAGATTTGACCTGGGCACTAGCTACAGGCAATTGATAGCGAACCCCTTGTAATTGCCCTCCCCTTATGGAAAGGGGCGTGTATTCGCCGTCTTTACGTCCGTCTATGAGCGCTCCCATCTCACGGAGGGGATTCACCACTCTTGTCATCGGCCGTTTAGCAATGGAGGAATCACCAGCGAGGACTGCAGAAAAGTCTTGTCCAGCCAAGATACCTAGCATCAATCGAATCGTAGTTCCAGAATTTCCGACATCCAGGACTTCACGAGGCTCAGTCAACCCATTGAATCCTTTCCCCTCTATACGGACTAGCTGACCCTCTTGTTCTATGCTCACGCCAAGCTGCTTGAAACAGGAGATTGTACTTAAGCAATCCGCACCAGGTAAAAAATTAGTAACCTCCGTAACCCCTTCAGCTAGCGCTCCAAACATAATAGATCGATGGGAGATAGACTTATCCCCCGGTACAGCGATCGTTCCACGCAAAGATTGAATGTTCGTTGGCAACCTTTTTGTCTTCATACAACCATCCTTCACCATGTATTATTTTATGCCAGAATCGTTTCATAATCAGTATGCCTCGCCACACAATCAGCAGCTTTAATACGGTCTTCCTCTGTCTGGAAGCTGATTACTAGTACGCCATATATTTCTTCCCTTGTTTCGATGATTCGTATATTCGTTATACTGATTCCTTCCTGTGCCAAATAACCAGTAATCTCTGAAATGACCCCTGAGTAATCTGGTATATCAACATATAAATCATAAAACGCCGGAATGGCACCTTTCATATTGCTCGGTAAGTCATCCCTATATACCTTGGCATCAGTAAAGAAACGAAAAATTTCTTCGCTATCTTCATTGGCTACAAGTTCTTTGATATATTCCATTTCCCTTAACCAATCATTCATCAACACTAATAGCACTTCACGGTTATGTAATAAAATATCACGCCACATTTCGGGATTACTGGAAGCTATTCTAGTAATATCACGAAAGCCTCCTGCAGCAAGCCTTGAAATCAGCTCATTCTCCTGACTGTATGCTTCCGCCTGTTTGACAAGGCCTGAGGCGATGATATGTGGAAAATGACTGATCACTCCTGTAATTCTGTCGTGGGTATCAGGTGAGACTACCAAAAAATTAGCTCTTGTGCCACTTAACCATTGTTTTAACTGCTCTATTCTTTCTTCCTCGACATGTTCCTCTGGAGTAAGTAAATAGAACGCGTGCTCAAATAAGTGCAATTTGGCTGCCCCCGCTCCACTCTTGTGGGAACCAGCCATTGGATGGCCCCCTATGAAGGTGTAACCTCTATTGATCAAGCTGCTGGCCGCATTCACAACGGTTGTTTTCGTACTTGCAGCATCCGATATGATGACATCCCTTTTTAAGTCCAGATGAGCTAATTCCGCTAAAGTCCGGACCGTTTCATTGACGGGGACCGCCATTAAGATTAAATCGGCATCACAGGCGCCAGCTTCAAGAGAAGATACGGAATCATCAATGATTCCTAATAAGGTGGCTAGTTGTAAATTCTTTTCGTTTAAATCATAACCAATAATTACAGCGTCAGGATGAGCATGGCGGATAGCCATGGCCAACGATCCACCAATTAGTCCGAGGCCAATTACGAAAACCTTTCCTTTCACTCTTCTCTCCCCCGCTCCTTTAGTCCTCTAACCTAGATGAAATTAATGTATTGAATTAGAAGGCAAACTTACTTCAGTCAAGAATGATTTAATAGCACGAATCATTCCTTCATTTTCCTCCGTCGACCCAATCGTCACACGGACGCTATTTGGGAAACCGAATGACTTACCTGATCTTGCGATATATCCCCGCTCCAATAAAAACTGAAATACTGCATCAGCGTCATGATTGAAATGAATGAAAATAAAATTACCCTGAGATGGATAATATGAGAGATTTTCCGATTCACAAAACTCATAATACTGTTGTAGACCTTTTTGGTTTTCCGTCCTACATTTTTCTATGAAGGCCTGGTCCTCTAATGCCACGACGGCAATCTTTTGTCCGAATGTATTCACATTGAATGGTTCACGCGATGGATCAAGCTTCTGGATAATGTCTTCATCAGCCAATCCGTATCCAACTCTAAAGCTGGCAAGACCGTATATTTTTGAAAATGTTCGAAGTATAATCAGATTCTTATATTTATTGATCCATTGATTGGTTCTCGGATAATCCTCAGCCACTGCATATTCACTATAGGCTTCATCTAAAACAACAAGTACATCTTCCGGAACCTTTTCAAGGAATGCAATTAAATCAGGTTCGGGAATGTATTTTCCTGTCGGATTATTAGGTGTACAGATCCAAATAACAGATGTGTTTTCATCAATAGCATTAAGCATACCTTCTAGGTCATGAGCTCCGTCAATGTGCGGCACTTCTCTAATTTCCGCCCCTTCAAGGGTGGCATTATGTCGATACTGTGAAAAAGTCCCCGTAGCCATAACAGTGTTTTTTCCCGCTCCAAGCAAACTCCTTGATATTATTTGAATATTCTCATCTGATCCATTCCCAAAAATAAGTTGTGTCTCTTTAACACCTGTATGTATAGCAACGGCCTCTCTAAGCGAGGTTGCATATCCGTCAGGGTAAATAGCGAAAGAATGGCTTGCATTTTTTATGCTATCTTTAACTTTTTCGGAACACCCAAACGGATTTTCATTTGAAGCAAGTTTCACTATTTTTTCAAGACCATACATTTTCTTCACTTCATCGGTTGATTTTCCCGGTTGATAAGATTTCAAGGAAAGGACCGCTTCATTCCATTTCATATCATTCACCCCTATTTTCACTACTTTAAAGCATCAAAGTGTACAAATATTATACCATATCTTTTTTCTTGAATTCTAATTTTTTAGTTAAATCCGGCCTCAAAACAGTGGCACCCGCTTGATATACATGCTCAATATCTCTCTGCGATTTCGTCGTCTCTACATGAAGCATCACTCTTATACAGGAAGGCAAAGAATTTATCACAGGAATTTCTTGCATACAAGTGACCGGTACATATGTCCACCCTTCAAATTTCCTGAGGGCTTTGGCAGGGAAGACGGAGCGTATATCATCCGTTGCAGAAAAAAATACGGAGGCAACCATTTCAGGTTCAATATCGTTTTTTCGAATAATTTCTTCCAACAGTAGTTCAACAGCAGAAATCACTTCTGATTCTGTGTCATTTTCTACGGTTGTTGCGCCCCTTATTCCTCTAATCACACACGATTCCCCCATTCTTCAATCACATTAAATCAGTCATTTCTTCTAACAGTAGCGAATCTTCCATATCCATTAACACAGGAGAACCCAATTGTTTTAGCAAGACAAATGTAGCACCGCCATGGACGGACTTTTTATCAGTTTTCATCAAATGGAGCAATACTTCTTTTTCAAGCTGATGAGGTATAGTTGTTTGATAACCTAAAGAGGAAACCCATTGTATGAACTCGTTAAGGTTAAAATCCAGATCCTGTTTCTTCTGACTTAATTTCAGGGCGTAGACCATTCCTATTAAAATGGATTCACCATGAGTAAAGTTACCATATCCCATAGAGCCTTCAATAGCATGACCAAGTGTATGACCAAAATTTAAATAGGCACGGATACCCGTTTCTTTTTCGTCCTTTTCTACGATGGATGCTTTTATGCTTATCCCTTTTGTAATCATGATTAGAAATTGCTCATCCGTTACATTGGTGAGATCCACAATATTCAACCTTAACCATCGGTAAAAGTCTTCATCAGCAATCAAGGAATGCTTAATTACTTCGGCAAAACCCGAACGTAACTCTTGTAATGGAAGCGTATGTAAAAATTCAAGGTCATAAAAGACCGCTTCAGGCTGGTGAAAGGCACCAACCATATTTTTTCCTAGTGGATGGTTGATGGCAACCTTGCCACCAACAGCACTATCATGCGCAAGTAAAGTCGTCGGGATCTGGATAAACGGGATTCCCCTCATAAAAGTGGCCGCAACAAATCCAGCTAGGTCGCCGACTGCACCACCGCCAAGAGCAATAATCATTGACTTCCGATTAAGTCGTTGGGATAAGGCGTAGCTTTGGCACTCGTAAAATACGTCAAATGTCTTAGCATGCTCCCCTTCCGGAACAACATGGTGCAACACCGGTTTTCCCGTCTTAATTAAAGCGCTTTTGACTGTCTGTAAATGCAATTCTGCTACTTTTTCATCCGTAATGATTAAAATCTTGCTTACATGACTATATTCATTGGAAATGAAATCGGATAATTCATGAATCGCATTCTTGCCTATTACAACCGGGTATTGCTTGGAAGCCGTTTTAATTTGTATGGATTCCATCGTTAAAACTCCTTTACTTCTTCCCGATAAGAATTTATGTATTCTTCCAATCGATCAAAGCGGTCTGAAGGAAATTGTTCCACGATTGCCGTCGCAAGTTCCCAGGCCACTACTGCCTCGGCAACCACGGCTGCAGCTGGCACAGCACAGCTATCAGAGCGCTCCACACTTGCTTCAAATACTTCCTTAGTATCGATATCAACGCTTTTCAACGGTTTATATAATGTCGGAATTGGCTTCATGACACCACGTACAACAATCGGCATACCAGTCGTCATCCCGCCTTCAAAACCACCCAGGCGATTCGTTTTCCGATAGTAGCCCTTATCCTTGTCCCAAGCTATCTCATCATGAACATCACTACCGAATCGATGAGCCGCTTCGAATCCTATACCTATCTCGACACCTTTAAAAGCGTTAATGCTCATAATTGCCGCTGCAAGCTTAGCATCGAGTTTACGGTCATAATGAACATAGCTTCCAACGCCCACTGGCATTCCTTCAACAATGACTTCCACAACGCCGCCGATTGAATCTCCCTTTTGTTTAGCATCATCAATGGCATCCTTCATTTGTTGCTCGACATTCTTATCAAAACATCTGACTGAAGATTCTTCCGTCACATGCTGTAACTGCTGAATCGACTCATATTGAGGAGGATCAGCCTTTATACCACCGATTTCAAGTACATGTGATGCCACTTCAATTCCTAACAAAGCCAGTAATTTTTTAGCTACTGCACCTGCTGCCACACGCACGGTCGTTTCGCGGGCCGATGAGCGCTCCAAAACGTTCCGTAAATCACGATGACCGTATTTAATGCCACCATTCAAGTCTGCATGACCTGGACGTGGACGCGTAATTTTGCGTTTGATCTCTTCAGCTTCTTCCTCTGATAGACCTTCACTTCCCATGATCTTGGTCCAATGCTTCCAATCGTCATTCTCGACTACCAATGCGATCGGTGATCCCAACGTGTAACCATGTCTGATTCCAGAAGATATGAAGGCTTGATCCTTTTCAATCTGCATTCTTCTTCCTCGGCCATGCCCTTTTTGCCGGCGACCCAAATCTTTGTTAATATCCTCATTTGTAATTGGCATACCCGCTGGTAAACCTTCAATAATAGTAGTTAGCTGCGGACCATGTGATTCTCCCGCTGTTAAATATCTCATTTTCCTGCCCCCTTTTAGCACTTTAAAGGATTTATGTATCAATATAACACAATTTTATGAAAAGTGGGAATACAGTTAAAGCAAAATCAATATTTCTTTATATTTCAACACTTTTCTTTTATTATTTTACATGTTCTCAAACAATTTCGATATAGTTTAATCTTTCCCAAGCTAACATTTCACCCCCATCTTCTCTCTCAGCTTACCAAAAATGGCCCTTTAGTCCAATAACGTATATAGAAAAGAGAACTGAATGTTCCATTCAGCCCTCTATACCGTAAATCTATTTACTTTTTCTTATAAAAGAATGTGTCTATGGTTTCAAATTCATATTTTCCCGGATTAAAAATCTGTTCTGTACTCCCCACAAAAAAGACACCACCACTTTTCAAAGATGCACTGAATTTATCATATAAAAGACACTTTGCGTCTTCAGTAAAATAAATCAAGACATTTCGACAGACGACTAAGTCAAAACCCTGTTCAAATCGATCTGCAAGTAGATTATGTTTCTTAAAGGTGACTGTTCGCTTAATTTCATCTTCAACACGATAAAAATCATCTTCTTTTTTAAAGTGCTTGTTCTTTATATCATCTGGCACTTCATTCAAAGAACGCTCAGGATACACCCCCATTTTACCCCGGGCAATTACGTTTTCATCTAAATCCGTTGCCAATATTTCAATTTGGCTTAATGGAACAAGATTCGATAAAATCATCGCAATTGTATATGGCTCTTCACCGGTTGAACAGGCAGCACTCCATATTTTTAATTTTTTTTTGCTGGCTAAGAGGGAAGGCAGGACTTTTTTCTCTAAAACTTCCCATCTCTTCGCATTCCGATAAAATTCCGAAACATTAATCGTCATTCTGTCTAAAAACTCATTTAATACTTTAGAATTGGACTGAATGTCTTTAAAATATTCCCGGAATGATCGATACCCTCTTTTCTCATACAGAGAGGTGAGACGACGTTTCATTTGCCCTTCCTTGTACAATGACAAATCAATGCCTGTCAACACTTTAATATTGCGAATAAACTCTTCATATTCTTGAGGCATTGCTGTGACTCCCCCGAACTTATTGATTTATGTCGTTCTTCTCTTTATATCGGAGTGGGCTTGGGATTCTTTAAATAATAATTCCGCTTTACGCCTTTAATTTCAATAACTGCAAAGATACAAAAAAAGCGGGTCTGTCGAATCATTCGACAAAACCCGCTTTTATATTCTTACCTACCTAATTAGTAAACCCATTCGTTAGCGATTTTTGAATACTCAACTAGTTCTTCTTCTTTGAAGAATAAACCAATTTCACGTGCAGCGCTTTCAGCTGAGTCTGATCCGTGAATGATGTTTTTGCCTACAGTAACTGCGAAGTCGCCACGAATTGTAGCTGCTGCAGCATCTTTAGGATTAGTAGCACCCATCATTTGACGAGCAGTTGCAATTACGTTTTCACCTTCCCAAACCATTGCGAAAACAGGGCCAGAAGTGATGAAGTCCACTAATTCGCCGAAGAAAGGACGTTCTTTGTGCTCTCCGTAATGTTGCTCAGCTAATTCCTGAGAGATAACCATTAATTTTGCTCCAGCTAATAGGAAGCCTTTCTTTTCGAAACGAGAAACGATTTCACCGATTAAATTACGTTGAACGCCGTCAGGCTTTACCATTAAAAATGTTTTTTCCATAATTGTCACTCCTAATATGTATCATAGTTATTTGCCTTTATAAGGCAATCCTTTTAGAATACTACCATGGTTTGTCCAGTTTCGCAACTGCAAGCTTTAAAACTTCCTTTTTCCGATGTTTTTTGCTATATCAGATAATGTCTTCCTCGCCTTAATGGCGGGAAGTCCTTTCAATTCCGAGAAAGCCTTTTCTAAATAAAGGTCACTTATCTTAGCCGCTTGTTCAATGGCACCTGAAGACTTGATAGCTGTAATGATTTTCGATAAATCTTCTTTGGACATATCTTCCCTAACCGTTTCGATTAGCTTTTTAAGCATTGGGTCTTCCATTGCAATCAAAACGGGTAAGGTGATGTTTCCCTGTATCAAATCACTGCCTGCCGGCTTACCCAATTCTTCTTCAGATGCAGTGAAGTCCAGGATATCATCTGTTATTTGATAAGACATGCCAACATAATAACCAAATCTAAATAACTTTTGATGGATTTTTTCATCAACACCGGCAGCAATCGCCCCGAGCTGGCAGCTTGAAGCTATGAGTAACGCTGTTTTTCTCTTTATCCTTCGAAGATAAATTCGCCAGTTTTGATTGAAATTGTATTTATCCTTAATTTGCTCTATTTCCCCGAGGCACAATTCGACCATGGTATCCGCGAGAATCTTATGTGCAAGCGGGGTCTCAATCACTGCCATCATTTCCAGTGCTCTTGCAAAAATGAAGTCGCCGGTATACATGGCAACACGATTGTCCCATTTCGATTTAATAGTGGCAGACCCTCTGCGTAAATCCGCATCATCTACAACATCATCATGTACGAGTGAAGCCGTGTGTATCAGTTCCAATGTCGCTGCAACATGCTTGACTACATGGATATCATAATCGCCAAACTTCGCCCCTAAAAGGACGAATACCGGGCGAATACGTTTTCCACCTGATTGCAGTAAATGTAGTGAAGCTTCCCGCAAAACCGTGGAATCCGCTATAATTGCCGCTTCTAATTCTTTTTCAATTAATTGCAAATCTGTATTCAAGAAGGAATACATCATTCTATATTTCATAAATTCCACCCAGCTTTGTCCATTGCTTTTATGCTTTATTTAAAGGCTTATATCCGAAATGTGTTGCAGCAACGCCACCAAAATGCGCTTTATAACTCACTTTTTCCATGCCTGCCTGCTTAAACATACTTTCAAGTTTTTTCATACCCGGGAAATCGCGTGCAGATTCCTGAAGCCAAGAATATTCATTATAGCTTTTAGCGAACAACTTGCCGAAAACCGGCATGATAAAACGAAAATAAAAATAATAGCCCTGTTTAAAACCTAGCATCGTTGGCTGCGAAGTATCGAGACAAACGACCATTCCCCCAGGCTTTACCACTCGGTTTAATTCTTTAAGGACTTGCATGTAATCTGGCACATTCCGAAGGCCAAAGCCAATCGTTACGTAATCAAAGCTATTATCATCAAAAGGGAGTTCCATTGCATTACCATGCATAAGAGAAACATGATCCAATTTAAGATCTTTGACTTTTTGTTCGCCAATTTTCAGCATGTTCTTACTGAAATCCAACCCTATTACTTTTCCTTCCGGTCCGACTTCATTAGCGAGCGCAATGGTCCAATCCGCCGTTCCACAGCATACATCGAGTGCATGGGCGCCCTTTGGGACTTTCATGATATCCATGGTCGCCTTTCGCCATTTTAGATGCTGCTTAAAGCTGATGAGGGAATTCATCTTGTCATAATTTCCGTATATCTTTTCAAAAACATGATGAACTTTTTGCTCTTTAGACTGTTCCATGGCTCAACCTTCTTTCACACATGAATTCGCTTGATTCTTTGTTTGCTTAAGTATCTCGCTCACTCTTTGTAAGATTTCTTCATTTTTTTTTGTTACATTCCGAGAGGAAAGTTCTACAGCTTTACTTACATCTCTTAGACATCTATCTATTTCAATCTTTACTCGTTCTTCTTTTTCTGATGAATGGACGTCATTACGCTTACCTTCATCGATGATATTTCTCATGTTATCAAAGACAATCGATTGGCCAGTAAGCAAATAGTTTGTCTTTTCAGTCTGCAGTCGATTTAAAAGAAGCAGGTCTTCCGAAATCTCCATCCAATCAGGTCGTTTATAATATTCGGCCATTTTATAAACAAGCGAGGATTCGATTGCCTTTAGAGTATTTAGAAGTGTAGGAAGATCGCTTATGCATTTTTGATAAAGAATAATTTTATTATCGTTGATTTTCTTTATCGCACTTGAAAGTACGCGGATCATCTCAATGTTTCCGATACTCGCTAGCCCCTGATAATACAGGCCGCTGTAGTAATCACCTGCAAGGACTTGTAATTGCCGATTTTTCAAAACCTGAGGCGTTTCCGGCCCATCGAATGAATTAGAGACGATTTCATGTGTATCAAGAGCAATTTGAACGAGCATGGTCGATTCAATGTATTGATTCCGCTCTTCGTTTAAAACGTCCAGATCATTAAACAAGCCCCAAAGTAATATTAATTTATTTTCATCAACTAATGGCTTTTGGATATATTTAAGTAAATAAGGATGTTGAGCCTTTGTTTCTATCGTTTGTTTTAATTGTCTTAAGTCATTCGTTATGTTTAACAATTGAGATCACCTTTGCATCCCCGAAAGATAATTTTTTCATACATATTCGTTTCTTATCTGTGTAAAATACACATTATTATACCATAAAAACAATCAGTTGAAATGAACAACGTTTATAAAATGATACATCCCTGAATGGGAAGGAGTATCTTTTATTCTTTCTAACCAACTGGATGCAGAAGTTTTCTTAAATAAATGTGTGAAATAGGTGAGGAATAACCTTTTAGGTGAGAATCATTTACTTAACGGTTGAATTCTTTTTTGACTCACTTTCCATTTCACCGTAGGGAGTGTAAATCTTTGCATGTCCTCTTATTTTTATGGCCGATGTATGCTCCGTGAATTGAGCAATCATCACTTCCCCTGAGTCAAGCTTCTCAGAATGATGAAACTTGGTATCGGTCCCTCTTGTCAACCCAATCACGTTTACGCTATCTTCAATGGCTTTAATGACTACAAAATCACTTGAGAATTTTTCGTCCATTTCTATTCTCCCCCTATATCCTTAGTCTTTAATGAATGCCAATACTTCGGCCCGAGTACGATGGTCCTTTGCAAAAGACCCTCTAACCGCTGAGGTCACTGTTTTAGACCCTGGTTTTTTCACGCCCCGCATGGTCATACACATATGTTCAGCCTCTACTACAACCATCACACCATGTGGCTCCAGCTTCTCCATAATCGCATTTGCGACGGTCGATGTTATGCGTTCTTGCAATTGTGGTCGTTTTGAAACCGCCTCGACAGCTCTGGCTAACTTACTCAAGCCTGTCACTTTTCCGTTTTTAGGGATGTAAGCGACATGGGCTTTCCCGTAAAAAGGCACTAAATGATGCTCACAAACCGAGTAAAAAGGAATATCCTTCACAAGAACAAGCTCTTCATGATCTTCACCAAAAACCGTATCGAAATATTCTTTTGGATCCTGATTCAGCCCTGAAAATATTTCTTCATACATTCTAGCCACGCGCGCTGGAGTATCTAGTAACCCTTCTCTCCCAGGATCTTCCCCAACTGCCTCAAGAAGCATCTTCACCGCTTCTTCTATTTTTGCATGGTCGACATTTGCCATTCCCTTACCCCCTATTTAAATTGAACTAATATGTATTAGAAAAAAACACAAGACAAAACGCCTGGCATTTAATGTTCTTTCATCAAAAGGCCTTTTAACCAGTATAAAGATCAATAAATAATTCATGTACCATTCATTGCATTCATTGATACTTATTATTATATTATCTTTTCTTCAGTATTCACTGCCTTTTATAATAGCATAGATAGAAATTAAGAAGCAAAAAAAGACCGCGTATGCACGCGGCCCTTTTTGTCGGTTAAGCACCCGTATGTAATGGTAAAATTACTTCACTGCATCTTTCAGTGCTTTACCAGGTTTGAAAGCTGGCACTTTGCTAGCTGCAATTTCGATTTCGTCACCAGTTTGTGGGTTACGACCTTTACGAGCCGCACGTTCACGAACTTCAAAGTTACCAAAACCGATCAATTGTACTTTATCTCCAGATTTTAGAGCTTCTAAGATTGTATCAAAAACAGCATCAACAGCTTTTGTAGCGTCTTTCTTAGAAATTTCAGTTGCTGTAACAACTTCATTAATTAATTCTGTTTTGTTCATGCCATTCACCTCCTCCCAAAAGGATCTTTATAAAAAATCATTATTACAACACGATAATAGTGATTTGATATTTAATTCAATGGGAACTTTTCCTACTGCTAACCATGTGTAACCTATCTTGAATAATTTTTCAAAAGGACACATCAGCTAAGTTAAAAATAGGTTGAAACCGCTGTTATAACGCGTTTTCTGTATGTAGATTATCACAAATCCTATTCGCTTAGCAAGGGAATTCAAAAAATAATGGGAATCTTTTCATAAAAAATTGTATAATTTATAAATTTTGTCTCCCGCTAATCATCATTTCCCTTTTTTATAGAAAGTAAACTCCTAATCCCACTGAAAATCGCATAACACTAGGGTTTTTAGAGATTCCATTAAAAACTTACTAAAAAAACGTATCGGTCAGATTCTTTTTACCCTTATAAGGACTGATGTAATCCTAACAATAAAAAGACCAATCCCACGAACGGAATTGGTCCCATTTAATATGGTTCCTTATAAAATGATCGCTATTAAACCACCACTACCTTCATTGATGATTCTTTCAAGCGTCTCCTTCAACTTATACCGAGCATTATCTGGCATCATGGCTAGTTTCACCTGAATTCCTTCTCTAACATATGAGCTTAGGCTTCGGCCAAAGATATCGGAATTCCAAATGGAGAGTGGATTATCTTCGAAATCCTGCATTAAATACCTGACTAATTCTTCACTCTGCTTCTCCGTACCAATGATCGGTGAAAACTCTGATTCGACATCTACCTTTATCATATGAATAGATGGGGCAACCGCCTTTAACCTGACCCCGAACCTGGCTCCCTGACGAATGATTTCCGGCTCATCCAAGCTCATATCGTTCAAAGATGGAGCCGCTACACCATATCCGGTTTGCTTAACCATCCTTAAAGCATCTGCTACTTGATCATATTCGGCCTTGGCATATGCAAAGTCCTGCATAAGGGATAGGAGGTGATCCTTGCCACGTATCTCGACACCGACAATTTCCTTCAGGATATCGTCGTAGAGTTCATCTGGGGCATATAAGTCGATTTCAGCCACACCCTGCCCCATTTCTATCCCCGCGAGTGCAGCATGGTCAATAAATTCAAACTCATTGAAATGCCCGACTACCCGGTCAACATCCCTTAGACGTTTGATGTCTTTTACAGTCTCTTTGACCGCTTCCTGATAGCTTTCCCTTAACCAATGGTCTTCTCGGAGGACCATTACCCAACTCGGAAGATTGACGTTGACTTCAAGAACCGGAAACTCATAGAGAGCTTCACGAAGCACACTGTATACATCCGATTCGCGCATCCCTTCCACACTCATCGCCAATACAGGGATATCGTACTTTTCCTGTAAAGAATCCCTCAGTGCCACCGTATTTGGATGATGGGGTTGCACGGAATTAATGACGATAATAAACGGCTTTCCAACCTCTTTCAATTCTTCGATGACCCTTTCCTCGGCCTCTAAATAATCACTGCGGGGAATTTCACCAATTGTCCCGTCTGTTGTAACCACAATCCCTAAAGTCGAGTGATCCTGGATTACCTTCCGTGTACCAATTTCTGCTGCTTCATTGAAAGGGATCGGTTCTTCGTACCATGGAGTATGAATCATACGGGGCCCATTTTCATCTTCATACCCTTTGGCCCCAGGTATTGTATACCCTACACAATCGACTAATCGAATATTCACTTCTAGACCTTCCGCTACCTGAATGGAGGCTGCCTGGTTAGGCACGAACTTAGGTTCAGTCGTCATGATTGTTCTTCCCGCTGCACTTTGCGGCAGTTCATCTTGAGCTCTTGCTCGGTCTGCTTCTGACGGTATATTCGGAATAACAACAAGTTCCATGAATTTTTTTATAAATGTGGATTTCCCTGTCCTGACAGCTCCAACTACACCTAAATATATGTCTCCACCGGTTCTTTCAGCAATATCTTTAAAAATATCTACCTTTTCCAAGGTATCCCCTCCCGAATTAGCGTTTTGGGATCACGATTATCCATTTACTCATGTTTAGGACACTATATGTCTATGATGTTGTCCGAAAAATTTATTCCGATTATTCCCGTACCCATACCTTCCTCCACCAACAGATTTTATATAAGGGTTTTTATTTTAAAAGTAAGATAAAATGAAGATAAAGAAATAACCCTTCCCCTACAATATATTTTGTAGAAGAAGGGTTATGACTATTTTGTGAGAAATATTGGGCTTTTACTTTTTTCATCGATGGTATATGGCAGTGAATAAGCTGGAACGAATTCCGAACTATCCACAAGAAGTTCCCGAATATCTTCTCCCGTCTTGATTCTTCCATCATGCTGCTGCAGTACATCATATAAATCCGGTGTGTAATCAACATAAAGATTTCCATCCCCATCCACCACTAAATAAAGATCCTTTTGTGAATAGGGGCTCGTAACAGTTGGTGCTTCCTTTAGACCCATCTTTTTATAATCAAGCGTAAAGACATTTTCCGATATCCTCTCTTTATAAGGGGGATACCCGTTACTTTGCTGATATGCCTGCAACCGTAAAGAAATATCTTGAATTTTCTGGGCCATCCGGACATCCAAAAGTTTCACCGTCGGATCGTTCTCTACGTTCACTAGGACATATTGAAAAACCCCTCCTGATTCATAAGCATTATCAGGCGGTTCCCCCATATACCTTGGTGAGATTTTCGTGAACTTGATTACATACTTTTGATAGATCGGAGTGTCCGCTTCTTTCGTCACTATGGGAAGAATCCCGCCTTCGTCTTCCTTAAATTGATCAACAGCGCTTTGGACGGATTGAATTTGTTCTTTATATGGTAACTGATTTTGAACTTTTTGCTTCTGAGGATACAAACAGCCTGTCAATAATCCAGAGATGCATAATAAACATAATATTTTGAAAGAATTTCTCATCATATCTCCTCACCTATTAAGTGGTTGGGCCGCTTAGAACAACGATAAGGATGATCAAGCCGGCTAGAAGCATAAGTATGTATGCAATAATTGCTGTTAAGCCTTTCCAGATTCCTTTAAGTTTATAACGACTTCCATAAATAAGTAGGATAGAGATAACCATAAAGCCCATCGCTATAAAGGATATCCACATTTTTTGCAGAGCTGGTGTCATATCATCTTCACTCCTTTTTCCAGAAATTATTATAACATACCAAATTACGTTAAAGGTATTAAATCGTTGTCCAAACTGTTTAAATTATTGCTCAATTAGCTTTTTCGTTTAAAAATAATGTTTAAAAAGTTAAGAAAAGAATAACCAGTTTGACAAAATAACAGCCCAGCAAAAACTTTTTTCATGAAGGATGCTATAGTCATTCACTTAGCCGAAAGAGGCCAACACATGGTTTTGAATTGTTTCATAGCCCAATAGAAACAATGGCACTTCCACGCGTCCAAAACCCTCTTGTGGAGTCACGATTCGAGTGATGATGAGTTCCCTTGGTTAACATTTACTGCTGACAGGGGAAAAGGATATTTCTCCATAAAAAAAAGCAGAAGATAATAAGATATCTTCTGCCATTTGACTAAATCCCCCGTGCCGAGGTCAAATTACTAGTTTACTTTCGTTGCATTGTATGCTGATACCTTGTAACTCGCATCCTCAAATGCCCATTTTAATGAAATTCTTTTAACAGATTTACAGTCCATGGAATTATTTTTCCTGTCTATTATCCAATATGTTAAAAAGTTCTTCCATTTCATTGGTTTTTGAACGGTTCATCAAGAGATCAACAGCCTTCTTCACTTCTTCCCCATTAAATAACACACGATATAGGGCTTCAGTGATTGGCATGTTCACATCATACTTATGAGCTAGCTGATAGGCTGCTTTAGTCGTTCTGACACCTTCAACGACCATACCCATATTTTCTAATACTTCTTCTAGGTTTTGCCCTTTACCAAGCAAATTTCCGGCTCTCCAGTTCCGAGAGTGCACGCTTGTACATGTCACAATCAAATCGCCGATGCCAGCTAAACCTGAAAATGTAAGGGGATTGGCACCCATTGCAACTCCTAGTCGAGAAATTTCCGCCAGTCCACGCGTAATCAAGGCAGCCTTTGCATTATCCCCATAACCCAAACCATCCGTTATTCCGGCAGCCAAAGCTATGATGTTCTTCAAGGCTCCTCCGATTTCAACACCAACCAAATCCGGGTTCGTATAGACACGGAAAGAATGATTGATAAAAAGGTCCTGAACCTTTTCTGCGGCTTTCATATTTTTAGATGATACGGCAACCGTTGTTGGATGGCGCTTGCTTACCTCTTCAGCATGGCTTGGCCCAGAAAGGACCACTATATCTTTGAGCCATTCCGGCGAAGAGACTTCTTCAATCATCTCGGAAATACGAAGTAGAGAATCTGGCTCGATACCTTTACTCACATGTACAATCGTTAACGGAATATCGTGAACCGCTTCAATTTGCCCAAGCACTTCACGATAGGCTTTAGTCGGAACAGCCAAAATAACGATTTCAATGCCACTTAAAGCCTGTTCCATAGAGGAATAGCCCTTAATCCCCAATGGCAGCTCAATTCCTGGCAAATATTTATTATTGGTATGTTCTACATTTATTTCATCAATCTGCTTCGGGTTATGTCCCCATAATCTCACTTCATGCTGGTTATCGGCTAACACCATGGCTAGAGCGGTTCCCCAGCTACCGGCACCAATAACAGCGATGCTTTCTTTTTCATTCACCATTGTACATACCGCCTTTCTATTTTCTTTGGCGTCCAAAAATCCGTATCGGCGTTCCTTCGAATCCAAAGGCATCCCGAATACGATTTTCTAAAAATCTCTCATAGGAGAAATGCATTAACTCTGGATCATTAACGAATACAACGAAAGTAGGCGGCTTGATTGCCACTTGTGTCGCATAGTAAATTTTCAAACGGTTACCATTATGTGTAGGTGTTGGATTCATGGCTACTGCATCCATAACCACTTCATTCAGGATATTTGTTTGAACGCGTATAGCATGGTTTTCGCTAGCTCGATCAATGACCGGCAACAATGTATGCGTGCGTTTCTTAGTTAGGGCAGATAGATAAATAATCGGAGCGTAATCAAGGAATTGGAAATTATCCCGGATTTTTTCTTCAAATTCCTTCATCGTCTTTTCATCTTTCTCGATGGCATCCCATTTATTAACCACGATGATAACCGCTCTACCCGCTTCATCAGCATATCCAGCAATTTTCTTGTCCTGTTCGCGGATGCCTTCCTCCGCATTCAGAACGACAAGAACAACATCAGAGCGTTCAATTGCTCTTAAAGCACGAAGAACACTATATTTCTCTGTGCTTTCATACACTTTCCCTTTTTTCCTCATACCTGCCGTATCAATGATGACATACTCTTTGCCATTGAATTTGTACGGTGAATCAATTGCATCACGTGTCGTACCTTCGATATCACTTACGATAACACGTTCTTCCCCCAATAAAGCATTCACTAGAGATGATTTACCGACATTTGGGCGTCCGATCAGACTGAATTTGATTACGTCGTCAGCATAATCCTGGCCACCGTATTTAGGGAAATGTTTAGCGGCTTCATCCAACAGATCACCAAGCCCCAGTCCATGTGAACCTGAAATTGGGAATGGTTCGCCAAAACCTAGAGCATAGAAATCATAAATTTGATCTCTCATTTCTGGGTTGTCCACTTTATTGACAGCAAGAACGACTGGCTTTTTCGATCTATAGAGGATTTTAGCAACCTCTTCATCTGCTGGAGTTACACCTTCACGTCCATTCGTCATGAAGATGATAACATCTGCTTCATCAATGGCGATTTCAGCCTGCGAACGAATTTGTTCCAGGAATGGCTCATCACCGATGTCGATTCCACCTGTATCAATGATATTAAAGTCATGAGTTAACCATTCACCTGAACTATAAATCCTGTCTCTTGTTACTCCTGGAACGTCCTCAACGATTGAAACACGTTCTCCCACTATTCTATTAAAGATTGTTGATTTACCAACGTTTGGCCGACCAACTATCGCAATTACCGGTTTTGGCATTGCTATTCACCCTTTCTGCTACTATATCTCTGTCAAAGTCACGAAATTCATGAATGCATTCTTTTAATATTTCATCTGCACTGTGATTTTCATTAATTCCTTTTTAAGGAAAAGGCTGTATGGATCATCATATAAAGGAAACTTCCATCAGTACAAGAAAACACCTATACTGTTGGCAAGTTAAACGTATCAAGTATATACAGGCATGAGTCCGCCTATCCCCTTGTTCCTAAGAGAACATATGGCAAATCCGCTGCTTGCTAAACATGATTAAAAACAGCCAAGAAAAAATGAAGACAGCCAAAAAACACCTTCGGCAACAGCTTCCATTTAATATAATTAGAGCACTTTACGATTTATCTACAGACCTCTAACTATCCTATAGTACCAAATTTCTCACTAATCAACAATGATTGTATGCATAAAAGCCCATTCTCCTACAATATTCCCCGCAAAAACTCCTTATGAAAAGTATTATATTAAACAAATTTTTATCCTATCTATTGGGTAAAGTTCTCCTTCCTTTCCTCCGACAATACCCTTGCTTGTGATGATGCAAAAATATATCCACATAAGACCTCGAGCAATCGCCAAAGAGCATTGGCCGTCAATACCATGACTACATTATCATGCCATGCATAAGATAGCGCCACGTAAGTCATCGAATGGAAATGAAGGAGGCCTGAATACACAAGATCGCCCAGCGTCATTCCTAACAACAGTACCGACATGCGCGATTTCCAGTCTTTAAACAGTAAGAGAATCAAATAATTCAGGAAAATGCAAAGAAGATAGGGCGCCTTGATAAATAGCCAAATGGGATCTAGTAAAGAGAACAACTGAAAACTTGCATAGGCCAGAGTGACAATCAAACTTCCTATAACAAGCTCTATTGTTTTCAAGGGAGATCGCTTTCTTATGTATACACACAGAATAAGAAAAAGATATAGCCCACTAATATGCATAGTAAAGGAGGATACCTCAAGGGTATATCCCACAAGGACCATGATAGCTAACAGATGGAAAAGGAAATCGAATCGATAGGCAACAGTTTTAGGAATAAAAAACATGACACATACCCACACTATCCATGAAACCCAATAAAAAAATATTCCATCCATAATAGCTTCTCCCCTTTTTAAGAAACATTATGGGTTATTTATGGTAAGAATAAACATGCCGATTTTTTTGATAAGTTACTAAATGCATGCCTGACAATAAAGGAGGTGTAATCTCGTGGGCAAAGACCGCCAAGAAAAGAAATTAAGGGAAAGCAAACGTTTGGAATCGGATCGGGACCAGTCCCTCGATAAAAAAGGGGCAACCAAGCTGGAAAGTCCTGAAGATGCAAGAAATAGAAACCATTGACCACTAAAAAAAGAGCACCTCTATTGTCATGATAACAATAGATGGTGCTTCTTTTATTGTCATTTTGCATAGGAAGTGCAGTCTATCCCTCTTTGAGTCAACCAGTGATAGGTATCACCGGAGATCACGACCTTTGCCTTTCTAAGCTCGGAAATATTAATAGCACCAAGTGCCGTCATAATAATCTTAAAATCGTCATGTATGTAATTTATTTCCCTAATTAGCTGCTCTAAACCGCTTTCTTTGTGCACCTTCAAGAAATGGCCAGCTATCCCTATTCCTCTTGCTCCTAAAGCTAAGCTTTTGGCAATCTCTAAAGGATTCTGAATACCGCCTGAACCCACGACTGACAATGCGGGTGAAACATTTACCGCTTCTACTATGGAAGCAGCAGTGGGAATACCCCATTCATTAAAATATCCAAGTATTTTGGAGCGTCTTTCATTTTCAATCCTAGCAAAATTCGTTCCACCGAAACCGCCCACATCTATTATGGAAACTCCAACAGAATGCAATTGCTCTACGGTTTCCTTACTCATGCCAAACCCTACTTCTTTTATTATGAGTGGAACTCCTAAATTTTTATTGATTTCTTCTATCCTAGACAGTATACCTGCAAAATCCCTATCTCCTTCAGGCATGGTCAACTCTTGAATGGCATTGATATGAATCTGGAATGCATCAGCCTCAATCATATCGCTCGCTCGCTTTGCTTGTTCAACAGTGGCTTCACCACCAAGATTTCCAATGAGGATTCCATTAGGATTCTCTTGTCTTACCACTTTATATGAAGCTTCCTGACTTGGATCTTTAATGGCTCCCATTTGTGAACCGACTGCCATTGCCATTCCAGTTTCCCTGGCAGCAATGGCCAGTTCCCTATTGATTTTTTCAGTTTCCAGTCCACCGCCGCCGGTCATGGCATTTATGAAAATTGGCGAACTTAATGTAAGTCCGCCAATTTCCACCGTAATATCCACATTATCCAATGAAATCCCAGGTAAGCTTTGGTGAACAAACGAAACATCTTCAAACCCGGATTTACGTTGCTGGCCTGTTTTCAATGCAATGTTTATATGGTCTAATTTTCGTTGTGCTCTCTCCAAGGCTCTCTCCAATTATTATCTTATTTTAGTTTTTTTAATTGATCGCCAATCATTTCACCAAGCTGGAACCCTTTTGTTTCAGCTGGAATTTCATAATCCGACGAGTAATTAGATTGTGGATCTTCCAGTTCTTTGATGCTTAATGATAACCGTTGATCCGCTTCATTGACGTCCAAAATCTTCACTTTGACCGACTGATCCTCTTGCAGGACTTCCTGCGGTGTTGCTATATGTTTGTGAGATATCTGTGAAATATGGACCAATCCTTCCACTCCGGGAAAGATTTCAACAAAGGCACCGAAGGAAACAAGACGTCTAACTACACCTTCTTGTATCGATCCTTTTGCTGCTTTATCAGCGATATCCACCCATGGTCCAGGAAGGGTATCCTTTATGGATAAAGAAATTCTCTCGTTATCACGGTCAATCGAAAGAACCTTCACCTGTACTTTATCGCCTTCAGTCACGACATCTGACGCTTTATCGACATGTTGGTGAGACAGTTGAGAAATATGAACAAGTCCGTCTACGCCACCAATATCAACAAAAGCTCCGAAATCGGTTATTCTTTGTACAGTTCCCTCAATCACTTGGCCACTTTCAATTCCATCAAGAACACTAGCTTTCTGCTTTTCCTTTTGCTCCTGTACAACTGCCCGATGGGAAAGAATCAAACGGTTCTTATCCTTCTCTAGTTCGACAATCTTGAATGTTAAAGTTCGGTTTTTGTAATCAGAAAAGTCCTCAACAAAGTAGTCTTCTACTAAAGAAGCTGGAACAAAACCACGTACGCCTAGATCTACAACAAGTCCGCCTTTGACAACATCTTTGATTTCTGCTTCAAATACGACTCCATTTTCAAATTTTTCTTCTAGGTCATCCCACGCTTTAAGAGCATCAATTTTACGTTTTGATAGAATAAGAGCTTCTTCTTCCACTTTGATAACTTCAAGCTCTAAGATGTCTCCTTCTGAAACGGCATCAGATGCTTTTTCGACATGCAGGCTTGACAACTCACTGATAGGAATGATCCCACCGGACTTGCTGTTTTCCACATCGACAATGACCTGTTTTTCTTCTACCTTTGAAACGGTTGCTTTAACTTGATCCCCAACATTGTAATTGTTCACTTCTACTTGATTCATATCTTCTGTCATTACTAACTCCTCCTTAACCCATGACTGATCAGCAAATTCATCGGCCATATATTTTATTTAAAGTGATTGGATAAAAACACTTTTTATAAAGATAAACCAGCCTCTTTTTAGGGTAAAAAGGTCAAATTACCTTTTTTATTCCTATAAAGGAATATTACCCCTAATTTATAAATTCTAACAAAATCAGTGAATTGTCAAGCGGAAAGGATTATTTATGTTCAGAAATCAATTTTCCGATATGCGCCATAACGATCTTGGTCGCTTCATCAGCTGAAATCCTTTTCTCCCGATATTCTGTAAAGTCAATTGGTGGGCCGTAAACGACCTTTAGAGGGCGCAATAATTTATATGGTCCAATTATCGCACAAGGAATTATCACAGCTTCGGATCGCAATGCGAAAAAACCGGCTCCTGCCAATCCTTCTTGCAATTCACCCGTTTTGCTTCTGGTACCTTCGGGAAATAGCCCAAGTACTTTGCCTTCTTTTAAAAGCTTCAGCCCTTTTCTAAGTGATTCCCGATCGCTATTTCCCCGCTTTACGGGAAAAGCGTTTACCCTAGGTAATATACCCTTTAATATAGGTGCATGAAACAACTCTTCC
This sequence comes from Peribacillus sp. NPDC097284, assembly GCF_044761765.1. Lineage (NCBI taxonomy): Bacteria > Bacillati > Bacillota > Bacilli > Caryophanales > Bacillaceae > Peribacillus > Peribacillus sp. NPDC097284. Next base: position 47,938 of record NZ_JBIWCZ010000001.1, read on the forward strand.
TTCGCCATGAAGTGAATATCCCTTGGAGACGTCATTCCGACGACGGGCGGGTCCAAATTATCAATGTGATTGGCACAAATCAGCACCCCTCCCTCTTTAGGTATATTTTCCTTCCCTAACGTTTTAACCCTATAAGCAGGCATTAAAACACCTTTTACGACGTTTTTACCAAAAGTATAAAAATCCAAGGTCATCTTTTCCTTTCCTCTATCAATGACATGATACTTTCTGCCACTTCTTGGATGGATAGCGAAGTCGTGTCAATCTCGACAGCATCCTCTGCCTTTTTCAAAGGGGAAACTTCTCTCTCGGAGTCGAGCTTGTCCCTAGTTGCAATTTCTTCTTTTAAGATCTCAATATCAGAAGGGAATCCTTTTAGTAGATTTTCCTGATGTCTTCGCTGAGCCCTTTCATCCACAGAGGCAATTAGGAATACCTTAACCTCGGCATTCGGCAGTACATGGGTACCTATATCTCTGCCGTCCATGACCACTCCGCCATTTTCACCAAACATTTGCTGCCTTCTAACCATTTCTTCCCGAATGCTTCTGTGCTTTGCCACTTCTGAGACAGACCCAGTCACTTCATTGTTTCTAATTTGAGCGGTAACATCCTCATTATCCACAAACACCAATTGTCCCGCTTCACTCGGTCTTAAAGATATATCGGTATCGATCAACATATTGAATAAAGCGTTCTCATCATTCAGGGCAACCCCGTGATTCAACGCTTTATAAGTTAATGACCGGTACATCGCACCTGTATCTACATATATGTAATTGAACTTTTCTGCAACAATTTTTGCAACCGTACTTTTTCCAGCAGCAGCTGGTCCATCGATTGCAACTGATAATTTTTTTGTCATAAATCCTCCCAAGAATCCTACGATCATGATGATAGTTTACTACCCCTTCATTTTATCACAATTAGCGAGAAAAAGATTAATAAAAGGGCGTGTCAATTGAAAATCACGTCTGTTTAAAACACCTTATCGGTATTTATCCGAGATTCCTTGCTAAAGGCGTGTTCATCTAGAAAAAGGCGGGAATCCCGCGCTTTTATTTTGATGTCCCATTAAAGGTTTCAATAATTTTAGTATAGTTATTTGTATTGACCCCTTCATACTTTGAAAGCTTTGTCAGCTCAAAGATGCGATCTTCCTTACTTAGAAGAAGTTGAAAAAAAAGCAAACAGATTAGTTGGATGATTATCACTTTAATTAAAAGCCTTTCAATTGTTTTCATGAACTGTCCCTTCCAAACTAGGTAATACAATCAGTATGGAAAGAAATCCGACTTCTCATTCACCTCAATTACATATACAGACCTTTTTTCTTCAAGTCCACTTGCTTTTCAAAAATGAACCTCATCAATGTTTGAACCTCATTTCTTGGAGGGTCTATAAATTGAATATGAAGTAACCTATTGCCATGGTCCTTCTCCGTCACCCTTATCACTTTACTTTTCAACCGCAAGTATTGAATTTCCCCTGACTTTAATGTAAGGGCCATCCATAGATATAGTTCTGAGACAGATCCGATATCCACCCCTTTTAAAAGCCTGATTGAAGCCCCACCCGCACTGATGTCCTCGGTCAGGGCTCGGAATGGGGAAAACTCATACTGTATGGGATGCAATGCGATATCCACCGTTACATCAAGACGGACATACTGTCTCCTCTGAATTTTCACAAACGTCTCTACTTCGGGTACCATTAGTTGAATCATCGGGATTTGCCCTTTCACTTTGCCCAATACCTCGGAATCAAAAATATAAACGGCTTGTTCCTCATCCGTAAAGGAAATGTTCAGTTGAGTTCCATCCACTAGAAATACAACTTTTCCCGTCTCGATATTTATGGGGTAGTCTACGTAAACGCAACCAGATTCCATTTCTACGACCATACATTTAAACTTTTCCTTTTGGGAAGAGTATTTTTGCTCTAGCGTCAGCATATCGCCTATTTTAAACATTGTGTCTACACGTCCTTCGTTATTCTTAAAAAGGATCACCACTGAAGGAATTAATGAAATTAAACCCTTAATTTATTCCACATAATCCATAAAAAGTTTATTTGTATTATGTCATGGAAATGGAAAAAGGAAAAGTACCTAGGCACTTTTCCCTATATTTATTTTAGATATTAGTGTGGATGTTAGATTAACTTTTCATAAACAGGTTCTGCATTTTTCAATTTTTCTACCTTTTCTTCCCTGCCGTTGTCAGCATTAATGAAAATTCGGTAGGTATCTTCCTTAATCGTTCCAAGAAACTCGTAACAAAGTACCTCTTCACCTATGTCATTTATAATTAAAGCCTTTCCCTGCTCCATGATTTTGACGTTCGGATTAATTTTTTCTTTCGCTTCTTTTTCTGTAATTGTGGCATCACCAATATCCCTAATCTTATTTGCTTTTAAATATTCTTCTGCAGAAAATCCGATGATGGATCCATCGTCCAAAGCCACTTTTACCTTGACCGAGTCTGGGTAAACCCTTATTCCATTGACAGTAGAGACAAAATTAAACAGACCTATGTGACCATATTGCACACTTTCAAACAACTCAAGCGATCTAAAGTCATGTTTCTTAAGAAAAGCGGATGCTTTACCGTAAGCTTGATTTAAATCAATATTCGTTTTTTGCACCTCCCGATTATTGATATACCAGATGGGATAACCACCCTTTTTGGTCATATCCATATTCACCTCAGTATCTTTTTCCTTATCCAGGATACTTATGCTATAAAATCCATAATCAGAGCCTTTTCCATTTTCTTCAACATTTACTTTCACATTTTCACTTTGATTATTTGAATACGCTCGCGCGGCCGTGACAGCCTCTTTTTTGGTCAATGCTTTCCCGTTTAAATTTTGATAATTTTTGTCCTTCTGCTCTGCAGAGATATATGTTGGATTCATTTCATTCGTTTCACCATATCCTGCGACTTTTTTCTCTACCGTTTTAAACCCATCAATGATTGTATTATCATTATTCTCTTTACCCGTCGCTAGCGCTAACTCGACATCCATCCATCTTAAATTATTTTTAAGTACAAGATATTGCACTTTTCTTAACTCACCTTGAATATCTCCAGCTTGAGTATACAAAGAATTTAAATTCGCGTATTCTTTATCGCTCAGCGGCTGCTTTTCCAAATCACGAACCGCCGTTCGGTAACTGAAGTCTGCGATTTTCGATAAAAATTCTTCTGTCTTATTAAAAGGAAGTAAGGTCAGTGGCAGCTGCCCAACATCACTCTGTGCCTCAGAAGTGATTCGCCAAACGTCGGTAAGGGCTGGACTTAAAGAATGTTGTGAATTCATGGCGAGCGTACTCCCAATTTTGTCATGTAATAGGTCCACCTGATAGCTTAAATCATGAAAGGCCCGCTGATACGTGTTTTCGGCATTAATTAATACAGCATTTTTTTCTTTATGTTCTTGGTATCCCCAAAAGGCAGTTCCTCCAACGACTAAAACAAGCAGGACAATTACTATATTCCTAACCATAATTCATCACCTCTTTACTTACAGAAAATATGCTTTCCGATTTTTTTAATTTGTGGTCTGGACCAAATCCACTTGCTTGTTGCTGTTTCAGGATTGAAATAATATTCCGCATTACCGCTTGGGTCCCAACCGTTAATCGCATCCAAGACCGCTTCTTTCGCCCTTTCGTTCGGAGTCAACCAAATTTGCCCATCCGCAACTGCCGTGAACGCACGAGGCTCAAAAATCACGCCTGAAACGGTATTTGGGAACGAAGCGCTCTCCACCCTATTGAGGATCACTGCTGCCACTGCAACCTGCCCTGTATATGGTTCGCCTCTGGATTCCCCATATACGGCATTTGCCATCAGTTGGATATCATTCTGTGAATATCCTCCTGGAAGGTTCGCAGATGTAGCGGTACCTGTAGACTTATTATCCGATGTAGAGTCATTCGCCTTACTTGTTGAGGCATTCTCTTTATCTTTAACTTTTACTTGCTTATCAATGTCGACTCCCCCGTAATAGGTAAACTCATTTCCTTTATTGATCTGGTCATGGACAAATTCCTTATTGAAATTAGATGCATCTGAAAGTTTCTTTTTTGTCGTTGACCCTGCAAGACCGTCGATTGGCAGGCCGAAGTCTTCTTGGAAATTACGTAGTGCCCAATAAGTTCCCCAGCCATATGCCCCATCGATTTTCCCTTGATAATAACCAATGTTTTGTAAGCGTGCCTGTAATTCAATTACATCATCGCCAACAGCGCCCCTTTGAATAACTTGACTCGAAAAGGCATTTGTTCTTGTTTCCGGGAAAATTCCGAAACAAATCGTTATGCATGAAAGTAGCAAGAGCCATTTCCACGTTGACGAAATTCCTTTCATCAAAAACACTCCTCTTTACTTGAATTAACGTTATTCTATTTTCTTCTTAACCCGCGCTTTTATTCCAAGGCAATAAAAAACGGAGTGGGCAAATTATGCCAACACTCCGAAATAAGAAATAATATTATTTACTTAGATAATGATTTTGAGAAATCTTTTCTGCATGAAACTTTGACAATAAGCGGGCTTTTTTCACTTTTTTCATTCCCAGCCACCATAGGTAAACCATAAAGGGCATGATTAAATGTATCCAGAACTTCTGGGAAATTAAAATATAATCATAGATGCCATGTAACAAAATCGGGATAATCAATGCCAGGAATACGTACAACCTATTATTATCAGCGGAAAATTTTGCTTTACCCAAATAATACCCCATGATTACGCCGAACAAGGCATGGCTCGATACCGGCAGGATCGCTCTACTGAAAGCATGTTCCACACCATTCGCTAGCAGGTACAAAATGTTTTCCATTGTTGCGAAGCCAAGGGAAACCCCTGCCCCATAAACGATCCCATCATATGGTTCATCGAAGGCAATATGCTGATAAATGACGTAGATAAGTATGAACCACTTAAAAAATTCTTCAAGCAAGGCTGCCCATAAAAATGCATTGGCGAGATTAGTATCTAAAATGTGTTCCGTTTCGAGCACATATTGTATAAACATAATTGGTAGAACAAGGAATACACCGAATAGAAAAGTTTTGATGACCACCGAAATGGGTTCGGTATCATATTGATCTTTCAAATAAAAGTAGCTGAGTAACGCCAACCCTGGCGCAATAGCCGCTGACAAAATGACCAGCATGGCCGACCTCTTTTCTTTTCCTTAATCGTACCATGGAATGGAGAAAAATAAAATCCTGTAATTAGTCTTCCTGTTTTTTTACTTGGTCAATATTTAAAGTGCTTTCCGTCTATAGCTGCTTCACTCGCCAGAAGGATTGCTAATTTAATACGCGCTTTTTTACTGTCATAATCCGCGCCCAGAATCACTCCTCTATGCTCCAAGTCTGCAGCACTGCCTACATAGTCATATGCGGGGTATACCTTCCCCTCCTCAGCAGCTGTAGTCATGACGATGGTAACCCCTTTATCGATTGCATCTTGGATGGCAGGCACCATGTGCGGGGTTACTTGACCTCTACCAACCCCCTCGAGTACGATTCCTTTGGCATCATGTTCGACAGAAGCCTTAATATAAATACCATCGACGCCGGTGTGGCATTTGATGATATCAACTCTCGGTAAATTACGTTGAATCTCAAAGCTCTCCCTGTATAATGGTTTTTGATAGATGCTAACGACTTCGTTATCAATAATCCCCAAGTACCCATACCCATAGGATTCGAATCCTTGTAAATTGGAAGCATGTACTTTCTTAACATACTTTGCCGAATATATCCTTTCGTTAAAAACTACGACTACCCCTACATTTTCAAGAAGAGGGCTCGCAGCAGTTAAGATAGAGTTTCTTAAATTGGAATACACATCTGTTCCAACTTCTTGCGGAGACCGTTGCGAACCCGTCACCACAATCGGGCGATTGTCATTAATTGTGAGATCCAAGAAGAAAGCCGTTTCCTCTAATGTATCCGTACCATGGGTCACAACTATTCCAGCCACATCCGGATCTTTCAATTCTTCTTGAATTGCTTGTTTAAGTTCATCCATTCTATCTAAATCCATGGACATGCTCGGTATTTGAAAAAGATCAACCAGTTTAACTTCAATTTCCTTTGGTAGCTCGCAAAGGGATGCCAACTCTTTTCCACTCAAAGCGCCTGATGATAACATGCCGCCCGTGGTTTCTTTACTTGCAATCGTTCCACCTGTCGTGATTAATGATATTTTCTGCATTGTTACCCAGCTCCTTATTTACATATCCTTTGAAGCTAAATGTTGAGCAATTAATCCGCCGTGGAACCTGCCATTTTCAATGAAAATTTCATTGGCATTATTTCCTGCTGCCAGGACACCCGCGATATAAAGGCCTTCAACATTTGTCTCCATCGTCTTCTCATCATAAGTAGGTCTTCCTGTTTCTTGATCGATCGAAATGCCCATTGCTGCTAAAAATGAATGATCGGGGTGGTAACCCGTCATGGCAAATACAAAATCGTTTTTAATTACCTTTTGCACGTCACCAACATGATAAGCCACACTATCTTCAGTAATCTTATCTACAGTGGCGTTAAATTCCATCACGACTTTACCATTACGGACCAATGACTCGAACTCAGGAAGAATCCATGGTTTAATACTTGTAGAAAATTCGGATCCTCTATAAAGGACTGTAACCCTTGCCCCGGCCTTGACCAATTCCAGTGCTGCATCCACACTTGAGTTTTTACCACCAATGACAGTAACGTCACAGTTAAAGTAAGGATGTCCCTCCTTGAAATAATGGAACACTTTAGGAAGCTCTTCGCCCGGAATGCACATATAATTAGGATGATCATAATAACCTGTAGCTACGATGACACGTGACGCCGTATAATTACCTTTAGATGTTTTAACGAAAAAGCGTCCGTCATCCTGTTTTCTCACTTCTTCAACCTTCTCGAACTTATGTACCCGTAATTCTTTTCTCCTGACAACTTCCCTATAGTAGGCCAGTGCCTGATTTCGCACGGGTTTCCGATTTTCGGTAATGAATGCCGTATCCCCTATTTCTAACTTTTCACTGGAACTGAAAAAGGTCTGATGGGTAGGATATCGATAAATGGAATCGACTACGTTTCCTTTTTCTATAACAAGGGCCTGAATTCCCTCTTCTTTTAGAGCAATAGCAGCTGACAGTCCACATGGGCCCCCACCGATTATAATTACTTCTTCTTCATTCATTTTACACGCACTGCCTTTCCAACAATAATATTAAGTTATATTCTTCTCCTATTAAAAAATCCTATCATTAAATGATAGGATTTTTTACATATCTTTTCAATGATAATGCTCGTACGCTCTAGCAATACAAGTTAATCATACATCATTAAATTATTAAATCCATCCACGGAAGCGAGATGCTTCTGCCATTTTCCTAACACCGACCATATATGCTGCCAATCGCATGTCAACACGTCTGGATTGGGAAAGATCATAAATGTTATTGAATGATTTCACTAGTATTTTTTCGAGCTTTTCGTCAACTTCTTCTTCAGACCAATAATATCCCTGATTGTTTTGGACCCATTCGAAGTAAGATACGGTAACGCCCCCAGCCGAAGCCAAGACATCAGGAACCAATAAGATTCCACGATCCGTTAGAATTTGCGTAGCTTCTATAGTAGTCGGGCCATTGGCTGCTTCAACCACGATGGAAGCTTTAATGTTTGAAGCATTCTCTTCCGTGATTTGGTTTTCAATGGCGGCTGGAACCAAAATATCGCAATCCAATTCTAGAAGTTCTTGATTAGTGATTGTCGTTTTGAACAGTTTTGTAACCGTACCGAAACTGTCTCGACGGTCAAGTAAATAATCAATATCCAAACCATCTGGGTCATGAAGTGCACCATAGGCATCGGATATACCGATCACTTTAGCACCGGCATCATGCATGAATTTCGCTAAGAAACTACCTGCATTCCCAAATCCTTGTATGACGACTCGTGCCCCTTTAATATCAATGCCGCGTTTCTTAGCCGCTTCATTAATGCAGATGGTCACACCTTTAGCTGTTGCAGATTCACGTCCATGAGATCCACCTAGTACAAGAGGTTTACCAGTAATGAAACCAGGCGAGTTGTATTCATCTATACGGCTATATTCGTCCATCATCCACGCCATGATTTGTGAATTAGTAAATACATCTGGTGCAGGAATATCCTTTGTGGGTCCTACGATTTGGCTGATTGCACGGACATAACCCCGGCTAAGTCTCTCCAATTCCCGGAAAGACATATTACGTGGATCACATACAATTCCACCCTTCCCACCACCATAAGGAAGATCAACAATGCCACATTTCAAGCTCATCCAAATGGACAGTGCTTTTACTTCACGTTCCGTCACATTCGGATGAAAACGAATGCCACCTTTTGTAGGACCAACAGAATCATTATGCTGTGCCCTATATCCTGTGAAAATTTTGACGGAACCATCATCCATACGAATTGGCATTTTCACCGTCAATAATCGTAAAGGCTCTTTTAAAAGCTCAAATACTTCTTCAGGATACCCCAGTTTGTCCAGTGCTTTATGTATTACTGTCTGGGTAGACTTTAGCACGTCATGTTTTTCTTCCTCATTCACATGGCTATTCCCTTTTGCCGATTCCATTATAGTACCCCCTATATAATCTAGATCCATTATTATTAGTGATAAGTGCTCTTCAGTGCTAGTATACACCTTCGCAATATTAAAGCAAAGAGTAAAAATGGGAATTTAAAAGTTAGAAATATTCAAAAAATGAAAACGGTAACATTTACGTTTATATACTTGATACTTCCCCTAATCTTAGAGGTTAAACCGAAAAGGAACGAGGTTATCCAGGCAAACCGTTTTCGGCTATATTTGAAGTGTCTGCCCTGTCTCCTCTTTTCTACTAAATGAAATGCGTGATTAAAACATGTATGGCTTCCTTTTCAATTAGGCGGGTTCCGTATTCATTTATGCGGGATAATGTCAGCGTCGAAGCATGGCCATATTCGGCTGCAAGGGAGATGACCGTTTCATAAGTTGCATCCCTAACACCCTCAATCAATAAATAGTATTTTCCTTCATAAAAATAAAGGGCACTATTGAGCATCCCTTGGAGGGTCAGACGATGACACAACTGAATTACATCTTCAAAATCGTGGAAAACATAAAGAATATGGGGAGATTCATCAACTTTAACCTGCAAATCCAGAAATTCTTCTTCCTCAGTAAATAATTCTTCTTCATCCTTCGTTACTATAATGATCAACCCTTGAGCAGGTAGGGAAAATATTTCAATGGCAATCGAACCACTCATTTTAAAACTGAGCTCTTCACAAGCTTCTTCCACCATATCTTGAAACAATTTGTGCACTTTCAAGGAATTCCCTAAGATGTCTTCTTTTGTGATGCCTCTATCAATTAAATCATCGAGGGTCAAAAAAATCTTAATCTTATTGTTCGTTAATCGTTCCAGTTTCATAAAAAAATGCCCCCTGGTTTCCATCTTCATACATCATATGAAGACTTGGTCTCAAGGTGCATATCCATTATTTATGAGGAAAACATTAAAATTTCAACCACTTATTCCAATCCGATTGGAGACCGCCAATGAATACATGCTTGAATTTATTACGGTCATCGTCAGAAAGATGATTCAGCGCTTCTCCCCCAAGACCTATTTTCAGGTCAGGGAACTCCTGCCATAGCTCATCTATCAACTTTAAAGTTCCCGGGAGATTCTCAGAAAGCGAACATGACATAAAGAGGTAAGATGGTTTGATTATATTCAATACAGTAAAGAGGTCTTCATCAGCTATCGATTCACCTAAATAAACCGTTTCATACCCTTTTCTTTTTAAGAAGATTGTGAAAATCAGCAAACCGAATTCATGCTTTTCCCCTGGCGCACAAACGGTTAGTGCTTTTGGCAATAAACCACTTGTCGGGATAGTATGCATAATCGAACTGATTCTAGCTTTGATAATGGATGAAGCAAAATGTTCATGGGCTGAAGTAATTTCACCATTTTCCCATTTATTGCCTATTTGAACCAAGATACCTCCAAGTACTTCAACTACCGTTTGCTCGATACTGTACATACTGAATGCCTGACTAATAATCAGCTGGGCCTTATTTTCATTGAAGCTTAACAGTGCATCAAGGAGTTCATTCGCTAATTTGAGCGTTTGTTCATTATTTTGCTTGGTTTCGTGGACATCTTCCGCTATCCTTTCAGATCCTTCAAGCAACGAAACGGCTTGACTAATCGTGAACCCTTGGTCTGTTTTATTGATTAACCACTTTAGGATTTGCAGATGCTTTTCCGTATACAATCTGTGACCTGAATCATTCCTGATAGGTTCAATAAAGTGATAACGTCTTTCCCACGCCCGTAAAGTACCTGGCTGGATACCTAGCAGTTTAGAAACTGCCTTAATATTATATTTACCTTCTTGCATAAGTTTACAAGGCCTCCAATAACAGAACATCATTGATGAAATTATAGTGGATTAATTCCACTCTGTAAAATTCAAATATGCTCATTGAGTTAACGGCCTAATAGATTTTCTCCAAAACCTCTCCATATTCTGTAGATTTCCCTTTTTTCAATGTGAACAGATGGGTTTCCGGCTTTGCCTCAAGCCTTAATGGCACAGTACTTGTCCCATATCCATTACTAGTTATGTACATGCATTCCATTTCGTTCCTTATGCCTCCCAAACGATATGGGCCAAATCCAAATATGCGTATCTGCCCACCATGGGTATGCCCCGAAAGAACGAGACTGATACGATTTTCTGACTTTAGTTGTTCTTTAACAAGTGGATTGTGACTGATCAAAATCCGAAAATGCTCATCCCCGCAGTCCGAAATAGCAAGGTCGAGTCTGTCTCTTTCAACGGAAATATCATCTATGCCTAAGAGAGCAACCTTTTCTCCTGATTCCGACTCAAAAGAAACGGAAGTGTTATCCAATATCTTGACCCCGAGATTCAGAAGTGAGGCATCCAATTCATGAAAGTCTCCTTCGTAATCATTATTCCCCCATACAAAATATATAGGACCAATCTCTTTCAGTTTCAAGATATTTTTTTCTACCCGCTCTAAGGGGACTCCACTTTCCCTGATATCCCCTCCAATAATGACTAAATCCGCTTTACCAACGACATCTTCGATTAAACGATCCGATATAATTCTCCGATGTAGATCGGAAATAAAAAAAATCCGAATTTCCCCAAATCCTTCCGGAAAGTTGATGAAATATAAATCCTGGATAAGTAGCCTATCTTGTTTAGCTGTACGCCACATGTAAAAAACCATCACACATATAAGCAGTAGCAAACCCAAAAACACATAAACCAAAAACATCTTTCATTAAACCTTCTTTCTTTTCAATTACCGAAATCCTTCCGAAACTTACTCATAAAACCATAATACCCGCTATTCAATATTCCTAACTAGGAGTTTATTTATTTTCATGAAATAAGTTAATATCATAGTTCTTCTTCATCATGTCAAATACCTTGTGCCGATTTTTCCATTCATCCTCTTTTTCCCACAACTGTTTGCTTTTGTTGATAATTTCACATCGAAGCAATTGAAATTCCTTTTCTGCTTTATCCATTTTCTTTTTGATCATCATCATATAACCATAGATTCCGGTCGTCGCAGCCAAAAATAAAAAATGGCTAAAATGGTCAACAAAGACACTGAACATCTTAAAGAACGAATAGGAATAAGGAACAACTATATATAAATAAAGATATATCAAGAAAAGAGCAGCGATAATCATTGTTGCCCATAAACTATGAAGATGCTTCTTTTTGAGCGTCTCGAATTTTTTTTTGCGGACCACAACATTCTGTAACATTTGTTTTGCCGCCTGATCGGTTTTATCATCCAATAAAATGATTGCCGGTTCCATTTATCTTCCCCCTCTTTCCTAATCCTTCAAATCATGATATGAGGTTGTCTTGGAAAAAATGATAATGGGGGCGGACCTTTACTATAAATAACCCAACCTTAGGAAAAAAAGCACCCTGTCGATCTTAAGAGACAGAGTGCTTTTGCTTTTACTTTTTCAGTGGTATCTTCAAGACTTGTCCCTTCGAAATCTCATTGCCATTCAGCCCGTTCCATTTCTGAATTAGCGCAATGCCTTCCTGCGATTTGTAGTAGTTCATCGCAATCCTGAACAATGTCTCTTCTGCCTGAACCGTATGGTAAACAACTTTATATCCGTCAGCCTCCGATTTGGTAGCTGCGGCATCCCCAGAAGCTACTTTATTATCTGCTTCTTGTTTGGCTTTCGCTTCCGCTTCTGCTTTAGCCTTTGCTTCTGCCTCTTGTTTGGCTTTCGCTTCCGCTTCTGCTTTAGCCTTTGCTTCCGCTTCTTGTTTGGCTTTTACTTCCGCCTCTGCTTTAGCCTTTGCTTCCGCTTCTTGTTTGGCTTTTTTCTTTGCTCTTTCTTCTGCAGCCTTATCTTCCTCTTGCTTTTTTTCTTTAAGCTTAGCAGTATCTTTTTCTTCTTTTTCCTTAATATCCCCGGCCGTTGCCGTTGTCGGCACAGCCTCTTCTATAGTTTCTTCGTCATCACTAAAATTCACCACTTCACTACTTTTGGTATCCTTTTCAGGCCTATCCTGAAGGTATGTATAAAGACTATAAAATCCTATAGGAAGCAAAATGAAAAATAGCGATAATAATTTAATCATTGGGAACTTTATCTTCACTTTGCTTTTTTTCTTTTTACTCTGATGAACCTCACTTCTTTTTGGTAAAGATGACTTCACCTTATGACGATCGGATCGCGTACGAAGTTCTCCAGCTTGATCGTTTTCATTCTCTTTTACACGACTCATCTAAGTCACCACCCTCTTCACATACTGCCAGCTTTACATACTTATGTCTTATTAATATACCGAGGATAAAATCTATTAAAAAATGGGCTGTGATCGTCACTAAAATATTTTGGGTCCATTCAAACAAAAATCCGATGAGAAAGCTTAAAAGCGTCACATTCAAAAATAAAAACCAATTAAATAAGTAACGATAATGAACCGCCGCAAAGATAATGCTCGTCCACAATAAGCCTATATGTGTCTGCATAACACCACGAAATAATAATTCCTCGCTAACCGCTACTAACAAAGAGACGATAAAGATCATGGGATATGGTAGGCTACTGAAAATGCGTTCATTGACTCCACCATCATCCTGATAGGAAACAGGGGTCACTTTCATCATGACCACATCAAAAATGACCACTAAGATTCCAGCAGGGACACCTATCAACAAAATATCCATATCTTTAATGTCAAATAAAGAACGAAAGGTGGAAAAATCTTCAAATAAGATAATACCTAAAAAAAAGCCAATCGTTAAGAGAATAATTTGGGTCAGGAACAAATTATATAGTAACTGTTTGTCTGTCAGCTGTTTAATTAATTGCGCCTGCTTATTTTTCATGCCCATTATCCTTATCCAATAAGATAAAAGCTAATTCCTGTTTCCATGTAGAATATGAATTACCCTGCTGTTCCTTTACTGCCGGCCATACATCCAAGATATTTTTTGCATCTATTCCACAACGATCGCAACATACGTCATTCCCTTTTCGCTGCTCTTCTTCAAAATAATGCAAAATGCCCAAACGCCTACATATTTTAGTATGAATCCAATTCAAAAAAACGTTCAGCTTTGCCTGATTTTGCATCTTTCTTGTATGACAATAGTCTTTCATCCTTGTTCTATGCAATGGTGAGTCATCATCCGTCAGAAATTGTGTAAAAAAACGGAATTGAATATCATTCAAGGAAAAGCTCTGAAGAAGATGCTCTTTTTCAGAAAGACTTAAATCAGCCATACTTCTTTTCGCTTCATTTAAATACGAACAAACGGCCTCAATTTGATGGTCAGTTGGTAGCTGTTGTTCCATCAAATGCAACGGAAGCCCTTCATCCCCTTCGCTATATAGTAAAATGGCTACACTTTGTTTTTGGTCACGGCCTGCCCTCCCTATTTCTTGAAGGTATGATTCCATTGTGGATGGCATATGAAAATGGATGACAAATCTAACATCAGCTTTATTGACTCCCATTCCAAACGCACTCGTTGCACAAATGATTTTTAACTGGCCCAAGATGAATTGCTGCTGAATGAGCATTCTTTGCTCCTGTTCCATACCTCCATGATAATAATTGACACTACCGACTCCATTTTCCTGTAAAAAACCCGAGACCGCTTCAGCCACTTTTTTCGAAGAAAAATAAATAATTCCACTACCTGGAAATTCCCTGACAAGCGAGAGGACACGGGCAAGCTTTTCTTCGTAGCTATATATATTTTCCACAAGTATCGCGATATTTTCCCGATCAACGGATGAAACGATTTCCTTGGGTTGGGAGATATTCAATTTCCTGATAATATCTTGCCGTACTTCTTTTGTTGCTGTTGCCGTCAAGGCAAGCGTTAATGGGTTACTTAACTTACGCCTCACTTCTCCCAAGTTCAAGTAATCCGGCCTGAAATCATATCCCCATTGAGAAATGCAATGCGCCTCGTCAATGACAAATAAGCCTATGTCAATTTTCCTTAAAGACTGGATTACACTTTCTAGCCCAAGCATTTCGGGAGACAGAAAAATAAACCGATACGTTTGCAATCGTTCAAATGCCTGTTTTTTTTGATACGCGGTCAAAAAAGAATTGAGGGTCAGAACACTTTTTTCCCCTCTCATCTTAAGCTGATCCGCTTGATCCTGCATCAGGGATAATAACGGCGAAACAATTATAGCCGTCTTATTGATAAGGTAAGCAGGGAGTTGATAACATAATGATTTACCAGACCCTGTGGGAAGCATTGCCAATGTGTGGGTCCCTTCTAGCAAGGATTCGATTACCTCATGCTGTCCAGGACGAAAATTGTCAAATCCAAATTTATCTTTCAGGACTGTATTCAAGTTCATCCTCTATCACCTATTTTCGCAAGTACAAGCCTTATTTGAAAAAAACTAATTTGCTCATTATCGACAGCTTCCTTGATTACCTTGAGTTTTCTCGTATTCAACCGTTTAATGACCGTAATGATTTTGTCTTCATCCTCTATTGGAACATAGTCATTTATCGAAAAACTTTTGTCCGATAGCACGATTTCTACGAGATGATCCTCAATCGTATTTCCTTTTAAACGACGAATCTCTGCAATTTCCTGTAGCGTTTTCCCTGCCTGAATATATTGCAGAGTCGTATGTGTCGATTGTGTTAGATGAGGATGCCCACCATTTTTCCAATCATGGATTAGAGAAGCCAACAGAGGGTAATCGCGTACTGTTGATATCTCTGCGAGCATTTGATGCAATGAATCGAGAAAAACGTAGTGCACAAACCACTCATCAATTTCTTTCCTTTTTCCAATCTGCTCAAACGTAAGTCCGATTCGATTGACTCCCGTAATTTTCAAAACAAAAATGTCACGGTTCAACTCACTTTGCATCTCTAAGAGGGTGACCAATTCATCAAAAAGATGCTGAGCAAGTAACTCTCGATTTTGTTGGTTGGCATATAAAAAACCCTTTACGAATTCCTGTACTCGTTGATTCTGTTGTATCGGATAAAAAGGCCTTTCATTGTGGACAATATGGGATATAGTTTGGATAAGAAGATTGAGTCTTCTCCAAAAATCCGGGGTGATGTTTTGGTATTTCCACCCATTTAGTGATAAAGGAAGAGGCCACTTTTTGAAATAAGAGGCCAACGCCCCTCCTCCTTGTTCACTAATCAAATACACATCGTTTTTTTCCGTTGGTTCGATTAGTTTCAGTTCAAGAAACAATTTTCTGTTTTGAGATAACTCCTCCCGGGTAAAACGAGGCATAGTCCCAAATATGTTCGTCAGCCCAAATAAGTGCGCATCCTGAATAGTCTGGGACGATTTTTTACCCTGAAGCATATGATAAATTGCGTAGATGGAACGCTCACCTTGGAACTTTTGTATCGCATATAAAATGATTGCTTGAAGATAATTGTTCATGAAACTCACATCCTTGTTCCATTTATCCAATTATATTGTAACAAAAATCTGCAAATACCGCCTTTTTTTATGTCATATATGCAATGATATTTGTGAATAAACAACTAAATACGTACTCGTTATAAAGAAATTTTCCCAATAATTTGTGTTGACTTTTCATATACTTCCGTATTATCGTTACATTTTCTATTGATAAGTTCGGCTTTCGGTCTTACAATAAGAAAGAGATGTTAATCTATAATAAAAAAGGTTTTGAGTTGTAAATCAACTTAGGAGGGGTTTTATTCATGGCTAAATTTACTATTGTTGATAAAGAAACATGTATCGCTTGTGGAGCCTGTGGAGCTGCAGCACCAGATATCTATGATTATGATGATGAAGGAATTGCTTTTGTTACGCTAGATGATAACGAAGGAATCGTTGAAATCCCCGATGTTCTTATAGATGACATGATGGATGCATTTGAAGGATGCCCCACAGACTCTATCAAAGTCGCAGACGAATCATTCGAGGGCGACGCTTTAAAATTCGAATAAGTATAAAAGCCATTTTCATTTTGAGAATGGCTTTTTTTATGTATTTTTTAAAACTCTCACCATACATTAAAGAGGCAGAAACAACCCAGTTATCATCTGGTTGTTTCTGCCTCTTTTTATATATTAAGCATGTTTATATAATACTTGTTTTATTGATCCATGTTTGGAGTTTAACAAATAATAGCATGAAAACGGAAGTAATGAGCACCCCTTTAATGATGTTAAAAGGGAGTATTGCCGCAGTTACGAATTGCCTTGACTCTGGTGCGGTCATGGCATCCCATCCCATAAAGAAAGTATATGCCGGTAAAAAGACATAATAGTTCAAGACACTCATAATTAGCGCCATGGAAACTGTTCCGGCTAGCAAAGCAAATGTCATTCCTTTTTTCGAACTTATTTTTTTATATACATAATATGTTGGCAGTATGAATAATACCCCCGCTATAAAGTTAGAGATATGTCCAACCGGTACACCAGTATCGCTTCCAGTCATGACCATATCCAATAAATTTTTCAGGAATTCAACTAAAACTCCTGCAAGCGGACCGAAAATCAATGCCGCCATCAGTGCTGGGATGTCACTAAAATCAATGTTCAGAAAAGGCGGAAATCCCGGAAATGGAAAATTCAAAAGCATTAGTAGGTAGGAAAGACTTCCTAACATTGCAAGTGTGACCATCTTTTTAACTTTGTTCGATTTCATAGTTCTCTCTCCTTCTTTTTCTTGATCTACCTTGAAAAAGAGGTTAGGGATCCTTCATAAATGTTGATGTTCAATAAAAAACCCCTTAATTCCGACAGAATTAAAGGGATAAATTAAAGGTTTCATCAAACAAACGTTCAGCACTTGACTGTTTGAACGCATTCAGGAACCTCCATCTTCTCCCATCCAGACTATACTGTCGGCTTTGGAATCTCACCAAATCCTGCCCTAAGGCTCGCGGGCTTAGAAGAATTTTCTTCATCACCGCCGGTGGGGAGTTACACCCCGCCCCGAAGATAGACCTATAAAATTAATTTACAATTTTCATTATAAATGATTTTTCTTTTTTTGAATAGTATTTTCATCGCAACTATGAATTTACAATGATAAAATATTACACTTTTATTCATTTTAAACAAAATATGTATTTATAATCATGACGTTTTACTCTGTCTAAAATAATTTTTATTTTTAGAAAATTACGGCTCAAACCCTTTGCCCTTGAGGTTTTGGACGAGTGAATTTCAAAGTAAATTTAATTAAAGCGCTTACATATAGGTATGCTAAATTGACAGTTTTCCCATTTCAATTGTAAAATTAACTGAAATTTAAGAGAATTTTACCTAGGAAGGTGTTTACACGTGTATCAGATTTTAGTAGCAGATGCCATTAAACCAGAAGGACTCGGACCGCTTTCAGAGGCATCCAATATTCTTCTTATTCAGAAGACTGTAGAAGAAGCAGCAAACGAACTTGATAAGATTGATGCAATACTGGTTAGAAGTGCAACAAAGGTTACAGAAGATTTAATGAACCGCATGCCAAAACTAAAGATCATTGCTCGCGCAGGTGTCGGCGTTGATAACATTGACATTCCTGCCGCAACAAAACGCGGAATCGTTGTTGTGAATGCTCCTGACGGAAATACAATTTCAACAGCTGAACATACATTTGCCATGATGGCTTCCTTGATGCGCCATATTCCGCAAGCTTATGCTTCCCTGAAAAATGGAGAATGGAAACGCTCTTCTTATACAGGAACGGAACTTCGTGGGAAAACTTTAGGCATTATTGGTTTCGGACGAATTGGTGGAGAAATTGCCAAACGCGCAAAAGTTTTTGGCATGGAAGTCATAGTTTATGACCCATTCTTAACAGCCGATCGTGCAAAAAAAATGTCCGTAACTTCCCTGACTTTAGATGAATTGCTCCCTAAAGCGGATATAATCACTGTACATACACCTCTAACGGACGAAACTAGAGGGTTAATCAATAAAGAAAAGTTACTCACCTGTAAAAAAGGCGTGTACGTATTGAACTGTGCACGTGGCGGAATCCTTGATGAAGATGATTTATATGAAATGATTGTCGAGGGACATGTAGCTGGAGCCGCGTTGGATGTATTTGTTGAAGAACCACCGCTTGGCCATAAATTACTTGAACTTGATAACGTCATCGCTACTCCTCATTTAGGAGCTTCGACTAAAGAAGCCCAATTGAATGTTGCCGTTCAAGTCGCCCAAGAAGTATTAACCTATTTTGAAGGTAATCCTGTATCAAGTTCAATTAACCTTCCAGCCATTTCTAAAGAGGTATTCGAAAAGGTTCAGCCATTCTATCAACTAGTCCAACAAATGGGCTCCATTGCCTCACAATGCATGAAAGAAGGCATTCAGGAGATTTCCGTAACTTATGCAGGTGAATCATTGGACTTCGACACCGCTATTCTAACAAAAAGCCTAATAGCAGGCTTCTTCAAATCAAGAGTAGATGCTTCAGTTAATGAGGTGAATGCACTATTGGTTGCTAAAGAGCGTGGCATTACCATTGGCGAAAAGGTTTCTACTGACTCTCTAGGTTATTCTAACCTGATCAGTCTAAAAGTAAAAGGAGACACCCGCGAATTAACCATTAGTGGTACTCATATCGAGAACTATGGTTCCCGGATTGTCAATCTGAATGGTTTCAAAATTGATTTCCATCCAGAAGCTAATTTACTTTATATCCAACACACTGATAAACCTGGAGTAATCGGTAACGTCGGTAAAATTCTTGGTGATCATGCAGTAAATATCGCGACTATGCAAGTTGGTCGTAAAGAAGCTGGCGGGGAAGCTATCATGGTATTGAGTTTCGATAAACCATTAGAAGATAATATGAAGCAATTCTTAGAGGAAACACAAGAAATTACTTTCATGGCCCGAATAGCTTTATAATTTCCACTTAAGGATGCCCCACTAGCGGGCATCCTTTTTTTGTTGAACGACCATCATCTGCCTCTCACATCGCAAGCATGCACTTGACCTTTAATTAACTAAGTTAGGAGCAACGGGTACTGTAATCTCTTCCGATAAATTCAGAGAACCTACCATTTCTACAGGGGAGTTTTCAAACTTCACCTTTGCATAGCCAAAGTCTTTAGCTGTAAATAGAATGACTTCCAAACCTTGAAGCGACTCTGAATCATTCTTCAAGCGGCCTTCTTGTGCCAGTTCTACAGTTACTAAACCCCCATCATATCTTAGGTTCTCCCACTTCAAACTCTCCGGTAGAGCAGAAGAAATCCCTTCTATGCCAGGTTCCTCCTTTGCCGCTTGTAGGGCCTCTTCCATGTTCTGATAATCGATATTGCTAGGCACAAGGAAACTTGAAGATGATTTATCCGTGTGATAAAGAAAGAATGTGCGATTCTTGTGCCGGGGAATTTCTTCTTCTATTACTGTTCCGGCATGAGCAAAACTGGCACCAGATTTTCCGTCCGTTGTAAATGTCACTTTATCAATATTTAGATAGGATAAGGTTTCTTCCATGGTTCTAAGAAACACGATATCCTCATCCAGCAGATTACTGCCTGCCCTTAATTCGATATTTGCTGTGTTGTTGGTGGGAACATGGGATACCTTAATATCTAGAGGGAAATAATCGGACAGGCCATATTTTTTCTCATTAATGGTCGACATCTTTTTTACCACCTGATCCAAGGCTTCCGTTTCTTCGATAGTATCGACTACAAAAGATAGAGGTACGATAAAATTCTGTTGGTGATCAGGCACGCCTAGAGTTATTGTCGACTTCCCCTGCAAATCTTCTGAGTAAATCGCACGAATGGGTGTTTTTTCTTTTTCCACTTGTTGAGATTTACTTTTCAATTCATTTTTTTCTATTGGTTCGCCCTCAATATCTTCCTTTACATCCTGCTTTTCATTTGATTCAATATCATGCTTTTCTTGCTTATCCAAAATGATCTTACTTTCTGAAATGGCCAATTTTCCATTGCCGTGGCTATTAACCTCCTGCTCTTGAGATTCATCTTTTCCAATCATCAGTGAAGATCCAATGATCATCATTAAGAATAAGGAGGCAATGCCCACAATACGAGGAATCCAAAGTTTTTTACGGTTTCTTCTTTGCTTACCTTCTATCCTCGAAAACACTTCTTTCTTCGAGCGTTTATCTTTTACCTCCGGAAGTTGGCGAAGCAAGTCCTCAATTTCTCTTTCTTTCCAACGGGATTTCTTCAAAGGAATTCCTCCCCTCTTCTGATGAATCATCCATCATTTTTTTAATCGCTTTTAAAGCGCGGTGTTGCGTTGTTTTTACCTTACTTTCACTCCAATTCAGTACATCCGCGGTTTCTGAAATGGACATGCCTTGTATGTACCGTAAAATAATGACTGCTTTTTGATTAACAGTACATCGATTCAAGCAACGATATATCTCTCTGACATTATCATTCATAATGGCCACTTCTTCGGGAATCGGCTGATTATCTTTAATCATCTGACCATCCCAATCAATAGTGGGAATGATTTTATTCTTCCATCCTTTTTGTTTCCGAAAATAATCAATGGTCACATTTCTCGCAATGGAATACATCCAGGTTTTTTCACTACTATTGCCTTCAAAACGATTATAGGCCTTCATTATCCTGATATAAACTTCTTGAACCAGGTCCTCTGCCGTTTCACGGTCTTTGGTCATATAATAAATGAATTGATAAATTTCCTGGTGATATTTTTCATAAAGATCGTGGAAAATGGAATTCATTATTTCTCCACATCCGTTCATAATTATAGTCGATATTTTCATATGAAAGTTACATACTTATTTTATACTAATTACCCAATTTACTCCATATACTGCCCGCAAATAAAATATGGGCAAAGGCAATTAGGAGAATCCAATTGCCTTTGCCCACTCTGTTTCTCATGTATCAAGATTATTTGCCAAGCAATCTGACATTTATTCAGCATTTTCCAATATTCGAGGTAGAATAAAGCTGAATGTTGTTCCCTTTTCTGGTAAACTGTTCACCGAAATATATCCATCATGTGCATCAATGATATTTTTAACAATGGCCAGACCTAGGCCCGTACCAGACCGTCCACGGGTACGTGCTTTATCCGCTTTATAAAATCTCTCGAATACGAATGGTAAGTCTTCTTCCGGAATACCTGAACCAGAGTCCTTCACATCTATAATCAAGCCTCTGCGATCACTCATTTTTTGAATAACATCGATTTTTCCGCCTGCAGGAGTATGACGGATTGCATTATCAATTAAATTCGTCAATACCTGCTCAATTCTATCAGGGTCAAAATTCCAGTTGATCCCATCGTCTTGAAGATGCGTCGTAATCGTGATCCCTTTATCTCTAGCCAGTCCATAGAACTTACTTGTAATCCTCTTTAAATAGGGGGAGACGGAAACCAGGTCATAAGTAAGGTTCATTTTCCCTGATTCCAATCTGGCTAGATCCAATAAATCATTAACTAAACGTCCCATCCTCAACGATTCATCATAAATGATCTGAGCCATTTCCATTTTTTCAGCTTCACTGCCTGCTATATCATCTACAATGGCTTCACTATACCCTTGTAGCATCGATATCGGGGTCCTTAACTCATGGGACACATTGGCAATGAAGTCCGTCCTTAGTTTATCCATGCGACGTTCATCACTCATATCACGGATGATGGCGACAGCACCGCGGATATTATCTGCAGTTGAATATAAAGGACTAACAATCAGTCCCCAATTTCTACCCTGTAAAGTAATTTCTCCAACTTGTTCCTTATCATAGGACTCTGATTCGTCAAATAGATTCATGAGTACTGATGGTACATTCATATTGTCTTCCCGATTGTATCCTTTTTCAAAGTACCATGCTTGCAAGAACCGGTCAGCTGGAGGATTCGTCTCAAGGATAGTACCATCTTTATTAAAGGTAATAACCCCGTCTGCCATACTGCTGAGAATGCTTGCAAGGTGTTCCTTTTCTTGACTGAGGGCATTCATGTTGAATTTCAGCTGTTTTCTCATCTGATTAAATGCAATGGCCAACTCACCTATTTCATCCTGGGTGAGGATGGGAACCTTGGTATCAAATTTACCACGAGCTATGGCCAAGGCAGCTTCCCTCATTTTTACTAGTGGAGCATTGATTCTCGTAGATAAAAAGAAAGCGAAAATCGTTGTCAATATTATAGCGATCCCTGCAGCTAAGAGGATGAACTGCGTTGTGGATTTCGTTGTTTCTTCCATCGATTCCAATGACTGAATCAAGAAAACCTCATCCTGCTGACCATTTAATTCAAGAGGAACCCCCACTACAATTGCTGACAATGTATCTTCATCTGTCCCCTCAGTCGAAAGCATCATCTCTTTTTTTACAGTTTTTCTCTCTGTAAATACCTTTAATAATTCGGGATCATCTTTAATGAATTCAGGCGTTATCTTAAACCCATTCTCATCAACAGATGAAAAGACCATTTTATTGTCATTCAAGATGATTACTTTCGTTTCATCACCTATCAATTCAGAAGCTATTTGGAGTACTTCGTCTCCAGTGCCCCCATGTTCATTCGTGACCGTAATGATTTGCTGTGCCATTTTGGTTAAATCATTTTCGACATTCTCTATCTGAAAATTATCAAAGAATTCAACCAGAAGTACAGTCAAAACAATCAGAACAAAGGATACCAGCAAAAGAATCGTTGCCCAAAGCTTACCAACAACACTGCCCCATAGCATCAGTCGTTAATAACTTCGAACTTGTAACCCACGCCCCAAACAGTGACAATCATTTTGGCAGCATTTTCGGATATACGGTTTAACTTTTCACGCAAGCGTTTGACATGCGTGTCCACAGTTCGAAGGTCTCCAAAGAATTCATAATGCCACACTTCTTTTAGCAACTGCTCACGATCAAAAACTTTATCGGGGGATTTCGCCAAGAAATATAATAATTCATATTCTTTTGGCGTGAGAGATACTTCCTTGCCATCCGCGAGCACACGATGGGCATCATTATCAATCGTTAGGTGGGAAAATACGATTACATCTTTTGCTGATGCTTCGGTTTGCATGTAATTTGCATTGGAAGAACGGCGCAATAACGCCTTGACCCTTAATACAACCTCACGTGGACTGAAGGGTTTGACAATATAATCATCTGTCCCCACTTCGAATCCTTGGACTCTATTCACTTCTTCACCTTTAGCGGTAAGCATGATGATAGGTGTCGTTTTTTTCTCTCTCAACTCCCGACAGACTTCAATACCATCTTTACCAGGCATCATAATATCCAATAAGATTAAATCATAATCATTTTCTAGAGCTTTCACTAAAGCCTCATCACCATTTTCAGCTTCATCAATTATGTATTCTTCTCTTTCTAAATACATTTTTAGCAAGCGGCGGATTCTTTCTTCATCATCCACCACAAGAATTTTAATAGCATTATACATTTCGTAACCAGCCTCCTATCATTTATTTTACAAAATGAAAGCTTTAATGCCTAATATTATTTCTTAACAAATCCCGATAAACAGCCAATTCTATAGGCTCTTCCTTAACTTTTCACTATATTGTCACAATAATTACCACAAGTTATCTAAAAGCCCTCTAGGATTTATTTCCCTAGCAATAACGCTTTAATCATAAAAAAGGGATCGTTTGGTAGGAATATCGATAAAATTAACGACATTACTATCAAAAGACCCCCTTCATCTAATGATAAGGTTCCCTTAATTAGGCATATGAATGCAAACCAGCGATAACCAAATTCACAAATATCAAATTGAATATCATGATGGCAAAACCAATGACCGCAAGCCAGGCTGATTTTTCTCCCTGCCATCCCTTAGACATACGCAGATGTAAAAAGGCTGCATAAAACAACCAGGTGATAAGGGCCCATACTTCCTTCGGGTCCCATCCCCAGAATCGTGTCCAAGCAATCTGGGCCCAAATCATGGCAAAAATAAGTGCCCCGAGTGTGAAGACTGGAAATCCAATTAAAACGGAACGGTAACTGATTTCATCCAGCAAGTTCAAATTAACATTTTTAACAAGCGGTTTTATTAGAGCAGCGACTCTTTTCCGAGAAATCAACCTTATCAAGCCATACAGGACCAGTCCTGCACCAATCGACCATATGACTGTGTTCAATTTTTTCGCATTGATTATTGCAGGCATCTCCACCAATGGTTGGAATTGTCCCTTTTCAAGCATAACCCCTTCATGAGGACCAACCAATGCAGGAAGTGTATATTCCTGTTTGGCTGCCATATCTTTTTTATCAACCCAATCAAAACTAGCTTTATAATCCATCATGGAGAAAGTGGAGGATACTATTACAAGTGCAAGTGTACTGACTAACGTATACATGATGATTTCAAGAAAAAATGTCCGTTTACTTGCTTTTGTCTGTTCCACCGATTTAACCAGATAAATGATAGCGGCGATAAAGCTAATGGCAAGAATGGACTGCCCTGCCGCTGCAGTTGTTACATGGATATGTAGCCAATCACTCTGCAAGGCTGGTATGAGCGGCGATATTTCCGTCGGAAACAGACTTGCATACGCAATGATCAATAATGCAATGGGGAGGGCAAACAACCCAAGGACGGGCGTTTTATAAAGAAAGTAAATCAAGATAAATGCCCCTACCATCATCATGCCGAAAAATGTTGTAAATTCAAACAGGTTACTAACAGGTGCATGGCCCGCAGCAATCCATCTTGTAATAAAATAACCCACCTGCGCTGCAAATCCTAAAATGGTCAAGGTGATTCCTAATTTTGCCCAGTTATTTTGTTTTTTCTCCTCTGCTCCTTTTTTATCCTTTATCGAGCCTCCAAAAATAAAGGTCGCAATTAGATATAAAAAGAAGGCCGCATATAATAAATTACCGCTCAAATCAGCCATTTAAAACTTCCCCCTTATTAGAAGATTTCTCCTCTTCTAGTAAATCTGTTGGTTCACAAAGTGGTGTTGATTCAATCGCATTTTTTATATCTTTCTTAATGCCATGCCAGTTTTTATTGGTATGGCCGGCTATCAAAATCTCACTCTCATTTCTTTTAATCCATATACGGCGATGATTCCAATACGAACCTTGGATAACACCTATCATGAAGATAATTCCCCCGGTGAAAAGAATCCACAATGTAAGATCTTTCCTGACAGTCAAAGCTGTAACGTCTTTCGTTTCAACTCCAGCAAAAGCCAGTTTATATGTATTTTCTCCTAATGGTTCCACCGTCTCTTTTATAGCTACGAAACTCACTTCTCCATCTGGTTTATCTGGGGTCTTCATATTAAAGATAAATGCCGGATTATTCGGAACCTTTGATATCGTCGTCGGTTCTCCTTTTTCATCAAATTCGAAATCGGGGAAATAACTCATTAACTCGACAGAATACCCTTTATTCAATTCATACATCTTCTGCGGATTATTCAAATCCACCGTGATATTTCCAAATTTCTCTTCTGTCTCTTTATTGATAAGATTAAAAGACATGGTACTAAGCTCGTCCAATTTATAATCCACCTGATAATAAGCAAAGTGATCGTGTTTCAAGGGTTCATTCACTTTTATTTTAAAATCCTTAACTTTATCAAGTTCTGCTTTTTCACCTGGCAACGCTTCATTTTGACGCTCGAACAATGTCACATCTGCTTCATAAGTCTTAGCTATCGTACCAGTTTTATCAATGGCGGCACTGAATTGCTCGTCTTCTTCATTCTCTTTATCATAGACTTCCAGTGTGAATTCATTATTCTTAAGATAATACTCACCATTTGTACCAGGAATCTCTTTTGTCTCGCCTTCCCTTAGCCAAAGCACTTTATCAATATACATTCCAGGTACTGAGCGTAGTAAAGCCCCAATTAAAAAAATGATAAGTCCGATATGGTTGACGTAAGGGCCCCAACGTGAAAAACGGCTTTTTTCTGCAAGAATGTTCCCATTTTCCTCACGTATATGATAGCGCTGCTTTTTCAACCGCTCTTTTACTTCTTCCAAATCTACTCCCTGGCCATCAAGCTTCGTCACTCCCGATACCCTTTGTCGCTTCATGAAACCATCATGGCGAGTAATTCCTTGTTTCTTTAAAGACCGATATAATGGGAAAAAGCGGTCGATACTTGCAATCAGAAGGGATATGCCCAACATCGCTATAATGATTAGATACCACCATGAACTGTATAAATTATGAAATCCGAATTCATAATACAACTTCCCTAACGTTCCATACTCCGATTGGTAATGTTCGGCGGGTGTTACAGAAGAAGGGATATACATTTCCTGTGGAAATATTGTTCCGATTGCAGAAGCAACCAAGGCCAGGACTATAAGGGTAACCCCAACCTTAACGGAAGAGAAGAAATTCCAGACTTTATCAATGATCGTTTTGTTATAAGTCTGTGAACGTCTGGCACTTCCCTCATAGCGCATATCAATTAATTTTTTATCTTCTTTAACCAGGATACTCCCGCAAACTTCACAAATTTTTGTACCATATGGATTTACATGGCCACAATCGCATTTTACTTCTTTCATGTCAAAAACTCCCCAGTATTATGGTTTAATTCTCTCCATATGCTTTTGGATGCTCTCTTCTGTCAAGGCTCCGGTAATGATATCTATCACCTTTCCTTCTTTATCTATCAAGAAGGTGACCGGTAAAATATCAACGCGATACGCATTCTCCACTTCCCTGCCTTTATCAATCATGATTGGGAAGGTAAGATTATGTTTTGCAGCATAATTATTGACCGAATATTCAGATTCCCCGACATTGACTGCTAATATCTCAACACCCTGGTCCTTGTATGTTTGATATTGACTTTCCATATAAGGCATTTCGTATTCACAAGGCTTACAATATGTACCCCAAAAGTTCAGGAAAACACCCTGTCCTTTATAATCCGACAACTTATGTTCTTTGCCTGCCATGTCAGTCAAAACAAAATTAGGAGCTTCCTTTCCTTTTTGAAGACTGTCATTCTTATCTTTAGTGAAGTTCGTATAAAGGGCAAACACTAAAGCTGCACCTAATAACAGTAGAATGATGGTCCTGCTCACTAGGCGTCGCTTTTTTCTATCCATAGAAATCCTCCTAAGGCAGCTCTATATTTCACCATACCAATATAACATGTAACACGATGACCATATTTTGAAGATTCGTCGACACCTTTTTCGTATCATGAAAGAAAAGGAATTTACAGGCTGTTTTCCACCACCCCATTCAACCGCTTGGATGAATGGGGTAACGGTTTCAACCTGTTAATAAAGAGAAAAAACGTATTACATTCTCCGCTGTTTAGGGTCAGTCGATGCCATCGTCCGCATTAATTTAACTTCATGGGGAGTTAACTCTCTTGAATCTCCCGCAGTCAGTCCATCTAATGTTAAGAAACCATATTGCTCCCGTTTTAATTTAATTACAGGATGGCCTATCGCTTCAAACATCCGACGGACCTGGCGGTTTCTCCCTTCATGGATAGTGATTTCTATAATGGCCGTTTCCTTTTTCTTATCAGTCGTCAGTACTCTGGTCTTAGCTGGAGCTGTTTTTCCATCTTCAAGCATGATTCCTTTTTCTAATTTCCTTAGGCTCTCACGTAAAGGAATGCCCTTCACTTTAGCTACATACACTTTGTCGACTTCATGTTTTGGATGCATGAGTGTATTCGCAAAATCCCCGTCATTCGTTAAAACCAATAAACCGGAAGTATCATAATCGAGACGACCTACAGGATAAATCCGTTCTTGGACGAATGGGAAGTAATCCGTTACGACTTTTCTATTTTTATCATCCGAAACAGCTGAAATGACTCCGCGTGGTTTGTAGAATACGAAATATACAGGTGGTTCTTTCTCGAGTGGGATTTCATTGACCTGTACTTTGTCATTAGGACCTACCTTCACACCTAATTCTTTCACTACTTTACCGTTCACTTTTACCTTGCCTTCTAATATTAGCTCTTCGGCCTTACGACGCGATGCTAATCCTGCATGTGCTATTACCTTTTGTAATCTTTCCATCTATCTTCACCTCATAGTATAATCATTCGTTTGTTATTGTCTGTACATACACAATCATACAATTATTACATATAGCGAGGCAAAAACAAAAGGTTTTTCGTGAATATGGCCGTTTCTTTTATTATTTCATCCATTTAGGATCTGTTATATAGGCTGGTTTCCATAATGAGTGTAACATAGCTTAATTTTCCATGGCAAAAAAATGTATCCTTTTCTTAAAATCGTAAAATATAGGATATCAATAAAAAAAGGAAATGGATACATCCATTTCCTCGGCTTACTTTGTACCAAAAACAAGCGTGACCACAACCACTGCTGCTATAACCCCGACTAAATCCGCCAATAAGCCAACCTTGAGTGCATCACCCATTTTTTTAATTCCCACTGCTCCGAAATATACAGTCAACACATACAGGGTCGTATCTGTACTTCCCTGGATCGTAGCCGCCAAGCGACCAACAAAGGAATCCGGACCATATATGGAAATCAAGTCACTCGTCATCCCTAATGCAGCCGTTCCCGATATAGGACGGATGATCGCCAGGGGGAAAACCTCAGCCGGGAAGTGAAGAAAGGCCAGAATCGGTTTTAATGCCTGTACGAAGGAATCAAGAGCCCCTGAGGCTCTAAATACCGAAATGGCGACGAGCATTCCCACCAAGAAAGGGATAAGGGAGAAAGACATACTGATTCCTTCCTTCCCCCCCTCTACGAAGGTCTCATAGGTGGGAACCTTCTTATACGTACCGTATAATAAAATCGAGAGAATCAAAAGTGGTATCAACCAAATCGAAATGGCGGTCATCCATTGTAGCATTCCTATTCCCTCCCATTCCGCTTTCTCCTGTAATAAAAGTATCGATCTATCGCTATTCCCCCTACCGCCGAAATGGCTGTAGCCACGATAGTTGGAAACACTATGTCAGTCGGGGAGACGGCATCGTAATTCATCCTTATAGCAATGACGGTCGTTGGGATCAATGTCACACTTGAAGTATTCACCGCTAAAAAGGTAACCATCGAACGGCTTACGGTCGCTTTATTACCATTTAATTTCTTTAACTGCTCCATGGCTTTAATCCCTAATGGGGTCGCTGCATTTCCCAATCCAAACGTATTCGCCATCATATTGGATAAAATATAGCCCATTGCAGGATGATTGGGAGGGACTTCAGGGAATAACCATTTCATTAAAGGCTTGAACAAAACGGATAGTTTTTCGAGCAGCCCCGATTCTTCCGCGATTTTCATTAACCCCAGCCAAAAAACCAGAATGCTCATCAAGCCTATCGAAAGGGTGACAGCTTCCTTGGCGCTAACAAAAAGTGCTTCATTCACCTGATTCATGGTCCCATTAATCATGGCGAATACTATACCGATTACTGTCATTCCAACCCAGATATAATTAACCATTTCTATCTATTCCCAATACTGCTTCGAATAGAGCAGCCCACGAGGATTGAAAAGATTGCTGGTTGAAACTTTCTACAGTTTCACCATAAAAGATGGAACGCGAACCGACCTGTTTTCCATCCAGATAGATATAAGCCTTGCCCACTACTTCCGGAATATTTCGTTTATCTTCCCAACTCTTCTTCGGCTTCAGGAATTTCATTTTAACCTTTATTGAATTCCTTTCGTCCTTAGTAAGAGGATAGGAAAAATCATTTTTGAAATAAACATGCCCTCTATACGTTTTATTCTTTATGTCCTTTATGGCGCCTTCAGGAAGAATTTCAGTCAAACTGTAATTCTTGAAAGCAGATTCATACATATTGATGTGGTCATTCCAATCATCCGGCCCATTCAACGTGACAGCGATAAGATTATGATTATTTTTAGTCGCTGTAGTGACCAATGTCCGCTTTGCAAGTTTAGTATAGCCCGTTTTCCCGCCGGTACAATACTCATATAATTGCGTGAGTAGCCGATTCTTATTTTTCCATACATAATCCCAATTCTCGGTCGAGTTAGGGGCCCGATGTACTTTAGTGCCGGCTATCTTGGCATATGTCTTGTTTTGCATAGCATAACGGGTGAGTAAAGCCATATCATATGCCGTTGAATAATGATTCTTGGTATTATCCAATCCATGAGGGTTCGTAAAGTGGGAGTTCTTCATACCGATTTCTTCCGCTTTTTGATTCATCATCCAAATGAAACCATCAAGGCTCCCTCCCACCTTTTCGCTGATCGCAACAGCCGCGTCATTCCCCGAACGTAACATCAAGCCATAAACCAAATCTTCAAGCTTGATCTTTTCACCTTCTTTCAAATAAAGGGAAGACCCTTCAGTACCAAAAGCATTACTACTGATTGTTACGGTCTCATCCATTTCCCCCGATTCGATAGCTAAGATAGCAGTCATGATTTTCGTGATACTTGCAATTCGGTTCTTTTCGTGAGCATTCACTTCATAAATGACCCTTCCACTTTCTTCGTCCATTAAAATGGCACTATGGGCACTGACGGCTACGTTGGCTTGAACGCTCTGTAATGGTGCTAGAAAAGAAAACATGAGAATGACCATACACAATTTGGGTATTTCTTTATATAGAAAACGCATGAGTGCCCTCCCGTTTCTTTACTTGTTTTTGTACAAGTTTATGCAAATGGACAAGGGTTATGATTAAATAATCGAAGGTCTTTAAAGATAATAGGAAGGTTACAAGCATAATTCAATTAGGTTAAGGTACAAAAAAACGAAAAAAAACCGATGAACAGACATGTTA
This sequence comes from Peribacillus sp. NPDC097284, assembly GCF_044761765.1. Taxonomy (NCBI): domain Bacteria; kingdom Bacillati; phylum Bacillota; class Bacilli; order Caryophanales; family Bacillaceae; genus Peribacillus; species Peribacillus sp. NPDC097284. The sequence continues at coordinate 79,299 of NZ_JBIWCZ010000001.1, forward strand.
TGTCCATCCATCGGTTTTTCATCTATTAAACTAATAAAGCAGCAATTTCATCGATCTTCTTCGCTCCGAACACTACTTCCTCATCATTGATGATCATAGCCGGAACACTCATAACTTTATACTTTTTCTTAATGTCTTGGAAATTACTGATGTCGACCATCTCAGCTTCAACATTAGGATTTTCAATGGCGATTCGTTGTGCTCCAACTACAACGTCAGGGCAGAAGTGGCACGCTAAAGATACCATGACTTTAATATTTGTCTTCTTGCTAATTGATTTGATTGAATCCCGAACAGCAGCATCCATCGCTTGACCCGGACCAGCAAGATTGTAGATAGCTAAAATGAAGGAGTTCAGTTCATGTCCGCCTGGTACACCGTGATATTTGACCCCACTGTATTCCCCATTCGAATTTAACAGGGAGACTACAGGGAATTTATCGGCATTCACTTTTTCTTCCATATCTTTATTTTCACCTTTATTATATAGCTCAAGATGAAGCTTGTCCCCTAATTCTGCAACATCTAATAAGAAGTCACGTAATTCTACCGATTTGGGTAGGCTTTCATCCACGATTGATACTAAGGTCACGTCATTCTCCATCTTATCGAAGATTCCTTTTAGTTGGCCTCTTAACGTATCACTCAGTAAGGAGCTCTTACCTGCTGGTGCAGCAGCTTTTTTCTTTTCCTCTTTCTTTTCTTCCACTACCGGCTCATCTTTAATGCCTAAGCGGTCTTTTTCTTCTGCAACATATTTACCCGCATCCGTAGCGGCTATCGCTCCATCAGATACTGCTGTAATGATCTGACGCAAGGACTTCGGTCTCAAGTCACCTGCTGCGTAAACACCCTTTACATTTGTGTTCATATCATCGTCAGTTAGGATATAGCCAGCACGGTCCATTTCAATATGGCCTTGGAAAATGGCCGTTTGAGGTTGATAACCAATGAACACGAAAATGCCAAATGTACTGTCTTCTTCCTTTGCTTCATATTCCCACTCTTCTTTTGTTACGTTATTGATGAAGCGGGCACGTTGAATCATGCCGTCGCCATAAGCACCAAGAATCTCTGTATTGAATTTGACCTCGATTTTCTCATTGGCCATTACTTTATCAACAATGGAAGGGGCACATGAGAAGGCTGATTCGCGGGCGATAATGGTTACTTTTGTTGCAAAGCGAGTAAGGAAAATGGCTTCTTCAGCCGCTGCATATCCTGCTCCAATGACGAAAACTTCTAACCCTTCAAAGAACTCTCCATCACAGGTTGAACAATACGCTACGCCTCGGCCAGTGAATTCTTCTTCTCCTGGAAACCCAAGTTTTCTTGGGGTGGCGCCCGTTGCAATGATTACAGCGCGTGCATGATAGTCCCCACTAAGCGTTTTTACGATTTTTATTTCCCCAGATAAATCTACGCCGGTTACATCTGATTTAGCGAACTCCACACCAAAATCTTCGTTTTGAAGTTTCATTTCCTCCACTAGCTTTGGACCTGAGATGTTGCGAATACCAGGATAGTTAGCTATTTCTGAAGTGGTGGCTGCTTGCCCACCGCCAGATCCTTTTTCAAGGATGATCGTTTTTAATTTTGCTCGACCTGCATAAACTCCCGCAGAAAGACCTGCTGGCCCTCCCCCGATAATCAATAAATCATATATTTTTTCCATAGTTGATCTCCTTGCTGTTTAAAAAATTTTATTTTTAAAGGACAAAAGGCACTTATTGAAGTAAGTGCCTTTTGTCAATCATAGCTGTTTTATATATCAACTAGTTGATATATGTATAGGGAAATATCCTAAAATTAAAGTTTTCCTACTAGGTCAAAGCTTGGCTCTAATGTATCTTCACCTGGAGTCCATTTAGCAGGGCAAACTTTATCTCCATGTTCTGCTACGAATTGTGCAGCTTGAACTTTTCTAATAAGTTCTTCAGCATTACGGCCGATTCCCATGTCATTCACTTCATATGATTTGATTTGGCCTTCTGGATTTACGATGAAAGTACCACGTAAAGCTACGCCATCTTCTTCGACTAATACTCCAAATTGACGAGATAGAGCTAGTGCTGGATCTGCTAGCATTGGGTATTCGATTTTACCGATTGTATCAGTAGCATCTGCCCATCCTTTATGGCTGAAATGAGAATCAGTTGAAACCGAGTAAACTTCACAACCGATTTCTTTGAATGTTTCATAGTTATCTTGAAGATCAGCTAATTCTGTTGGACATACGAATGAAAAGTCAGCTGGATAGAAGAAGAATACAGCCCATTTTCCTTTTACATCTTCTAGTGTCACTTCTTTGAACTCTCCTGATTGGTATGCTTGAACTTTAAAATCTTCAACTTGTTTATTAATTAATGACATATTATTATTCCTCCAGAAAAAATATTTTTTGCTTCCTGTTTATAATAATTATTATTTAGTAACTAGTCAATAAATATAACTTAATAATTGTCATGTTCACATTTTCGACACAACTTTATACTAATATACATAAAAACAAGTTATAATCCCTATGAATGGTCTATTTAACATACCCACATTACTATATCAAGAACTAATATGAAAAATATAAAATTATTTTAGAAGAAATATCACGCCCTAATTCTAATAACAATAATTTACAATTGAGAATATTCACCTGAAGTATTCACTCCCTTTCGGTCCCTGATTTCCTCTTCCTGTCATTTTTCCATACTTTTCATACCCCCGAAAATAATCTAAACGAAAAAGATGGAACCATTATGGCCCCATCCATCCCTTCCTATCTTTTCGCGAGAACTCATTTACTATTCATTGTTGTTTCCAAATCAGTTTTTTTGCTTTATTGAACCGTAATGTGGTTTGCGGCCAATTTATGACATTCCACCATTTTTTTACATAGGCTGCCCTATTGTTCTTATATTGAAGATAATAAGCATGTTCCCAGACATCCAGAACAAGGACAGGGATGGTATCCCATTGTGTCAAAATCATATGTCGCTCAGATTGAAGAATCTCTAACCTACGTGATCGGGGAACCCAGACCAAAATGGCCCAGCCAACGCCTTCCACCTGTTTGGCCGCTTCGCTGAAGTGACTTTTAAAAGCCTCGAAACTTCCAAAGTCTCTCTCAATCTGTTTAAGGAGATCCCCCTTCGGCTGACCTCCACCTCCTGGCATCATGCCTTCCCAAAATAATGTATGCAGATAATGTCCGGAACCATGGAATGCTGCCTCTCTTTCCCAATGTTTCAAAAGTGAAAATTCATTGGATTCTCTTGCCTTTTTCATCATTAACTCCGCTTTATTCAAACCATCCACATATGTTTGGTGATGCTTATCATGATGCAAGCGCATAATTTCTGCCGAAATGATTGGTTCAAGTGCATCGTATGAATATGGCAAGGGGGGAAGCGTATGTTTCCCGATACCTACAGATCCCTCTGTTTCGTTCTGAGATTGGAAACCAGTTGCCCTTTCTTTGATTTCTCTATAAATCCTGTTTATTTCTTCTTCAATCTTTTGTAGTTCTTCATTATCTATATCTCCGGTTTCCAATGTCTTTGTCCATCGTGAAAGCTGTTCCATATTTGCTATCATTCGTCGGTCCTTAATATCAATACTCTCCATGTACCCCATCATTTGTTCGATCCATTCACTGACATCCATCACATACTGTCTTATATCCAATAAGCACACCCTCCAAAAATCTCAAATAAGACATCAACCCATTTTATGCTCCAAATAAAAGAAAAGACCCTTAACAAAAAAACAGCAAGGCTATTAGGCCCTGCTGTTTCCTTATCGAGATTGCAACATCTTAGTTCGATAATCGGTTTCGTAAAACTCCAATTCTTCACGCATGTTTTGGAATCCACTCTCTACGGTCTTAAGAATGGTGATGATACTATTCGGTACCGTTTGATGGAACTTGATGGAGTTTTTCCCTGTATAAGCTGAACGACTGTCTTCAAACCATCGGTCCGATTTTGGTGAAAAGTACTCTTCGATACATTGATGATACACTCTATATAGCGTCTTTTCCGCAGCAGCTTTATTAAAAACCTCATTTTTAAGAACGATTTGACATGCTTCCAAACCCTCTTCACAACTTACAAGCATTCTTCTTAAACTAGAGAGAATCCCTTTATAATAGCTTTCTTCACCATTTTTTTCCTGTTGCAACTTAGAATAAGTCGTTTCATTCAGAAACTCCTCTAGCTGAGCCACTGTCGTTTCTAAAAAGCTTTTTACATCCTCAAGCTGTGATTTTACCAATGTATTCCCCAACCGTGAACCCTCCTCATAATGATTATGATTGATAAAAATCTAAATATGTTTTAATATCATATGGTTTAGCTTGTTCAATAGATCTAAACACTTCCTCTAGTTTTGGAAAGTTTATATTTAGAAGGTAACTTGCTAACTCTTTTTCTGAATTTATATATATTCGCTTTCGGCTGGATAAACTTGGTTCTTTGATGAGACAAATCAAAGCGATAATATCAGCCATATAGATATCTCTAGTCAGGCTTTTGAAAACGGGATTTTGAGAATATGGAGTCCAACGGGCGATCATCTCATCGAAGTAACGAAGATACAATACATTCAATACCTTTTCTTCACCGGCCTGTATGTATTTGACAGTGGAACGGTTAAAGAAGTCCTCGGGAGAATTTGACTTTTCTTTTTCAAGCGCATACCCATTGCACGCTACAATGCGCACCTGCAACCCCTCCAAACATCCATTTTTTTCTATATTATCACAAAATCATGAGGATTTGTTATTCGATTGTTTTTTGGAAGTTCTCGAAAAACAGATCAGCTTCTCCGTTTTCGAAGCTTTCTTCCGTATTATCGGCAAGTGGCGGCAACTCGTTTATGGATTTTAGTCCGAAGTAATCTAAAAACTCTTTCGTTGTGCCGTATAAATAAGCGCGACCAGACCCTTCAGCTCTACCGACCTCTTTAATTAAAACTTTCGTAACAAGCGTATGAATCGGACGGTCTGTTTTCACTCCGCGTATCTCATCTATTTCCGCTCTCGTAATCGGCTGTTTATAGGCGATTATGGCCAACGTTTCCAAAGCTGCCTGTGTCAACCCTTGTGAACTGGATGTTTCCACAAGTTTCTTTAAATAATCGGAGTGTTCTTTCTTAGTTGCCAGCTGGAACACACCGGCTATTTCAATAATTTGAATCCCCCGTGTATCCGTGAGATAGTCTTCCTTTAAACTTTCAATGATGTCCGTTGCTTGATATTCTGTGATTTCAAGGACTGAGGCAATTTGCTTGATGGAAAGACCTTCATCTCCGGATGCAAACAAAAGGGCCTCGAGTATCCCTTTCCAATTAATAACTTCCAACTGGTTCTACACCTTCCTTAGCTACAATCATGATTTCCGAAAAATTATCTTCTTGTTCAACTTTAATTTCATTTAATTTCATCAGTTCCAATACCGCTAAAAATGTAATCACTATATGCTCCTTGACTGGCTCTGGAAACAAATCAAAAAAGCTCTTCTTACCTTTAAACGTTTGGAGGTCTGCCATGATTTCTTCCATGCGTTTTTCAATGGAAATCTCTTGTTTCGTCACTTTTGTATAAAGGGGCTTTTGAATCTTTTGCCGGCGAAGCAACTTTTGCAAGGCACCCAACATATCGTAAAGGCTAACATTTAACTCCTGCAATTCACTTTCCGTTTCTTTTACATATTCAGAAAGATCACTTGGCGGTTTAGTGAATATCAAGTTCCGTTCTTCTTCCAGTTCTTTGAATTCTTCTGCTGCAGATTTATACTTTTTATATTCCAATAGTTTCTCTACAAGTTCGTCACGAGGATCTTCTTCGAATAATTCCCCATCTTCATCCATCAATAGCTCATCTTCATGCTTAGGCAGCAACATTTTACTTTTGATGGCGAGTAAAGTAGCGGCCATGACTAAATATTCGCTCGCAATATCTAATTCAAGATGCTGCATCGTATGGATATAGCCTAAATATTGCTCTGTGATATCAGCCATAGGGATATCATAAATATCTATTTCTAGACGGTTTATCAAATGAAGGAGTAAATCCATCGGTCCTTCGAATGCATCAATTTTAATATTATAACCCATCAAAATACCCCATTTAAATCTAATTGGCCTTTAATTGGCCTATTTCTTCATTAATCAAGTATAGAGGATTACCGGCCCTTTATCCATTACAAATAAAGCTCTGCTTGATTTAAAGTTTTTTCATGCGGATTTTTTAAATTGGGTCGTTGCCCAATCATATTTATAAAATGAACATAGTCTAAGAATGTAAGATAAGCAGAATAAAGGAGGTACTTATATGGGTGGCAATGCAGGAGGTTTTGGTGGCGGATTTGCGTTTATCGTAGTATTATTCATTTTATTAGTTATCGTCGGTGCTTCTTGGTTATAATTGAAAACTGACGACACAAGCTGATTGCATAGCAATCAGCTTTCCTTATTTTTCTGGACATTTTTTTATGGTACTATGGTATTTATACTTAAAAAGCGGTAATCGTCTAAAAAAGCTTTCTTAACCTAAGGGAAAATAAGGCACAAGGAGGGGTTATTATTGCATTTACCTGAAGACTATCTCTCTTTCCTCATCCATTTTCACGGAACTCGAGATTACTTTGAGTGTCACGAAATACTTGAAGAGTATTGGAAAGAAACAGCTCCTAAAGAACGTGATTCACATTGGGTCGGCCTGATTCAAATCGCCGTTGCCCTATACCATGATCGCAGGGGCAATAATGCAGGGGCTACAAGAACTCTTGCAAAGGCCATATCCAACCTTCATTTAAAAAAAGCCGAGCTGCGACAATTGGGTCTTGATCCCGAAGCCCTGCTCGATTTGCTTCAACAGACACATGAACGAATGTTGCTTAAAAAACCCTATAGAAGCATTAACCTTCCCATTAATGACCCGGAACTACTTGCACATTGCCAAACCTTATGCAAACAGAAAGGATACACGTGGTGCATGGACAGTGATTGTACGAATGTAGGGTTGGTCGATAAACATTTAACACGCGATCGTTCTGACGTTATCTTGGAAAGGGCCAAACAACTTTCCTTAAGGAAATCAAAAATAGAGGACCGCTCATGAGAGCATCCTCTATTTTTGATTAGATAAGTTTTTCAACACTTTTCAATAAAACTTTCCGTATGCTCGTTTGCCTTTAATTCTTTGTCAGGGTATTGTTCCTTCACTGACCTAACCATTTCTTTGCCTATCCCTTGCTTACGGAAAGAAGGATTTACAGATATATGTTGAATCTCGATGAAATTGGAACTTGTCTCTATTCCAATCAAGCCGACGATTTCTTCATCTTTCCATAAGAACAACTGCAAATTTTCATCTGTTTCATAATTCTTCATGGTATTCCGAAGCACTTTTATCTCTTTTTCATTTGGCATGAAAGATAATAACCCCATGGCAAACTTTTCATAACTTTTCTTATACTTAATCAACATAATATCCCTCGTTACTAAATAACGTTTTTTATTATTTACCTGTTTATCTAGTTTATACACTTTGATGATTACTCTCACTTATGACATTTACATCATACATAAAAACTTTATTCGTTTCAACATCACTTTCAGCACTTGAATTATAGATTCCCTAGTGCTACGCGATAAATGTCCAGTAGATAATTCCCCATATCAAAGCCACAACAAGCATCATAAGTAAAAGTGTTATATTACTCCTTCTCATCCCATACTCCCTTTATTTTTATGAATAACTATTTAAATATCGAATTCATTCTACTATAACTTAGCACATTTTGACAAATCCCCTTGCAATCTCGCTCTGTTTTTACTACATTGATAAAGGATATAATGGTTTCATGGCCTGTATCTTCATTACGAATGATGGAAGATCGTTCAGCTACTTTAATAGGGACTAATTTTTGGTGAAAAAAATTAATAAAAACTGTATCTTTTTTTCGCTTCGATTCGTCCAATCTAATGTAACCCTATCAGTAGGTTATAATCTATTAAGAACAGAGGAAAAGTTAAGGAGGAAAATCATGAAAAGTCCAAAAAAATGGGTCATTGTGACCATTTTATTATGTCTGTTATTGCCTTATAAGGCCTTTGCGGATGCCGCAGTTGGCGATATGATCGTTACACTAGGAGAAAATTTGTCTAAAGAACAAAAAAGCATGCTCCTTTCAGAAATGAAAGCACCTGACGATGTGGAGGTCCTGACAGTCACCAATGCGGAAGAACATGAATATTTGGGAGATTATATAGCTAGCAGATTAATAGGTACAAAAGCTATATCCTCTTCTGCCATTACGCTTGAGGAAAAAGGCACAGGCCTAAAATTGGAATCCAAGAACATTAATTGGGTAACTGATGAAATGTATATCAATGCCCTTGCGACTGCTGGGGTTAAAGATGCTACCGTTTATGTCACAGCACCTATTCCAGTTTCCGGTACAGCTGCCTTAACAGGTGTCATTAAAGCCTATGAATTATCTTCTGATAAAGCAATCTCCGAAGATGTAAAACAGGCTGCCAATGAAGAAATGGTCACCACTGCTGAATTGGGAGATGAAATCGGTACGGAAGAGGCTTCTGCACTCGTAACGAAAATCAAAGAGAAAATGGCAGACAACCCTCCTGCCACTACAGAGGATGTTCGTAAGATCGTAGAATCCGCTGCAAATGATCTTGGCCTAGTCTTAAATGAAGGGCAAATTCAAAGCCTGATCGATCTATTCAATAAATTAAAAGAATTGAATATTGATTGGAACGCCGTTGGTGACCAATTGACAGAAGCTAAAGATAAATTGTCCAACTTCCTTGAATCTGAAGAAGGACAATCATTTCTAGATAAATTAAAGGATGTCTTCAATAGTCTAATAGATGCTATCAAATCTTTTTTTAGCTGATTCACAATAAAATGGCGGTACCTAGAAGTACCACCGGTAAATAAATAGCAAAAGGCAGAAACGTTCATCACGTTTCTGCCTTTTACTATTTTAAAAAAGGAGTTACATCCTCTTTTTGATTATTCTTTATTCAAACCAACCGCTTCGTGAAAAGCTAAATCATGACGGATAAGATCATCGAAGGTTTCACGCCTGATGACTAAACGCGCTTCCCCGTTTTCAACGAAAACCACCGCCGGTCTCGGAATCCGGTTATAATTGTTAGACATGGAATACCCATAAGCCCCTGTACAGAAAACAGCTAAAATATCTCCTCGTCCAGCTTTTGGCAAGGGTAAATCCCAAATCAGCATATCGCCGCTTTCACAACATTTCCCGGCAATAGCAACCGTCTCCTCCACTGGATCAAGTGGGCGATTGGCTAGTACCGCATCGTACTTCGCTTCGTATAAGGCTGGACGAATATTATCGCTCATGCCCCCATCGACAGCTAGGTATTTGCGGACGTCCGGCACTTCCTTTTCTGAACCCACTTTATATAAGGTGATACCTGCATCTCCGACCAAGGAGCGACCAGGTTCAATCCAAATCTCCGGCATTTCTAAATCAGACTGGGCAATCTGTATTTGCACTTCCCTCACGATTTCTTCTACATATTGAGATGCTGGAAGCGGATCGTCTTCTTCTGTATAACGGATTCCGAAGCCTCCGCCTAAATTTAGCACCTTTGGCTGAAAACCAATTGCTTTATGCCACTCTCTTAGCTTGCCAATGATTTTTTGGGCGGCCAAAAGAAAGCCAGTGGTTTGAAAGATTTGGGAACCTATATGGCAGTGCAACCCGAGCACTTCAAGCCACTTGCTTTTTAACGCCTGTTTAAGGGCGCCTTCCGCCTGACCATTAATTAGATCGAAACCAAATTTCGAATCTTCCTGCCCTGTTAAAATATAATCATGTGTATGCGCTTCAATGCCAGGTGTCACACGTAAAAGAATTCTGACCTTTTCTTCTCGGTTTGAACAGATTTCTTCAAGTAGTGTCAATTCAGAAAAGTTGTCCACCACAATACACCCTATTTGGTAATCTAGTGCCATATGTAACTCTTCGACACTTTTATTATTCCCATGGAAATGGATACGTTCGGTTGGGAAATTAGCCTTGATGGCTGTATATAATTCCCCCGCTGAGACCACGTCGAGTGACAAGCCCTCCTGTTCGGCCAATTGAATCATGGCAATGGATGAAAATGCTTTACTTGCGTACGCCACCTGAGCCGGTATTCCCAATTCTTCAAATGTCCGCTTAAATCCTCTTGCCCGTTCGCGTATTAACTCTACATCATAGACATATAACGGCGTACCATATTTTTCTGTTAACTTAACAGTATCCACTCCGCCAATTTGTAGATGTCCACGGTCATTTACATGACTAGTCCCAAACAAATGCATAATAGTCTCACCTTCCTGATCCAAACTTACGGTTAAATGAAGTGAGGGATCGTAAGAGGTTCCTCGAAAAGGATGATATCCCTTTAAATCTCCTCATCCAAATTCCTCGTTTACTATTCTTATTTACCTGTTTCTACACGTTCCCATTAAATATAATTGCGTAGTTCGAAATCAGATTGGTTTAACTCCAAAGAGCCCAAACTCTTTGTGAAGCCACTTTACTGCTTTATTCGAATAAAATTAAATTAACACAACTTTTCGACAACATCAACCTTAAGATTTCCTAGGCTGCCTGTATTTGTCCTGTGGATGGACGATACTCGGCCGTTCTCTGGAACCTGGAAAAGGTCTTCTTAATATAATATGTGACAAGGCTCTTGGTTGAAACGGGATTAACGGCCATAAATAGGGTGTATTCAATGCTTTTATGCTCGTTAATAAAATGATATATAGCGTTATTCCTATGATTAACCCAGGCAGCTTGAACAAGGCAACCAAAACGATCAAAGCTAATCGAGACAGTTTATTGGCAACCCCTAATTCCAAACTTGGGGTGACAAATGTCCCAATGGTCGCAACCGATGCATAAAGAACGACTTCCGGCACAAATAACCCTACATCAATAGCAATCTGTCCGATCAAGACCGCAGCAATTAATCCCATTGCAGTTGAAAGTGGGGTCGGGGTATGGATGGCGGCCATCCGTAAAAATTCGATCCCGATATCCGAAATGAAAATTTGGACAACAATCGGAATATGCGTTTTTTCATTTGGCCCGATAAATTCCAGTTTATCCGGAAGGAAGTCAGGCTCTAAACAAAACAACAACCACAATGGAAGCAAAAATAACGAAGCGGCTATCCCGAGAAATCTGGTCCACCGTACCATTGTTCCAACAGCGGGGGATTGTCTGTACTCTTCTGCATGCTGCATATGATGGAAGAGGGGAGCAGGGGTGATGATGACACTAGGTGAGGTATCCACATAGACTAGTACATGGCCTTCCAGTAAGTGTGTTGCGGCTACATCAGCACGCTCTGTATATCGGACAAGAGGATATGGATTATATCCTTGCTTAACGATAAATTCTTCTACCGTTTTATCCGCCATCGTTAGCCCATCTATTTTTATATCTTCCAATTTCGTACGAACGGTTTCAATTAAACCCGGGTCCGCTATATCTTTAATATACCCTATCGCAATATCCGTTTTAGAGCGTTCGCCGACCTTCATGATTTCGAAACGTAATCTCTCATCCCTGATTCTCCGTCTAGTGATGGCTGTATTTACAATGATATTTTCTACAAATCCATCCCTAGAACCACGGACAACTTTTTCTGTATCGGGTTCTTCAGGCTGTCGTCCAGGGTAACTCCTGACATCGACAACCAACCCTATATCGTATCCATCCATCACAATGACGATTAAACCGGAAAGGACTTGGTCAACCAACTCATCCATCGTACGTATTTCTTCCACAGATTGGTGAACGAGTAAATTTTTCATGAAATCAAATACTTTTGTCGTTTTTATTTCAGTATTTTGAGAATGGACCATCGAGTTAAGAAGTTCAATGATGAATTCCGTATCCGTAAGTCCATTCACATAATAAAGGTGAACTTCTTTTCTTAAAACTTTTATTTTCCTTACGCCTAAATCAAAACTGACACCCAGACCGACCCTCTTTTCCATGAAAGTATCGACTTCCACCACGTTAGTCGGAATGGGCTTCATATTTTGTTTATCCTCTGATGCCATCAAGACCGCTCCTTTCCAATATAATTTGCACAGCAAGTTTTGTGATTGGTGCTCCTTTTTTAAAGTCGTCCTGGTGTGACATTTTTCCAATGTCTCCAATGCCTACAACGATCGGAGCTTTTAACTCATCAATGCAATACACCGTATCCCCGGTTATCTTCCCTATCTCAAATTCCTGGGCTCCGAATTTGTCCACCCCATTTTCCGTCAACTGCCCATCCCTATCGATACAGACATCCACCTTAGTCCACTCTTCCCTTCTACTTTTCGAAGCAACGGCTATGATGCCCAGGACATGGATGTCAGGATGGCTTGCAACCACCTTCATCGCCGTTTCACCGAATCCCTCACCCATGAAGCCACTATCATCGAACATGACCAACACGGGGTCATTCTTCGCTTTCTTTATAAGGTCTACCAGCTCCAAACCTGTATAACGGGACGGATTCCCTTGTGACATTGAAATGCAGCGCCCTCCGATTTCTCTTGCAACTAGCTCAACAGCACGATTTGCATATACATCTCCATCTGTTATCAATATCACTTTTCGTTTGGTCACCATCAGGAGCCTTCCTTTCATCAGGTATGCGTATGGTCGTTCTTATAAATCGACAAAATAAATCCATTGAAATAAGGATCCAACTATTTTACCTAACACTAGTGCCATTAACAGATAAATGATTTTATCTTGTATGCCTACTCGTTTGGACAAGATCGGGAAAACATTCAACACCTCAGTCAGTGCAGCTGCAAGCATTCCATTAAAAATACCGTCCGCAAGTCCGATTGGAATTAATAAGAAAGAAGGAAGAGCAAAGGTCGTCCCCTGTAGGCCAAACCATGTTCCTCCGACCACTCCTGAAATTATGGCCACTTCATAATACCGAACCATTTTTAACGTTTTTGTCAGCTGTGTCAGCCTTGGTATGACACCAAGTACAGTCAGAAAAGCTACAAAACCAGCACCTGTAGCGACACCGCCGGCTAGCCCAACAAAAATCCCGAAAATGATATTACCTGTCATCGAGATGACGCACGCTCTCATTATTCTCATTCATAATGACGTACCGATCTAAATCCTGCTGGTAATTGAACATTTCAACCTCGAGTGGGCTAGGTTCTTCATTAAAGCGTTTTTTAAAGAAGTGATTAAAAAACAAAATCATTCCAATCCCAATACCGAAACTATAGGGTATTTGGATCAACAAAGGCTTTTCATCAACCCTTCCTGTTATTAGCGTAAAGAGTTTTTGATGAACTTCTCCCATACTTACATCCACATGGAAATTCATGATGGTAATACCCCCTCCAATGAACATAAGCAACCAGATAACGGCGAAAGTAACGAAAGACATTTTCTTTTTGGGATAAATGACTTCGATGATTGTCTGGGAGGGACCAAATGTCTCCACTTCGATATGTGGATCGATTGCCTGTATGGCCATGATGAGTTGGGCCAAATCGATGATAATGATATTCTTATCTTCACTATTCACCGTTAATAAAAGGGCCCCTTCAATACTAGAAACCAATTCTTCAGGACCAATAATTTTTGCAATATCTTTTATTCTTACCTTTTGGTTTACATTTACATGCACCCGGTTCCTCATTCTGGTGTAAATGACTGCCATCACTTTTCACATCCCGACCTTTTATTTCCTTATAATAGTAGTATGGATTGGAAACAGAGTGAAAATGCAGAAAGAAAATGATGTCCAAATATTACTAATTCAAAGAAATGAAATAAAAAAAAGACATGCCGGATATCAGCATGTCTTTTTGTAAAATATTTATAAATTAATGAGTTGGGAAGAAGATCATTTGAATCAAGAAAACCACGCCAAAAATATAAATGAGCGGGTGAACGGATTTACCTTTTCCACTGAAGAATTTCATCAAAGGATAGGTAATGAACCCCATTGCAATCCCTGTCGATATGCTTGAAGTAAGCGGCATCGTTAATATGATTGCAAATGCCGGAAAAGCTTCATCAAATGTTTTCCAATCCACTTTCGCAAGACCTTCCATCATCAAGCAACCTACAATTATCAATACAGGTGCCGTGATGGCAGAAACGGAGGAAATGGCCGCTATTAATGGAGAAAAGAAAATGGAAAGAGCGAATAAGATGGCAACGACCGTGGCCGTTAAGCCCGTACGTCCCCCAGCTGCTACTCCAGTACTCGATTCAACATAAGCGGTTGATGGGCTTGTTCCAAACAACGAGCCAACCGTCGTGGCAATAGCATCTCCCAAGAAGGCCTTTTTAGCACGAGGGATCTTTCCATCCTTCGTTAATCCCGCTTGTTCCGTCACTCCAATTAATGTACCTGTCGTGTCAAATATCGTTACAAGTAAAAAGGCAAATACGACAGTATATAAAGAATTGCTAAATACTCCAGCAATATCAATATCGAAAAAGACCGGTGAAGGTGGTGTTGATAGAATTCCATCAAATTTCAGCATCCCCATAAAGTAACCAATGATTGCTGTAACAATCATGCCAATGAAGATAGCTCCTTTAACATTCCGAGACATCAAGATTAGAGTGAATAATAAACCTATAAGGGCCAAAACGGTGCCTGGTTGGTGTAAATCCCCGAGTGAAACCATGGTTCCTTCATTCGGTACGACAATCCCCGCATTTTTCAAACCCATAAATGCGATGAATAGACCAATACCAGATGTGATTCCAAATTTCAACGAATTTGGGATGGCATCAATAATCATTTTGCGCAAGCTCGTAACACTTACCAGAATAAATAATAGACCTGCTATGAAAACTGTACCAAAAACTGTTTGATAAGAAAGACCGTGTGCACCTACCACACTGGCAAAATAAGCATTCAGCCCCATACCTGGTGCAACGGCAATCGGATACTTCGCTAATAATCCCATAATTAAGGTACCTAGGACTGCAGAAATGACGGTCGCCATAAAGACCTGTTCAAATGGTATTCCTATTGAAGATAATAAAGCAGGATTGACAATAATAATATAAACCATGGTGAAGAATGTCGTAACACCTGCCATAATTTCAGTGCGAACATTCGTCCCATTTGCTTTTAAGGAAAAAAACTTTTCTAAAAACATATTTTTCTGACCTCCATATATTAAGGAAACACCATTCAATCGCTTGCACAAAGGTGACCTTGCATTAATACTTCATCTTTCATCTTTCAAATTTCAACGAGATAAAAACCTTATGAAAATAGTTTTAAATCCGAATGAAACCAGCGACCTTTACTATAATATTCGTTTTTAACTTCAAATTCAACTAAAAAATTCGTTTTTCTTCTTTTTTCACAAATATATATTTCCTTTTCAACATTCCTACCAAATGTTGTGTGGCACACTTCCCCTTCACTTCCTTACTATTTCCAAAATCCCACTTTTTCTCCCAGCAAATGAAAGACCACATGAATCAACGATTCATGTGGTCTTTCATTTGCTGAAGGATTTTTTTCTCCAACCGTGATACTTGAACTTGTGATATTCCTAGCCTAACGGCGACCTCCGACTGAGTCTGGTCTTTATAATATCTCAAAAAAACAATTAACCTTTCCCGTTCATTCAATTCTTGGATGGCTTCTTTTAAAGCGATTTGGTCGAACCACGATGAATCATTATGGTCGGCAATCTGGTCGAGAAGAGTAATTGGGTCTCCATCATTTTCATAAACCGTTTCATGAATGGAAGAAGGGCTACGGCTAGCTTCTTGGGCCATGATAATTTCTTCAGGTGATAATTCAAGATGTTCTGCCAATTCATTGACAGTCGGAACACGACCGTGCGTTTTTGAAAGTTCTTCTCTGGCCCGACGGATTTTATTCGCCATTTCCTTTAAAGAACGGCTTACTTTCACAGTACCATCATCACGGATAAACCGTTGAATTTCACCAATGATCATGGGGACAGCATACGTCGAGAATTTCACTTCAAACGTTAAGTCAAATTTATCAACTGATTTTAATAACCCGATGCAGCCAATCTGATACAAATCATCCGGTTCATAGCCACGATTGAGGAACCTTTGGACAACGGACCATACAAGCCTTAGATTGCTGTTGACAATTAAGTTCCTTGCATCCTGGTCCCCACTCTGACTGAGTTTAATCAACCTACGCAATTCCTCATCTTTTAAATGGGTCTGGCCTTTCTTGCTCTTCTCGTATTTAACCTCCACATCCATATGCAAGTCTCCCTTAATTGCACAAAGCTCTGCTTGTAGTTAAGTGCTTTTTTAATCGAATGATCGTTCCTTCGCCCTTATGCGAAATGATATGGATCTCATCCATGAAGTTCTCCATGATCGTAAATCCCATGCCGGATCGTTCAAGTTCGGGTTTCGTCGTGAATAGTGGCTGCTTAGCCTCTTCAACATCCTCAATGCCCAATCCTTCATCACGAATTGTCACTTCGACCGTATCTCCTTCGATGACTACAGAAATGTAGACCCACCCTTCCGGATCGTTTTCATATCCATGAATGATTGAATTCGTGACCGCTTCAGAAACGACCGTCTTAATCTCTGTCAATTCATCCATCGTGGGATCTAATTGAGCAATGAATGCCGCAACCGTCACCCTTGCGAATGATTCATTTTGGCTAAGTGCTGAAAATTTCGTTTCCATTTTATTTTTCATGTTAGGCAACCCCCAGTCTTTGCAAAGCGTTTTGTTCGGATAATTCTAGTTTAACAATTTTAAACAAACCTGACATCTCAAATAACCGCTTTACTGCTGGAGAAATTGCACAGACAACCATCTCACCATTTTTCTGATGTACCTGTTTATACCGACCGATAATTACGCCCAATCCAGAACTGTCCATGAAATGCAGTTCATCCAAGTTAAGGATGATATGTTGGATATCATGCTTTTGAATGGCCGCCTCTGCCTGTTTTCTTAACTTTTCTGCTGTATGATGATCTAAATCACCTTTGAGACGAATGCATAATATTCTACTCTTCGCCTCCATATCAATCGTAAGACTCACTATATACAGCCTCCTTCACTGTCTTATAATGAGTCAAATTCTCTGTTTAATCTTCAGATTCCTTCTTCCTGGCAAAACTAGTGGCCATTCGCCTAAACTAGTATATTTACACGCCTTTCCGACAAGTTAATCATTTCGTTTGTGTAAACATGCCGAATGCCCGTTTATACAGTTGCCACCAACTGGCTTTTTCAACAGTTTCCTTTGAAACAATCGGTGATTCGACATATACTTTTCCGTCTTTAATCAATTGGAGCGTTCCTATTTGATCTCCTTTTTGAATGGGAGCCTTTAGGTTTTTATCGAGAATAACCTTTTTCGTAAAGTCTTTTGCCGCACCGCTCTTGGCCGTCAAAACAGATATTGGTTCACTTGTTACCCCTACTGCCATCTTTTTGCTGCCCTTGCTTACTTTCGATTCGCCCAAGACCTCTCCTCGTTTGTAAATCGGATAGGTAATAAATTGTGAAAAGGCATAATCAAGCATTTTCGTTACCTGGGCATTTCTTTCCTTTGGAGAAGCCGCACCGAACACCACAGCAATAACACGCATATTCCCTTTTTTCGCCGTAGCTGTCAGACAATACTTGGCTTCATTCGTAAACCCTGTTTTTAATCCATCGACTCCCGGGTAAAATTTCACTAGTCGATTCGTGTTCACAAGCCAGAATTTTTTATCTGTATTTTCACGGAGGTAGTCCTCGTATGTACCCGTGAATCTTGTAATCATGTCGTATTTCAACAATTCCTTTGCCATGATGGACATATCATGTGCCGAGCTGTAATGGTCCTTAACTGGTAAGCCTGTTGCATTTTGAAATTTCGTGTTCTTTAATCCCAGGTCTTTTGCTTTCTTATTCATCCGTTTGACGAATTCTTCTTCGGATCCAGCAAGATGCTCTGCCATAGCGACCGATGCATCATTTGCAGAACCGATCGAGATCCCTTTAAGCATTTGTTCGGTTGTCATTTCTTCTCCTAATTCAAGAAAGATTTGAGAACCTCCCATCGATGCAGCGTACTCACTCGTCCTGATTTTATCCTTCATGTTGAGTTCACCTTTATCGATGGCTTCCATGATTAAGAGCATCGTCATGATCTTCGTCATACTAGCAGGCGAAAGACGTTCATCTGCATTTTTATCATACAAAACTGTACCTGTATCCCGTTCAATTAAAATAGCTGATTTTGCATTTTCCGCTAAGTTGACACCTTTTTTTTCTGATGCTTGAGTATGCGGGATGCTAAAGCCAGTTGCTAGTAACACGATTAAAAATAGAGAAAGAATCCGCTTCATCTCCATAGCCTCCAATCTTTATATATTCCATTTTTTCCATATAAGCCATTTTTATACAAATAAGTTGGTGGAATTATTATTTAAAAAGGGAGAGGACAGTTTTAATGAGGAATATACAAAAACAGAGGACATTGTTGCCTGAATAAAATTATGCTGAACGTAAAAAAAGGTCACTCTTTTAAAAAGAGTGACCTGCTTGGCGAATCATTATTCCATGATTTCTTTATAGATCAACGTTGGTTTTTCAACTTTTTCCTTGGAAATTGTAATGTTTTCGTATAATTTCTCTTTTACTTTTGAAACATCTTCAAAGTTACTGTATATGGTTACAAGTGATTCACCTTTAGCCACGGTTTCACCGATTTTCTTACGAAGCATAAGACCTACAGCCAAATCAATTTCCGATTCTTTAGTAGCACGTCCAGCACCTAATAACATGGCAGCCGTACCGATTTCATCAGCAACGATTTCCGATACATATCCGTCTTCTTTAGCTTCAAGCTCAAAAGTGTATGCAGCCTGTGGAAGTTTTTCTGGCTGTTCTACAACTGAGCCGTCTCCTCCCTGTGCCTCCAAGAAGATTTTGAATGAACGAAGCGCTGAACCATCCTTGATTGCATTTTCAAGCAGGGTTCTGGCTTCTTCAAGGGAGCCCGCTTTTTTAGCAAGGTACACCATATGACTTCCTAACGTTAAAGATAGTTCCGTTAAATCTTCCGGACCTTCACCTTTAAGCGTATCAATCGCTTCTTTAACTTCAAGAGCGTTCCCGATTGCGTAACCAAGAGGCTGGCTCATGTCTGAAATGACTGCCATCGTATTACGGCCGACATTATTTCCTATGCTCACCATTGCATGTGCCAGTTTCTCGGAATCTTCAAGTGTCTTCATGAATGCACCTGCACCCGTTTTCACATCAAGAACAATCGCATCTGCACCAGCAGCTATTTTCTTACTCATGATGGAACCAGCAATCAACCCGATGCTATTGACGGTAGCCGTTACATCACGCAATGCATAAAGCTTTTTATCTGCAGGAGTTAAATTACCACTTTGACCAATAACGGCTATCTTGTTTTTATTGACAAGTTCAATGAACTCATCATTTTCAATTTCCACATGAAACCCTTTAACGGATTCCAATTTATCGATGGTTCCACCTGTATGGCCAAGGCCACGCCCTGACATTTTTGCCACTGGAACGCCTACAGCTGCCACTAATGGTCCAAGAACAAGTGTGGTCGTATCACCAACGCCACCTGTAGAGTGCTTATCGACCTTAATTCCCTCTATCATCGATAAATCTATTTGATCACCGGATTCTACCATGGCCATCGTTAAATCAGCACGCTCCTGCTCGTTCAGCTCCTGAAAATAGATTGCCATTGCCCATGCGCTCATTTGATAATCAGGAATCGTTCCATTTGTAAAGCCTTCCACAATAAACTGAATCTCTTCAGTGGAAAGTGTCTTTCCATCACGTTTTTTTGCGATTAAGTCAACCATTCTCATAAGTCATTCCCCATTCTTTAAAGACAGCCTTAGTTTCGACTGTACTTGTATTATTTTAAATCCGATTTATAAATCTTTAACAATCGACTTAACAAACTCCAGAAAACTGCTTTTTACTTTTTCTGTCGTTTCAATAACTTCCACGTGTGACAGGGGCTGGTCCAAAATACCAGAAGCCATGTTTGTAAGGCAAGATATCCCGAGTACTTTCATCCCACAATGTCTAGCAACGATAACTTCCGGAACAGTGGACATGCCCACTGCATCCCCACCAAGAACTCTTGCCATCCTTACTTCTGCCGGAGTTTCATAGGTCGGCCCAGAATTCCCAATATAGACGCCTTCCTTTACATCCAAGCCCAGCGTAGAAGCGATCGTCTTAGCTTTTGCCCGCAATTCTTTATTATAAGCTTCTGACATATCAGGGAAACGAGGACCAAAGCGGTCTTCATTCGCACCAATCAATGGGTTAGTTCCCATTAAATTGATATGGTCCGTAATGATCATCAGATCTCCCGGTGCATAGCTTTCATTCACACTTCCAGCAGCATTGGTTACGATTAATGTTTCAACACCAAGCAGTTTCATCACACGTACCGGGAAAGTGACTTTCTCCATTGAGTATCCTTCATAGAAATGGAAACGACCTTGCATGGCTACAACCTGTTTGCCACTCAGATTTCCGATGACAAGCTGACCTGCATGTCCTTCTACAGTCGAGACGGGAAATTCCGGGATTTCATGATAAGGGATAATTATCGGGTTTTCAATTTCATCTGCCAATACCCCAAGACCAGATCCAAGAATCAAGCCTATATCTGGAGTCCCTTCCACTTTATTCTTTATAAATTCAGCAGCTGTTTCAATGCTATTAAACATATTTACCCTCCCTTATTTCACGTCGCCTAAAATATTTTTCCCATATGTAGGCATCTTTATATCAAAGTTAGCGGCAACTGTTGCACCAATATCAGCAAAAGTATCTCTTACTGGTAACTCCGTGCCTTTTGTGAAATGTTTTGAGTAAACTAATAATGGAACATACTCACGAGTGTGGTCTGTACCTTCATGAATCGGATCATTCCCGTGGTCGGCTGTGATGATCAACAAGTCATCTTCTGTCAGCTTCTCTATCACTTCAGGCATTCTAGCATCGAACTCTTCCAAAGCCTTTCCGTAGCCTTCCGGATCACGACGGTGACCATATAAGGCATCGAAGTCCACTAGATTCAAGAAGCTTAATCCCTTAAAGTCTTGATCGATGGTTTGGATTAATTTATCCATTCCGTCCATATTGGAGACTGTACGTAATGATTCGGTGACTCCTTCACCATCAAAGATATCCGAGATTTTCCCAATTGCCAAAACATCCAACCCAGCATCTTTCATTTCATCCATTACCGTTCTGTTAAATGGCTTCAATGCATAATCATGACGGTTAGGTGTTCTTTTGAAGCTTCCTGGCTCTCCAATGAAAGGTCTTGCAATAACGCGTCCAACCTTAAATTCATCAGCCATCGTCAACTCACGTGCAATTTCACAAATTTTATATAACTCGTCTAATGGGACTACGTCCTCATGAGCGGCAATCTGTAAAACAGAATCAGCGGATGTATACACAATTAAAGCTCCCGTTTTCATGTGATCTTCGCCAAGTCTTTCAATGATTTCCGTTCCGCTTGCAGGTATATTCCCTATGATTGAACGTCCCGTCTTCGCTTGAAGTTCATTGATTAATAACTCAGGGAAACCGTTCGGAAATACTTGAAATGGTGTTGTGATGTTAAGACCCATTATTTCCCAATGGCCAGTCATCGTATCTTTTCCTGTTGACGCTTCTTTCATTTTAGTATAGTAAGCAATCGGTTGCTCTGTTTTTGCGATACCTTTAATGTCACGGATGTTGCCTAAACCCATTTTAGAAAGAGTCGGCATGTTCAATCCATTCATTCTCTCAGCGATATGGCCAAGTGTATCCGCTCCTTTATCACCGAATAA
Source organism: Peribacillus sp. NPDC097284 (assembly GCF_044761765.1). Taxonomy (NCBI): domain Bacteria; kingdom Bacillati; phylum Bacillota; class Bacilli; order Caryophanales; family Bacillaceae; genus Peribacillus; species Peribacillus sp. NPDC097284. The sequence goes on from NZ_JBIWCZ010000001.1 coordinate 101,225, forward strand.
ATCTGCATCCGGTGCTTCGCCAATCCCAACTGAGTCCATGACAACTACAAAAATGCGTTTAAATGCTGAATTTTTTTCCATGCTAATTCCCTCCAGTAAATAGTATTATACCCTTTTATATTCCCCGTTTATTGTCCACTTAACCTACCATAATCAACAAAGAATCGAAACGTCAGAAGTCTGACCTCTTTATTGTAAACGATACCAATCGGTTTAGACAATTGTTATGTACCTTTATCTTTATATAGAAAAACAGACACATAATTTTAAAAAAGGATTTTTTATAGTTCCAGCTTATCAAGGTCCAATAAATTGGGCCACCTATTCCTGATGGCTGATTCACCATTACTTGTGCAGGAGGTCTTTCCTCCTACACTTTCAATCTACTAATCTCCTAAGCTCTTGGATGAAATTTAGAATATACATCTTTTATCCGAACATTCGTAATATGTGTGTAGATTTGAGTCGTCGAAATATCCGCATGCCCCAACATCTCCTGAACGGCCCGTAAATCTGCTCCATTCATCAAAAGATGTGTGGCAAAAGAATGCCTTAGTGTATGCGGTGTAATTTCCTTCTCGATTCTCGCCTCTTTCACGAGTTTTTTCAAGATCTTCCAAAATCCCTGTCTCGTCAACCTGTTTCCATGGTGATTCAAAAAAAGTGAATCCGTCCGATGCTTTGGACTGGCAAATTTACCACGGGCACTATCCAAGTAATTCCCGATGGCCCCCAGTGCTGTTTGTCCGATAGGGATGATTCTTTCTTTATCCCCTTTTCCGATACAACGGACAAAACCCATCGTCGCGTGTACATCGCTCACATCCATTGATATCAATTCACTGACACGCATTCCTGTCGCATACATCAGTTCAAGCATCGCTTTGTCACGTAATCCATATTCGTTCATTACCTTTGGGGCTTCCAATAAGGCTTCCACCTCTTCCATGCTTAACACCTTTGGAAGGCTTCTTTCAGGTTTGGGTGTTTCTATATGTAGAGCTGGATCCTGGTCAGTCACCTTTTCACGAAGGAGAAATTGATGGAAGGATCGGATTGAAGCAATATGACGGGCAATGGTTTTCGACGATTTCCCTTGGTCTTTCAAATGAGCAAGAAAGTGTAAGATGTTTGCCCGACGTGAGTCATTCCAATCGGTAATCATTTCTACATTCATTAAATAGGCCCAATATGATTTCAAGTCACGTTCATACGAGACGAGTGTGTTTTTGGCAAGACCCTTTTCAATGGTCAAAAAATGAATGAAATCCTTAATTTGATTCTCCATATTCATTACTCCCCGTTTAAATAAAACAACATTAAGCGTTCAAACCATGCATCATCACCTGTATCAACAGCTTTTGATACTTTGACAGCTGTGCCTTTTGGTTCATCGTACCGATGATAACTATGATATTCCTGATTTAACCATACCATTCCTATGTAAAAAAGAACAGTGAAGCTAACGAAGAGTATCATCACTTTAGCTGTATGTAAAACTAGCTTCAATGACGTTTTCATGCTTTCCCCTCCCTATCCGAGCACTTTGTATCAATCTATGCCCATCGGGACAAGTTTTATACATCTTTCGGTAAAGAAGAGGAAAAAAAGTTCTATCTATTTCTAACCCAGGTTAAACAGGCAAACTATTTTCTTTTAAAACCAGAAAACCTTCTCCAGGTAGGGGAGAAGGTCCGACTTTATTCATCTTTATCTTCGACTTTGTCATGACATCGATGACAAATGCCATGAAAGGTTAATCTATGGTCTTTTATCTTGAAGTTCCAGTCACGCTCGACAATGGCTTCCACGTCTTCAAGTAAGTCTTGTTGGATCTCATCTACCGCTCCACATTCCACACAAACCAGATGATGATGGAAATGCGCTGCGCCTTCTTGTCTTAAATCATAACGGGAAACTCCGTCTCCAAAGTTAATTTTATCTACTATTTTCAATTCAGTCAGCAACTCTAGCGTACGGTATACCGTTGCTAATCCAATTTCCGGCGACTTTTCTTTGACAAGGAGGTAAACGTCTTCTGCGCTTAAATGATCCTCTTCGTGCTCAAGTAAAACGCGGACGGTCGCTTCTCGCTGAGGCGTTAATTTGTAGCTGGACGAGTGCAACTGCTTTTTTATTCTATCAATTCTATTTTCTATTTCCATACCAATATTCCCTCCCGCGCCGCTATCTTATACATTATATCAAATGAGGGAAAACTGTCAAAATAGATTTCCTTATTAATAGCAAAAAAATCATGATGAATGCGTAGCTACCCTTCATTACCCCAAGAAGCTTACGACATTTTTCATTAAGGAAGGGGATAAATATGCTTCAAATGCAGCTGCTGCAATTAAAAATACCCCAGACAAGATTAAGGAAAAAACATAGCGGGAAATAATCGGCTTTAAAGGCTCCCGAACCTGTTTAAGAAAAATGCGGCTGATCATCTTCATGGATAGCGATACGGCCAGAACCGTGATCACGATAAAGATCGGGACAATGAATATATTTTGCGGTAGGATTGCCACAAATGATAATAGGAATCCACTCCACCCCATTTGATTGACTAAAAATCCGACCGTAAATCCCACAACCATGCCTTTTACAAATAACAGTACTAATATCACTGGCAAACCGATAACCGAAACCCCAAGAATCCAGATGACCCCAATATATTTAAGGTTATGCATAAGACTTTGACTGAACATATCGTGTGAAGAAGCAAATTCCCCTTTGGAAACTTGTCCGAAGAATTGTGATAAATAATAGAACAAATCTTCCTTTTGAGTAAAGCTCAAACTGTTTACGAGAACAGCACCAAAAATGACACCCATTAAAAAGAGTACAGTGATAAAAACGTATAATGAGGAATGTTCGTTAACATGTTTCCTTACAGCATTTTGTATGGCAGATCTATTTTTCATCTTTTATCTATCCTCCCAACTCCACTTACTAGAATCTATGTTTTTTCTGTTTTATTTATGACAAGGATTCAAGCGTAATTTACAGAGTCGTAGAACATTTTTCATAAAAGACGTGTTATAATTTTCCATAAAGTTGTTTGGAGGGGTAATATGAAAGCTATACTAATGGATTTTCCAGAAAAAATTGAAACTTCTCGCTTATATTTAAGACCTTGCCTACCGGGAGATGGACTTGACGTATATGAAGCCATAGTCCGTTCACGAAACGAGTTGAAGACATGGCTTCCGTTTGCCCAGCAAGAACCATCAATAGAAGCTTCAGAAAAGAATGTCCTGAAAGCATATGCTGATTTTATCTTAAAAGAAGATATTAGACTCCATATTTATAGGAAAGAAGACGGTCAATTCATAGGCTCCACTGGCCTCCATCGAATTAACTGGGACATCCCCAAGTTTGAAATCGGTTATTGGATCGATACGGAATACAGGAACAAAGGATATATAACTGAAGTGGTAGAAAGGTTAACAAGATTCGCCTTTAATCATTATGGGGCCAAGAGAATTGAAATCCGTTGTGATCCCAACAATCTTACCAGCAAACGGATTCCTGAAAAGCTTGGATTTACCCTGGAAGGGATTTTACATAATGATGCTTTAAGCGCCGACGGCAAGACATTACGAGACACTTGCATTTATGCAAAAACAATAAACTAAAAAGAGCCCTGGCAGCATCAGATTTCCCTGTCAGGACTCTCTCCATTAGCTTTAAAAAGCAAAACTAATCCTCTTTGGCTTTCCATACTTTACGTTCCAATTAACTCTCTTTCTATGAAGCTTCATTAAAAGGACCTAAAGAATCCCTAAAATAGTTTCAGGGATTCTTTGTATTTCAATCTTCAATCATTATTGCTTGGAAAGGCAAATGTCGACCCCGTATTGGCGGACGATGTCAACCATCGTTCTGAGACAGTTTTTGTTTTTGTAAAGAAACGGGCTTGGTCTGGTCCGAACATATGACCTTCACCGAATCTAGACCCTTTAAATCCAGCAAAATTATGGTAGCCGACAGGGATTGGAATCGGGACATTAACTCCTACCATCCCAACGTCTATTTCCGTTGTGAATTTCCGAGCTGCCGCTCCATCATTGGTGAAAATGGTGACACCATTCCCTAACTCATGTTCGTTGATCAGCTTAATCGCTTCTTCTAGTGAAGCGACCCGAACAACATTACGGGCGGGTCCGAACACTTCCTGTTCATATATATCCATTCCTGGCTTTACATGGTCAATTAATGTCGGGCCGACAAAGAAACCACTGGATTCTTTCACGATGTCTAATTCCCGTCCATCACACACTACCGTTGCACCTTCTTCAATGCTCTTGTCAATCGCAGCAATTACCGACTCTTTTGATTGTTGGGATATAACAGGTCCGAAGTCAACTTCCCGGTCTGTGTAAGAGCCCACTTTCAATGCGCCGATTTTTTCTTTTAAAATCTTTATTAAACGATCCCCTGTTTCTTCTCCAACAGGCATGAGCGTTGAAATGGCCATGCAACGCTGGGATGCAGCTCCATATGCAGCTCCAATAAAAGAGTTTGCCACTTGTTCTAAATCCGCATCAGGCATGACAACCATATTGTTCTTCCCGCCACCAAGAGCCGTCACACGCTTACCATGTTTCGCTCCCGTCTCATAAATATATTGAGCCACCGGCGTAGAGCCCACGAAGGAGATTGCCTCCACTTCTGGATTTCTCAATAATTCATTGACAGCGTCCTTATCACCATTGATAACGGTCCAAATACCGTCCGGCAATCCTGCTTTCTTCCATAATTCACTCACGAATAAAGCTGTCATCGGAACTCGCTCCGAAGCTTTCAGAATGACTGCATTGCCTACAGCAATTGCCATGCTCGTCTGGGCCAGTGGCACCATGATTGGGAAGTTGAATGGAGAAATGGCTGCTACGACGCCAAGTGGGTACTTCGCCGAATAGACATTGATCTGTCCACCGACGTTGACGGAATATTCCCCTTTCACTAAATGGGGCGCTCCAATGGCAAGGTCCACAGATTCTATTCCACGGGTAATCTCGCCCTTTGCATCTTCTGCCGTTTTACCGCTTTCTGTACAAATCAGATCAATTAGGGCATCTGTATGTTCCGTAAGCAAGTTACGAAACTTGATCACTATATCCGCACGCCTTGCTACGGACATGTCACGCCAAGCGGGAAATGCAGCTTTGGCTTTATCAATGGCTCCCTTTACTTCTTCAATCGAAGCTAACGGTACTTTCGCAATGACTTCTCCACTTGAAGGATTGAATACATCCGAAAATCTCCCGTTTTGTCCTGCAACCATTTGACCGCCTATAAAATGAGATAATTCTTTTACTTTTATTGTTTCAGTCATTATAACTCCTCCTAATTGTTCGAGATTTTACTATATAATGTAGGGGTGAAGCATTTCCTTTATGTAATCCGTCACCCACAAACTCACAAAATACTCAGATAATTAAACTCGGAATTTCAGTCGCGAGTTTACGCCTTCATGTTGCGCCTATATTCGTGTCACTTCCTTATTATGATTTATTTCCTATTCCTATTGTGTAACTTCCTGGCTTTTTAGTCATTATACAAAGTGTTAAATGAATCCCTTTTCTATTTCACAAAAAGACTAATGGCTACCAAGTGATATCTATAACAAGCACAAAAGGCACTTCCATCTAGAAATGCCTTTTGAAAAGCTTATATCGGGAAAGCCTGTGTTATCACATCTTAACTTTCCCATATTTGCCGCCTCCTCCTGCATCAAAACCCAATATCCCTTTTCTTGCGGAATCTATAAAGTGGGCTAATTTCAATGGAACGACCTCTGAAAGCTGTTCGAGAGTCACCTCATGAAGGATATTCATCTCTGTTCCGAAGGCCCCCAGCAGTCTGTCCATGGACTTCGGGCCAAGGCCCGGAATGAAATCAAGCGGAACCTGATGAATATACTGCGGTCGGGACCTCTTTTCCTCCCCTTTTCCAGAAACGGATAATTCGGCAATACGTGTGGAAACTCCCTTAATGATCTTCTTGCCTCCGCATTCACTGCATGCCTCAGCATTTATGGCCATTTTATGAAGGCAACTTCCGCAAACGGTTTGATAATATTTACCCAATAAGGGATTCAATCCATAATTGGCTGTCACTTTACGACCTTCTTCTTCCTTAAGCGCTTTTTCCAACTCTGTAAAACTCGGTTCTTGAAGCAATAGCATTTGATATTCACGGGCTATCTTTCCAAGGGAGTGGGCATCCGAATTCGTCAGGAAGGTATACGATTTCAATTCTTTTATGTCCTCCACCAAATAGGTATCCGAGCTTAAACCAAGTTCGATGGCATCAATGAGCTTCGGATCGAACACTTCCGCCAGGCTTTCCTTTACGCCTTTACCGTACAAGCTTTTAAAGGGGGTGAAAACATGCGCAGGGATGAACAGCCCTCCAAGGGATTTGACGGTTTCTTGCAACTTTCGCCCGTCACAATAAATCCTCTGGGAACTCAACGTAATATTTTTCACATAATTACTCATCCATGATGAAAACCTCTTCATCACTTCCATATTTGGAAAATAGGCAAGAACATGAATCGGTCCATGGCAATTGTGGTCATATATTTCAATTTCCGACCCTGGGATGATGGTGAGGTTCCGATAATGAAGTCCGCCACCCTCCATTTCCGTAATTTCCCCATTGTGAATTCCAGCTTCTATCTCTTCAATAACCTCAGGAGAATGGCAGTCTATAACCCCTATCATATCGAGTCCTTTTCGTTCGCTTGCCACTTCGATTATGTTGCTGAAGGTCAACGTTTTAGCTCCGGTGATCTTAACCGCCTTCCCACTTCTCGTCCTGCCGATATGAATATGGAAATCAGCATAGTATTCTTTCATTTATTCATTCAACGCCTTTTTCAACTGCAAATATTGTACGGCGTAGGCCGTTTTGGCATCTTGGATCTTCCCTTCATCCAGATAGTTTTGAGCTTCCTTCAATGTCAGCTCGATCACCTCGACAAACTCATCTTCATCCAATGGTGCCGCATCTTTTTTCTTTTTCAAATTGTGGGCCAAATAGAGATGGACTAGCTCATCCGCAAAGCCTGGAGACGTATAAAAAGAGATGATATGCTCCATTCTTTCACATTCATAGCCCGTCTCTTCCTCAAGTTCACGTTCTGCCGACCGAACGGGTTCCTCCCCTTTTTCAAGCTTACCTGCTGGAATTTCAACCAGGCTTCTCTCCAACGCTTTACGGTACTGTTCGACCATGATGATCTTATCTTCAGCTGTAAGAGCGATGATTGCGACTGCCCCGGGATGCTTGATGATTTCTCGTTTACTCGTTTTCCCATCAGGAAGCTCGACATCATCCACTTGTAAATTGATTACTTTACCCGTGAATATCTTTTTGCTTGATAATGTTTTCTCTTCGAATTTTTTCAACTTGTCCACTCCTCTGTTCTAATTACAGCATGATTCTTCATACATTTTACCATACTAGGGATGGAGGGCGATTTGATGAAAATTCATGTGTTCGAAAATGGCATTGTTTTCTCCGGAAAGAGTTGGGAGATTGTTCAAAAACTCAAAAGTCTACAAAGTGACTATGTTTATGTCAATGACTGGATTGCAGATATCCATCGACAAGAACCTCACCCCTTAAAAAGGATCAAGTGAAATCTTTGAGTGAAAATGATTCCTCCTTTACAATGAAGATATAAAGGAGAGGATAACATGAAAAAACGCAGATTAGGAAATTCGGATTTGCTTGTATCCGAAATTGGACTTGGATGCATGTCTTTGGGAACCGATCAAAAAAAGGCAGCCGAAATTGTGAAGGCTGCTTTACATGAAGGCATCAATTACTTCGACACCGCTGACTTATATGATTTTGGAGTGAACGAGGAAATTGTGGGAGAAAGCCTAAAGCCAGTTCGCGATCAAGTGTACATAGCAACGAAAGTCGGAAACCGCTGGACGGAGAATAAAGAAGGCTGGAGCTGGGATCCATCCGGTGACTATATCAAGACGGCCGTAAAAGACAGCCTAAAGAGACTAGGCACCGACTATATTGACCTCTATCAGCTGCATGGCGGTACGATTGAAGATAATTTGGAGGAAACGATTGAAGCCTTTGAGGACTTAAAAAAAGAAGGTTTGATTCGGTACTATGGAATATCATCGATTCGGCCCAATGTAATTAAGGCATTTGTCGAGAATTCAGATATTGATTCCGTGATGATGCAGTACAGCCTTCTGGACCGCCGTCCGGAAGAGTGGATGCCACTTTTGGAAAATAAGCAGGTCAGCATCATTGCTCGGGGGCCTCTCGCCAAAGGGCTGCTAAGTGAAAAAATGCTTAACAAGGCTAGTGAGGACGGCTACCTCGATTATAGCTATCAAGCACTCAAGGACTTACTTCCACAATTAAAAGAGGAGATTTCCGGCAAGAAGCTGAATGCTGTGGCTCTGCAATATGTATTATCGAACCAATGCGTTGCATCTGCCGTAGCCGGGGCGAGCACGGTGCAACAGCTTCGCGAAAACTGTCAGGCTGCCAACAGCCCTTCTCTTTCAAAAGATGAACTTGATCTGTTGAAGCAACTCACCAAAGCAAGCAAATATGCAAACCACCGGGAATAAATCTAACCTGAACACCCTTTAAAGACTAGCAATCATTTCTCTGCAAAGCTATCCTTTCCGTACACCTACGGTTGGATAGCTTTTTTTTATTCCGGGAGTCATACCCTACACTTTTAAATAACTCAGCTGCAAAAGTGTAGGGTGAGTTCTTTCTAAGATCTTTTCTGTTGCTATTTCTTAATTAATATTATAAAATTCAATTGTGCACAATCTAAATGAAAAGATTGGGGAGATAAACAATGACAAAAACACTATTTACGACGTCCGTAACGGTTGATGGTGGAAGAGAAGGAACGGCCATTTCAGCTGATGGAAACTTTACGGTTGATATTGCAATGCCCGGAACGCCAAGGGCTAAACAGATGCCTGAAGCTTCTAATCCTGAACAGCTTTTTGCAGCAGGATATGCTGCTTGTTTTGATAGTGCTTTACAATCGGTTGGAAAGATTGAAGGTGCTACATTTACTTCAAACGTCACAGCCAATGTCAGTTTATTGATGGGTGATATGCATCAATACAGCTTGGCTGTAACATTAGTCGTAAAGGGATCAGGAATCGATAAAAATTCATTTGAAACTTTCGTTCATAAAGCTCACCAAATGTGCCCTTATTCAAAAGCAATCAACGGCAATGTGGATGTTGCCATTGAAATTGAAGTAGAATAAAGCAATTTCACAAAAAAACGCTTGGGTTTGAAGTGAACCCAGGCGTTTTTCTATTCCTTCAAAGTGCTTGCAAGGTTTTTAATAGTTGAAGCAGCGACGCTTTCAAATCCTCAACCACTTGCTTATCTTCACCGGACATATCCGAAATGCGTTCAGGAATGAAACAGGCTTCTTCCCTTAAATCAAGTCCCTTTCGAGTCAGCTGAATCATGACAGACCTTTCATCTTTAGTGGACCGTTCACGAACAATGAGCCCATTCTGCTCCATCCGTTTCAACATGGGAGTGAGCGTTCCTGAATCAAGTGCAAGTAACTCCCCTAATTTCTTCACTGTAAGCGTGTCTTGCTCCCATAGTAAAAGCAGAACGAGATATTGAGGATACGTTACGTTAAGTTTGGTAAGTAGTGGTTTATACTTCTTGGTCATTTCCCTCGAATTTGCATATAGAAGGAAGCATAGTTGATTTTCCAGTACAGATTCTATTCTTTTTTCCATTTCATCACCAACTAATAGTAGTCCATTCGATAAGCGGGTACCTATCAAACTTACTTTTAATATAATCGTTATGCTTTATAAAATAAAGCGATTCGGCCATCCAAACAGAATTACGAAGGAATTTAATTTGTTCCATGTCATTTTCCTCATACAAAAACATCCCCGTTATAAGTACATGGGTACCAACGAAGATGCTTTCCATTTATCGTTTTTTTGGTCGGGTCATAATAAACATCCCGATTTCATTAAAATCATTTATAGTTTTTCCAGTTAAGATCACTTTCACCCAACAGCTCTTCGAATGATTTATTTTTCTCACGCTGTTTTCTTTCTTGACGTTTCTTTTCTTCTTCTGCTGCTCTCTTCTCTTGTTCCGCATCGTTTAATTCTTTTTGTTTTTGGCGAAGCTGCGACATGATATCTTGATTGAGCATATCACCAAGTTTCAATGATGACGATGCTTCTTTATCTTGCTTTTTACTTTGATTTTGATTGCGCGGCTGTTTCTTTTTCATCCTTAAAACCCCCTGACATTATACATTATTATACCATGACTCCGGTTTTACCCGTGACGATTTCTTAACAGTATTTTCTTATTTTTCAACATGGTAAAATAAACTAAAAACAAGGAGGTTCACCATGAAAAAATGGGGTCTCGCAATTGCCGGCATCTTGACGTATATGGTCGGCATCGGTATTTATTTTTCTAATCGGCTCATGTACATGAAGAAGAAGGAAGATGATTTCATCAAAGATCGTGAAGTCTTGGCTAAACGGTTCATTCAAGAGGATTTTGATACCCTGCCTAAAAGCGAAATCTGGGTACCTTCTCCATCTGGGTATTCCTTGAAATGCATGTTTATTGAACCGCATCCTACGAATAAGTGGATCATTATTGCTCACGGCGTGACAGAAAATAAAACGAACTCGATCAAGTACATGAACATTTTCCTTAAGCGTGGATTCAATGCGGTCATCTATGATCACCGTCGTCATGGAGACTCCGGTGGGAAAACAAGCAGCTATGGACATTATGAAAAATTCGACTTGAAAGCCGTGATTGACGAGTTAAAAAAACGTAAAGGTTCAGATCTTTTCTTCGGCATTCATGGTGAATCCATGGGGGCTGTGACCCTTCTTCTATATGCGGGCATGCTTGAAGATGGAGCAGATTTTTATATTGCCGATTGTCCATTTTCCAATTTTGAAAAGCAAATTCAACATCAAATCGGTATGGAAATCCCTTTTCCAACCTGGAGCATCTTTCCACTTGGGCGCATGTTCATCAAACTTCGTGATGGATATTGGACGAACGAAGTATCACCGATAGATTTCATTAGTACTATCGAAAAACCAGTGCTGTTCATTCATAGTGAACCTGATACTTTCATTCCCGCTTCCATGACACTTGAATTATATGAAGCAAAAAAAGGACCAAAACAACTTTACCTCGCAAAAAACGGGGCTCACGCACAATCATATAATGCTAATCCCAAGGAATATGAGGAACGGATCGACCAATTTCTCGAACAGCTTGTATTGAAATAGACAAAGGGAGAATCTCACGACTATCGGGATTCTCCCTTTGCTTTTTTTAGAGTTTATTAAAGTAACTCATCCTTGGATTCAAGATTTGATTCGGGCTTTTTAGCTGAAAGCAGTTTGCTTCGACCACAAAGTCTATTGTCATGATATCATCGAGAAAAATCATTTTAGATTTTTCGACATAAAGGGGAATTCCATTGGTTTCCACTTTTTGATTATCCTCCTCAAGCTCGTCAACGAGCCAAAGAGCTGTCACGCCACTTACTACGCAACCACAGCCATCTGTATCATATTTCAACTGTAAATGTCCTTCTTTTCCCTGTATTTTATCGGAAAGTTTTTCGGCTGCTCTATCTGTCCATTCAATGTACATCTCATTTCCCCCTATTCGTTCCATTCCCCCATTATAAACGATGAAAGGACCCCTGTCCTTTTCCCGCACTCTTGTGCATCCATGGGGATAATCCCACCATTCTTATTGCATCAATCTTACATCCGCTATATGGGAAAGTTGAATATAATGTGGTTGCTGAAAATGGTCAATAATATGAAGTCTTTGCAAGCATTCATCATAATAATGAATGCTTCCGATTAAAAGCTGGTATCGGGTTCTGTCATAATAGGCAATCGTGACCTCTCTACCTTCTTCCATCGCTTCCCCCATCACAGCATTCATTTCTTCAAACTGCTGTTCATCGAGAATGCGTCTTGCTTCATGGCTATCCTCCGCCACCCAATCCCGCAACATCTTCACATGCTCCGGTAGCATCATGGATGTCCATTTGATACGCCCCCGATCATGAATCATTCTTTTTTCCTCCTCTGACGACTTTGTCAAGCCTTATGCCCGCCAAGCAATCCGCTTCTATAAACGGCCGTCCCGGCTTTCGTATACGAAACCGCGCGCAACAGTGATTTTGAACCATATTTATGTCGAATGCGGTCAACGGTATAACTCAATTCCCGCTTTTTCCACCGTGAAGCATCAAATAAAGTCAGCTGCATCTCATTATCATCCACAATATTCGAGAGTGTGACCGAAACGCTACGAACCGTTTTTTGCTTATGATAGTTTTCATGAAAAAGTTCAAGACAGACTTTATACAATTCCATTGTGATATTTGTCGGTTCCTCAATCGAACGGGAGCGATGAAACCCACCGCCAAACTCATCCTTACTATAACCAATGCTCAGACTGATCGTCCGTCCAGCCTTCCTATGGGTACGAGCCCTTCTTCCGACTTCCTCACAAATTTCTACCATAACCTGCTTGATCTCGTGTTCTTCCTTGTAATCACGGAGTAAAATCTGACTTTTACCAAAGCTGACCTGCCCCTCGATGATCGGCGCCCCGAGATCTGACAAATCGATTCCCCAGGCATGATGATAAAGCTGATTGCCCATAATCCCGAACTTCGCTTCAAGCAATTGAAGGTCATAATTGGCAAGTTGCCCGACAGTGAATATTCCCATGCCATGAAGGGTCTTTTCCACCCTCCTTCCTATCCCCCACATTTCACGAAGCGGAGAAATCGGCCAAAGCTTAGCTGGTACGTCTTCATATGTCCACTCAGCTATTCCTGTATGTTTGGCCTCGAGATCAAGAGAAAGCTTCGCCATCAGCATGTTCGGCCCAATCCCGATTGCACTTGGAATCTGTAATTCCCTTTCAATGTCATCTTTTATTTTCCTGGCAATATTCCAGGCATCCCCCCATAAAGAAGCCGCTCCATCAACTTTCAAAAAACTTTCGTCCACACTGTATACATGAATCGCTTCTTTTGGAACATAGCGGTGAAACAAGCGCGTAATCTCCGTCGAAACTCTCAAATAAGTGGCCATTTTGGGTTCAACGACTAGAATGCGCGGATCTTTCGGTATCTCAAACTTCCGAGAACCTGTTTTTATACCGAATTCCTTCTTTAGCTTTGGAGAAGCCGCAAGCACAATGCTCCCCTCCCTATTCTTATCACCCACCACTGCCAAATAACATTCGAGCGGATCCAATCCATGCATGACCGCTGAGCAGCTAGCATAAAAACTTTTCATATCAATACACATAATTGATTGTTTCGGCATCATGCTATAATCCATTTTTTCTTCACCCTACATAGAATATATGTTCGCTTTTATATTATATCCCTCATTCTAAACGAATAAACGTTCGCATTCAATGGAAGTTTCATGACAAATTTCCACCTTTTTATGGGACTCTTTTAAATACCCATAAAAATCCTTTATTTTAAAAGTAATCCATTATATCCAACTAGTTTTCACAAATATAATTAGTTGGTATCTTGCCCAAAATGGGAACCGTGGCTTTTAACCCTTTTACTATTCAAGAAAAACGTTTTCTATGTTTTTTCACTAAGTATTATTACTTATTTTTTGTAATGAAAATGTAATCAAAAACTGGTTTGATTGTCACAATGGTATTGTAGGATAATATTGTTAAAGAAGAATAGAGAGATAGAGAGAGGAAATGAGATACATGAAGAAATGGATTGCCTCAGCTGCTGTTGCTTCTGCATTAATGCTGACCCCACTTCAGGCGTTTGCAAATATTGGAGATCAAACCCTCAGACCCGGAATGACACATAGTGATGTCAAACAACTACAAACCCTATTAAAAACTAAAGGTTATTTCACATATACTGGTTCACTGACTACTTACTACGGAGCCTATTCAACAACTGCCGTAAAAAACTTTCAAAAAGCTAAAGGATTGACTGCCGATGGGATTGCAGGAAGAAATACCTTCAATGCGCTCGGTGTTTATAATGTCAATAATACAAGCATGATTAATTATGCAAAAACATTGATAGGCTCACCATACAAATGGGCTGGCACGACACCAGCAGGATTTGACTGTTCGGGGTTCATCTATTATGTATTCCAAAAATCACAAGGAATTACCCTACCACGGACAACATCCCAGCTTTATGCGAATACCGGATTGAAAGTATCATCGCCATCAAAAGGCGATCTTGTATTCTTTGATACTTCTTCTGGAAAGACGGGTGTTTCCCATGCTGGAATCTACATTGGAAACAATCAGTTCATTCATGCTTCCTCTTCTAAAGGAATTACCATCACCGATATGAATAACTCCTATTGGGCGCCAAAATACCTGGGTGCAAAAACTTTATAAAAAAACATAAGACTAAAACGAAGCAGGGCAGAATCTATTTGATTCTGCCCTGTTATTATTTTAGATATAAGATTTCTTCAGTAGAATCGTCTACGGTCACAGTAAATGATGCGTCCAAGTTGGAGCGATTCATCATTTCAATATTGTATACATGCTCGGAAGGAAAATGAATGATTTCAAGAACCATGAAACGCTGACTAGGAGCTTTAGTCACATGCTCAAGTGCAGCAGTTACGGCCTTTTGCTCTTCTAGACTCTCTTCATCCTTTAAAATCCGTATCAATTCTGCATCCGCTTTCGAAGGAAATGATTCTTCGACCTCTCCACCGTACCATGGTTTAACTTTCATCCCGATTGCCAAGTCTGAATAACTGAGCTTTGCCCCATGTTCATCTTGTATATACGTATGATTTTTCACCTTGTAATACGTCCCTTTTATCAGAATCCGCTTATCATCTAAATCTGTAATGAATCCTTCTTCTCCCTTGCCAATGGACTTATGGGGTTGCTCTTCAGAGAAGGATTGACAGCTTCCCAGAATGAAAAAAAGGAATAAAAAGATAAAAGACTTTCCCATAACGAGCTTCATACAAAATCCCTCCTATAAAACAGACGAATTTACCAATGAAATGGTTACATAAAATGGAAAGTTGATCCAAATAAATTCAAAAAAAAGGGAATGTCAGATGACACTCCCCTTAATTTCTTATTAAAATAGTAATCTTCACTTATATTTAGAAGTATCTATTTTTTAAAAAATGCTTTTTTCCCAACGGTCTCAGTGATTCTTGGAAACAAGGTATAAAACTTACTCACCATATTCATCCAGGCGGGCAGATTGACTTCCCGTTTATTAGTTAGCATGGCAGCAACGATTTTGGCTGCTACATCCTCAGGCTTAAGCATGAATTTCTTAATGCCCTTCATATATGTCCCGGATTCATCCGCTATAGTAAAAAAGTTGGTTTCGATTGGCCCAGGATTGACGGTGGTCACATGAATGTTGTCTTCCATCAATTCAAGCCGGAGAGCATTCGAATAACCAAGCACCGCGAATTTAGTGGCTGAATAAAGTGTGGACTTAGGTGTTGCAATTTTCCCTGCCTGTGACGCAATATTAATGATGTGGCCCGCTTGTTTGCGCTTCATATGTGGAAGCACAAACTTCGTACAGGCCATCAAGCCGATTACATTGACAGCAAACATCCCTTTACTCTCTTCTAAATCCGTATCAAGGACTTCTTTAAACGTGCCGTGCCCGGCATTATTGACCAACACATCCACGGTGCCGACCTGGTCGTGGATGTCAACGAAGACCCTTTCCACTTGTTCTGTATCGGAAACATCCAACTTCCATACAAAAACATCGACCCCGTATTGGCTGGTCAGGCTCTCCTTCAGAGTCTGCAATTTATCCAGGCTCCTTGCCAAAAGAACGAGTCTTGCCCCAAGTCGGGCAGATTGAATCGCAATTTCCTTTCCAATTCCTCCCGAAGCCCCGGTAATGACAATGACTTTCCTGCTTAATTTACTCAATAGATTATCCCCTTAGAAACTGTCGTCGCACTTGAATATAAAATGACACCCGATTGCATTTCCAATTCGATTTCACCCAAATCCTCCAGATAATCCAACTGACCGACCGTTTCCGAGAGTGTCAAGTCGACTTCCTGACGATAAACTTTTGGGAAGAGACGCTGACACACTTCAAATCCCGTTAAAGGTTTTTCTTGGAGCATGCTTTTCACCTGCATGGCCCGATTATGCTGTCGTTCAAATCTATATCGAATCAAATCGGACACTTTCTCTCCATCAATTTCTCCCCCATGTCCTGAATAAACCTTAGAAATCGGAAAGTCTAATAGTTTTTGAAGGGAGGCATTGTATTGAAGCAATGGCCGTTGACGAACGCCACCCACAATCAAGGGTGGCTCCATTAATGGATTAGGCGAAATTCTTGCAAGTAAGTGGTCTCCTGCAATCATTAAGCCGTCACTCTCCCGATAAAAGGAAACATGGCTTTGCGCATGACCAGGAGTCTCGATCACTCGCCATCCTGGAAGGCCCGGAAGTTCGTCACCCTCAGCCAAATGTGCTTGCATGTTCCTTTTACTAAGGAATTGGATTTCTTCTTTGTCATGGGTCAATCTATGTTTCAATTCTTCAGCCACGCCCAATTTCCCTGCAAAGTCTAGAAAGAAAGAATTATGGGTGTCAAGGAACTCATCGCTTAGAGTCAGCCACCGCTGATTGTTTTTATGACCATACACCGGGACTTTCTTATCGAAGAAATCGAGTGCACCAGCATGGTCTGGATGATGATGCGTCAAGATTATTTGTTCAATATCAGATAGTTGCAGCCCTAATTCCCCAAGTCCAGCATTCAGTGCCTCTTTTGATTGTACGGTTTTAACCCCCGTATCAATTAAAGTTAAGGCATCTCCTTTAACTATGTAAACATTTACATCGCCCACTGCAAACGGCGTCGGCAGAGAAAGCTTTGCGATATCCCCATTCCAATTCACCATGTCTATTTCCACCTTAATATTATATTTAAATAAGCTTATATATCCGTAAAATTTGGTATTTCCTTATTTTATTAGAAAACTGTGTATGTAATCACTATTTTACATATAATCCTGAACATTGTCATTATTTTCACATAATTAACGACTATATTTTAAGGCTCAGCATATATTACTATTGACAGAGTACTCATGCATCCTTCATAATCACAAGTAATTAAAGACGGCACGGCTATGATTGAGGCCAAGTAAATAATGGATGGCGTAAAGAGAGTGAAGTTCTTAAATGTGCTGAAAAGCTTCACCGTCCTCTCTATTATTGAACCTACCTTATGAGCCTTCAGTAAAACTGACGTTCATCCCACGTTAGCGGATTCAAGTGCAACTTCCTTTTTATTTTGTAGGAGTTGAACAAAGGTGGTACCACGGAAGCCAGACCTTTCGTCCTTTATTGGATGAGGGGTCTTTTTTATTTTATTTGGGAAAACTGACCGTTACTAGTATGCATTAAAGGAGTGAGTGAAATGAAAAAAATAGCTTTTATCGGGGCTGGATCAATGGCCGAAGCAATCATTTCCGGTTTGGTCACTCAGCAAGTAATAAACCCGGCTGACATTTTTGTGACCAACAAGAAAAATGATGAACGATTCACTTATCTAACAGAACAATATGGGGTTACCCCAACACGGTCTCTTCCGCAACTACTAGAGAATGCGAACATAGTAGTACTTGCAGTAAAGCCAAAAGATATTTTAACCACGATGCAATCCATAAAGGAATACATCCGGGAAGATATGCTAATCATTTCCGTTGTGGCAGGGGTCCATACGGTAAGCCTTGAAGGGATTGCAGCCAAACCGGTCGCCATCGTAAGGGCTATGCCTAATACATCGGCAGCCGTCGGACAGTCAGCCACTGCCCTGTCGGCCAATGCACATACAACTGAATCGCAATTGCAGACGGCCATCACACTATTCGAAACGGTGGGCTCGGTTGCCATCGTCGAAGAAACACAGCTTGATGCCGTAACGGGCTTATCCGGAAGCGGTCCCGCTTATATTTATTATCTGGTCGAGGCTCTGGAAAGATCCGCGGAATCCATTGGCCTTGATGCCGTAACAGCAAAGCAATTAATCCTTCAGACATTAACCGGTGCAGCCGAAATGCTGCAGAAATCGCCAAAAACACCAGCGGTACTGCGAAAAGAAGTCACTTCACCGGGAGGGACCACGGAAGCTGGCCTGAAAGCACTTCAAGCCCATCAGGTACAAGAAGCATTTATCTCCTGTGTTCAAGATGCCACCGAGCAATCCAAGCGAATGGGAGATCAAATCAGTAAAGAGCTGGCTAAATATGTAGTTCCCCAATAATAATAAGTAAACAGGCTGTTGACTCCCAAATGGGAGTTAACAGCCTATTGTGTCTAAATGGCCATGACTAAGATAACGAAGAGAAGCTGTCATCCATTCTTCCTGATTAATTAACCCATATTTCAAATGGAATATTTCTAAATCGCCTTCCCGCTTATCCAGCTTACTTGGCAAATACGTTTTCCCCATCAAAATGATTATATTACGTCGGGAAGAACACCCACTGGAAATACGACGGTACCGGTAAATAAAATCGACATGGCAGCAAAAACAGGTAGGAAATCCACTATCTTTGGCGAATCAGTACTTGTTTTGTCAACGGCAAAGGAATCGCTTCTTTTATCTAGAATTCTACAACCAAAAGGAGGGGAATCTAGATGAATACAAGTGCAGTTGCCAAGTTATTGAACGTTTCTCATAGTACCATTCAACGCTGGGTTACTCAATTGAACATGGAAGTAGAACGGAATCAGCTAGGTCATTACCAGTTTTCGGAGGAAGATATTGACTTATTGAGGAAAATCCAAGACCAGCTGAACGAGGGAGTGGTCTTACAAAAGGTGAGCATTTCAGAAAAGAAGACCAGAAAGGCCACTGTTAAACAACCTATTGAGTCGGAAAAAGGACAAGATCACCTAAACGAAAGAGTCTCCAGGCTAGAAAAAAGTCTGAAAACAAAAGCGGATGACGTTGTTTCCTATCAACTATTACAGCATAGAAGTGAAATGGAAGACATGCATAAGCTCGTCACTAAACTTGAAGCCCGTATTGAAGCATTAGAAGCTGCCACCATTCCACCAGCAGATTTTTATCTCGCTACCGAAGAAGCTGCCGCCGCTAAAAAAACAAAGAAAAAGTCCTTCATGAAAAACTTTTTTGGAACCAAAAAAGATGACAATTCTCCTTGGAGCACTGCTGATAGCGATTAAGCAGGAGGACCTTGCATTCTCTCCGAACGTCCACTGTCCTCTGCAGTCAACCCGTTCTCTTGGCCTTCCGTAAGGCGAGACTCAGTCACTCGATAGTAAACCCTTCCTATTCCGCCGAAAAAAGAGGCCTCGGTCCAAGGTCATTCACCTTGAGCGCTAGGCCTCTTTCACTTTATATCAACACCGCACGGTCATTTAGCATTTTTTCACCCTTGATACGCTGGAATTCATTCAAGAGCTTATCAACAGTCAGTGCCTGTTTTCTCGGGCCTCTTGCCTCGAAAATGATTTGGCCTTTATCCATCATGATTAAAGAATCACCAAGATCGATGGCCTGCTGCATATTGTGAGTCACCATCAATGTAGTTAACCGGTTCTTTTCAACAATTTCCTTCGTCAGGCTTGTAACAAGCTCTGCCCTGGATGGATCGAGAGCAGCTGTATGTTCATCGAGAAGCAGGATTTTCGGATTGGTGAAGGTCGCCATCAATAACGATAACGCCTGACGCTCCCCTCCCGATAATAACCCCACTTTTGCATTCATGCGATTTTCCAATCCTAAATGGAGTGTACTCAGGCTATCGTTAAAAAGCTCTTTCCGTCTTTTCGTTACCCCAAAACCAAGACCCCTTCGATTCGTCCTGCCATACGCGATGGCCATATTTTCTTCGATGGTCATGTGCGGGGCCGTTCCGAGCATGGGATCCTGGAAAACCCGCCCAATCATTTTAGCCCGCTTATGTTCTTCAATCGATGATACATTTTGGCCATCAATGATGACATCACCAGCATCGGGAAGGGTCTTACCGGAAATCATATTCATCAACGTGGACTTCCCAGCACCATTACTGCCAATGACCGTTACAAATTCACCCTTTGACAGCTGTAAATCCAGATTGCCAAGGGCAAGCTTTTCATCCGGAGTCCCTTCATTGAAGACCTTATAAATCTGATTTAGCTGCAGCAAATTCCTCTTCCCCCTTTGTAGGCTCGATACGGTGCAGTTGCAATTCTTTGAGTCTTTTTTTCTTACGACCTTTTTCTTTTTGTTTTTCGGAAATTTGCGGGATGACTAAGGCACCGATTACAATAAGCGCAGTGATTAATTTCACATCACCCGTATCAAGGAATTTTACACGTAGCGCCAATGTAACGACGATACGATATATGATGGCTCCCCCAATGACAGCTAGCGTGGCGCGTACAATCGTTTTTGCGCCAAATAACGCTTCCCCGATGATGACGGAGGCCAGACCGATTACGATGATCCCGATTCCCATCCCAATATCGCTAAAACCATTGTACTGGGCAACTAAAGCACCAGAGAAAGCAACTAAGGCATTCCCGATGGCAAGGCCTAATATCTTCATATTCCCTGTATGAGCCGAAAAACTCTTGACCATCGCTTCATTGTCACCAGTTGCCCGAAGCGCAAGGCCTACATCCGTTTTTAAAAAGGCGGACATCCCCAGTTGAATCATTACTACTACAATAAACATGACAATGAGAATGCCCCATGTTTTTGGCAAACTTTCACCAAGGCCAATGATTGAAAAAATCCCATTAAACATTTGATCCAAACCAGTATGAGACCATGCTTCTGAGATGTTCGTGATAATCGTCGTTTGAGAAAGCAAGGGAATGTTCGAAGCCCCCATGATCCTTAAGTTAATGGAAAAGAGCGCAATCATCATTAAAATACCGGCAAGAAGCGGATTTATCTTCCCTTTTGTATGCAGCAGCCCTGTCATCGTCCCTGCCACAAATCCGGCAAGCATGGCGCAAAACGTGGCCATAATCGGCGAGAAACCATTGACGATCATAATAGCGGCGACAGAAGCTCCTGTCACGAAGCTACCTTCGACCGTCATGTCCGGGAAATCGAGAATTCTGAATGTCAAATAGACTCCAAGTGCCATGATCGCATAGATCATTCCAGATTCAAAAGAGTTAAATATGGCTGTTGGCATTTTTATCTTCCTTCCCTGGAATAACGCAAAAGCTTATTTAACAAACTCAGCATTTGCTTTCCATTCTTCTTTTATTTCAACACCCATTTCCTTTGCAGCTGTTTCATTAATCACCAATTTTAGTTTTTGAGGATATTGAACCGCGATATCACCTGGTTTTTTATCATCTTTTAATATTTCTACCGCTTTCTGGCCTGCTTCGTAGCCAATATCATAGTAACTGAAGCCATATGCTGCGAAACCGCCTGCATTCACGGAATCAAGTTCCCCGACAAATAAGGGGATATCCTGGTCATTCGCTACCGAAATCACCGATTCTAACGCTGAAACTACTGTATTATCCGTAATGATATAGAAAGCATCCGCTTTTCCAATCAACGATTCCGTTGCCTGCTTAACTTCGGCTGAAGTCGAGACGGATGCTTCCACGACTTTCAAGCCCGCTTTTTTTGCCTCCGCTTTCACATTTTTAATTTGAACGACTGAATTTTGTTCGCCCGTATTGTAAACCGTCCCTATTGTTTTCGCTCCAAGCTCTTCTGCCAGGAACTTCATGGAATTTTTGATGGCATCCGGATGAGAATCGGTCGTACCTGTCACATTTCCACCTGGTTTCTCCATGGACGTAACAAGTTCCGCAGCTACTGGATCAGTTACAGAAGTGAAGACGATTGGAATATCTTTAGTCGCATTCAATGAACTTAAAGCGCTTGGCGTCGAGTTAGCAAAAATCAAATCCACTTTATCCCCGACAAAGTTATTCGCTATCGTTTGGCTGTTGTTTTGATCGCCCTGAGCAATTTGGAGATCATATTTTGCTTTAATGTCACTATCCTTCAAAGCAGCCTGAAACCCTTCATATGCTTGATCCAAAGAATCATGCTGAACGATTTGTGTCACTCCGACTTTGAAAACATCCTTATCACTTTCGTTTTTTGCCGAGTCTTTCTCGTTTTCATTTCCACACCCTGCAAGTAAAATTCCAGTAATCAAGGTCAAGGCTGCCGTTGAATATAATCTCTTTTTCATAATGTTCCTCCGCTTTTCTCTTTTTTAAAATTCTGTCTCTCTAACGAAGTCAACTTTTCCGCTTTTATGTACTAAATTATAATCGTTTACTGCCACTATTCCAATATATTTTTTAAATTTTTAGAATTTTACAATTACATTTATGAAGTAATAAAAAAGCTACTGTATAAACTTTATACAGTAGCTGGCTCTTCTTAATTATCGACGACCTGGTTTACGATAGTGGTAACCGTTGACCGATCGATTTTTTCTTTTCCTTCTTTTAACGCCTTCAAAGTAGCTTTAGCCAATTCCAAAGGAATTTTACAGAAATGGACAATATCCTTTGTCTCAATGTCTTCAATGTACCTATCCGCCAATTCAAGATTATATTCTGTATGGCTCAGCATCTCTTTGAAGCCCCATCCATTCGGATAAAAATTCACGCCGCGTTCTGCATCTTCTTCACGGTTCCGTAGGATGTTGACCGTTTGAAGGCCCTGTCCAAATGCAATGGCAAGATTGCGATCCGTATCTGTTCCATCATACCATTTCCAAATATCAGAGAGCATCACCCCAACTAAACCAGCGACATAATAGGTATACTCATCAAGCTCTTCCTTATCATGTATTTGCCAATTCTTCGAAACCCACTTCGCCATGCCTTCAGCCATTTCCTTGGTAGACTCAAGGACCTTACCAAGCACACCTGGAGGACAATAATCCATCCAATCTCCAAGTTGCAAGGTCACTTCCGGAAGCACATCCTTATATGGTTCAAAAACAGCCTGGATGTCCTCTTTACGATAATCGGTTTTCAATAGGCTGCTAACAGCCTGCAATAGGGCGATTTTATCTTCGGCACCTAGATTCGGGTGGTCTTCAATTTCATCAATGGCCCGCATGCAAAGATATGCCGAACCAATGGCTTCCTGTAATCCTGATGGCAAGTAACTAATAGGGATAAAAAAAGTACGACTTGTTTTCAAAAGAAAATCCATCGCCTTGTTATGTAAATTATTTTGTTCAGTCATTTTTTCACCCTCCTATATCCAATAAGCAATTGAACTATTATACCAAATAATCGTAATGATTTCCCTATTCTTGTACATATAAAGGGATTTTAATCGACAATAAATCTTCTGCCATGGTTGTATTCGAAAGGATTGCACTACTTTCCTCTTTTAACCGTTCTGCATCCTCAAGAGTATAGCGTGAGGAGATATGTGTTAAAACAAGGTGCTTAACCCCCGCCTTTTTGGCAGTTTCAGCCGCTTGTATAGTAGTTGAATGGAAATAGGCCGTTGCCAATTCCGTTTCTTCCGCAGAAAAGGTTGCTTCATGGATGAGATAATCAGCTGAGTCGGCAAGGACGAGGGCATTGTCGCAAACCCTAGTATCACCAAGTACCGTAATAATCCTGCCTTTCTGCGGCGCACTAAGATAGTCTTTCCCATTAATGGTCCGACCATCTTCAAGACGGACCGATTCCCCATTTTTCAATGCTTTATAAAGGGGACCCGGTTGCACTCCTTGTTTACGCAACTGGTCAACCAGTAAACTCCCCTGCCGATCTTTTTCCACGATTCGGTAACCGACACTATAAATGCCATGATCAAGTTCCAGGGCGGTCACGGTAAACTGGTCATCTTCGAATATGACGCCTTCCTCAATTTCAATAATTTCCAATGGATATTTCAAATGAGTGGCACTCACTTGTAAACTCGTCGTGATATAAGCATCAATGCCTTTTGGGCCGTACACCGTCAATTTTTCGACTCCACCCTGAAAAGACCTGCTGCTTAAAAGACCAGGAAGACCGAAGATGTGGTCACCATGCAAATGCGTTATGAAAATCTTTTCAATTTTACGTGGTTTAACCGCCGTTTTTAAAATTTGATGCTGTGTCGCTTCCCCGCAATCAAAAAGCCATACTTTTCCCCGTTCTTCTAATAATTGAAGGGCGATTGCCGTCACATTACGCGCCTTTGCCGGAACACCAGCGCCCGTTCCTAAAAAAACAAAATCCACATTCCTACCTCCGTTGCAAAAACTTTATACCTTACTATAGCATAACAGAGGCCCTGATTCATTTTTCAACGTTTAAAATTCGACCTCTTTGAAGATTTTAATGAAATTACGAAAAAATGCGCAAATAGATTGCTTTGAGGGAAAGCTAACCGTAAAATTAAGAATTAGTACATATCCAACTTAAGATAGAAATTACGGAAAGTTGAGGTTCTAACATGACAGAAAATAAACCTACAGCATTAATCATGATTTTTGGCGCTACCGGAGATTTAGCGAAACGAAAACTGTTTCCTTCGATATATCGATTATTTCAAAAAGAAAAAATCAATAAATTCGCAGTGGTGGGTGTCGCCAGAAGGCCATTAACCAATATTGAGTTTCAAGCAAGTGTAAAAGACTCCATCCTGACGTTCGGACATGCGGAAGAAAAGGTCGATGAATTCGTTTCCCATTTCCACTATCATTCACATGATGTAACTAGTTCGGAGTCCTATTTACAATTAAAGCAGGTTGCTGATAATTTAGACGGTCAGTATGATTTGGAAGGCAATCGTATCTTTTATTTAGCGATGGCACCGGAGTTTTTCGGAACCATTGCCGAACAGGTAAAAGCCCAAGGCTTGACCGATACCAAGGGTTACAAACGCCTTGTCATCGAAAAACCATTTGGTCACAGTTTTGAAACAGCACAAATCTTGAATGAGCAAATACGTACCGCTTTTGCTGAAGATGAAATTTATCGAATCGACCATTATCTGGGCAAAGAAATGGTACAAAACATCGAAGTCATCCGTTTTTCCAATGCCTTATTCGAACCACTATGGAATAACCGTTATATTTCCAACATTCAAGTTACTTCAAGTGAAACACTTGGTGTCGAGGAACGGGGACGTTATTATGAAACAAGTGGCGCCTTACGAGATATGGTCCAAAACCATTTATTGCAAATGGTCGCCCTGCTTGCAATGGAACCTCCGATTGCCTTGACTACAGAAGAAGTCCGTAGCGAAAAGGTCCGAGCATTACGGTCACTCCGGCAAATGAAAGTGGACGAAGTCAAAAAATATTTCGTCCGCGGTCAATATGGCTCAGGTACAATAGGGGAACAAACACTCCCTGCTTATCGTGATGAATTGAATGTCGATCCTGAATCTAATACAGAAACCTATGTTGCAGGTAAATTGATGATTGATAACTTCCGCTGGGCGGGTGTTCCTTTTTATATCCGTACTGGTAAAAGAATGGATGTAAAATCGACGAAGATCGTTGTTCAATTTAAGGACATTCCAATGAATCTCTATTACAAAACCGAAGAAACCTTGCAACCAAACCTTCTCGTCATCCATATCCAACCTGAAGAGGGTATTTCCCTTTACTTAAATGTGAAGAAATCTGGAACGACGATGAATACGAAGCCAGTGAAGTTGACGGTCTCCAACAAAGGAATCGAACATATCAATTCACCTGAAGCTTACGAAAAGCTTTTATTTGATAGCATGCGTGGAGATGCCACAAACTTTACACATTGGGATGAGGTCGCCCTTTCATGGAAGTTTGTCGATACCATCTCGAATGCCTGGGAAAATACGAAAGAAGCGTCTTTCCCCAATTATGAAGCGGGTTCGACAGGACCAAAAGCATCCGATGAGCTTTTAGCAGAAGATGGACATGTTTGGTGGCAAATCGAAAAAGAAAAAAGAATTAATCAGTAAACTAATAAGAGGATGCAGTGAACCTGCATCCTCTTCTCTATTTTATGAGGCACTCTTTTTGATGATTTTCTCTCGAATGGCATGGATAAAATCCTTCGATTCTGAATCTGTTCCATGATTAAGCCAAAAAGTCACACTTGATTCAATAACCACAAAAAATAAAACAAGGGCTACGATCATCCAGATGAAGTGCATCAATTCAACCACTCCTTTTCTTGCTTCACTTATACGATCATCATCCCATACATTTTATACAGGTACATAAACTGTTAAAGATGGTTGCTATAAATCTTACTACTTTCGGCATAAAAAAGAAATATACCAAGTACCCATTTTTTCATTGAGTTCAGTTTATTATTTCATCTCTCCTTTTTCCGTATAGCCGAATGATAACGTCAAGCTGTGGTAACAATATAAATGGTGTTCTTTATCTGAATACCACTACTAACCGATGCGGAGGGATTTTACGATGGAAGTTCGTGAAGGGTTAATTCCAAC
This sequence comes from Peribacillus sp. NPDC097284, assembly GCF_044761765.1. Classification (NCBI taxonomy): domain Bacteria; kingdom Bacillati; phylum Bacillota; class Bacilli; order Caryophanales; family Bacillaceae; genus Peribacillus; species Peribacillus sp. NPDC097284. The sequence goes on from NZ_JBIWCZ010000001.1 coordinate 127,749, forward strand.
AGCGTTAGGAACTGCCGTAACTGCTGCAGGTTATGCCATGAAGCAGAACCGTGGCTCAAACAAGATGGTTGCTAATACCGTTTTTGGTTTCGGTTTGGCACATGTTGTATTAGGGGTCATTGACCTTGTTGAGCATCGACGTTAGTAGAAGAAGGGGCTGTCTAATAAGTCCCTAAAATAAAACGGGTGAAGAAAAACAATTGTTTTTCTTCACCCGTTTTTCTATTTTTATAATAATTTACTGAAAGTAGCTGACGTAATCCAGCTATCTTCAGTAAATTATGTGCCATGGCTACGATGCCAAACTCCGTTTGGACTTTCGCTAAGCCCCGAAGCGAAAAGCGACGGAACGACCTATTGCCCTTGATATGACCAAAAACACTCTCTACCTCGATTTTTCGTCGAGCGTAAAGTTGTGCATTCGATTCAGACCAAAGGTTCACTTTTGCTTTCGCTTTTAATTCTTCATAAACTGGATTAACATGCACTTGGCGATTTCCTGTCGCCTTTGTACATTGAGATTTTAATGGGCAATCCGTACAATCCTCACATTCATAAATTTTAAAGTCACGTGTGAATCCATTTTTATCCGTACGGGTCGAGTAACGCTTAAATAAAACCTTACGGTTATTTGGACAGGTGTATTCATCCTTTTGTTCATCATATGCCCAGTTACTCGCATGACGAATATCTTTTTTATAGCTCCGTTTTTGTTCCGTTAAAAAAGTATTGTAAGGAATCAAAGCTTCAAATTCTTCTTCCAAAGAGTAGAGATAGTTTTCTTCACTGCCATAGCCGGCATCTGCGATGACGTTTTTCGGGAATGGAATGGTAGCGATGTATTCTTCAGTGCCTCTATATGGGGCTTAAAGTATCAGTTGGGCGCTGATGTATCGTATAAAAAAGAATGAATTGATTTTCCGTTGCCATTTGAATATTATAACCAGGTTTTAGTTGTCCGTTATTCATATGTTCATCTTTCATCCGCATAAATGTCGCATCCGTATCAGTTTTAGAATAACTATTTCAATCGCCAAATAGAGCTTTTTGTTGTTTAAATTTCACTAATCGTGGACCTAAGTCTTCGCGCACTAATTTCAATAGTTTCTTAACCGGACTGAGTTCCCGTCGTTTTTCTTTTCGTACCTGGACATCTTCTTCAAGCTGGATACCATTCGTTTCTTTTTCAACTTTCTTCACTAATGCTTTTTCTATTTGAGTTAGTTTTTCCTCTGCCGTTAAAAAGGACGTTTCGTCTTGAGCAGACAGTTCATGCCCTTCTTCATCTGTAATGGTCTGAATCTGTTGGTACGTTTCTTCAATTTTTTCTTGTAGCTTCGCCTCAAACTTTGTCGTCGCTTTTTTCCACACAAATGAATACTTGTTTGCGCTTGCTTCAATCTTTGTTCCGTCTAGGAAGTAATTCTCCATAGTGATGTGCTTTTCTTCTATTAGTTGATGAATCATTTCTTCAAAAAGTTTCGGAAGGAACTTTTCCATTTGTTGTGTGCGAAATCGATTAATCGTTCGATAATCCGGTTTCTGCAAGCCAGCCAGATGATATACATTAGTCACCCGCTCCTTTTCTCTCTTGCCTGCTATCTCCTACGCTCTTAGCTAACATTTACTAGACCATACCTTCATTCAAAGGTGTTTAAACTACAAGGATGAATAAAATAAATCATACTACTCTTTTCATAAAAATAAAAAATGCAAAGTTCCTATTTACAATTATACATATATTACCATCTCTACCGCATGGATTGTTGTTCAATAAATGAATGTTAATATCATACGGTGTTCACCTCCAATAGAGTTCATCAAACAGAGGGCACCGCTAACATCGGTTTGAAGGAATTAAACATTGGATGTTAGTTAATTCCTAGTATTGGGCACTGCAGTGTTGACTACAGTAATACTAGAAAGCAAAACCGCGGCATAAAACGCCCAACCTTGGATACTTGAAAAGGTCCTTGTCATTCATTCGTTTATAGCTGAAATATGGATTTTTTATGGATAGCTACGATATTTAATTCAAACCGTTCACAAAACTGACTAATGGAAAGTACTCTCCTATATGTATATGAATACACATAATATACCTTTTGAATACGACGCCCTTTATTGGCCACAGAAAATCCCCTCCCAGATAGACTTTTAAGAACACCCTCCATCATGTCCTTTTTTTACTGTCTATCTGTAGGGGAAAATATTAAGTAGAAAAGCGTAAATATCTTAATCAGAGATATTACGTTTACTATTAGTAGCCAAATGTTTAGCATAAAGAACCGTATTTCTTGCTACATCTAATTCACAATTAAATATCATAGGTGCCCCTGGTCTCCAATTTACTTCAAATAACCACAATTTTTGGTTCTCATCAATTCCTACATCAATGCCCAATTCATCAAACGATACATCTTCATATAAAGAATCAAAGTGGGTAGCAAAACTTATTGAGAAATGTTCAAGCGTTTTTTTTATATCAAACCAGGAATCTTCAAACTCATTTTTCAATAAAATATCAAGATAACAAGTATAACCACCGCTACCCATATTTGATGTAATGCTTCCTAGGGTTCCTACACGTGGATAAATAGCGGTAATGACCCACTTTCCTTCTCCATTTTTTTGTACATGCAATCGTAAGTCATATACCTGACCGGATTTAATTTGACATGAAATAAAACGTTGAACTAAATATTCTTGTTCTTGAATTTTATGAGATGCAAATTCGATCAATTCTTGTTTTTTATAAATAGAGATTTTCCCAGCTTCATTCACTCTGTATTTTTCAGTTCCTTCTTTTTCAATAAAAACGATACCCTGGCCCTGATGTCCAGACAATGGTTTGATAATCACTTTGGGATAAAGATGGACCATTTTCATTAACCTATTAACTTTGGTTAATTCATTAGTGGGTATAAGATATTGTTCAAATGATTTCCCTTTTTTAATTTGCTTAAATACATGTAATTTATCCCCAACAGAATGACTTGTAAACGGAATGATCTCGGATAAATAATCTACGATTATTTCACCTTTTTCAGTTAAGGGATAGCTAGCATTATAGATGACGTCAGGAAAAGGAAATTTCTTTTCAATCCAATTTCCGTTCTCGTAAATTTTCCCATTAATTGTTTGATTTTTTATATCTACTTGCCCTGGCGTAAAGTAAAAGAAATTTACCCCTTCTGCTTTTGCTACAACTGAGTAAGCATAGGCTCTCCTCACTTTTAGTGGATCCGCCCGATGATGAAGCATGCCAATTAAGGTCATAATAGTTGCATCCCACCTTTTATTAATGCTTTCCTCAATAATTATTAAATTAGGCCTGTCTTTATTCCTATTTTTTGACTTATTAAGAACAATCATTGTCCCAAATATATATTCTATTAAAGTAAATATAAAACAGCAAACACAGGTGGGATAAAATAAATTATGAAAACAATTGTTTTTATTGGCTCCAATAAATCAGGATCAAGCAGAGAAGCTCTAAAAGCTGCAGAGCGTCTTGGTTATTTTACCGTGCTATTAACGAATAGACCAAAATTCCTTGAGCAAAGATTAGAATTTCCTGATGTCCATCAAATGATATTGACAGAGTTATCTAATCATCAGACATTGAAAGAAACAATCTATAAATTACAAAATCAAGGAAAGGAAATACATGCAATCTTAAGTTTCATAGATCCTTATGTAAATGTTGCAGCGGCTTTAGCGGAAATATTTTGTACTAGCACTGTTCCTTCAAACCAAATTCTGAGCATGGAAGATAAAATTTTAACAAGGAATCTTCTTAAGAGCCTTCCATCTTCGCCTTACTTTGAAATTTATAATCCAGAAGATGCCCTAAAGGACTTTCTTAAGGAACAAAATAAACATATACCGTTGATTGTGAAATCTCCTATATCAGCTGGATCAAAAGATGTTCTATTGGCAAATAACAAATCTCAATTAAGAAAATCAATGAAAAATCTAATAAGAAAGTATGAAAATTCACCTATTTTATTGGAGGAATATTTAACAGGACCACAATATTTAGTTGAAACATTAGTGCAAGATGGACAGGTTTATATTGTTGCCGTTATTGAACAAGAAATTACGTTCGAAAAACGCTTTATCGTAACGGGTTATAGTTTGTTACCACATATGGAAAAACAGTTTTATGATGGTATTTATGAAACAGTAAGTAACATTGTAGAGGCATTTCAAATAAAAAATGGCGCATGTCATCTAGAATTGCGACTAATACAAGGTGAATGGAAATTAATAGAAATAAATCCTAGGATTTCCGGAGGTGCCATGAATCGAATCATTGAAGTAGGATATGGAATTAATTTAGTAGAAGAAACCATTCAATTATTTCTAGGAAATAAACCTAATCTTACTAAGAAACATAGCAAATACGTATATGTACATTATATAACTGTAGACACTATGGGGAAGTTAGTTAAAGTAACGGGCAAGAACCGAGCTGGTAAATATCCTGGAGTACAAGAAGTTTTTATAAAACCTCGTAAAGGAAAGATATTACGGCCACCATTATCAATGGGAGACCGTTATGGTTACGTTTTGGCATCCTCTGATGTGGAAGAAGAAGCAAAAAAAGTGGCCAAGGAAGCAGCTAAGGAAATTCATTTTAATCTTGAACAATTATAAATTTTGCGAACAGAACTTGAAAGACATTATATGTACAATTTAATGTGGGCATCCATCAGAATTAATATACTATGACTCAAATTAATATTGACAAAAACATTAAGGGGGAAATGCTGAAATGATAGAAAAAATAGTGTCTCACGAATATCAAACAGTCCTTAATTTAGTACGTGATTACAACGAAATAGATGTAATAGGAACTCTATTGGTTTTTTATAATATTAAAAAAATAATAAAAAGGCGCTTGGTTTTAAAAAGTTATAATTATTTCGATGACGACTATAAAGACTAAATCATTCTGCGAAGGTCCTATCAAAGACTTTCGCATTTTTAGTGAGGTTGAATAACGCTAAAAATCTCAAAAGGAACCAATTAAATTGTTTTTTTCAAATCCTTTCAGTCTAGGAAAAGAATATATGACTCCAAAAGAAGAGAAGAAAACCCTTTGATTAAAGCAGGCGGTTGTGGTTTCGTGAAAAAAGTAATCAAGAGAAATCAACTGAATCTATTTATAAAAGATTATATAAAGGGATATATGATCCTACTTGTTTGACCTTCCATGGTTTAAGACTATACTCTTCCTTACAATCAATTCGATAACCTTTTTTATAAAAAATCTTTAACGAATCTATATCTGAACATTCTGCGTTAAAAAGGCACAAAAAAACAGGGGCTGTCCCAAAAGGTGTAATTACACCGAAATTGAATAAATAGTAAAAGGCAGAAACGTTGATTTAACAACATTTCTGCCTCTTTGTTTTTGCGAAATTCACTGGAATAAGAACTTATTAGACAGCCCCTGCCTCCTACATTTATTTGTCCATCCAATCAGTGTGGAAGGTACCTTCTTTATCGATTCGTTCATACGTATGTGCCCCAAAGTAATCGCGTTGAGCTTGAATTAAATTGGCCGGAAGCGTTTCTGTACGGTAGCTATCGAAATAAGCGAGTGCAGAAGACAAGCAAGGAACTGGAATGCCGTTCAACACAGCGGTAGAGACCACTTCACGCAAAGCTCCTTGATAATTTTCGGCAATTTCTTGGAAATAAGGATCTAGAAGCAAGTTGTTCAAGTTTGCTTCGCGATCATATGCATCTTTGATTTTTTGCAGGAACTGAGCACGGATGATGCAGCCCCCACGGAAAATCATCGCGATGTCCCCATATTGAAGGTTCCAGTTATTCTCTTCAGATGCAGCCTTCATTTGAGCGAAGCCTTGTGCATACGAACAAATTTTACTCATATAAAGCGCTTTGCGAATGCTTTCAATCAAAGCCTTTTTATCACCGGTAAATTTAGCTTCCGGACCGCTGAGGACCTTGCTTGCTTCTACCCGCTCTTCTTTTATGGCTGAAATGTATCGTGCAAAAACGGATTCCGTTATGATTGGAAGTGGTACACCAAGATCCAGTGCACTTTGGCTCGTCCATTTACCTGTACCTTTTTGGCCAGCTTTATCTAAAATGACATCGACCATAGGCTTACCTGTCTCTTCATCATAGCGTTTGAAAATGTCAGCAGTGATTTCAATAAGATAGCTATCCAACTCTCCCTTATTCCATTCAGTGAACACCTCATGAAATTCTTCAGCGGACAGACCCAGAAGATTTTTCAAAAGGAAATAAGATTCCGAAATCAGCTGCATATCACCATACTCAATTCCATTATGCACCATCTTCACATAATGTCCGGCACCACCTGGTCCGATATATGTACAACATGCATCCCCATCAACCTTGGCAGAAATATCCTTCAAGATTGGAGCTACCAAATCATATGCTTCCTTCTGCCCGCTTGGCATGATGGAAGGACCAGTCAGGGCTCCTTCTTCCCCTCCTGAGACACCAGTTCCAATGAAATGAATACCAAGTTCACTCAATTCCTCATTGCGGCGCTGCGTGTCCTTGTAGAACGTATTCCCGCCATCAATGACGATGTCCCCTTTTTCAAGAAGCGGCTTAAGTTGATCAATGGTTGCATCCGTAGCGGCACCCGCTTTTACCATCAATAGAATTTTCCTTGGTGTTTGAAGCGAATTCACGAATTCTTCAAGCGTATATGCCGGTACTACATTTTTGCCTTTCGCTTCTTCCATCATTTCGTCCGTCTTTGCAGCGGAACGATTATACACGGAAATTGAATACCCTCTGCTTTCGATATTAAATGCAAGGTTCTTACCCATTACAGCAAGTCCGATAACGCCAATTTGTTGTTTTGTCATGATTACCTTCCCTTCATTTGGATGTATGTCACCTTAGTCCATTTTTACTTCTGGTTCGCTCAAAAAAGTCTTTGCTAAAACTGGTATTCGTACCAATTGACCGTTCTTTCAAAGTAAGGCCCTTTTTAATAATATTTTCTCCATACTTATTTTGCAAGTGTTCCATCACTTCGTATAAAGGTTCTTTGTCAGCATCCTCTTCAAAGGAAAAGATATCGAGTTGTTTGAATGAAGATTCTTTTTCAATGACATCATAAGCCGTTACACCTAACAGGCGAATGGCCTCTCCATTCCAATTCTTCAAAAACAGCTCAGTAGCCCAATCCGAAATATCCGTTTTTTCAAAAAATGGATTGGAAACCATCTTACTTCTTGTAATGGTCCTCCGATCTTTATAACGGATGGTCACTCCAATCTTCTGACCTAGCAAACGTTTATTCTTCAAACGTACTGCAACTTTTTCCGAAAGCTTCTCCAATACCCCGACCAGCTCTCTTTGATTGGTAGTATCCTTTGGCAGGGTTGTCGAATTCCCAATGCTTTTATGGTCAAAAATGGCCTCTGGATCAACAACTCGCGAATCCATTCCGTTAGCCCGTTCCTTCAAACGGATGCCATTTATCCCCAGCAACTGTTTTAACTGGGTTTCGTTGGCCTTGGCCAGGTCTCCAATTGTCTGGATACCGATTGTCTGAAGTTTTTCTGCCGTTTTACCGCCAATCCCATGCATCTCCACCACCTGTAAGGGCCAGAGAACCTTAGGAACATCTCTTTTCCTTAGAACCGTGATGCCCATCGGCTTTTTCATATCCGATGCTGTTTTAGCCAAAAATTTATTTGGGGCGATGCCAATGCTACAAGGGAGATCCATTGTATTATATATACGCTCTTGAATACTTTTGGCAATTTCCAAAGGTGAACCCCATTCTGCACACCCACTGATATCCAAATACCCTTCATCGATGGAAACAGGTTCAACTATTTCCGTATACTGCCGCAATACTTCAAATATGGCGAGGGAAGCCTTTCGATATCGCTCAAAGTTCGGCTTTTTAATGATTAATTGAGGGCATAGTTTTTTGGCCTGCCAAATGGGCATGGTCGTTTTAACCCCATACTTTCTGGCTTCATAACTACAGGTAACGATGATTCCCCTTCTTTCTTCAACATTACCGGCAATCGCTAATGGCTTCCCTTTCAATGATTCATCATAGGACATTTCCACAGATGCATAGAAACTATTCATGTCTACATGGAGAATGACCTTTCCATTTTTAGGATACATATCCTTCATGTGACTGTCACATCCTTGTTGGTACAAATCTCAGGAAATTGGGTCCATATAAACTAAATCTTCTTCTTTAAGATACCCCAATCTAACCTTGATAACCATTGAAGTAGTGCTTCCATTCTAAGAAAAACAGTCATCATATTACTGATGACTGTACATATATTCCTGTAGCTCTTTTATGCCCACTAAAGATGAACGAGTTTTTGGGATCATTATTAATGTGATAAGTGACTTCCAATATGCGCTACACCCTGCTTATATTCGGTTTTTTGGTGGCTAACACGCCAATTTACGATATTCTCGGGAAACTACTTCATCCATCTTCGCGTAATTATTCTGCGGAAACTTCCTGAATGATACTGATGACCATTTCAGCCAACTTTGTCAATTCTTCCACTGGAATTCTTTCATTCGTTGTATGAATGTCTTCATAGCCGACTGCTAGATTAACCGTAGGAATGCCAAATCCAGCAATTACATTTGCATCACTACCGCCGCCGCTTTTCACCAATTCGCATGGACGGCCAATTTTCTCTGCCGCTTTTCTTGCAACTTCCACCACATGATCACCTGCTCCATATTTAAAGCCTGGATACATGACATTGACTTTCACTTCGGCCCGTCCGCCCATTTCGATGGCAGCAGTCTCGAAAGCTTCTTTCATTCTTGCTACTTGTTTTTCCATTTTTTCAGGAACCAATGATCTTGCTTCTGATAAAATTTCCACATGATCACAAACGATATTCGTTTGTTGTCCACCTTGGAAACGTCCGATATTGGCTGTCGTTTCATCATCAATGCGGCCTAAAGGCATTCTTGAAATGGCTTTGGCAGCAATCGTAATGGCAGAAACCCCTTTTTCAGGAGCTACGCCAGCATGGGCAGTCTTGCCTAAAATGGTTGCAGCTACCTTTGCTTGAGTAGGGGCAGCAACGACGATATTCCCAACTTTACCATCACTGTCAAGAGCAAAGCCGTATTTTGCCGTTACAAGAGAACGATCTAGAGCTTTTGCTCCTACTAACCCTGATTCTTCACCAACGGTAATGATGAACTCAATTGTTCCGTGCTCAATATTCTGCTCCTTAATCACTTTCAACGTTTCTAACATAACAGATAAACCTGCTTTGTCATCTGCCCCTAGAATCGTCGTTCCATCTGACACTATGTATCCATCTTTAATAGACGGTTTGATACCGTTACCTGGTACGACCGTATCCATATGTGATGTGAAATAAATGGTATCTACGCCAGGTTTCGTGCCTTTCAGCGTACAAATTAAATTACCAGCCCCATGACCCGTAACAGACATTGTATCATCTTCAAAAACATCCACGCCAAGTGCCGTGAACTTTTCTTTTAAAACTTTAGCTATTGCTGCTTCATTTTTAGTTTCTGAATCAATTTGCACCAATTCAAAGAATTCACTAACTAACCGTTCTTCATTAATCATCATTTAAACCTCCATAAAAGTAATCCTTTATAAGTATATCTCTAAAGCCGTTACCCGGCAAATAATCCGATAGGAAGATCTCCTTTCAATAAAAACATATAAAAGCAAAAAAAGGAGCCTGGTTTCAGGCTCCCCTCATACTGGTACTTACAACGGAATATTCCCGTGTTTTTTCCATGGACGGGTTTCTTTTTTATTACGTAGCATTTCAAGCGATTGGATGATTTTAATTCTTGTTTCACGAGGGTCAATAACATCATCAACCATTCCAAGACTTGCCGCTACATATGGATTTGCAAACTTTTCACGATATTCCTCAATTTTCTCTGCACGTGTGGCTTCAGGATTCTCACTATTTTTAATTTCACGGGCAAATATGATGTTTGCAGCTCCAGCTGATCCCATCACCGCAATTTCAGCATTTGGCCAAGCAAACGTAAGGTCTGCCCCGATGGATTTACTATTGAGGGCCACATAAGCACCACCATAGGCTTTACGGAGAATGATCGTTAACTTTGGCACAGTTGCTTCTGAATAGGCATATAAAAGTTTCGCACCATGGCGGATGATCCCACCATGTTCTTGTTTAACGCCAGGGAAAAATCCAGAAACATCTTCAAAAGTGATCAATGGTATATTGAATGAATCACAGAATCGTATGAACCTGGCAGCTTTATCAGATGAATCAATATCGAGTCCACCAGCCAACACTTTAGGCTGGTTACAAATAAGCCCCACTGATTTCCCTTTAATGCGTGCTAGACCAACCACGATATTCTTCGCAAACCCTGCTTGCACTTCCATAAATGAATCCTCGTCGACAATTTGATTGACCACTTTTCGGACATCGTATGGACGAATGCCTTCATATGGGACAACGTCCGTTAGATCTGGACGATAGTCGTCTTCATCTGTCGCTTCCAGAGCCGGTGGCTTTTCTTGGTTGTTTTGCGGGAGATAGCTTAAAAGACGTTTAACATCAGCTAAAACCTCTTCCTCCGAAGCACCCATGAAATGAGCATTACCACTGACCGTGTTATGTACCTTCGCTCCACCTAATCCTTCAGATGAAATTTTTTCCCCTGTCACCGTTTCGATAACTTTCGGTCCTGTAATGAACATCTGGCTTGTTTTCTCAACCATGAAAACAAAATCCGTAATGGCTGGTGAATAAACCGCGCCACCTGCACATGGACCCAATATGACAGAAATCTGAGGGATCACACCAGAATATATCGAATTACGATAGAAAATTTGACCGTATCCATCAAGGGAGACAACCCCTTCCTGAATCCGAGCTCCGCCAGAATCGTTCAACCCGATGAAGGGAGCACCATTTTCCGCAGCCAAATCCATAACATTGGCAATTTTCAGAGCATGCATTTCTCCGAGCGCCCCACCAAACACGGTAAAGTCTTGAGAGAACAGGTAAATGTCACGACCATTGACTTTCCCATAACCAGTTACTACTCCTTCTCCCGGTCCTTCTGCTTTTTCCATGCCAAAATTGGTGTTCCGGTGTTTGATAAAGGGATTCAGCTCAACGAAGGTACCCTCATCCACTAGAAGTTCGATTCTTTCCCTCGCCGTTAGTTTTCCTTTTTCGTGTTGCTTTTCAATTCTATCTTCCCCGCCGCCCATTTCTACCTTTCGGCGTCGATCGTACAAGTCATTGATAGTTTCATAGATATCAGTCATTTTTGCTCCTCCTTTAATTCAGTTCTTTCACATAGCTCATATAGGACACCCGACGTCGATTTAGGATGGATAAAAGCGACATCTGCGTGATGTGCCCCTTTTCTTGAAGTCTCATCAATCATACGAAGACCGGATTCTTTTATTTCCTGGATTCGATCCTCTATTCGCTCTACACCCAAAGCCACATGGTGAATCCCTTCACCCCGTTTTTCAATGAATTTAGCGACGGCACTATCAGGAGATAACGCTTCCAATAACTCTAAACGAGTATTCCCTGCTAGGATAAATGCCACTTTAACGCCTTGGCTCTCAACCGTTTCTATTCCTTCAAGCTCCAATTTCAATGTTTCAGTGTAAAGCGGCAAGGCTTCCTCTATTGATTTAACCGCAATCCCGATATGATCAATATTCTTAATCATTTTACTATTCCCCCATACTATGTACTATTTTCACTCTATTGAATTTTCTATCAATTCATTATGTAACTATACCATTCTTTTGAATAATGAGAATATTGCACTTTTGCTTGTTTCTCCTATATGTTCAAGTTAAAATGAAAATAATCATACTGTTTGAGGAGAGAACATAATGAAAAATAAAAAAGTAAGAAAAGTTGTTGTCTATCTCATGCTTATCTCGATGTTATTGACGACCTTACTATCAGGCATCGCATTTTTATTGTAATAGGCTGCAGGAGGGGAGCTAAAAGCTTCCCTCTTTCTTATTTGATAGCCCCTATATTTCTGGCTAACGTGTTGAAACTTTCATTTGATAGAGTTATTAGAACCTTTGTCCCAATCGGAACCTTGTCATATAACCGCTCTACATCCGGTTTATGCATCCTAACACAACCATTGGAAATGTATTTCCCGATTGAGGATGGTTGATTGGTTCCATGTATCCCATAAATCCTGCCATCTGTATTCCTGGCATCAAAACCAATCCATCTTGACCCAAGCGGATTTCTGGGATCTCCACCAGGGATATTCTTTTTTCGATAGTAAGGATTAACCGCTTTTACTTTGACGGTAAATAACCCTTCAGGCGTCAATTCCTGACTCTTGCCTGTTCCGACTGGAAGTATCTCTTGTACCACGTTGTCGTCAATGAAAGCCAGTTTATTATTCGCTTTATTGATAATAATGAATGGCTCTCCGTGATTTACGGTTTGAGCAAGGGCCTGAGATGGTACAGCTGACAAGACAAGCAATAACAATAAAGAAAGGATTCGTTTCATTTCTATCAGTTCCTTTACTTTTTTGCTTAGTTTAAGCCAACGGCCTCTTTTTCATTCTATTATGACTCTCCTTAGGGAATCCCTTGAAAGAATGCTTAAGCAATAAATAGCGTTCCATTTCCTTCATAAGCTGCAATAAAGCTGCACGTGATTCAAACTCTTCCCGGGTTTGAGGAAGTTCCATCCCCTTAAAAAACTCTTCCATTTCCTCAAGTTTCCTCAAGTAAAGGATCGCCGTATTTTGAGGATGAACATTTTCAGCCAAATCCTCTATAAAGTCTGCCAATATACCGCTTTGCTTCACTCTTAAAGGAATATTTGTGACCAAAGGGAGAATCCTCTCAATAATTTCGAATTGCTTTTCCCTCATTTTGAAATAATGATAATGGAGATCTTCTTCCCGAAGAAAATGATTCTCCACATCCCTAAAGGCAAGACTTTTGGCTTCATTAAGAAGATTTGCTGTTTTTGTAATTTCCTTTCCATCCCATGTATGGTCATTATCCCGTAAATAGCGGACAACTGCCATTAAGATAGCACTAAAATTCATCTCAATTCTATCCTGGTAAGCAATTAATTTTTTTTCCACACTAGGCATGTATAGATTCATGATAAGTGCCACACCCACTCCAACGACAATCAAAATCGTTTCATTGACGAGCAGTGCAATAGTAATCTTTCCAGAGCCATAGAGATGTAGGATGATGACACTGCTTGTAACTATTCCCTGGCTAACATTCAAGGCAACTGTAGTCGGGATGAAGATGAGAAGGATTAGCCCGATTACAAGGGGATGGAAAGCTATACCCTGAAACAGTAAAGTAGAATAAAGCATTGCGATCATACAAGCCAAAAATCGATGCCAGGAGGCAAATACCGATTTCCTTTTTGTAACCTGTATACATAAAATCGTTATGATGCCAGCAGAAGAGAAATTATTCAAACCCAGCAATTGTGCAATAATAATTGCGATGGATGCCCCCATAGCAGTTTTAATCGTTCTATACCCGATTTTGAACATTGTTATGTATCACCCTGCTTCTTTCACTTCTATTATAATACTATCAGCTATTCAGATAATTTTACAGTCCTTTATGAAGGAAAATTCTAAATTATTAATAATTCGTTATACCTATGATACATTATTTGGATAAAATAAAAAAGGTAACTAAAGTTACCTTTTTTCACTACATGTTCATTTTTTCATTCTAAAGCACTTTTTGAAGAAAATCTTTGGCACGCTGGCTTTTCGGGTTGGAAAAGAACTCTTCCGGAGCACTTTCCTCAACAAGCAAGCCGCCATCCAAGAATAGAACCCGATCGGCCACTTCTTTAGCAAATCCCATTTCATGCGTAACAATTAACATTGTCATCCCGGTATGGGCCAGTGACTTCATAACGTCCAATACTTCTTTTACCATTTCCGGGTCTAATGCGGAAGTCGGCTCGTCAAACAGCATGACTTCTGGATTCATGGCCAATGCACGTGCTATGGCAACCCTTTGTTTTTGCCCGCCGGAAAGACGATTTGGATACGTTGTTTCCTTATCAGCCAATCCGACTTTATTCAAAAGCTCTCTTGCCTGTTTCACAGCGTCTGCTTTCGATAACTTTTTCACCTTCATAGGCGCATATGTCAGATTCTCAAGCACTGTCTTATGTGGAAATAAATGAAAATGCTGAAATACCATCCCGACATTCTCACGGACTTTCATAATATTAGTCTTTTTATCCGTAATATTTTGATCTTTGAACCAAATCTGTCCATCAGTAGGTGTTTCAAGCATATTGATACACCGGAGAAAAGTCGACTTTCCTGATCCGGAGGGACCGATTATCGCTAGGACTTCACCCTGTCCAATTTCTGTACTGATTCCTTTTAGAACGTTAAGTTTGCCATAACTCTTTTGAAGCTGATCTATTTTAATCACTGCGTCTCATTCTCCTTTCGATCACTTTACCTAAGATAGTGAGAATCATGACCATCACATAATAAATGAGACCGGCAAATAATATCGGCTCGAAGAATTTATAGGTCTCACCACCGACAATATAAGAACGGCGCATAATATCGCCTAAACCGATGATGGTTACCACGGCGGATTCCTTCGTTAAGGAAATGATTTCATTCACTAAAGAAGGGAGAATGTTCTTGATGGCCTGTGGCAAGATGATATTCAACATCATACTTGAATAAGGAACCCCAAGGGCAAGCGCGGCTTCACGTTGGCCTTTATCGACCGCTAATATACCACCCCTGATGATTTCCGAGATATACGCGGCAGAGTTTAAGCCGAAAGCCAAGAAAGCAGCCTGAAACGCTTCGATTTGAATCCCTAAAATTTGTGGGGAACCAAAATAAATAAGCATTAATTGTAAAACTAATGGTGTACCGCGGAAAATCGATGTATAAAAGTCAGCAATCCAATTTAACGGCTTAATTCTGCTGATTTTCAGTATGGATAAGATGATCCCCAAAACAAAACCGATTACAGCCGCAACCGCCACAACTTTTAGTGTAGTCGGTATTCCCTCCATGATATATGGAAGGGAAGGCATAATCCTTTCAAAATCCAGATTCACTCCATTCATCCTCTCTTATAAAGACCTATAAAGGCCTTCCTTATTCACTTTATACTCAATAAAGCGTGGAAAAACGCTCAGAAGGCGTATTTTATCACTTCTGAACGTTTTCCCTTTTCTCTGTACTATTTAGTTTCACTGCCACCGAACCATTTTAGAATTAATTTTTCCATTTCACCATTTTCCAACATTTCGTTCAGTTCAGCATTGAAATCTTCCGTTAAATCACTGCCCTTTTGGAATGCAATAGCGGAACCAGCGTCTTCTTCCCCAGTTTCCATCTCATATCCTACTAAATCCGGATTGTCTTTCAAATATCCTTTAGCAACTGTATCTTCAATAATCACGGCATCAAAACGTTTCGCAACCATTTCCTGGATGATTTCAGGAATACGATTCCGTTTTTCAATCTTCATCCCGATATTTTCATTTTTATTCAAGTCATTTGCCAATGTCTCTTGAATGGAAGCAAGCTGTACGCCTACCGTTTTCCCTTTTAAATCATCTACCGTTTTTATCTTGCTGCCATCTGTCGTAATGATCATGTTTTTCGCTGTATAATAAATATCACTAAAATCAACGGATTTCTCACGTTTCGGTGTTGGAGTCATTCCAGAGATAACAAAATCCACCGATTTATTTTCAAGTGATGGAACAAGACTGTTAAAATCAATATCCTTCACCTGGATTTCATATCCTAATTTCTTACCGATCGCTTTAGCGATATCTACGTCAAATCCTTTGATTTCATCGCTTTTGGATGTTTCAACATATTCAAACGGTGGATAATCCGCAGATGTTCCCATTACTAGCACTTTTTTATCTTTATTACCTGATGTATTCTCTTCTTTTTTCTCTGAGGTTCCACATGCTGCTAAAATACCTACTAATAAAACAGAAGTAAGCAACAATGCTACCCGCTTTTTCAATTTCATCATTATTCCTCCAAGTAGTTTTTGATTCTTGTATGAGCCAATGGCCAAATTACGATAAACTTAAACTCGTATGCGAACTAATATTCATGCACTCTTGTGTATTTTAACACATTCTTATAATTATTCAATAAGCTTAATGAAAAATTTATTTTTTAGAATATTATTTTAACCAAATTCTAATATAATACTCTACCTACTACAAAATACACCTGGTTAACTAACCAATTTCTTCCGTTTCCAACTGATTCCAAGCAAATTCACCAATAAAAAAACCGCCAAACTCGGCGGTTTTCCTAAAAGATACTAGTAAGCTTAATGCATAAGCAAAGTCTTACACTTCTTCACAATATTCATCGAAGTAAGCTTGCAATTTTTCCACTACAGACATTGGATGATGACCCTCGATTTCATGACGCTCAATCATCGTGATGATTTTTCCATCTTTCAGAAGAGCGAATGATGGTGATGATGGTGGATATCCTTCGAAATAATCACGGGCCTTCTCAGTCGCTTCCTTATCTTGACCTGCAAAAACAGTTACAAGCTGATTAGGACGTTTATCGTTATGAATCGCATGGGCTGCAGCTGGTCTAGCAATTCCCCCAGCACAACCACAAACGGAATTGACCATAACTAGCGTCGTACCCTTTTGGGCCAATACATCTTCTACTTCCTCAGCAGTCGTCAGTTCTGTATATCCAGCAGTCTTAATCTCATCGCGAGCTTGTTTGACCACGTCATTCATTAAAAAATTGAAATCCATATTCATAGTATAGTGCTCCTTCCAGCTTTTTCTCTTCACCACTATCATAACAATTGACGAAGCCCGATTCAATCAATTTAACTGGCCATGATTAAAAACATCAAGATTCCAATTGGTGATAAGAAAGGGAGAGCTATATCCGTTCGTTATCTGTGGGACCGCATTCATTCGAACTTAAGGATTCAGAGAACGATTGAAATGCTTGTTGTACGGCTTTAGTGACCGTTTTATTACCGGACATCACTTCATTTTCAAGCTTGGGCAGTAAGCCTTTGACAGTATCATTTTTATAGAACATGGTTTTAAGCTGATGGTCTATTAATGAATACAACCACTCTTTGGATTGCATTCTTCTCCGTTCCTGAAAAACACCCGATAACTTTGTTGTCTGCGAAAAGTCCTGTAATACGTCCCAAATTTCAGGAATCCCTTTTCCTGTAACAGAAGAACATGTATACGCTTTTCCAGCCCACCCTTTAGTGGCAGGCTGAAGGAAATGGAGAATACGACTGTATTCCGACCTTGTCCTGTTCGCAAGCGGAATGTTTTCACCGTCTGCTTTATTGACCACTATACCATCAACAAGTTCCATGATTCCTTTTTTCATGCCCTGCAATTCATCTCCGGCTCCTGTTAGGACAAGCAACATGAAAAAGTCGACCATACTTCGGACAATCGCTTCACTCTGCCCTACACCCACCGTTTCAATCAAAATCACATCAAAACCGGCCGCCTCACAAAGTAACATCGTTTCCCTCGTTTTCCTATGCACCCCACCCAAAGTTCCTTCTGATGGGGAAGGTCGGATAAAAGCTTGAGGATTCCGTGCCAGTTCCTCCATCCTCGTCTTATCCCCAAGGATGCTCCCTCCATTAATCGAGGAACTTGGATCGACAGCGAGTACCGCAACCTTATATCCTTTATTACATAAAAACGTTCCAAAGGTTTCGATGAATGTACTTTTACCAGCCCCAGGGACACCTGAAATGCCGATGCGGAGCGAAGCACCTGTGTGTGGGAGAATTGAGTGCAAAAGTTCTTGTGCCAACTCGAAATGATGTTCGGCATTGCTTTCCACTAATGTGATCCCTTTAGCAAGCTTTGCTCTCTCCCCTGTCAAGATTCCATCTTTCAATTGCGGTATCGAGATTCTCTCATTTTTCTTTTTGATAAATCTACTTTTTGATGCTTTATTATGACCAGCATCCAATTCCACACCTGGCTTTAACGAAGAAGCAAAACCATCCTGATTGTTAGGATCGACCCATTCCGGCTTCTTATCTTCACTCATTACTGTGCCACTTCCTCATATCCTAGGCGATGGTATATTTCTTGTAGCACTTTTTTAGCTGCCTGTGGGATGACCGTGCCAGGTCCAAAAATCGCTGATGCGCCGTTTTGCATTAAATAATCATAATCTTGTGCTGGGATGACTCCACCGACAATGACGATAATGTCTTCCCGGCCCAATTTCTTCAACTCGGCCATCAATTGCGGCAATAGTGTTTTGTGGCCGGCAGCGAGCGAGCTCATCCCAACAACATGCACATCATTTTCCACAGCCTGAAGAGCGGTTTCCTCCGGTGTTTGGAATAGTGGCCCGATGTCAACATCGTAGCCTAAATCAGCAAACCCCGTACCAACCACTTTCGATCCTCGATCATGGCCGTCCTGCCCCATCTTAGCCATCAATAAACGAGGGCGTCTGCCTTCATTTTCAAGAAATTCGTCAGTCATGGCAATTACTTCTTCAATTTCCGCCTCTTTCGAATAAGCTGAGCTATAAACACCACTAATAGAACGGATGGTGGCCTTATGGCGACCAGCCACTTCTTCAATTGCATCGGAAATTTCCCCAAGTGAAGCGCGGACTCGAGTTGCCTGTACTGCCAATTCAAGCAAGTTACCTTCACCAGTTCGTGCCGCTTGCGTCAATGCCTGAAGAGCTTCATCGACTTTCGCCTGATCTCTTTTTTCTTTAAGGATGCTTAAACGCTTAAGTTGACTTTCGCGGACGGCGGTATTATCTATCTCCAAGATTTCAATCGCATCTTCTTTTTTCAGGCGATATTTATTGACACCCACGATTGTTTCATCTTGAGAATCGATTTTAGCTTGACGTTTTGCTGCCGCTTCTTCAATCCTCATTTTCGGAAGACCGGTTTCAATCGCCTTTGCCATGCCCCCAAGACCTTCAATTTCTTCGATATGAGCCCAAGCCCTTTCAATCAGTTCATTTGTTAGCGATTCGACATAATAAGAACCTGCCCATGGATCGATGACCTTTGTAATGCCAGTCTCCTCTTGAAGATAAAGCTGTGTATTCCGGGCAATGCGTGCTGAGAAATCGGTTGGAAGGGCAATGGCCTCATCCAATGCGTTCGTATGCAAAGATTGGGTATGGCCCAAGGCAGCTGCATGCGCCTCGATCAGTGTTCGTGCTACATTATTGAAAGGATCTTGCTCTGAAAGGCTCCACCCCGATGTTTGGGAGTGTGTTCGTAAAGCCATCGCTTTCTTATTCTTCGGTTCAAACTGTTTCATTAGTTTTGACCATATGAACCGTCCCGCTCTCATTTTTGCCACTTCCATGAAATAGTTCATTCCAACAGCCCAGAAGAACGACAAACGAGGGGCAAATTTATCAATATCGATACCGGCTTTCATTCCTGTCCTTGCATATTCCAGGCCATCCGCCAACGTATAAGCAAGCTCG
The DNA here is from genome assembly GCF_044761765.1 of Peribacillus sp. NPDC097284. Taxonomy (NCBI): domain Bacteria; kingdom Bacillati; phylum Bacillota; class Bacilli; order Caryophanales; family Bacillaceae; genus Peribacillus; species Peribacillus sp. NPDC097284. Next base: position 147,309 of record NZ_JBIWCZ010000001.1, read on the forward strand.
ATATCTGCAGGTGCTCCAGCTTCTTGTAGGTGATAACCGGAAATGGAAATAGAATTGAACTTTGGCATATATTTTGAAGTATATTCAAATATATCAGCAATGATTTTCATCGACATCTCGGGTGGATAGATATACGTATTCCTAACCATGTATTCCTTTAAGATATCATTTTGAATGGTACCAGAAAGCTTATCCTGGGTGACTCCCTGCTCCTCGGCTGTAACGATATAAAAAGCAAGAATAGGTAAAACCGCTCCATTCATTGTCATGGATACCGACATTTGATCGAGTGGTATTCCATCAAATAGGATCTTCATATCCAAAATCGAGTCTATCGCCACACCCGCTTTTCCTACATCCCCAACAACACGAGGATGATCCGAATCATAGCCGCGATGTGTTGCCAAATCGAAGGCCACCGAGAGACCCTTTTGACCCATCGCTAAATTCCTGCGGTAAAATGCGTTGGATTCCTCTGCAGTTGAGAACCCTGCATATTGTCGTACTGTCCATGGCCGGTTCACATACATGGATGGATAGGGTCCCCTTGTATATGGAGCAATTCCCGGTACACTTTCCATGTGCTCCAAATTCTGACTATCTTCTTTCATATATAATGGTTTAACCTTGATTTGTTCATTCGTTTCGAATAAAAGTTCCTCGATGTTTTGTTCAACTGCTGCTTCTGCCTCTTGTTTCCATAATTCAACTGTTCCTTTACGCTCAGACTTAGCAGGATTTATGGTAGAGAAATTTGGTTTTTTCATTGTTCATTCACCCCTAGCTCTTGTAGTAGTTCTGTCAAGACCGCCACAACATTCGTTTTAACATGGATAAAGTCGTCCGCTCCAGACTCCAATAAAACGGTCTCCAATTCTGCCGATTGCTTTCCAGCGACATATAGCTTGATGTGTGGGTATTGCTGTTTAATCTCTTTTATGATGGATTCCGCCTTATCCGAGTAATCAAGATCACTTCCACATACACAGTATATGGAAAGCTTAGTTTCAGCTATATAATCCACCGCTTCCTTACTATCATGGCATCCTTCACTTTCCATCGTTTCAATTCCACCGGCTGCAACAAAGCCTTTTATAAAATCAGCACGAGGCTTATAAGATTTAAGTTCATTCAAGTTAATAAGGCCGATTGTCGGTGCTTTCCCGCCATTTTGTTTACACTCTTCACTTCGTAATCTTAACTGTTCAAATTGGGATGATATACGATCTAACTTGATTGGTGTAATATCTACTGGCCCCTGAACCACCATATATGATCTCTGTGTTTCAGTTGTAGGAACTTTGATTTTATCGGTAGGGTTCGGATAAACGTTGGTACCAATAATACTTTCTTTCCGTAGTGCCGCATTCTGGACCCTTTCCTCGTAGACTTTTGCTATGTCTGCTTGTAAAGCCCCTTGCATAATGGCATCAAGTACCCCGCCTGACTCGTCAATCTCAAGGAACTTCACCCATGCTTTATCAGCCAATTCATCCGTCAATTGCTCGACATACCAAGATCCGCCGGCAGGATCGACCACCGTTGTGATATTCGTTTCCTCTTTAAGGATTAAATGCGTGTTGCGTGCTATTCTTTCCGAAAATTCATTACACTCACCTGAAGCATGATTAAATGGATGGATCTGCAAGTACTGAATCCCTCCAATTGCTGCAGCAAATGCTTGATTCGTGGTCCGCAGAATATTCACGTGTTGATCATAGAGCGTTTCTGTCAACTCGGATGTAACTGCATGTATAACCATTTTAAAATACTCGGCATCCTCTTCAAAAGCTTCCGCTAGACCAGCCCAAAGTCTTCTAGCCGCCCGTATCTTCGCAATCGACATAAAGTAATTGGAATCCACTGCAAAGGAAAACACGATCTTTCCGACAATATCCCGTACGGAAATCCCTTGTTTTTGCCCTTCCCATATATATTGGACAGCAACTGCCAATCCATAGGCAAGCTCTTGAATTGCATTGGCTCCTCCATTATGAAAACTAGCCGTGTTAACAAGAATTGACTTTAAGTCCGGACCAATCTGTTGATAATCTTGGATTGTTTTTGCCCATTCTGCAAAATATGTTTCTGTATCTTCAGGAACTTGACCACCGACTAACCATTCTGCAATCGGATCTTCTGCAAGCACACCCTTAATTTGCGCATTTTGTTGATTTGCAACAGCTTTGAATTGAGGGAATAGTTCCTTTTGCTTTCCCTTCAGGTCAATGAAAACGGGAAGTTCATTTAATGATAGGCCATTAAAAAGTTTTGAAACCCTCGCACCCTCCGCAAGAAGATGAGCTGGATAGACGATAATATTCTGACCGCGCTCTAGTGCGGCGTGCATCTTTTCATTTGCCTCGTCAGCCGTGATACCGCTTACAGGCTGTACGACAAACCATGGCTGCTCGTAATAACCGGTCGGAGCAATTCCACGTGTAAAGGGAGCAAATCCGGGAAGCTCTGTTTGTTCTCCATCTGAAACAGATTCCTCTGTATAGAGGGGATTTAAAGTAATGCCTTCATATGTATTCGTTTTTAATTTTTCGACACTTCTGCCTTTTAAACTAGTTTCTGCCGCTTCCTTCCACTCTTCTAATGAAGGTCTTGGAAAGGATATGTTTTTTACATCTTTCAATTCCATTTTAATCGCTCCCTTATATTTTGCTTTCCTACTGGTTCAATCGTCAATACGTAGACCGAACGCTCAGTCAATTACATAAGAAAAACACTCTCCCATCAATTTATATATATTCTATCATAATATTCTTATAATTTTAGCTAATATCAAAACCTGTTAAAAAAACCATATGATAGAAGATGGAGAATAATTATGAGAAGAGCCTCTATAAAATAATAGCAAAAATAAAAATATTGTCGACTATTTTCTAAATACTCTTATATTTCTATTCATAAACAGTTAAAGAGGCACAGAGAAAAGGAAGCACCTTTATGGTTACCTCCTTCTTTCTCCCTATTAATAAACAGATGTATTATCTGAGGTTATTTTTTCAATAATTTCTTTTACTCGCGCTAAGAATCTGCCGCATACAAGACCGTCCAATACCCGATGATCTAGTGATAAACATAGGTTGACCATATCACGGACCGCTATCATGTCATTGATGACGACAGGTCTTTTTACAATGGTCTCCACTTGTAGAATCGCTGCCTGGGGATGATTTATAATTCCCATGGACTGGACCGAACCAAATGAACCAGTATTATTGACAGTGAAAGTGCCGCCTTGCATATCCTCGACTCTTAACTTTCCTGCTTTCACCTTTGATGCCAGGTCATTGATTTCCCTAGCAATCCCTTTGATCGACTTTTCATCTGCATTTTTTATGACCGGAACAAATAAAGCATCTTCCGTTGCGACCGCGATTGAAATATTAATTTCTTTTCTTTGAATGATTTTATCGCCTGCCCACATTGAATTGATCTGAGGAAATTCGGTTAGAGCCTGCGCAATCGCTTTAACAAAGAATGCAAAGTAGGTTAAGTTATACCCTTCTTTTTGTTTGAAATCCGCTTTAAGTGAATCCCTAAGTTTAACCATATTCGTCGCATCAACTTCAACCATTGTCCATCCATGTGGAATCTCATGCTTACTTTTCGACATATTCGAAGCAATTGCTTTCCTTACCCCAGTTACGGGTATTTCTCTATCTCCAGTCATGCTAGGAATGACAGTTTCTTTCTCATTTGATGGCAATGATTGGGGCAGATGTTCTTTTGGCTCGGAAGCAGTTCTTACTTCAGCTACCGATTGAGGGAGGTTTCCGGACTCAATGAGTTTCAATAAGTCTTTACGCGTTATCCTTCCTTCATTCCCCGTCCCATTCACTTGAGAGAGATCGATATCATGTTCCTGGGAGAGCTTTAGTACAGCGGGAGAAAACCGGACTTTATTCGGAGTCGGAGTTTCTACGTTAGGCTTCATGCTATTAACTGCATCATCATTTTTCTCTGCTGGGTCTTCTTTTTCCTCTTCCTTGGGCTTGGTTGATTCGACCTCAATGGAACATATAACTTCCCCCACAGCCAGCGTTTGATTCTCATCCGCCTTTAACTCCTTAACAATCCCCGTAAAAGAAGAAGGAACTTCAGCGTTTACTTTATCCGTCATCACTTCAGCTAGTGGATCATACTTCGTCACGTGATCTCCTGGCTGAACAAGCCATTTACTTATGGTCCCTTCTGTCACGCTTTCACCAAGCTGGGGCATTTTCATTTGTTCTATCGCCATCATTTAATCCTCCTTCTTTTCTATTAAAATTCAGCCAGTTCTCTCATCGTCTTCTCCACTTTATCAGGGGTAACCATAAAATATTTTTCCATTGTAGGTGCATAAGGCATTGCAGGGATGTCCGGACCAGCCAGTCGCTTGATTGGGGCATCCAAATCGAATAGGCAATGCTCGGCAATGATGGCTGCAACCTCACTCATGATGCTACCCTCTTTATTATCTTCTGTAACCAATAAGACCTTACCCGTTTTGGAAGCCGCTTCTATGATGGCTTCCTTATCCAACGGATATACGGTGCGCAAATCTAAAATATGCGCTGAAATACCATCCATTGCTAGTTTTTCTGCCGCTTGGAGAGCAAAGTGAACACAAAGACCATAGGTTATGACCGTAATGTCCTCTCCCTCTCTTTTCACATCAGCTTTACCGATTGGCAGTACATAATCATCATTCGGAACTTCGCCTTTAATCAAACGGTACGCACGCTTATGTTCAAAGAAAAGTACCGGATCCTCGTCGCGAATGGCAGCTTTAAGCAAGCCTTTTACATCATATGGGGTGGAAGGCATCACAATTTTCAATCCTGGTTGGTTCGCGAACATAGCTTCCACGGATTGGGAATGATATAACGCTCCGTGAACTCCGCCACCATACGGAGCACGGATGACCATTGGGCAGTTCCAATCATTATTGGAACGATAACGGATCTTTGCCGCTTCGGAAACAATTTGATTTACAGCGGGCATGATAAAATCCGCAAATTGGATTTCGGCAATAGGTCGTAGTCCATACATGGCTGCCCCAATTCCTACACCAGCAATCGCTGACTCTGCAAGGGGCGTATCGATGACCCTTGATTCACCGAATTGCTCATATAGACCATTTGTCGCCTTAAAGACTCCGCCCTTTTTCCCGACATCCTCCCCCAAAACGAATACTCGCGAATCTCTTTCCATCTCTTCGCGCATTGCCATTGTCACCGCATCTATATAAGAAATTACCGACATCCTTTTCCCCCCTTACTTTTGTTCGTAAACATGATCCATAGCGCTTTCAGCTTTCGGATATGGAGCATGTTCGGCGTAATCTGTAGCTTCGTTCACTATTTTCATCACTTCATCATTAAGTTGTTTTTCAAGGGTTTCATCCATGATACCCGCTTCCTTTAAATACGCTCCAAAAGTCATGATGGAATCTTTTGTTTTCGCTTCAGCCACTTCTTCAGCTTCACGATAACTGCGGTCATCGTCATCACTTGAATGGGGAGTCAGCCTATATGAAACGGTTTCAACTAAAGTGGGGCCTTCTCCTCTACGAGCGCGATCAGCCGCTTCTTTAACCGCTTTATATACCTCCAACGGATCATTGCCATCCACCGTGATTCCAGGCATGCCGTATCCAATTGCCCGGTCCGATACCTTTTCACAGGAAAGCTGTTTGGATATAGGAACGGATATGGCGTATTGGTTGTTTTCACACATAAAGATGACTGGAAGCTTATGGACGCCTGCAAAGTTGGCCCCTTCATGAAAATCACCTTGATTGGATGAACCTTCCCCAAACGTGACGAATGTCACCAAATCCTTTCCTTCCATTTTCCCTGCAAGGGCAATTCCCACTGCATGTGGTACCTGTGTAGTTACCGGAGAAGAACCCGTAACGATCCGGTTTTTCTTTTGTCCAAAGTGACCTGGCATTTGCCTTCCCCCGGAATTGGGATCCTCGGCTTTGGCAAATCCTGATAGCATCAATTCTTTCGCCGTCATTCCAAATGACAAGACGACTCCGACGTCCCGATAATAAGGCAATACGTAATCCTTTTGCCGATCCAAGGCAAATGCAGCTCCAACCTGTGCAGCTTCTTGCCCTTGGCAGGAAATCACAAAAGGAATTTTCCCTGAACGGTTCAACAGCCACATCCGCTCATCCATCCTACGTGACAGCAGCATGGTCCGATACATATCTAATACAGTTTCATCATTCAAGCCCAATTGTTCATGACGTGTTTCCACCATTATCAAAAAACCTCCTCCTTTTTTATGAGTGAATGGCAAGGCCATCCACTGCGAGAGCTGCCTCTCCGATTGCTTCCGAAAGACTCGGATGGGGGTGAATCGTCTTTGCCACTTCCCAAGGGGTGGCATCCAGTACCTTTGCCAGGCCAGCTTCGGAAATCATATCCGTAACATGCGGACCAATCATGTGGACACCCAGAATATCATTCGTTCTTTTATCCGAGATGATTTTGACAAATCCATCCGATTCCCCATAAACAAGGGCTTTACCGACAGCCCGGAATGGAAACTTTCCAATTTTCAATTCATATCCATCTTTTTTGGCCTGTTCCTCTGTCATGCCGACGCTTGCTGCTTCTGGACTGGAGTAGATGCATTTCGATATAAGCGAATAGTCGATCTTTTCCGGTTTTTTTCCTGCCATGTGTTCAACTGCCGTCAATCCCTCATGTGAAGCAACATGGGCCAACTGCAAACCGCCGATGCAATCTCCAATCGCGTACATATGCGTCTCTTTCGTTTGGAAAAATTCATTGGTGACAATATATCCATTTTCAATGACGATATCCGTATTATCCAAACCAATCGATTCAAGATTAGCCATTCTTCCAACGGAAACCAATAGTTTATCTGCCTCGAACTCCTCGAGTTTTCCGTTGATTTCTGCAGTGATGGACACTGATTTATCTTTTTTCAGCGTCTCTGGCAACACCTTAGCGCCTGTATGAAAAGTAATGCCTTTTTTCTTCAATAAGCGAAGCATTTCATCCGAAATTTCATGATCTTCTGTGGGAATGATTTTATCTGCATATTCTAGTACCGTTACTTCCACGCCAAAGTCATTTAACATCGAGGCCCATTCAATACCTATCACGCCTCCACCAACTATAATGATTGATTTTGGCAAGCTGTCTAGCTGAAGTGCTTCATCGGAAGAAAGGACAAGATCCCCATCAATCGATAAACCTGGTAATGATTTTGGGCGTGAACCGGTAGCAATGATAATATTTTGTGGAATCAGCATTTCATTTTCACTACCATTATTCATTTCCACGGAAATTGTTCCTGGCATTGGTGAAAAGATGGAAGGTCCAAGTATTCGGCCTATTCCTTCGTAAACGTGGATCTTACCTTGCTTCATCAAGTGCTGGACCCCTCTATAAAGCTGGTCGACCACCTTGTTTTTCCGTTCCTGGACTTTGCTGAAATCCACATTCACGTTTTCTGTGAAAATACCGAATTCCTCACTTTTGATAGCCGTTTGGTAAACCTCTGCACTTCTTAGCAAAGCTTTGGAAGGAATACAGCCTTTATGTAAACATGTCCCGCCTACCTTTTCTTTTTCAACGACTGCCGTTTTTAAACCAAGCTGTGCCGCCCTTATTGCTGCAACATACCCTCCGGTTCCTCCGCCAAGAATGACAAGATCATATTCTTCAGCCATGTTCATTCCTCCTTGTTGGAAATTCCCATGTCCATCCTGATAACACAGGAATCCAAGTTGTTTTTTAACTCATCTACGTCGGTTCAAGATATGTTTCTCGTCTCGTAAAAATTGACTTCTGGAATTTCTCATTCTTTCAATCCGCTCTTCTGCCATTCTATCAGCTGCTTTATAGGTCGGGATTTTATCCCGTTTTGCTATTTCAATGACTCTTTCAATGCTATCATAAACACCTTCAACTTTTTTCAAGGCTCTTTCCCGATTGTACCCTTTCAGTTCATCCGCAACATTAATGACACCGCCCGCATTAATGACATAATCAGGTGCATAAATGATTCCTTTTTCATGTATTTGGTCCCCATGAATCGGTTCCTTTAACTGGTTATTGGCCGCGCCTGCAATCACCTTTGCCTTGATTTTACCGATTGTTCCATCATTTATGACAGCCCCTAATGCACAAGGTGCATAAATATCACAGTCCACTCCATAAATCTCATCCGGGTTTACAGCTTTGGCACCAAATGTTTCAACAGCACGATTTACACTCTCTTTATTAATATCAGTGACAATCAGTCTCGCTCCTTCTTCATTCAGGTGACGGCATAGATTATAAGCTACATTCCCTACCCCCTGAACGGCAATCACCTTTCCTTCCAAGGAATCACTTCCGAATGCTTCCTTTGCCGCTGCTTTCATGCCCCGGTACACACCATAAGCGGTGACCGGCGAAGGGTTCCCTGATGAACCGAACTCAGGTGAAATGCCTGTGACATAATCTGTTTCTTCATGAATAAGGTCCATATCTTCCACTGTGGTTCCGACATCTTCGGCAGTAATATAGCGGCCATTCAATCCCTGGATATACCTACCGAATGCCCTAAACATTTCTTCATTTTTGTCTTTACGTGGATCTCCGATAATCACGGTTTTTCCACCACCTAGATTCAAGCCTGCTGCCGCGTTTTTATAAGTCATTCCTTTTGAAAGTCTTAGCGCATCTTCTATGGCTTCTTCTTCTGAAGCATATGTCCACATGCGAGTACCACCAAGGGCTGGGCCAAGTGTCGTATCATGTATCGCGATGATCGCTTTTAAACCTGATTGTTTATCTTGACAAAATAATAGCTGCTCATAGTCATATCGTTCTAAATAGTTGAAAATTTCCATAATGGAATCCCCCTCAGATGTTTTCAAAGTTGCCAAAAAAGAGAGGCCCATCCTTTATCCTCATTCTTTTCTGACATATAAAGGTTAAAGTCAAATTGTTAATTAGTGTTCTCTTGCCTATATGATAGTGCGCATTTCGCGATTTGTTACCCAAAAAATCCATATTCCATTCAATAACATGCAAATTACATGCCAACAAAATAAATATGGTGGATATATTCCTGTGAAAAGGGAGTGGGAATTGATGTAAAACGTGGAAGCAGAAGAGAAATCCAATCCTATAAGTTTTTTAATTTAATACATTCCATCTGCTTATCGAAGAATAATAAACGCCAAGAACGTGCATTTTTTTGCACACTATGCAATTATTTGCATGCATTTTTTTTCACACTCCCATTTTCTCCATTTTGTAATATAAACTTCTGACTGAAATGCCAAGCGCCTTTGCTGTAAGGGTTTTGTTCCCCTTATACGTATATATCGCCTCTTGAATAACCTTCGCTTCATACCTGTCCATTATTTCCATGAGCGTTTCTCCCGATACGTACGCTTCATTTCTTAATGATTTCTCTTGTATTAAAGGAATGTTATCTTCAATAAAGTCCGGAATGTGTTGGACATCCATGATGGTCTCGGTTAACTTCATGAAGATAATTGCTCTACCCAGGATATTTTCCAGTTCCCGAACATTACCTGGCCAATTATACATTTGCATTTTATGAATTGCTTCATCTGTAATTCCTTCGATGCTTCGCCCGTATTCCTGGTTGATCTTGTGAATCAAATGTTCTGCCAGTTCTTTTATATCTCCCTTTCGCTTCCGCAATGGGGCGATGAAAATGGGCATCCGGTTCAAACGGAAATAAAGATCTTCACGGAATGTCCCTTTTACTATGGCTTGTTCAAGGTTAATGTTGGTTGCAGCGATCACCCTGACATTAATAGGTATGGGATTGGTACCACCCACCCTTATCAGTTCTTGTTCCTGGAGAACCCGAAGTAATTTAGCCTGGATACTCGCCGGCAACTCACCGATTTCATCCAAAAATATACTTCCATGGTTGGCCTCCTCAAACAGTCCGGTTTTTCCGCCTCTTCTTGCTCCCGTAAAAGCACCCTCTTCATACCCGAATAGCTCACTTTCCAACAAAGATTCCGAAATTGCTGCGCAATTAACACGGACGAATTTATTGAACTTTCGATCACTTTCATTATGGATAGCATGGGCAAACAGTTCCTTGCCTGTTCCTGATTCACCTCTTAATAGAACGGTAGCAGGGGTTCTCGCAGACAATTTAGCCTGATCGATAGGTAACTTCATCTCTTCCGAAGTGCCAATGATATCATCAAAAGAATATTTTGCCTGAAGAGTACGGATGATTTGCCTTGCACGGTTCAATTCATGAGTTAACGATTGAATTTCAGAAACGTCATGAATGACTCCAACGCTTCCTTTCAATACTCCTTCAACAATGATTGGTGCAACATTCACAATTACTTCCTTATGTTTAGGACCAACACGCATGTTAACTCCGCGAACAGGCTTTCTAGTCTTAAGGACCTTCATATGCATGCTTTCCCCTTCATAAATATCAATGGCAGCCGGTTTGCCAATTACTTGATTTTTCGTCAATCCTGTTATCCTAGAGTAGGCTGGATTGATCAATAAACCATATCCCCGTTCGTCCACCACCGAAATTGCTTCATCACTAGACTGAATGATGGCCTCAAGCATGGTCTGAATCTCTTTTAAATCCGTTATTTGTTCAGCTAGTTTTACCGCTTCCGCTTCCGTTCTTTTCTTAAACAGCGAGAATGCGCCTATCATTTCATTTTCGTGACTTACCAAGGGAATCCTGGACGTAATGAAATCCATACCCGATTTACTGGTGGATATATGTTGGTTTTCTTCTCGTTCCCTCGTCTCCATCACCCTTAATAACCCACTGGAAGGAACAAGATCGAGGATATGTCGGCCAATTACCGTTTCCCGTTTTGTATTGGTTATTCGTTCAGCATTATGATTGAATAAGGTGACATAGCCGTCCTTATTGATCACTAACATGCCCTCACTCGCTGCATTCAATATCAAGTCCATTATGGAGGATGAATTTTCCAACTTATTAATCAGATGATTTTTCTCTTCGATGAGTTTAACAAGAATATGGGCTACACTACCAGGAACCAGTATCGTTTGCTGTCCCGTCTTCTTTTTTATCTCCTTAAAAACAGCAGGGTCACCGGTTGTATCAATAATGATATCCAATTCCCTATCCATCGCACTTTCCCAATTTGATACTGTACAAATTTTTCGTGCCTTTGCAGCCAGGATCCCTTCAGCAGCCTCATTCGTATCAGCCATACAATCAATGAAAAGGGTTTTGCTTTCCAGTAGGAGCTCCAATACAGCACTGCCCCCTTTTCCTCCACCAACGATCATCACCTTTTGCATGACTTCCTCCTTATTCGATAGTAAGTTCCCGCCTATGATATCTTTGATTTTACCATATTGATTCCAAAATGACCGTTCACACATTCCAATGATTTTCTCAATTACCCATACTTGACAAAAATATATTATCCTTTATCATTTTTTATATGGAATTTCTGGAAGGGACTTGACACATGAAACGTTTAATCGCTTTTTCCATCCTTTTTATCCCGGGAGCATTTGCCGCGTACGGAATTAAGATAATGCGGGATATGGTATTTGGCATTCTCCAACCTCCCTATCCCATGCTTTGGATCCAATTTTTAATTGGACTGCTGATAACGATAGGAGGGATAGCCTTTATCTCAGGGTTTATTCTTCACCGGGATCGTAAAAAAGACAAAGTTCAAAGTAGATTTAACAAATTTTAAACACGTCGAACAAGGGGGCATGAATCACATGGCCCCCTGTTTTTTTTACTTTTCATAATTTGCCCTTACTATTTTTGCTTTTTCCGGAAAATCAGTGATGATGGCACTGCAACCCAATTTGAATAACCGCTTCATATCTTCTTCTTTATTAACGGTATAGGGCCGAACCAGGATCCCATCGTCCATGGAAGATTGAATGATCGAGTCTGGGGCTGATTGGATACTAGGATGTATCGCACTTCCACCAATCGCACGTGCATATACCCAGGGCATATACATAAATTCCCGGTACAATGGTGCAGTTTCTATTTCTGGTGCCAACTGATGGCAAAAAACCAGACTATAATGATTAAAGGAAGAAATAATGATTCGTTCTTCCATCTCATACGCCCGGATGAGCCTAATGACCTTTGCTTCTAGTCCCGGATACATAAAAAAGGTGTTCTTCAACTCAATAATGCAAAAGAGATGGGTATGGTACAACCACTTCAACAGTCCATCAAGCGTAGGAATTCGCTCTTCACACCCTTTACCCGCATAGGATGAAGCCGCATTCAAGGTTTGCAACTCTCTTAATGTCCTGTCTTTCACAAAGCCAGAGACACCTGTGGTTCGATCAAGCTTTTCGTCGTGAATAACGACTACTTCGCCATCCTTTGAAAGCTGCACATCCATTTCAATTCCCTCCGCTCCAACACGAGCAGCCTCTCGGAAAGCCACCATCGTATTTTCAGGATGGGTTCCTGCCGATCCTCGGTGTGCGAAAATTAACGTCATAAAAACTGCCCCCCACAAAAATTTCAGTAGATCTTCAATTTTATGAAAAGGCGCAGTCGGATATTAATTTAAGATTAATCAAAATGCAAATAATTATTTTCCGCATAGAACGTTCCTTTTGTTAAGTCGTTCAATTTTTTCTCCATGCTTTTAATTTGCAGTCGAGTATCAGGAAATGCCATTTGCCCGATGGTAATTTCCCCATCCCCCTTGGATTCAAGTGTATCCATCAATGATTTACGTTTTTCATCGATTTGAAAAATCTCACCATTCAAGCGTTCAAGCTGTTCTTTGGTATGTTCATATTGATAATTTTGCGAAACATTCAATTGTCCGACGAACATTTCATAGACCTCCAGCTTTTCCTTCATTAATTCCAGCTCTTGAACCTTTGCCTTATAACGGAGTAAAGTTTCATTCAATTCCTCTTTTAAATTCATACGATTAAAGCCCTGTACATTTACGATAGTCTTCCGTTCCATTCTATTCCCGATGACGGCAGCCCTGACTTTTCCATGAGCTTCAATAACGCCCCCAATCAATTTTCCTTTCTTTTCATCTGTATAGATATTTTTTGCTTTCAGAAAACTTCCAAGCGAATAATATCCGATATGTATGCTTTCCCCTGCATGTAAATGGCTTTCATTAGCATGCTTTACGTAAATATTTCTACCTGCAGAGATTTCGGAAACCCCTTTTCCAAAAATACCGCCTTTAATGAATACATCCCCCTTTTTCGAATAAATTCCTTTTACATTACTTATCCCCAGCTCACTTAAAATGGATATATCCTTGGTAGCCGTTACCGAAAAATTGTCAAGAACCGATCCTTTTATGGTAACGCTTCCTTCGAATTCGATATTACCTGTTTCGATTCCGACATCCCCCTCAATGACAAGGTGATTTCCTACACTGATTTTCCCGCCTTTGAACTCCACCACTCCATCTGTCATGGCCCTGAGAACGATTTTACCTTCACTTTCAATTGCCTCCACAGTTTTTTGGTCATATTGAAGCTTTTTATTTTTCCCCTTCTGTGCGAGAACAAAGTCCCCTGTAATGGACCTTCCCATCGTCCCTTCTGTAGGAGGGGTCTTTTCACCAAGCCACTCTCCCTTTTTTACTTCATCAAGGAAATTCATATCGTAATAATCGGCCTTTCCATCCTCCCGTATCACAGGCTTTCTATCCGACCTTTTGTAATAGGTGACCACAGCATCCGTTCCATGAACCGGCTCAATGCCTTTAGCCACAACAATTGATTCTTTCACTTGTAACTGATTTTGCAAGACATGCATTAAGATTCCTTCTGAAATATTCTCACGTTGTAGATCCTGTAAAATCATCCCCACTATTTCTGACTGGTGATTCATCAAATAATCCGCAGAACACTTAATCTTTACACTTGCTGTCAGCTTGTCTTCCGCTATCTTCCACTCCAAGAGTGGTTTTTGTTTACCCACTTTGATTTTTTCCCCGCTAGCCTGTATAAGTGCATCCTTTAAATCTTTAAAATTATCCAGTGAGATTTGTGGATATTTATTCAGGATTGGATTCATTTGCAGAATGGAAAAACCTTTTTGAAAAACGGTCATATATACTATTTCTTCTTCCATTTCCAAGATGAAATATTGATTTTCTTCATAAATCACAAACTTTCCTCCTCGTGCCTACGAATATATACCTATAATTATAAGCCACAATCTATAAAAAAATCTAAAAACATACATATTTCACTAAGTAATTTGATATTTGCAAAAACTCATCCTATATGAAGCCCTATATCCAAACAAAAACGCCTTTTATTTATTGGATTCTTCAGGAATAATCCAATAAATAAAAGGCGTTTAATATAAAAAACTCATGGACTTACTCATACTTGCCTAAAAAAGGCAACTACACCTTATCAACTTAAAAGCGCCACGAGTTCTACTATATTTTATTTAGCGGCTCTAGCCTCTTTATGGTCAGTTGTTCTTTAAAAACAATCCGTAGCCCCTAACCCTGTCAAGAAGCTTTGTGTTCAAGACGTAGCTTATCTGCGACCATCGCAATGAATTCCGAATTCGTAGGTTTCGCCTTTGTCATGCTGACGGTATAACCAAATAAAGACGAAATCGATTCGATATTCCCACGACTCCATGCCACTTCTATGGCATGACGGATGGCACGTTCAACCCGGCTAGCCGTTGTATTATATTTTTTCGCGATATCCGGATACAGCACTTTTGTTATGGATCCCAATAACTCAATATCATTATAAACCATTGAAATGGCTTCCCTTAAATATAGATAACCCTTAATGTGTGCCGGCACTCCAATTTCGTGGATAATGCTTGTGATACTTGCATCAAGGTTTTTCGGTTTTGACTCATTTTGAGGACGGTAACTAAACTGACTATGGTTCTTTAGAACCGACTGTCCTTTGTTGCTCACTTGACGTATATGGTTGGACAAGTTCTCCATATCGAAAGGTTTCAGGATGAAATATGAAGCGCCTAAGTCCACAGCCTTCTTCGTAACATCTTCTTGACCGAATGCAGTAAGCATAATTACATTAGGCATGTTTCCCCGTTTAACTTCACGAAGTTTTTCCAATACCCCTAATCCGTCTAAATGAGGCATAATAATGTCAAGAATCAAAATATCCGGATCAACGCTTTCTAGCATCCCCATGCAATCTTGACCATTATGTGCAACACCGATTACTTCCATGTCATCTTGTGCAGAAATGTATTCTTCCAGAAGACCAACCAGCTCTCTATTATCATCTACCACGCATACCTTGATTTTTTTCACTCTTGATTTCCTCCTCAACTACAATGGTCTTTTTTCTATATGACTAAATTCTATTGTAATTGAACTTTTCGACAATGGAAACTAAATTCCTTTTATTTTCGAAAAAATAAAAGGAATTCAATATTATTCTCCGGATATCTCTTGTTTTCGACTTCGTTTGCTACCTGAAGAACTGCTTTGTCGAAAAATCTTCATTTATTTTCATTTTAGCACAATTCTTTCAAAAAACCTCTTTTCCAAGATAAATCATTTTAGTTGCCATTGATATTGAACCAAGTAAAAAAAGGTATCCAGTTGGATACCTTCGATGGTTAGCTTGCTTTCTCATAATCCTCTTTGTCATATATATTGATACCGGCTTCGTTTAGCATCCATTCAATATGAACT
This sequence comes from Peribacillus sp. NPDC097284, assembly GCF_044761765.1. Taxonomy (NCBI): domain Bacteria; kingdom Bacillati; phylum Bacillota; class Bacilli; order Caryophanales; family Bacillaceae; genus Peribacillus; species Peribacillus sp. NPDC097284. The sequence goes on from NZ_JBIWCZ010000001.1 coordinate 163,015, forward strand.
CCATACCCGCTTGTAGGATCATTGACAAATACATGGGTAACGGCACCGATTAATTTACCATTTTGTATGATTGGGCTGCCGCTCATTCCTTGAACGATCCCGCCCGTTTTTTTGAGTAATTCTTTATCAGTCACTTTTAAAACCATTCCTTTAATTGCAGGAAACTTTTGTGGAATGGAGCTGACTATTTCCACATCAAAGGCTTCTACTTCTGAACCATCCACCACCGTAAGAATTTTGGCTGGCCCTTCCTTCACCTGGTGAGAAAGGGTGATGGGTAATGCCTTATCCATAACACCATTTTTGAAATCTTGATTTAGTTTCCCAAAAATCCCAAAAGGACTATTACGATTAATGTTACCTATTTTTTCTCTGTTAGCCGAAAAACGCGCCAATTTTTCTCCTGGGTCCCCATTACTCCCCTTTTCGATGGAAGTGACCATTGATTGTACAATCTGCCCATCTTTCACGACGATTGGTTTTTTTGTATCCATATCCGATATGACATGTCCCAATGCTCCATACTTTTTCGTATCCGGGTGATAAAATGTCATCGTCCCGATACCCGCTGCTGAATCACGGATATACAGACCTAATTTGAAGATTCCTTCATTTTTATCTTTTAGAGGCATGAGCGAACTGTGAAGCACTTCATTATCACGATTGATCACGATCTTCAACGGTTCTCCCTTTTCACCTGCCTGCTGGACAAAAGGAGTGACGTCGCCCATCTTTTTTATGGTTTGGCCATTGATTTCCGTAATGATGTCCCCGACTTCCACTTTTGCTTTTTCACCAGGGGATTTTTTTCCTTGAGGTGTATCAACAAGATGATGACCGACCACGAGCACACCCAACGTGTTAAGTTTAACCCCTATGGACTGCCCACCGGGGATGACTTTAAAATCTTTCAGCACTCTTATATCAACCTTCTTGGCAGGTAAGCCCGCCACATCAAGCAACACTTCGTTCGTACCTGGCTTTTCGGCACCTAGTGTAATGGAGGCTTTCTCATCATGGACCGAAATTCCTTGACTTGAATATGAAGCTTTTGCTGAAACAGGTAATGACTTGGAAATACTATAGTGACTACCCTCAAAGAGTACAAGCTGATTTGGAATTAAAAAATATTCACGAAATGGCTGGTATAACCCTAATGTTAATAGCGAAACAAGGAGAATTCCACCGATGATTCTGTTGATCCATACTAATTTCAATCCATTCACTCTCCTCGCTCTCTAAAACTTTATGGCTACCCCTTTAATTTAGCCCTCATGACAATCATTTATAACAGCTGGACAAAATAAAAGCTATCCGTTTTTGGATAGCTTTACAATGAATGCTTATGATACCTTCTTACTTAGAAACATCATGAAGTGATTTTCATCTTTTTAGCAAGCTGAATCAATTCATTGGCATGCTGTTTGGTTAAATCCGTTATCTCGACACCGGATATCATCCGGCCAATTTCTCGGATTTTTTCGGTTTCTACCAGAGGCTTCACCGAAGTGTTGGTACGACCTGCCTTCACATTCTTGGCGATGAATAGATGAGTATCCGCCATCGCGGCAACCTGAGGTAAATGAGAAATGCAAAGCACTTGGGAACCCGTGGCCACTTTGTAAATTTTTTCGGCAATGGATTGAGCCACCCGGCCACTTACACCTGTGTCTACCTCATCAAAAATGATGGAGGTAATCCCTTGGTGCTTGGAGAAAATACTTTTCATCGCCAACATAATCCGGGACAACTCTCCTCCAGATGCAATCTTTGACAATGGTTTTAAAGGTTCACCAGGATTGGTGGATATATAAAATTCCATGTGATCGAGACCAGATTGATTAATCCCACGTTCTGATAGCTCATCAAAAGTATAGGCCGTTTGATGAAAATGTGGTTCGAATATGGTCTTTTCCATATATAGATCCTTTAATTCCTGATGAATGCTCTTCGTTAATTGCTGGGCGAATGTTTGTCGGAGCTCAGACAGATTTTTCGCTTCAATAATCAAATCCGCCTTTATTGATTTAAGTTCCTTTTCCAGTTTTAAGATATGACTTTCCCGATTTTGAAGCTTTTCGATTTCTTCTTCAATACCTGCACCATACTCTAAAATCTCTTCGATGCTGCGCCCATATTTGCGCTTCAATTGGTTAATTTCATTTAGGCGGCTTTCGATGAACTCCACCCGTTCAGTATCGTAATCCAAGGAATCCAATTGATCTCTAATAGTAGAAACCGCTTCCTCAAGCAGGAAATAACTATTTGAGACGGTTTCGGAGCTTTTTTTCAGTGCTTCATCCAAGTTGGCCGCTTCCTCCATATTACTCATGGCAACTGAAAGCCAATCCACGGCATGTTGCTCTCCATTTAAGGCATTATAACTTGTCTGGAGGGCCTCATGAATCTTCTCGAAATTGTTAATCCTTTTTCGTTCTTCCATCAACTCTTCATCTTCATGAAGCTTCAACTCCGCGTTTTGGATTTCATCGGCCTGAAACTGGATCAAATCTAATCGATGGACCATTTGCTGTTCGTTCTGGCTCAAATTATTTAACTGCTTGGATGTCATTTCATAATTCTTATATAGCTTTTGGTATTCAGCAAGTGCGGCCGCGATTTTTTCCCCGCCAAACTGGTCCAGCAATGGAAGATGAAGTCGTTCATCCATTAATTCCTGATGTTCATGCTGACCATGAATATCGATTAATGTCCGCCCTATCTCTCGCAATATCGCGATCGTAACCAATTTTCCATTGACCCTGCATACACTTTTACCACTCAGTGAAATATCCCTTCGCAGGATAGCCATTCCATCGTTCATATCGATGCCAAATTCTTTCGCCTTAACAAATACCGGATGGGTATCATCTTCTATTTGAAATAGGCCTTCTATCTCAGCCTTCGATTCACCATGGCGTATGAATTCTGCCGAACCACGCCCTCCAACCAATAGATGCACGGCATCAATGATAATGGATTTACCTGCCCCTGTTTCCCCCGTTAATACCGTCAATCCTGTTTCAAAAGAGACGGACAGGCTATCAATGATCGCAAAATTCCTAATCGAAAGTTCTGTTAACAATCTAGATCACCTCTTCAAAATATTAGAGCATGTCCAAGAATTTGCCGGAAATGATCTTTGCGTCTTCTTCGGAACGGCAAATAATTAAACATGTATCATCACCGCCGATGGTTCCGAGTATTTCTTGCCAATTCAAATTATCTATCAGTGCACAAATTGCTTGGGCATTGCCTGGTAACATCTTCATGACTAGCAAATTATTTGCAGCATCAATGCGAACAAAAGCATCAACCAGCATTCTTTTTAATTTCTGTAATGGATTAAAACGTTGGTCAGCCGGTAAGCTGTATTTATACCTGCCGTCAGATAACGGTATCTTTACAAGGTGAAGTTCCTTAATGTCTCTTGAAACAGTTGCTTGTGTAACGTTATACCCCGCATTTTTAAGTTCTTCCACTAAATCGTCCTGTGTCTCAATATCATTATTCGTAATTATTTCCCTTATTTTTATATGACGCTGTCCTTTATTCATAAGTAGAAGCACCTCTCAACTGTTGCTCATTTTAATTATCATCGTTGCCCTAACTTTAGCAAGCTGACCATATGTAATTGCTTTACTTTTCCTAATCCTCACAAACGTCCCTAACACACAAGAAAACCGTCGAAGAAAGAGGCTAATATTAATGTTAGCGGATTTTTATACAATTGTACAACTTTTTTCTCTAATATACATTTCTTATCCCTTATTTTGTACTAAAACTTTCTTTGCATACTTTTCTAAACCTTGGTGCATGAACATGAACCATTTCAAGAAAAAAAGCTCCTTTAGCTAACCATTCAGCCAAAGGAGCCATACGAAGACTTATCTATTCTTTTTTAAATTGGGCATGAGCTTCCCCAACGATATCATCCACCGTTTTGGATAGTAGCATATCTCCCACTTCTTTTGGGCCCTCCCAAAATAAATGGAGCAGAAATTCTATGTTGCCGTCCCCACCAGTAATAGGAGAGAAGGAAGCATCTTTAATATCGTATCCTTCCATTTGTGCAAAGGAAATAATCTTGTTCAACACTTCTTTATGAATTTTAGGCTCACGGACAATCCCTTTTTTGCCAACTTGACCCTTCCCCGCTTCAAATTGAGGTTTTACAAGTGCCACGACGTCGCTTTTTGGAACAAGCAAGGTTTTTAACACAGGTAAAATCAAAGTGAGCGAGATGAAAGATACATCAATGCTTGCAAAGTTAGGCATCTGTCCATCTAAATCAGCAGGTGTGACATAGCGGAAATTAGTCCGTTCCATGACCTTAACCCGCTCATCTTGTCTTAGCTTCCATGCAAGTTGATTATAGCCAACATCAAGAGCATAAGACATGATGGCGCCATTCTGTAAAGCACAATCGGTAAAGCCCCCAGTGGATGAGCCGATATCCAGAAGGATCTTTCCATCGACGTGTAAATCAAATTCTTTCAATGCCTTCTCAAGTTTCAGACCACCTCTTGATACATAAGGCATCACTTTCCCTTTTATCGTCAATTCAAGATCAACCGGCACTTTTTCCCCTGGTTTTTCATATCTTTCTTCATTTGCATAGACAAGCCCAGCCATCACCATACGCTTTGCTTTTTCACGTGTTTCGGCCAATCCTTGTTCTACTAATAAAACATCTAATCTTTCTTTCGCTACTTTCATATTGTCAGGCCCTTTTTTCTTTTTTTGGCGTTATCATTTTAATCTTTTTCTTAACCGTATCCGTTGTTAGGCCGATTTCTTCCAGTAACTCGTCCACACTACCGTGTTCAACGAAGTAATCTGGTATGCCCATTCGGTCAATGATTGCCCCGTAGAACCCTTGGTCATGTGCATATTCAAGTACTGAACTACCGAATCCACCTTGAAGAATGGCTTCTTCAATTGTCAATATTGGCATTTTCTCGCCAAGTAAGCTGCTAAGCATCTTTTCATCAAGAGGCTTTATGAAACGAGCATTGATAACCTTTACAGAGTAGTCCTCTTTTTCAAGTTGGGCTGCTGCTTCAAGAGCCATCGGAATAGTTGTCCCAAATGTTAAAATGGCAACGTCCGATCCTTCTTTCAATACTTCCCATGAACCAATCGGGATTTGTTGTAATTCTGTATCCATGACGACCCCCTGTCCATTTCCGCGCGGAAAACGCATGGCTATGGGACCATCATCATAATTAATGGCTGTATTGACCATATGCTGACCTTCATTTTCATCTTTAGGCATCATCAATACCATATTAGGAACATGGCGTAGGAACGCGATATCGAACACACCTTGATGCGTTTCCCCATCAGAACCGACAAGACCGGCACGGTCAATGCCAATAAAGACATTCAAGTTTTGACGGCAGATATCATGTACCACCTGATCATACGCTCTTTGCAAGAAGGTTGAGTAAATCGCCAAAAACGGTTTCATTTTCTGGGTTGCCAACCCGGCTGCGAAAGTAGCGGCATGCTGCTCAGCAATTCCAACATCATAAAAACGCTCAGGAAATTCATTCGCAAAACCGACTAACTTCGATCCAACGGGCATCGCAGGAGTTATCGCGACGATACGTTCGTCATTTCGTGCAAGCTTGCGTACCGTTTCACTTACTAACGCACTCCAAGCCGGCCCTTTACTAGGTGATTTAACGAAGTCACCCGTTTCAATTTTGTATGGGCCTGTTCCATGCCAATTGCCTGTCGTATCAAGCTCAGCAGGTGAGTACCCTTTTCCTTTTTTGGTAATTACATGCAATAGAACAGGACCCTTAGTTTTCTTGGCAAACCTCAAGTTATCTAACAGTTCTTCATAATTATGGCCATCTACTGGTCCAAGATAGGTAAAACCTAACTCCTCGAAAAACATGCCGGACACCAACAGGTATTTCATACTGTCTTTCAAGCGTTCGGCCGTTGCTGCTAGTTTGCCACCGACTGCGGGAATCTTTTTCAAGAACATTTCCAACTCGTCTTTTGCCCAGTTGTATTTTCCTGCTGTCCTTAATCTTCCCAGTACCGAGTGCAAGGCGCCTACATTAGGGGCAATGGACATTTCATTATCATTCAATATAACGATCATGTCCTTTTTCTCATCACCGATATGATTCAAGGCTTCAAGAGCCATTCCACCTGTAAGGGCGCCATCCCCAATCACTGGTAGGATAAAACTCTTTTCACCTTTGATATCACGGGCTGCAGCCATCCCCATGGCAGCGGAAAGAGAGGTCGAGCTGTGTCCCGTTTCCCATACATCATGAGGGCTTTCAATCATTTTTGGAAAACCACAAAGCCCTTTGTATTTCTTTAACGTATTAAACTCTCCGGCTCTTCCTGTTAAGATTTTATGAACATAAGATTGATGACCTACATCCCATAAAATTTTATCATTCGGACTATCAAATTCTTTATGAAGCGCGATTGTCAACTCGACCACGCCTAAATTGGGACCGATATGCCCACCAGTTACAGATAATTTTTCCACGAGGAATTTACGAATATCCACACTTAATTCGACAAGCTCTTCATTATTCATTTTCTTCAAAAATGAAGGGTCTTTTATAGATAGAAGATCCAAACAGGACCACTCACTTTCTGTCATTTCCGGTTGTAAGCATAATCAGAGCCTCAAAAGCGACTATTATAGAAGGCTTGACCGAAAAATTCTTTTTAAGTTAAAAAATAGCCGCCAACACCCAGGTGATTTCGGCGGCTTTATATACCTATTTTATCACGTATCGTCATTTATGAATTCATTTTCTGTTGCATAAATTTTCACAATGAGTATACCATAAAACTTTGTTTGATAACAAATTTGGTAATGCTCAATGATCTCGATTCGCTATTAGATCCGTTAATTCATTCAATAGGCCCGTTTGTAATTTCGTTTCCGCTAAGGAAGCATGCGCCAATTGGATATGATGATTCAACTTGTCCTTGGCTCCCTGTAGCGTCAGCAGGGAAGGATAGGTGCTTTTGTGGTTCGCCGCGTCACTGCCGACAGGCTTACCAATAAGCTCGACCGAACCTTCAATATCCAGGATATCATCCCGGATTTGAAAAGCAAGTCCCAAGTGATAAGCAAAATCGCGGAGATGCTGACGTTGATTGGCATCGGCTCCAGCTAAGATGGCACCTGAAAGGATGCTTGCCGCCAATAGTTTCCCCGTTTTATGTTCATGAATATACTCCATTTCACTAAGGGTCAACTGCTTTTCTTCGCCTTCCATATCTGCTACTTGTCCTCCAACCATTCCTTCTGCACCGGCGGATTTTGCAATTTCAGTTACTAAATCCAACTTCATCTCCGCACTCACTTCGGGATCAGACATTTCAGCCACCAATTGGAAGCTATATGTAAGTAAGGCATCACCCGCGAGTACGGCCACCGCTTCACCGAAAACTTTATGATTCGTCGGTTTTCCGCGTCGGAGATCATCATCATCCATCGCTGGCAGGTCATCATGAATCAAAGAATACGTATGAATCATTTCAATTGCCGCTGCAGCCGGAATCCCCAACCTCAAATCTTTTCCGAATGCCGACAATACCGAGAAGACCAATAAAGGACGGATGCGTTTTCCGCCTGCCTCCAAGGAATAGGCCATAGCTTCTTTGACACTTTCTGGAGCGTTCAATTTCTTCACATATTCAACGACTTCTTTCTCTATTAACGCTTTATACTCTTTCGAAAAAGTTTCGAACGTTGCCGTACTCATATTATTCTTCCTCCTGAACCGCAAAGTTTTCCAGTTCTCCATCTTCGCGTAAAATTTGCGTTAATTGATCCTCGACAGTTTTCAACTTGGTATGGCATAGTCTGGATAAATCCATTCCTTGTTTATAAATGGAAATGGCTTTTTCCAATGGTACATCTCCTTCTTCCAACTGTTCTACAATTTTCTCGAGGTTCTCCATCGCTTCTTCAAATGTAATATCCTTTTTGTTAGTCATGGCTCAATCCGCTCCTTTATTTCGGTTATCTCACATTCAAGTGTTCCGTCTTTTATCGAAACAGCTATCTTATCTCCAGTGGATACTTGCTGTGTGCTTTTAATTAACGTCTCATCTTCAGTAAAGACTAACCCATAGCCCCGCTCCATGATCTTCAGTGGGCTTAGGGCCGATAGAGTGGCAGTCATTGAAACGAATCGCTGTGATTTTTGACGATAGATGGCTTCCATAGTCTTACGCAGCGCTTTTTCGTACTGCTGCAGGCTTTCCTTTGAAGTCCTGACCAATTGCTCAGGATGCTGTTTATTCAGAACTTCAGTCATCTGATTCAATTCATCCCTTTTCTTCAGGAAATATCGCGTACTGGTTTTCCCTAACCTCTCTGTTGCCCTATCCAACTGTTCAAGTTTTTGTTCGTACATTTTATGAGGGTAACGGAATGCGTAAGACCTTTCAAGCCTACTCAAATGTGTACGATTGGCATTCACTTGCTCCTGGATGGAACGTGTCAAACGATTCTTGCGATTCATCAACCTTTCCAATATTTCATTCAGGTGAGGCACTGCAAGCTCTGCTGCCCCCGTAGGAGTCGGCGCACGCATGTCAGCAACAAAGTCAGCAATCGTGAAATCCGTTTCATGCCCCACTGCTGAGATAATGGGAATATCCGAATCATATATCGACTCAGCTACTATCTCTTCATTGAAGGCCCAAAGTTCCTCGATGGAACCACCGCCCCTCCCAACTATCAGCACATCGGATTCTGCTCTTGCATTGGCCAGTGAAATCGCCTGTGCAATCGATTTAGCAGCATTATTTCCTTGTACAAGAGCTGGATAAACAATGATTTTAGTAATGGGATAACGCCGCTTGATGGTCGTTATAATATCCCTTAAAGCTGCCCCAGTCGGTGATGTAATGACCCCCACCGATTTGGGGTATTGCGGAATCGCTTTCTTATGTTTAGCCAGGAATAATCCTGCTTCTTCCAGTTTTTTCTTTAACTGTTCATATGCAATGTATAGATCCCCCACACCGTCAGGAGCCATGCTTTTCACATAAAGCTGATACTGTCCACTGGCTTCGTATAGGGATATATCTCCCCTTACAAGTACCTTCATCCCATTTTCAGGTGTGAATTTCATCCCTTTGTTGTTAGCCGCAAACATGACAGCCAGCAAACGGGCTTTCTCGTCTTTTAAAGTAAAGTACATATGCCCGCTTGTATGCTGTTTGAAATTGGATATTTCCCCTTTTATGTATGCATTTTGCAAATGCGGATCCACATCGAACTTTCGTTTTATATATTTTGTTAAAGCCGACACACTTAAATATTGTTGGTCGCTCATATAATGTCTCCTTCCGACAGAATCGGATATAAAGGGAACCAGCCTTTACTGCAGACTTATAGTCCCAGTTAATCTTTACATAGAAAAAAGCGGTCTCTTGTTATTATAAAACAAGAGGTCCGCTTCTTTAAAATAATTTGGCATTTTTTTTAACTTTTCATTGTTTGTTTATCCAAGTTAAGTGTTTTCTGAGCAGATTTAACAGTATTCTTCATGAGCATCGTAATCGTCATCGGACCTACGCCTCTAGGTACAGGGGTAATGTAAGAAGCTTTTTCCTTCACTTCTTCAAACGAAACGTCTCCACAAAGCTTACCTTCATCATTTCTGTTCATGCCAACATCAATCACGACGGCACCCTCTTTAATGTGGGCACTGGTGATTGTATCTCTTTTACCGACGGCAACCACGACCACATCAGCTTGTTTAGTAAAGTAAGCAAGGTCACTCGTCTTAGAGTGGCAATATGTAACCGTTGCATCCGCATTCAAAAACAACTGTCCTGATGGTTTCCCTACGATATTGCTTCTTCCGACAATAACGACGTGCTTGCCTTCAAGGTTATAATCGATATATTCAAGCATGACCATAATTCCATACGGCGTGCACGGCAAGAAAGCATCCTGTCCCGTCATCATCCTGCCGATGTTGATTGGATGGAACCCGTCAACATCCTTCTCAGGTGAAATTGCTTCAATAATCGCTTTTTCCTGAATATGTCCAGGTAACGGCAGCTGCACCAAAATCCCATGAATGCTGTCATCCTGGTTTAATTCATCGATGTTCTGTATTAATTCCTGCTGTGTTAAATCCGCAGGTTTTTGGATTAACACGGAATGCATGCCTAAATCTTCACAAGCTTTTTGCTTATTTCGCACATAGGTTTGTGAAGCCTGATTGTCACCGACTAATATAACGGCCAATCCGGGCACAACATTTTTTTCACGTAATTGTTGGACTTCCTTGCTAATATCCTGCCTTACCGACTCTGCAATTTCTTTACCATTAATGATTTGAGCTGACATGTGTAGTTCCTCCCAAGTTAACTTTTGCTAAAGAAATTGCGGAGACCCATACCTAAAATAGCTTTAGTTGCCGACTTTTTCTTTGACTTTGGATAAAACGGCATTCACAAAGCTGCTTGATTGGTCATCACCGAATTTCTTAGCAATTTCAATAGCTTCATTCATCGCAACACTTACCGGGACATCATCACAATGGATCATTTCATAAACTGCGATACGCAGTAGATTCCGATCGATATTTGCGAGTCTTTCCAATGTCCAGTTTTCCAAATTATCTCTGATCATTCCATCAATCTGTTCACGCTTTTCCGCTATCCCTGTAACTAATGTTTCGAAATACTCGTCAGTGGGTGCACCGTTCAGCACACTTTCCATAGCTTCTTCCGGTTCTGACTTGGCGATATCTATTTGGTATAGTGCTTGAAGGGATTTTTCACGGGCTACTCTTCTTTTCATAATCTTACTCCTTTGACATCTACTATTATATATGAAAATGCTAGTACAGACGAACAATAATCAACAATTTATCGAAAATATTAAGTTCTTTATCGTAATTTCTATAGATTCATCTATTTTCCGCTAACAAAAACGTCAAAATACTCTCCATGACATGAACCTCTATGCAATTTCTCATGAGGATTCACGTTAAATTGATTTTTCGCCATTTAACTTTTGTACAACGGATCATGTTATATTTTTTCGAAACTGCCAAAAGTCCCTGCTTAGCTTTCATGATCATATTTCATCTTTTACACTCTAACAGAAAACCCACGTAAATTAAAGGGAAACTTCCATACACCGCCTTATTATGTTCGTATAACAGAATATTATGAGAGCGGGATGGATTCATTGAATAAAGACTCAAAACAAAAACCCGACATATAGTCGGGTTTTTGCAGGTTTTAGTTAGAATGATGCCGATTACACTTCTTGCTCGTAATCCGTTTCATTTTTTGCATTTTCGAAAGCTATTCCAACAACATGAATGTTTACTTCTCCCGCGTCGATAGCAGTCATATTTAGTAACGCTTCACGAATATTGTCTTGAACTTCCTGTGCAATTTTCGGAATAGACACACCAAATTTCATCACACAATATAGATCGACTTTGATCGTTTCACCTGTTAAGTCTACTTTAACACCTTTGCCGTGGTTCTTCTTGCCAAGCTTTTCTACTACGCCTGTCGCAAAATTCCCCCGCATATGTGCTACACCTTCCACTTCCGATGCAGCAATACCCGCGATAACTTCTATAACCTCAGGTGCAATCTCAACTTTACCAAGTCCACTATTGTACTCATCCATTTCGAGTAACTTGCCTTCCAATTCACTCATTCTAAAAGCACCTCCTGTCTTCCTTTACATTATGAGTTCATTACATCATAAATTTCAAGGAATTTGGTATTAAATTCTCCAGAAACAAATTGTTCATGCTGAAGTAACTTAATATGGAAAGGAATTGTAGTCTTAATTCCCTCAATGACAAACTCGCCTAAAGCTCGTTTCATTTTCTCGATTGCTTCTTCTCTTGTCGGTGCATGGACAATTAATTTAGCAATCATGGAATCGTAATATGGCGGTATTGTATATCCTGGGTATGCTGCAGAATCCACACGGACGCCATATCCACCTGGTGGTAAATACATCTGGATTTTCCCTGCGGAAGGCATGAAATTCTTTTCAGGATTTTCCGCATTGATCCTGCATTCGATTGACCAACCGTTAAAGGTCACTTCCTCCTGTGAAAGAGAAAGCTTATTGCCAGAAGCGACTTTGATTTGTTCTTTAATCAAGTCTACACCTGTGACCATTTCCGTAACAGGATGTTCCACTTGGATACGTGTATTCATTTCCATGAAATAGTACTTCCTATTCACATAATCATAAATGAATTCCACCGTACCTGCACCGGAATAATTAACGGCAAGAGCAGCCGTAACGGCAGCTTGTCCCATTTCCGCACGTGTCTCCCCATCAAGGGCCGGAGATGGTGTTTCTTCAACAAGCTTTTGTAAACGTCGTTGAACCGAGCAGTCACGCTCTCCTAAATGAATGGCATTCCCGTGGTTATCAGCCATCACCTGAATTTCAACATGACGGAAGTCCTCGATATACTTTTCAATATATACGCCCGGGTTGCCGAAGGCCGTTGCTGCCTCTTGTTGCGTGATATTAATGCCTTTGACGAGCTCTTCTTCCGTTCTCGCAACACGGATCCCTTTACCGCCGCCACCAGCTGTAGCTTTAATGATGACTGGGTAGCCCATTTCCTTGGCAAGTGCCACACCTTCATCCGTGTCCTTAATGATTCCTTTTGAACCTGGTACGATAGGAACACCAGCTTTACGCATGGTCTCCCTTGCCACGTCCTTAGTTCCCATTTTATTGATGGCCTCAGGACTTGGTCCTATGAATATAATATTACATTCACGACATAGCTCCGCAAAGTTAGCATTTTCTGCAAGGAAACCATATCCAGGATGGATGGCATCCGCACCTGTTTTCTTGGCTGTGCTGATAATGTTCGTTGTATTTAAATAACTATCTTTTGATAGTTTAGGACCAATACAGTAAGCTTCGTCAGCAATTTGTACATGTAGTGCCTCTTTGTCGGCTTCTGAATAAACCGCTACAGTTTCAATACCAAGCTCCTTGCAAGCCCTAATAATCCGGACTGCAATTTCACCGCGATTTGCAATTAATACCTTCTTAATCATTTAGAAACAGCTCCTCATTCAGGCTTTACTAAAAATAATGGTTGACCATATTCTACAAGTTGGCCTTCTTTTACAAGTACTTCTACAATTTCCCCGTTTACTTCCGCTTCAATTTCATTGAAAAGTTTCATAGCTTCCACGATGCAGACAATTTTGTCCGCCGTTACTTTGGAGCCTACTTTCACGTATGCATCAGCATCAGGAGAAGGAGATTGATAGAACGTTCCCACCATTGGGGATGTGATTTTATGTAAGTTTTCTTGCTCATTTATAGGAGTTGCTGGTGTTGCTGCTTCTGGCACTTTAGCTACTGGCTGGGCTGCTGGTGTAGGTGTGACTTCCACAGCCGCTTTAGCTTGTACGACTTCTTGAGCAGGTGCTGGATAAGCTACTGTACCCGCTTCCGTTTTCTTCAGCAAAATTTTGGTTCCTTCATTTTCATAAACAAATTCACCGATGTTAGATTGATCGACTAACTTAATAATTTCACGAATTTCTTGGACCTTCATTTTAGGCACCCCTTGTCTGATTTAATGGAAATTTGAGACAATTCAATATGTATATGTAATTTGCCCATCGTCTTTGGCCTCTGCCGTCTCTAGCACCGGAGCCGTTTCTTTTAAAACACCGAAAGACATTTCACATATCCCTTCTGTAATATAACAGAAGTAAATCCCTCAAAAAATATGTCTAGCAGGAAGTTTCGAATTTTTTAATACCTGCTTCTAATATCATACAATATTAGCTTGTATATATTCAATGATAGATTAGTTGGGACTTGCTATTTACAGTTCTATATTACACTTTTATCTTAAGATTGTGAATTTTTTAAATTTATTTTTAAAATATAATTCGGAATTTTTCCCTATTAAAACGGTAAAAACCATGTAAAACCGCCTTTTTTATTACTTTAAAGGGATTACATTGGATAATGCCGAGGGGAGGTATTTTTATTTTTTGTCTCCTTTTTTTGGAACCACCAAATCGATACCATCCATTTTTTTCCGAAAAAAAAGGCCTTTTCTACTAAAGAAAAGACCCAGCATGCATATTTCCTTTTTCGAAAAACTGTTGTGTATCAGTTTCCACTCACTTTAAAATTATTTTTCCGGTTGGAAATTCACGACTACATTTTGTGCATTCTCCACTTCTTTACGTACAAGGCGTATGATGTTATTAGCTTCCGTCTTCGTTTGTTTATCAGCTTTTACACTCACTTTTACATCCGTTCCATCAACCCGGACAAGCGCAGCATTATAATCCATCGCTACAATTAAGTTTTCAATGATATTTTCCTTCACTTTCGTCTCACTTAATTGTTCGATTTTAGCATAAGCTTCATCTCTTTCTTCAGCGGATAGATCGGTATCCCCCATTTTAACCGTTAACTCTTCATTCAATTTCGCACGTTCGTCCTCAATTTGCATTCTTAATGCCTCAAATTCGTCACCGGAAGCAATGGTTACAGAAGAACCATTATCCCCTGTGGAAGTCTCCGTTTCCTTTTTGCTTTCTTCTTTACTGTCTCCTTTGCTTTCCGTTTGACTTTCTGTCTGATTTTTTTGTTCTTCCGTTGCCGGCAAATCTGCTGCATTTTCTTCAGGAGCCGTTAAATAGTAGACCGAGAGCACCACTACTAGACTTAACATCGTCAATAACCAAACCGTTTGTTTTTTCAATAACATGTTCGTTTTCCCCCTTATTTTTTAGGCATGACAGAAACCCGGTGACTTGACACATCAAGCGAGCGTGTTACAGCTTCGACAATCCATTTCTTAATTTGTATATTATCTGCCCCTTTAGCGACAACGAGGACCCCTCGTACGCTTGGCTTTTGGGTTTCGGAAATGATTGGTCCCTCTTTTTCCCCGTTTTTAATCAGGACAAGCTGTTCATCTACCGAGGTGTCTTCGACCGTTCTTTTTCCGCCTTCCTGGTCGGTTTCTTGAGTCACTTGTTTTTGAGTGGTTTTATTTCTTTCATAGACTTTTTTCTCGGATGCATCCACATAGATTACGACTTTTACATCTTCCACACCTACAATGGATTCCAGGGCTTCCTTCATTTCGTTCGCCAGGTATACTTCATAATCTTTTGTCGACTTGAAGTCGGTCTGGTTTTTCTGACCGAATGTTTCCACATCCTCTTCTTCCTGCTTATTATTACTGAATACCGCTTTATCGCCCGTTATCTTCCCGGCCTGGTTCGTGGTGGTCAATAGATTCCCGGCCATCATGATTCCCACACCCAATAGGACAACAATTAAGGCATAGATATACATCGAAGGTTTTTTATCTTGGGGATCTTTTTGGTCCGGATCTTTGTTCAATAGTTTGTTTAGCCAGGATAATGGACCCTTATCTTTATTCATATCTCAGTCACTCCTCTCCCCGGCGATTTCAATGATTTCTTCATCGACAGACCAACTTGCTGCCAGAAACTTCTTGACGGCTTCGAGGTTCAACATAGTAGGTGTGGTCTTTTCCCGGGTGCTGATGTCCACCTTAGCCACCGTCTCTATCGCGGAGGATGAGTCTCTTTTTTCCGCCTCCTCCAATGAAATATTGATATGCTGTAGTTCTTCTAAGCTCGGACTTTCTTCATTCGTGACTCCGACTTCAATCGAACTGATCTTTACTTGGTACTCCTCCACCAACTCCTCTTCCACTTCTGTCTGTAGGTCAACAGCCATTTGTTCTAAAATATATGCACCTTGGGTAGCTTGTATTTCTTTTTTCTTCATTTCTGTTAAATTTCCTAAATCTTTTTTATTTGGGTTTTCAAATTCACTTGTCACAGTGGAAAGAATTTTATCAAAATCCGTATGAAATAGTCCCAAAATTGGAGTAAGAATTATCGCGATCAATAATAGTCCGATGACCATTTTTGCATATTTTTGCAGTGCTGAACTGGGAAGCAGCATATCGATCACGGTTGCCAGCAATACAAATACGATAATATTTGTTATCCAACCAGCTAAAAAGCTCACTCACACTTCATCCTTCCTAGCGGACCATCAGCGTTATATTCCCGGCTGCGATAATTACGGTGATGCATAAAAAGAACATGAGAGATACGATGGCCAGCGCTGCAAAAATATAAATCATACTCTTACTGATAATGTCGAGACAATTGATGACGGGTCCTCCTCCAAGTGGTTGCAAAAGACTGGCAGCCAACTTATAGACAAAAGCGATCATTAAGATCTTTATGGCGGGGAAAGCAATGATGAGCAGAAGGATGACGACACCTGCCAAGCCCACCGTATTTTTAAGAAGGACTGATGCACTAATGACTGTATCAGTCGCATCAGTGAACATACGCCCTATCACCGGAATGAAATTACCGGTAATGAATTTTGCCGTCCTGATCGTCACTCCATCGGCAACGGCGGATGAGGCACCCTGGACGGAAATCACACCGAGAAATATCGTCATGAAGGCACCCAGGATCCCGATAGCAAAATTACGAAGCAATTGCGCGAGTTGGGTCACTTTGTAATGTTCAGACAATGTGCTGACAATACTTAAAATGGCAGCGAAGAATAAGAGAGGCAGGACGACATATTGGATCAAGATCCCACTGGTATTCATCAGGAACATTAAGATTGGATGAAAGAATGCAGCGGATACAAGACCACCTGAAGCCGCTATTAAAGCTAATAACAAAGGTAGGAGCGCCATTAGAAAGGAAATCATTAGATCAATCGTATCTTTTGTATATTCAATGGCCACATGGAAACTATTCAGTGCCAATATGATCAATACCATATAAACGATCGCATAGGCCACCTTACTCACTGAGCTCTGTTCAAAAGCATTCTGTAGTGCTTGCAGAAACATGCTGAACACGGTCAAAAGAATGAGCGATCCCAGTAATTTACCGTTTACAAGGAGTTCATGAAAGACGAATTTCATTATGCCTTTAAACCATTGTTCGAATGAAAATTTCTTCTCACCGCTCACAAAATCCATAAAACTACCCTTTTGGCTTTCCGGTAAGAAACCGCCATATTCCGTTACGATGTCATCCCAATATTGCTTGAGCTCGTCAACGCCTAATCTTTCAATTTGGGCTTGTACCAGTTCTGATTGCATGATTGGTTCCTGGTTATCCCTCCATGTCTGTTCTTCCTCAGATTGCTTAATGGGTTCATTCTTGATTTCACCATTTTCGGCAGCATGTCCAACAGATGTATGCAGGAAAAAGAATAAAACGAATAGGAAGAATAAGAAAGGCATCTGCTGCTTCATACATTCACCTCAATTGACTAGTTGGAATAGTCCATTAACTAGGGAGCATCTGTATTACCGTTTCAATAATGACCGTCAAAATGGGAATGGCCATGGCCAAGATCAAAATCTTCCCGCTCAGTTCTATTTTGGAAGCTAATGACCCTTGACCTGCATCTTTTGTAATTTGAGAAGCAAATTCAGCGATATAAGCAATTCCGATAATTTTCAAGATTGTCTCTAAATAAACTGTATTCACATTCGCATTCACAGCTATCTTTTCAAGCATCAAAATGATTTCGTATATTTTATCCGCCAGAAAGAGAAAGATTGTACAACCTACAAAAACGACTAACAAAAAAGCAAAATTTGGCTTCTGCTCCTTGACTATCAAGGCTAAAAAGGTGGCTACTAGGGCAATTCCGACGATTTTTATGATTTCAATCGCGATTACCCCCTTTACTGGAATAGGAATACGGACTTAATTTTTTGAAATAGATCCTCTACCACGGAAGCTACCATAAACAAAATATAGATAAAGCCAAAAAGTGTCACCCACTGAGCATATTCCTTTTTCCCTACCTGATCGAGAATCGTATGAAGAAACGCCACGACAAGCCCCACACCCGCTATCTTGAATATGATGTCCACATCAATGCCCATGTTTATCCCTCCCGCATATGCCCTACATCAGCAAAATGATTAATAATAATCCTGATAAAAAGCCTAGGCTCTTCATCATCTTTTCATACTTTCTCTGTCGTTCCAGTGCATCGTTCTCTTCCCGTTCCAAGTGTGCCATCGTTAGCATGATTTGTTTTTGCTGATGATATTTATCACTTCTCCCGAGGGTTTCACCGAACTGAGATAGGATTTCAAACTCCCCTTGCTTTAAAGCAAGGGACTGCCATATCTTTTTCAAGCTAGCGTCCCAAGCCTCTTTTACAGTGGTTTCGCCTGATTCAAGTCGATTGGCAAACGTATGGAAAAAGTGGGAAAGTGGTTTTGGCATTTGCTTGGAGAGCTTCTGGGCTGCTTCTTTCAAAGGGGTCTGCCCATACATGATTTCAGCTTCAAGCGATTGCATGGCGACTTTCAGTTGACGTAACTGGCGGGGGCGCATACTCAATTTCTTGGCGGCTTCAAAGCCCGCCCATGTTGTGGCTAAAATAATGATGGCCGCTCCAATCATCTTAAACATGAGGACTCACGGCTCCACCTAAGAATAATTGGCCACCCGCCGCATCGAACACCCTATAACTCCGGTCTCCTGTCTTACTTCTTTGTAATTCAATAAAGCGTTCAAAAATATTCTGTCTTAAGATTTCCGATACAAAAGGACGTTTTTTCACTTCCTCCAGTGTATGGCCATGCGTAGTGATGATCAGTTTAATTCCTGCGTTTACGGCTTCGAGTACCGCTTGTGTATCCTCTGCCCGTCCAATTTCATCCACAACCAATACATCCGGGGACATAGAACGAATCATCATCATCATCCCTTCCGCTTTGGGGCAGCCATCAAGGACATCCACCCTTGGGCCGAATTCAAGTTGAGGAACTCCATGAACACAACCAGCTATTTCCGATCGTTCATCCACAATCCCCACTTTTTGAGGAGGGATGCCCTTCCGATCGATTCCACTCGAGATCATTCTGGCAATATCACGCAAAATGGTCGTTTTCCCTGACTGGGGGGCACCGATTAAAAGGGTATGCTGCCATTCCCCATTATATAAATAAGCCGTGAGTGGTTCAGCTGCCCCTATCTTTTCACGTGCTACCCGAATATTAAAGGAAGAGATATCCCTTATCGCCTTGACCATCCCATTTTCCAGTATGACCTTGCCCGCTAGTCCTACACGATGTCCCCCGGCTATAGTGATATAACCGCGCTTTAATTCTTCTTCTAGCGTATATAGCGAAAATTGGCCTATAGAATTCAGTAATTGCTCTGCATCACTCGGGGTCACTTCATAAGGGAAAAAGAAAGGATTTCCCCCTACTATCACTTCTAACGGCCTGCCGACTCGAATCCTCAGCTCTTCTATTTTTTCTATCATCATCGGGGTCATCCCTTGGAGATGTGCGCATAGTTTTTTCGGTAGAAAAGAAAGTACCATTTCCATTTAGGCAATCCTCCTGTATACACCACTTTCAATAAAATGTATGCCGGGAATCATATAATGATGACAAGCTAATCAAAGAAGCATCGCCTGAATTCATCTTTGTGACTAAAAAAACATAAAAAAAGCCCGGGATGATTAATCCCGGACTTCTTATGACTTAGGTTAACTTAGGCACGTGATACGTATGAACCTTCGTTTGTGTTAATCAATAATTTGTCGCCTTGGTTGATGAAGAATGGCACTTGAACGGAAAGGCCCGTTTCAAGTACAGCAGTTTTTGTTCCACCTGAAGATGTATCGCCTTTAATGCCTGGCTCTGTTTCAGCAACTTCAAGTTCAACTGTATTAGGAAGCTCGACGCCTAGTGTTTCCGCTTGGAAAGTCAAGATATGTACTTCCATGTTTTCCTTTAAGAATTTCAATTCGCGTTCGATACTTGATGCTGGAAGTTCGATTTGGTCGTATGTTTCGTTATCCATGAATACATGGCTGTCTCCACTTGCATAAAGATACTGCATTTTGCGGTTCTCGATATGTGCTTTCGCCACTTTTTCACCGGCGCGGAAAGTTTTTTCTTGGATGGAACCTGTACGAAGATTACGTAATTTAGAACGTACAAATGCCGCTCCCTTACCTGGTTTAACGTGTTGGAATTCAATAACCTGCCAAATTCCATTATCTACTTCAATGGTTACACCTGTGCGAAAATCGTTTACTGAAATCATAAATTTGTCCTCCTACATGTACATGTTTACAGAATGATTAACTCTTTTGATGAATGAGTAAGTGCTTCGTTACCACTTAATGTAACGATTGTATCATCTTCAATGCGTACTCCGCCAATTCCCGGTAGGTAAATCCCCGGTTCAACGGTAACTGCCATGCCTGGTTCTAAAATGATATCAGACCTTACGGATAATGCGGGACCTTCATGGACTTCAAGACCAATTCCATGTCCCGTCGAGTGTCCAAAGTATTGTCCAAACCCTTTTTCTTCAATTAAATTGCGAGTTAGTGCATCCGCTTCCCTACCCGTCATCCCAGGTTTAATCCCAGCCATGCCGCGTAATTGAGCTTCTAAAACAATGTCATAAATATTAATAAGTTCTTCACTTGGCTTACCGACTGCTAATGTGCGGGTGATATCCGATACATATCCATTATAGTACGCACCATAATCCAATGTGATGAAGTCACCTTTTTCGATAGTCTTATCCGTTGCAACACCATGTGGAAGAGCAGATCGAACACCTGATGCGACAATGATATCGAAAGAAGATGAAGTTGCGCCTTGTTTCCTCATGAAGAATTCAAGTTCATTGGACACATCCAGCTCAGTGACGCCTGGACGAATAAAATCAAGAATATGTGTAAAGGCAGCATCAGCGATAGCAGCCGCTTCCTTTAATATCTTAATCTCTGAAGAAGTCTTTATCAAGCGTAAATTCTCAATTACTCCCGACAACGGCAAAAGTTGAGCTTTGATAGCCTTTTCATAAGCCTTATATGTGGCAAATGTCATATGGTCTTGTTCAAAGCCCAATTTGGTAATTTTCATCTCTTCAACTTGTTTCCCGACTTCTTCAAGGAGTGTTCCTTTATGTTGAACGATTTCAAAACCCTTAGCCTGGGTCCCGGCCTGTTCTACATATCGGAAGTCAGTGATGAACTTAGCCTCTTTCTGTGAAACCAGCACGACACCGGTACTTCCCGTGAAGTTAGTCATAAACCGGCGGTTATATGTACTTGTAATTAATAACCCATCAACGTTCACTTTTTCCATTGATTCGCGCAACCGTTCCAGTTTATTCATTTAATTCTCCCCCTTGCAATTTTCGTAATGGCCTGTAATGCCAATTCATATCCATGTATTCCCAATCCGACAATCTGTCCAGCTGATACCGGGGCAGTAACCGATTCGTGACGGAAACTCTCACGGGCATGTATATTCGAAATATGCACCTCAATAACCGGAACATCAATACCGGCAATCGCATCACGAATCGCATAGCTGTAATGCGTGAATGCTCCTGGATTAATGATGACCCCATCGAATCCATGATCTTCTGACCAATGTAGTTTATCGATGATCGCACCTTCATGATTAGATTGAAAACAGCTCAAGTCCACATCTAACCCTTCTGCTTGCTCATTCAATTGGGCTTCCACATCTTCTAGGGTAGAGGAGCCATAATGAACCGGTTCCCGTTTACCTAATCGATTAAGGTTCGGACCATTAATTAATAAAATTTTTATCATCTTTCCAACACCTGCTCATGGTTAAATAATGCTTTCCATGAATATTCTATCATAATTACAAATTGTCTTACTACTTTTTTACAAACGGCCCGATCAGCTTCCCGATTGATTTTCAGCGATTTCTTTTTGACGCAGATATTCCTGATGGTCATAGGATATAGAATATCCTACAAAAAGACCGTATAATATAAAAATGCAAACACTGGTTATGATGGAATTGGATGACATCTTCGAAACAGCGGGCAAATCTGAAAACATTGGCTTGAAAACAAAAACCAGTAATGCCCAACAAATCACACCATAAATCAGACCAGCAAAAATGCTTTTAATTTTTTTTAAAAGCCCATAATATATGAAAGCAACACCAATGGAGAGGATTCCGAACACTAGCAAAGTCATCATCGTTCCCTGCCAACGGTCAATCCAGGACATATCCGACCAGGAAGTTAAGATGAATTTCGGACTAAACTCCATAAACTTAAAATAATGTGCCGCCACTCCGGCTAAACTAGCAAAGATTCCCCCAAAAATACCAATGGCAAATACATTGGCAAGCAACAAACTTTTATTCTCTTGCTGATGATTACCTGTTTCATTTGTAGACACCTTAAACACCTCCGATATATAGTATGTCCTTTCTTAAATAGGAATATTTTCTTTTTTGGGCCTTCGAGGGTAGATTTACTAGAGGTTTTTGTTATTATTCTGTATGATTAACTCATAAATAATGTACTTTTCTCAAAGGATAATATCCATTCAATGTTGAAGTTTATATGTATAAGAATGTTTCTTCCTGAGATGGTTCATTTATGTTCGTGTTTAGGAATAAGTTCCCCGCTCATCATCAATAGATTGATGAAAGGTCGATTTATAAAAACCTGAACATATTTTGGCTATACATGTTAGCATTCATGAGAGAGCTACGTGAAAAACTATTTAGGTTGGTGTAGAAATGTCTGAGGTTCAAAAACCCGTTTATGGAGGGCAGGCTGTCGTGGAAGGCGTCATGTTTGGCGGCAAGCATCACACAGTCACCGCTGTCCGTCGCAAGGATTCAACGATCGTGTATTACCATTTACCACGAGAATCAAAGCCTGTGATGAATCGGCTAAAAAAAATCCCATTTGTACGGGGAATCGTTGCCCTTATACAATCAAGTGCAAATGGCTCTAAACATCTTAATTTTTCCACAGAACAGTATGAAGAGGAAGCTGAAGGAACCAAAGTAGAAAAGAAAAAAGAAGTCAAGGAGTCTTCAAGGTTTAGTGTATGGTTAAGTGTGGCTGTTATCGGTGTTCTATCATTCCTATTCGGGAAATTGCTGTTCACCCTCGTTCCCGTTTTCCTTGCAGAATTGACAAGACCCATTTTCTCTAGTCACCTGGCCCAGATCCTAGTGGAAAGTTTATTTAAATTGATACTACTGCTCGTATATATTTACGTAGTATCCATGACCCCATTAATCAAGCGCGTGTTCCAATATCATGGGGCAGAGCATAAAGTGATTAATTGCTTTGAAAGTGGCAAAGAATTGAATGTGGCCAATGTCCAGGCAAGTTCAAGGCTTCATTACCGTTGCGGCAGTAGCTTTATTCTATTTACTGTCATTGTCGGCATGTTTGTGTACCTTCTCGTCCCGACCGATCCTCTTTGGCTCCGTGTCGTGGATCGCGTTTTACTTATCCCTGTCGTCCTAGGCATAGCTTTTGAGGTATTGCAGTTGACGAATAAAGTGAGAGATATTCCTGTTCTTCGTTACCTTGGATATCCTGGTCTTTGGCTTCAATTGTTAACCACAAAATCCCCTTCAGACGATCAGGTCGAGGTTGCACTCGCTTCCTTCAATGAGCTCTTAAAGATGGAAAAAAGTACGGAGGAAGGTTTAGACTCGGATGTTATTGTGTAAAACACTTATAACTGACTTTCGGAATAATATGATAAGTATTACTCCCTCTTTACTTTTTGGGAATATTTTGAATGGATAATGTTTAAAATAAGCTAAAAATGCTTATGATGCTCTTAAGGAGGTGTCTTTGTTGAAACGTTTCATATCTATTTTGATATACGGAATCATCGCCCTCGGAGTCTTCGGACTGATAAGCAGAATGGTTACTGACCCAATCGGACTCCTAAAGAATATTCTGATTATTGCCGCGGTCGCTGGGATTATTTATATGATCTACACCGGATTAACAAAGAGTAAGCCAGTGAAAAAAGAGCAACAGGCATTTCGTAAGGCTGCACGTCAGTCGAAAAAGCGGCTAAAGAGCAAAACTTCGAAAAAGGATAATGTGGCTAGCTTTTCGGCAGCGAAAACGTCCAAGAAAGGTTTAGCACGTAAGAAAACGGAGAGTCACTTGACGGTCATTGAAGGAAAAAAAAATAAAAAGAAAAATCGGGCCTCATTTTAGGAGCCCGATTTTTTTCTTTTTAATAGGTCCATCGTTTTAAAAACTCCCTTGTGTAAATTCGTCCACGTTCTATTAATTCCCCCTTCATCTCATCATTCATATTGAAATCCATCGCGGAAATACCCTTCATCGGAATAAACACGATGTTGTTAACATGTTTTTTGGATATATAACGTGAATCGTGAGCATCCTTCATCGTTTTGAACAGGGCCGAGAATAACTCCACTGCGTTTCCTACCTCATGTGGCTTCCATATTTCATCCGCACTCAATCGCAAACCGATGACGGGTCGTTCCTTTCGTATATGTTCAGAATTGAATAACCACATGGGGAAGTTGCTCAATACTCCTCCATCAACGAATAGGGCCGTACTTTTCCCTACATTCAGCTTGACTGGTTCAAAAAAATAGGGAATGCTGCAGCTCATCCTTACCGCTTTAGCCACTGAAAAAGTATGAGGGTCAATCCCATAGTTCTTCAAATCATCAGGTAGGACGACCAACTTCCCATTTGTGATATCCGAAGCGATTATGCGAAGAGATTGAGGGGGAAGATCTTTGAAGGTAACCACATTTCTGATAGCCAGTTTTTGAGCTACCCATTTTTCTAATGCCTCCCCCTTGTATAATCCCAATTTCCAATAAACTAAAAGCCATTTTGCAAAAGGAATCGGTATAAGACCGTGTCTCCTATCCAATAAACCAGATAGGTTTATATCAATAAAGAGTTTCTCCATTTCTTCCCCTGTATACCCAGCTGCTATGAAGGCAGCTATAATAGAACCCGCACTTGTTCCTGCAGTTCTATGAAATGTAAATCCACGTTCCTCCAACTCTTGGAATCCACCCAATAATCCATAGCCTTTTATCCCGCCTCCGGAAAATACGCCGTCAATGATCATAGCTGCCCTCCCCACCCGGTCTATTCATTTTTAAGCAGGAGCAGGGCTTATTATGACTGTTTTGGCGAAACTTTTCTCTTTAAGTAAAGTACTGAACTACAGCTTTCGGAAAAAATTCCTCTATATACTCTCTTATTGTCGTTTCCAACTCTTTTGCTTCTTCATTTTGATAAACGTATTTACCGATTCCATAACGGCCCCATTTATATTTCCGTTTGGTTTCATCCAGTTCCAACTTTGTTTTGGGATAATTTTTTTGAATCACTCTTTTAGCAGGCCCCGTAAAGCGATGTTGTATTAATTCAAACGTTAAATCCGGTATGTCGACTCCTTTTAAGCCCTCGCTCAATCGTTGGAAGAGTTCATAATACCCTCCCTGCCAATCTTCATGCCTATAAATGGGAGCGACGATGAATCCTAATGGGTAGCCCGCACCCGCCACTTTTCGTGCTGCCTCTATCCTCTCGTCAAAGCTTGAGGTACCAGGTTCAAAATTCTTGATCACATACCTTGAATTGATGCTGAACCTGAATCTTGTCTTACCATTATGCTTTGCATCCAAGAGATGATCGACATGATGAAATTTGGTTACAAACCGAAGCACACCATATTCACTTTTGCCAAAGTATTCGATAGCCCGTTTTAATGAATGTGTCAAATGGTCAATGCCGACGATGTCAGATGTACAAGCGGCCTCGAAACGGGTAATTTCTGGTTTTCTTTCGTTCATGTAGTTTTCTGCAGCCTCAAAAATCTCATCCAGATTAACATAGGTCCTTATATATGGTTTGGTACCAAGCGTTGTCTGTAAATAGCAATAATGACAGTGCCCCATACAGCCTGTGGCCAAAGGAATGGCATACTCGGCCGAAGGTTTAGAGGTATCGAATTTCAATGTCTTTCTGATACCTACAACCAGTGTGGATTTAGCTACACGATACTTTTGAAGATCATTATCTCCGGGTAAGTCCCGAATTTGATTATGAGAGGTCGTTTCACGGATTTCGATACCCATGTCCTCGAACTTCTTTTTCAGTTCTCTTCCTAAGGGGTATTCAAGGGCCCGTGGTTCGATATAAACAAGCTGTGGGATAAAGGGTTTCATATCCATCTCCATTCATTGACCGATCCGGTCATAGTTTTAGTTAAACTAGACAACCTATATATAAGGATAGCTTTTGCCACTTCTAAAATCCTCATGATGGTTTTTATTCTGTAAATAATGGAAAGGAGATGCAATATGTCAAAGAAGCAAAATGCATTCCGAAAAGTAACCGAAAATAAAGAAATGACTGTCACAGTTAATGAAAATCCAACTTTACAGCGTATCCCTGGAGACTCTGTCGACAAGTACTCCATTTTAAGAAGTGCAAATCTTGAGCTGGCCGAAAAAGAAATCGGCCAACAAATGGAAAACAACTGACAGATACAACAAAGAGAAAGCCGATTCCTTTAGGATTCGGCTTTCTTGTCGTCCGGTTTCAATGTTTTTTTATTAATGATTTTAAAGACGAGGAATAGCAAGATGAGACCAATCACGGCGGAAATAATATAACTCATGTTTAAATGATTTTTCATTAACACAGACATGAGCGGTGGTCCTGCCGCGACACCGATAAACCTGGCCGCGCTATAAAAAGACGAGATGGTTCCTCGTTGTTCCTTTTCGATATTCTCAGTGATGAGCGCATCCAATGTTGGAAGTAGCGCCCCAATGGCAATCCCCAATATACTCACTAGAATGAGCATGATCACGAGTTTGTCCTTTGTATATCCTACAAATGCCACGCTTGCCGACATCAGTATTAAACTGACCAAAATGATCTTTCTCATCAAAGGAATGCTTCCTTTGATTTTCCTCCCCGCTATATAAGAGGAGATACACAGGAATAATAAAGGGATAGCCAATATAAAGCCTTTTTTCACTCCTTTTAGATGATGCAATTTCTCCAGATTATCCGATAAGAAAAATAGCACCGCAAAAAGAATGAGCATGACGAAAACACCCAATATGAAGACTACGAACAGCCATTTTCCTTCTTTCTTAAAGGTAGCCTTCGTTTTTTTAAAAAATTCCTTGAACTTAAGAGGCTCATCTTCATTTTTTGGAACCTTGATGCAAAAGAATACGAAAATGATTGAGATCAGGCTAAAAAAGGAAATGGAAAAGAACGGAAGGAACCAAAGGACAGCTGCAAACAAAGATCCTAAAATCGGACTTAAAACTTTGCCGAACGTATTTGACGTTTCGATGATGCCAAGCGTCGAGCTGGTCTTTTCATCGTCATCCTTATAAAGGTCCCCCACTAACGGAAGAATAATCGGTGACGCCCCAGATGCTCCAATCCCTTGAAGGATCCGCCCAATGATTATCCAGGTATATGGACTGTCCATTTTCCAGGATGCGAACCCTGCAACCAATCCTCCAACTAAAGCTAATATCAGACTCGGTAGTATGACTTTTTTTCTTCCTATGCGATCAGATAAGTAACCCGCCACGGGGATAAGAAAGATGGACGCGACCGAATAACTGGTGATTATCATACTCGATTGAAATGAAGTGATATTCACTTTCTCTTCAAAAACCGGTAGTACGGGTATAAGCATTGAATTCCCCAGGGTCATAACGAGAGGAATCGAAGCCATGCTTACAATACACCACACGCTAACCTTACTATTACCTTTCTGGTTTTCCATTCAAACACCTCATTAATGTTGATAATGAATAGTCTAACCATAAAACTGAAAATACTTCATAAAGACGTTTTCCAAAAAAAAGGGTTAGGGCGTGCTAATAGGGAATAACACAAAAAGTCGTCGAGGAAAGCTTCTTAGCTTACCTCGACGACTTTTTGTAGCTTTTTAATAAGTTTAAGTATGACATATAAGGTAATCAGCATGATGGGATTCTATATTTTTCGTTAGTAAAAGTTCCTTGTAGACAAACAAGTTGACGATAGTCTAATTAGACTATATAATGATGAAAGTCTAATTAGACTATATCAGTTATCCAAAGGCGTGAAAATTAAATGACAAAATCTTTTTTAATGTTAGGTCAGTCAAATATGGCAGGACGTGGATTCTTGCATGAAGTAGATCCTATCTATAATGAAAAAATAAAAATGCTACGCAATGGTCAATGGCAAATGATGACCGAACCGATTAATTACGATCGTCCTGTTGCTGGTGTAAGTCTCGCAGCATCTTTTGCAGAGGAATGGTCGAAAGTCAATCCTGATGATGAAATTGGCTTAATTCCTTGTGCGGAAGGATGCAGTTCTTTAAATGATTGGCATCCAGAAGGTACCCTTTTTAAACATGCTTTATCTGAAGCTCGATTTGCGCTTGAGTCTAGTGAAATCTGCGGTATTCTTTGGCACCAAGGCGAAAGTGATAGCAACCATGGTCTTCATGAAACATATTATGAGAAATTGGTCCTGATTATTGATACTTTAAGAAAAGAATTAGAACTTGAAGATGTCCCTTTAATCATTGGTGGACTTGGTGACTTTTTAGGGAAAATAGGTTTTGGAAAATACGCAACAGAGTCTCAACAAGTTAATGAACAGTTACTCCGATTTGCTCATACTCAGCAAAACTGTTACTTTGTAACGGCAGAAGGCTTAACAGCCAATCCGGACGGTATTCATTTGGACGCTGTTTCGCAACGAAAATTTGGTTATCGCTACTACGAGGCATTTTCGAAAAAGTGCGATGTCCTAACACCTCTTTCGAATGAAGAACAATCATTAAAAACCAATACTGACTATTCAAAAACAGAACAAATTTATATTCATAGTATGAATATGGCTTTAAGCAAAATCACATACGCTGAATTTGAAGCAAAAATGATGAAGGTGATGCAATCATAATCCCCTTGCTTATACTTGGCCTGCTGATCCAAAATCCTGGAGCGCATGGCTACGAACTACTAACTTTAATGGAAAAACGACATTATAAGTATATCGTTAACTTTACGAAGGGTTCATTTTATTACAACTTACAACAACTTGATGAAAAAGGCTTGATTGAACAAGTTCATCAAACAATTTCAAGCAATGGGCGCGAAACCCACCGTTTTATTATCACAAATTCAGGAATGGAAGAATTCGAAAAATTAATGGTGAAGTTTGGAACTAAATCCGAATATGTCAACTTACAATGCTATGTGGCGTTACTCTTTGCAGATGATTTCGATAAATATAAATTATTAAAATTAATTCAAGCACAAATTGACCAGACTGAAGCTCGAATTGCTCTCCTCGATGATTATCTAGCCATCACAAAAGAATTTCCTGGTAAAATCGATTATTTTCGCCGCATGAACGAAAATTCTCGTTCTCATCATCAAGTGAACTTAAAATGGTTTAAAGAATTGAAAGAAGAAATAGAAGAGCCCAATGCATAAATATAATATCCCCTATCAATATTACTTAGTAAAATTGATAGGGGATATTTATTTAAGGAATCCATAAAAAGGTTTTCAATAATAGAACATTCCTCTACTTGAAATCACACTGAAATCCTCTAGACATTAAAAAACAGCCCTTTGGACTATCTTAATCCAAAGGGCTGTTTTTTTATGAACGATACATCTTTTCATTACTGGTTTAAAGCCCGCACTTCAATTGGGCACCACAATTCGTACAAGTATTGCATCCGCCCATTTCCTGGACTTCACCCTTACGGCAAACTGGACACGTGTTACCCACTTCCGAACCTATCGTTACATTAGTCGAACGCAGTTCATTGATGGTATCAACCAGAACGACTTTTTTCTTTTCTTCCACATCTGTTAAGCCATCCATTTCAAGCTGCTGTTCCATTTGGTTTTCTTCAGCTTTTAATGTAAGAACCTGGCTGTCACGGCTTCCATCTACATAAACCGTTCCACCTTTTGCGCCGCCTTTATATAAGCGCTCGTACACTTTTTGGACCTGCTCGACGGTATACCCTTTTGGGGCGTTAACCGTTTT
The DNA here is from genome assembly GCF_044761765.1 of Peribacillus sp. NPDC097284. Classification (NCBI taxonomy): domain Bacteria; kingdom Bacillati; phylum Bacillota; class Bacilli; order Caryophanales; family Bacillaceae; genus Peribacillus; species Peribacillus sp. NPDC097284. Next base: position 193,003 of record NZ_JBIWCZ010000001.1, read on the forward strand.
ACTGATTGAGCTATCAATCCAACGTTGAATGATGCATTGAACATCCGCATGGGCTTCAGGAGCCAATTCCATCGCCGAAATAAACCATTCAGGAAGGTTATCAGGATCGGCTTCAGGATGACGATCCAAGTATTCCTGAACGATGTCCGCTTTGACTTCAATGAATTTCCCTAAACGTCCGCTACGGAAATATGTGAACGAGAAGTATGGTTCAAGACCTGTCGAAACGCCGACCATCGTACCTGTGCTGCCCGTAGGAGCCACGGTCAATAAATGGGAGTTCCGGATACCGTGCTCGGCAATGCTTGTACGAATATCCTCAGGCATCTTCTTCATGAATCCAGTATTCGTGAAGCGCGTTCTAAGCTCATTCGTTTCTTCATCCGACGTTCCCTTCAGGAACGGGAAGCTGCCTTTTTCTTTTGCAAGTTCAACCGAAGCCCTGTAAGAAGACGTAGCAATCGTTTCAAACACTTTGTCGACCAGGATTTTTCCTTCTTCTGATCCATACTCGGTTTCACAATAAATTAGCAAATCATGCAGTCCCATGACACCTAATCCAACCCGTCTCTCGCCGAGTGCTTGTTTTTTGTTTTCCTCTAGGAAATAAGGGGTTGCATCAATGACGTTATCTTGCATCCGCACGCCCACTTCAACTGTTTTCTTAAGTTTTTCGAAGTTAACGGTCTTATTATCTTTATCCGCCATCTCAGCTAAATTGACCGCTGCCAGGTTACACACTGAAAATGGAGCCAATGGCTGTTCACCACATGGATTCGTAGCAACGACTTGCTGTCCATAAGCTTTTGCATTCGTCATCTCATTGGCATTATCAATAAAGAATATTCCCGGTTCTGCTGAGTACGTCGCACAAATGTTAATCAGGTTCCAAAGCTCCTTAGCACGGATCTTACGGTAAACCCGGACTTTATGGCCCATTTTTTCCCACTCGCGTACGTCTCCTACATTGTGCCACTCATCATTATAAATCGCCATTTCTTCCGCGTCGTAGCTTTCGACATCAGGGAAGCGCAACTCATACTCCGTATCTTTTTCGACGGCTTCCATGAACTCTTTGGTTAAGCAGATTGAGATATTGGCACCAGTCAAAAAGTCCGGATTGTGGACGCTATACGTTCCGCCTACGCGAACTTTTTCTTCAGCATCCCTAATGATTTTTTCACTGAATCCACCTAGACCCGGAATCTCTTTATAATTAATGATTCCTTGGTACATCGCCGTTTCTTGTTCGGTATGCGGTGTGAACTTCAATTTATCCGATGCATATTTCTTTATGGTTTCATCTTTTGTGTTCTCCATTAGGTAACGAAGAATCCTCGGATTTTGCATTTTTGAAATAATGAACTCCGCAATATCTGGATGCCAATCAGTAAGCATGATCATTTGGGCACCGCGTCTACTTCCACCCTGTTCAACCAAATGAGTCAATTTCGCTATATCATCAAGCCATGAAACAGAACCTGAAGACTTGCCATTGACCCCTTTCGCAAGGGTGTTTCTTGGACGGAGAGTAGAGCCATTCGTACCGACTCCACCACCACGGCTCATGATCTCCATGACTTGCTTTCTATGCTCGGAAATCCCTTCGCGTGAATCTGGTACAAACGGCATGACATAACAATTAAAGTACGTTACATCCGTGTTAGAACCAGCGCCATATAATACCCGGCCGGCCGGCACGAAATTAAGGTCCTTTAATTCTTCATAAAATTTATTGAACCATTCCGTTCTTTTTTCTTCAGTCGTTTCCACTGAAGCCAAACCAGTTGCATTACGCTTGGCAATTTGCTCGTAATATATTTCAAGCGGCTTTTCGATGATATCAAGCGGCCGATTAATGATTCCTGTTTCCACTTCTTCCGGATTATCCAGCACTCCGCGGAACTCTTCATCCACTAAAACCTTTGCCTTTTTCGATTCCCAATCTATTTCGACGATATGGCCAAGACCACGTGCAGGAAATTTCGGATCTTCTTTAATTGTCAATACTACAAAATCGCCAGCAGAGAGTGTGATTTTTTCAGTATCCTTAAAAGAATAACGGTCAAGCATAACTAGACGGGACACGCCCTTATGCATCATTTTCATATCAGCCGTTACAGGATGAACTTGGGGAAATAAAGATATATCTTTATTCAACCTTTCTAGATCAACCTTTAAAGCTTCTTTAATTACAACCGACATAATTCCCTCTCCTTTACATGTTTCAGATCCGTTCTTGTTGCAAAAATCAATATGTAACCTACATGTCCGTTTCGCTTAACAAGTTACACTAAATTTATCATAGCGAAACACAAAATTCAACATGTAGTGTTTAAGTATTTATTTTAACCACTATATATTGTGTTGTGGTTGATTGTCTTTTAATTTTGTCAAACGGTGAATCAATTAATTGAGTTAGTAAAAGGGAGGAAAATGTCGATTTATAATAAAAATTAGACAGATTTCAATGAATTTGAACATTGCATTTTGCCCGCCTCTTTCAAAGCACTGACGTTACAAGGAATACATGCTTGTTCACACAAATCTGAAAAAACTTATTTATTCCCGACTCTCGCTTCCCCTCTTTTTCTACCTCAAAAAATTCCAGTCATCACTTTCATATTTATTTTTGGCGATGTCCTTCACTTCCTGTAATTGCTTTTCACTCAGCACATATGGTTTCAAATCAATCGACAGACCCTCAGAAAAACCGTTTTCAAAGGCTACCTTCGCCTCGGAAATAGTTATTTTTCTACCAGCAATGTCATTGATGGCCACTGCTTTGTTTCTCAGATTGTTTTTCATCTTCTCTTTTACTTTATCATCGGAGAACTTGAATACACTAAATAGCTTCTCCTCATCAAGTTCAAGCAGGATGGCTCCATGCTGAAGGATAACACCTTTTTGTCTCGTTTGTGCGCTGCCCGCAACTTTCCTTCCCTCAACCACCAGTTCATACCAGCTTGGCGCATCAAAGCAAACTGAGGACTTTGGAGATTTCAGCATCTCTTTATCCTGGTCAGTTTCAGGCACAGAGAAATAGGCATCCAGTCCGAGGTTTCTGAACCCCTTTAATATTCCTTCAGAAATCACCCGATATGCTTCGGTCACTGTATTCGGCATTCCCGGATAAGACTCTGGGACAATGACGCTATAGGTGAGTTCATGTTCATGCAAAACAGCCCGACCGCCTGTAGGCCTACGGACAAAACCTAAGCCTTGCCTTTCAACTTCCGCCAAATCGATTTCGGTCTCAGCCCTTTGAAAATACCCGATGGATAATGTAGCCGGGTTCCACCCGTAAAACCGGATCATGGGAGGGATTTCCCCATTACTCTGCCAATTCAAGAGTGCTTCGTCCATTGCCATATTATAAGCAGGTGAACAATCGCCTGAATCAATGAATCCCCATTTTTCTTTCGTCACGATTACCCCTCTTTTCACGTAGGCTTATTAAACCCTCTAAAAAAACTCACAAGTAGTAGTTTACCAGAGTTTAGCAACGTAAAAAAGAAAGTAAGCTATTCCACCAAATATTTATAAAATTTTTTTTGATTATTGGAGAAACCAATTATATAATAGACATTGTCTGTATTCGTTTAGGTAGAAGGGAGTTTTTATGGTTGGATATCTTATATACACTGATTATCATCATAGTAGCCATCGTTGCATATTCACTATTTAATTGGTTCCGTCAACGTAAAATCGTTAAAACCTTAACACAGGAAGAATTTATCTCTAATTACAGAAAAGTTCAATTAATTGACGTACGGGAACCTAATGATTTTGATAATGGACATATCTTAGGGGCAAGAAATATCCCTATGACACAAATGAAGACCCGCTTAGTGGAGATTAGGCAGGACAAGCCTGTATACTTGTATGCTCAAAGTGAAATCATTAGCGGAAGAGCGGCAGCCATGCTATATAAAAAAGGCTACAGAGAACTTTTTCACTTAAAAGGCGGTTTCAAAATGTGGACAGGGAAGATCAAGGCGAAGAAATAAGGCCAATTGCCTAAACCTTCCATCTTATCCGGTTTTGAAACATATCATACTGTTCAATAGGGAACTCATGCTTAACAGGCCAAGCATGTTATTTCCCGAGATACATATGAATTTCACCAACTAAAAAACCCCCCGCCATCTGGCAGGGGTTTTTTCAGCATCATGCTTGATAACGAAGAATTGGTTTTCTAGCGGCCAATGTTTCATCCAGGCGTTTAATAACCGTGGTATGGGGTGCCTCCTGAACGATTTCAGGGGTTTCTTCGGCTTCCTTGGCTATTTGTATCATTGCATCTATGAAAGCGTCCAGTGTTTCTTTTGACTCCGTTTCCGTCGGTTCGATCATCATTCCTTCTTCTACATTTAACGGAAAATATATGGTAGGTGGATGATACCCAAAATCAAGTAGTCTTTTCGCAATATCTAATGTACGGACTCCCAACTGCTTTTGCCTCCGACCACTCAATACAAATTCATGCTTACAATGGCGATTATATGGCAAATCGAAAAATGGTTCCAAACGTCGCATCATATAATTTGCATTGATGACGGCATTCTCCGTAACGGCCTTAAGTCCATCCGGTCCCATTGACCTTATGTACGTATAAGCCCTTACATTGATGCCGAAGTTCCCATAATAGGGTTTGACCCTTCCAATGGATTGTGGACGGTCATAATCAAGGACAAACTGATCGCCCTCTTTTGTCACGATCGGTTTAGGCAAATAGGGAATTAAATCCGACTTCACCCCAACCGGACCTGAACCAGGTCCTCCTCCGCCATGGGGTCCAGTGAATGTTTTATGGAGATTTAAATGAACAACGTCAAAACCCATATCTCCTGGACGCACTTTGGAAAGAACAGCATTCAGGTTAGCCCCGTCATAATATAGCTTTCCACCGGCATCATGGACAAGTTGTGCCATCTCCAGGATGTTCTCTTCGAATAAGCCTAATGTATTTGGATTTGTAAGCATTAATGCTGCTGTATCTGGTCCTACCACTCGCTTCAAGTCTTCAAGGTCCACGAGCCCGAATTCATTGGATTTCACCGTAATCGTCTCTAGTCCGGCAACTGTTGCCGAAGCCGGGTTCGTTCCATGGGCCGAATCGGGGACGATGACTTTCGTACGTTTTACATCTCCATTCGCTTCATGGAAAGCCCTGATCATCATGAGCCCAGTCCATTCACCATGCGCCCCGGCAGCAGGCTGCAAGGTCACTTGATCCATTCCTGTAATTTCCGTCAAATGTTCCTGAAGGTCAAATAACAACTCTAGGGCACCTTGGACGGTTTCTGGGTCCTGGTATGGATGGATATGGGCAAAACCATTGTACCTGGCGACATTTTCATTAATTTTCGGATTATATTTCATCGTACAGGAGCCGAGTGGATAAAACCCAGAGTCCACTCCATGGTTCCGTTTGGATAAAGCCGTATAATGACGCATGATATCAAGCTCGGAAACTTCCGGAAGCTCGGCTTCCTCCGTACGTATATATTCCACAGGCAGGATTTCTTCTAGTGGAGTATCCGCTACATCCATTTCAGGAAGGCTATACCCGATTCGACCGGCTGTACTGATTTCAAAAATGAGTGATTGATCTTGATTATTCATAGTTGATCCCCCAGTTCCTGCGCAAATGCATCGATTTCTTCTTTTGTTCTTAGTTCCGTTACAGCCACTAGCATATGATTTTTCAACTCGGGATAAACGGAGCCCAGGTCAAAACCACCAATCATTTCTTTTTCAAAGAGCCTCTTATTGATATCTTTGTAGGGAAGAGGCAACTTAATGACAAATTCATTAAACGAAGGTCCTTCAAAGACCACTTCAATTCCTTGTGCTTGGAGCGTCTTTTTTGCGTAATGGGCTTTTTGAATATTCTGGACGGCCATTTCTCTGACGCCTTTTTTCCCTAGAGCAGTCATGGCTACAGAGGCTGCCAATGCGTTCAATGCCTGATTGGAACAAATATTGGATGTAGCTTTGTCACGGCGTATATGTTGCTCACGTGCTTGGAGCGTCAGTACGAAGCCCCGTTTTCCATCCTCATCCACTGTCTGACCGACTAAACGGCCCGGCACTTTCCGTAGCAGTTTTTTCGTGACCGCGAAATATCCGCAATGAGGTCCGCCGAATGCGGCTGGAATGCCGAATGGCTGAGCATCACCCGTCACGATATCGGCACCGAGTTTTCCCGGCGGAGTCAATGCACCAAGTGCAAGCGGATTACTCGATACGATAAACATCGATTTCTCGTTATGTATGATTGCTTCCATTTCCTTCAACGGTTCGATGCCTCCAAAGAAGTTGGGGTACTGTACGATGACGCCTGCAATATCATCCGAAGCCAGGTCTTTTAAAGCAGCAATATCTGTGACTCCGTCTTTATGAGGAATCTCGATGACCTCCACCCGTTGACCCTTTGCGTAGGTTTTCACCACTTCCCTTGATTCAGGATGGACAGTAGATGATAATAGAATCTTTTTCCGGCGCGTTTGTCCGGCGGCAAGCATGGCCGCTTCGGCTAAGGCTGTTCCACCGTCATACATCGAGGAATTCGCCACCTCCATACCCGTCAATTCACATATCATCGTTTGATATTCAAAGATGGCCTGAAGCTCTCCTTGAGAAATTTCCGGTTGATAGGGAGTGTAGGCTGTATAAAACTCCGAACGGGATAGGACGTGATCGACGATGACAGGCGAATAATGATCATACACGCCAGCCCCAAGGAAAGATGCATAGTTTTTCAAATCCGCATTTTTGGAAGCCAGTTTCGATAGTTCCTTCATTAAGGCTGGCTCTGATTTTGCTGGTTTTATGTCATATTCACCTTGAAATCGGACATTTTCTGGTATATCGCTGAAGAGATCATCGACGGATGTGACCCCTATAACTTCCAACATTTCTTTTTTATCCTGCTCTGTCATCGGTAAGTAACGATGTTTCATCTTATGGACCATTCCCTTCTATTTTCGTGTATTTTTATAAAAAGGTGTTTGGATAACAATGGCTTTCAGTCTCTTAGAACGGATTTCCACTTCTACTTCCGTGGATAGACTTGAGTGATTTTTATCGATAAGGACCAATCCAACATTTTTATTCAATGTTGGTGACTGAGTCCCTGTCGTCACTTCGCCAATGAGTTTCTCCCCGTTATATACTTTATAGCCATGCCGAGGTATGCCTCTGTCAATCATTTCGATGCCAACAAGCTTACGTGGTGCCCCTTTTTCCTTTTGTTCGGCAAGCACGGCTTTTCCAAAAAAGTCTGACGCCTTATCCGGTTTAACCGCAAAACCAATCCCCGCTTCGATTGGGGTGATGTCCGGCGAAAGCTCTTGACCATAAAGCGGTAGTTTCGCTTCGAATCGAAGGGTATCACGGGCCCCCAGTCCAATCGGTTGTATCCCATCATCTTTACCAGCTTCCAAAATTTTTCTCCAGAGGGCTGGACCATCCTCACTTCGGCAATATATCTCGAAACCATCTTCCCCCGTATACCCTGTACGTGAAACCATCGTGGATATATTATGAATGTGGACATCTTCTTTAAATTTAAAAAAGCCAATTGTGCTTAAATCGGTTTGGTCGGTAATCTTCTGCAATACTTTCTCCGCTCGAGGACCCTGCAGAGCAAGTTGCGCATAATCGTTTGAAACATTATTGATGCTGACACCTTCCACACCATTCGCTTGAAGCCAATTGAAGTCTTTCTCGATGTTGGCTGCATTGACCACAAGCAGATAATCCTCTTCCGCTTTTTGGTAAACGATAAGATCGTCCACGGTCCCCCCATTTTCATAACACATCGCTGTGTATAGCGCTCCTCCCTGTTTCAGCTTGGCTACGTCATTCGTCAGCATCTTTTGTAAAAAAGAAAGGCTCCCGAAACCTTTTACCTCAATCTCTCCCATATGCGACACATCAAATAAGCCACCTCTTGTACGCACAGCTTCGTGTTCATCTTTTATGCCGGTAAACTGCACAGGTAGTTCCCACCCACCAAAATCGATCGTTTTTCCACCGTGCTCACTGTAAACCTCGAATAATGGCGTTCTTTTTAAATTGCTCAAAAAATGACCTCCTTCAATTTTTTTGCTTGTTCTCTTTCACCTGATATTCCTTAAAAAAAGACACAAAAAAGGACAGAGAAAGCCAAAATGGCTTTTTCTCTGTCCTGAAACCTGAAAGTTTACCTATATTATAGGTTTTCCCCTTTGGTGGCCGTCATTAAATAATTGGCGCTCTCCAGAGTCGCGTCCGATAAGAGTTCATTTGCCTGAGAGATTCACTGCTAAGTTTGCTCCTTCGGCGCTACATATGTAGATGGTAGTCTCTCCCCTTATCCTCACCCGCATATTGATGGAAAAGACTGAAAATTCCCCACCTGATGGTCATCCATTTGCGTGAAATGGGTACCAATCTGCTCATTGTTGATCTTTGGATAAAGCACTATCCAAATGCTAATACTATAATAACTAAAATTATTATCCAAGAAGAATATTTTCCTTCTAACTTCAGTACTATTGCAATTTTCTAAATATATTTACATCCTACCCTAAGATACTTTACTCTGCAATAACTTTCGTGGAGAAAGATTTTATTAACCTATAAAAAAGTTCATGGTCTAAAGAAACTAAGAAAATTATGTTTTAAGAAGGAGCAAGAATCAATGAAAATCAATATATCCTTCAGTTCTGATTGGAATGATGAATTTCTGCAAAAGATGGAAAACGACGGTCCATGGGGAAATTGGGATCTTTATAAACTGGCCATCCAAATGGAAGAGAACCTAATTATTCCTGATTTCGAAGGCTTACAAGCGCCTAAGCACCTTCAACAACTGACTCCCCTTCCCCATCAATTAGAGGCTGCACGTCAGGTGGTTGAACAGATGAATGGCAAAGCCATATTGGCTGATGAGGTCGGTCTTGGTAAGACTATCGAAGCGGGATTGATTTTAAAAGAATATATGATTCGGGGACTGGTTAAAAAGGTTTTGATCCTTGTACCCGCATCACTTGTCACCCAATGGGCTTTCGAACTGAATACGAAGTTTCATATTCCTGCAGTCGTTCAAAGGAAGAGTTATGTATGGGAATCATGCGATATCGTCATATCATCCATCGATACGGCTAAGCGAGCCCCCCATCGGGATATCATTTTCAATCAAGAATATGACTTTATCATTATTGATGAAGCTCATAAACTTAAAAATAATAAAACGAAAAATTATGAATTTGTCCAAAATCTTAAAAAGAAATTCTGTTTATTGCTGACTGCTACACCCATTCAGAATAAAATCGAGGAAATCTTTAATCTCGTTTCATTATTAAAGCCTGGACACCTAGGAAATGCCGCACTCTTTTCCGAAAAATACAAAGGGAAAGGCCGGAACATTCTAGAAGATGAGCACTTAAAGGAGCTTGTCAATACGGTCATGATAAGAAACCGACGTGCCGATACTGGAATTGAATGGACGAAACGGCGTGTAGAGACGATCATCATTGAATTTTCACCAACTGAACAAGCCTTGTATGATGCCGTAACGAAGTTTAAACCAATATCAGACGGAACAAAAGGAAGTGCTTTTTCTTCACTCACCCTTCAAAGGGAAGCATGCAGCAGCCGAGAAGCAGTCTACTATACATTGAAGAATATGAAGGAAAAATACAAAGAACCATCGGCTGACTTTGAAGCAAGATTGGATGATCTGTTTGAGAAAGTAAACCTCACCGAACAAAATTCAAAGGCAGAGAAGGCTTTGGAACTTATTAAGAAAATTGATGACAAGGTCATTATTTTCACCGAATATCGCGCTACACAGCTTTATCTACAATGGTACCTGCAACAGCATGGCATTTCATCCGTTCCATTCCGCGGAGGGTTTAAGCGTGGTAAAAAAGATTGGATGAAGGAACTATTCCAGAAGAAAATCCAGGTATTGATTGCCACCGAAGCCGGAGGAGAAGGAATCAACCTACAGTTTTGCCATCACTTGATCAATTTTGATTTGCCTTGGAATCCAATGAGGTTGGAACAAAGGATTGGACGGATTCATCGACTTGGTCAAGAAGAAGACGTCATGATTTATAACTTTGCCACTAAAAATACAGTCGAAGAACATATTTTGAAATTGCTATATGAAAAAATCCACTTATTTGAAAAGGTAATTGGAGAATTGGATGATATTTTAACGAAGTTGGATATTAACAATATCGAGGAATATTTAATTGATGTTGTCGGAGAGTCCAAATCAGAAGGAGAAATGAAAATTAAAATGGATAATTTGTCTTCCATGATTCAGTTCGCACAAGCTATGAAGGATGGTGAAATCCATGCAGCAACAGGAAATTCATGATTTTTTAATAACCTACTTTCAATCCAACGCATGTGAGGTGTTGGAAAATACCTCTTCATATCTCACTGTTCAGTTAACGATCGAAATGGATAAGGAACTCATGAACAGACCTTTTTACTGGCACTATCTCGAAAAAACCGGTGGGATACCGAATCCTGGCATGCTTACGTTCATCACCCATCCCGAACTGGCACCGCCTGATTTGAAAGGGGAAATCATTCATTTTGGTTCGCCACGGCTCCACCAAATTATCCAGTCGACCAAGAGGCTGGCAGGTTTCATCAGGCTTTTTGAGGATAGGCCTCCCTTGAAGACGGGCCAAAGTCCACTTTTTCCTTGGCTCACCCAAAATGTAAAAATCTCTTATCAGTGTGACAGAAAAAAAGATATCTTCATGTCCATAGGACTTAATTTAATTTCCGGTGAATTCATAGAAGGATTTCATGAGCGTCTCCTGTCGGTCAAGGTCACTCCCAAAATACCGGATTATTCTTTTACACTTTCCCCCTTGATCATGCCTAAAAGCGGGCTATCCAGACTCGATACATATATTCGTAAAAGCTTCGAGAATGATGATCATACCTGGGCGGAAGAAGCGATGGAACGGTGGCAGACAGACTTGAATCTATTGGAACATTTTTATAAGGATATGGAAGATAAAAGCGAAAGCTATTTTACTGAGAAACAGGCATTGCAAGCCCAATATGAGCCAAATATCCAAATTACCATCATCAATGGCGGGCTATTCTATTTATCCGACCAATCATTAGCATAATGGTCTCTTTAGCAATCATTAAGAAAAGCAGATGTCTATGAATTCAAGACATCTGCTTTCTTTTTTTGACTTTTTTAATGAACATGGACACGGCGAAAGGGACAATCCCAAACCAGTGAGAAACTCTAGGCTCCTTATCCTCTTTCCGATGACGGCGCTTTTCTTTTCTTTCTCTCTTGGTTAAATTGAAATACTGTACGATTTGCTGTGTAATATATTTGATATAAGCGTTCGTAGACATACATTATCACCCATGACCAAGTATGCCCCATATTCGTATTCCATATTCGTATTCACCATAAATCGACATGTTAGTCCTTCAGTTTTTCTATCCATTCTATCACTCTACCTAGTTTTTTATCATATAGAATGATGATTCGGCCTGCTCGCTTATTTTTGGTGATAGAAGAAAATTCGATATAGGCATATCGCACATCCTGCTTCGTTAACCTATAGTGAACATCACCATTAGGATAGGCGATTTCCCCCTGAATGCTTTTGGGTACCTCATCCTCCCATTCGGCTGTCACTTCATTAACGGCCAGATGCACTAAGTGATCGGAAAGTAAGGTCTCTTCTACTTCTTTATAAAATTTTTTATCAATAATGAATTGATCAATCATCAGTATCGTGAACATGATAAAAACACTAGCTATAATCATAACCATTGGGAATATGACTCCTTTTTGATTATTCATCAGCCACCAACTCACTTTTAATGAAGGGATGGAACCTTCGTATAAAGGTCTGACCTGCTTTATCCGTTATATTGAGCACGATGACGTTGCCATCCTTTTCAACCTTCACATTCGAAATGTTCTGGAGTATGACCTCATGGCCCTCCCCGTTAACCCGTCTTCTAAGCTTGTCATTATATTGCTCGATTAAAGACAAATCCTCTCCTGAAAGTAAATATAATTTATTCCCCACAACATCCTGGCTTTTGGAGCTTCTGACTTCCTGTTGCATTTGCAACGTAAAGATCTCCCACTCTTTAGGATGTATTCTATTTTTTGTTCCTATCTGGGATTGAATGATTGAGAAAAACTGGAGGATAAAAAGGGAAAGGGTCAGCAGGATCATTAAGGAAAAGAGCATTTCAATCATGGTAAACCCTTCACTTTTTCGCAACATCACAAATCGATTCATACTTCCCCTTTGCATTTTCATATCGGACACATCCTTCAACCATATCCGGAAACTCCTTTTGGACATTCCAGGTCAATTCATACGATTTTTCCTGGTACGTAATTTCTTCGTGGATAGCCTGTATTTCCCCATCCATATATGCCAACAATCTTTCATACAGCAAATGATGGGCATCCGCCCTCAAAACTACGTTCTTACGATTGGACATCGAATCTTCAAGAATAGGAAGCATGGAAATCACTAGGAATACACAAATGGAAAAAGAGGCTATCATTTCTAAGTAGACGTATCCTTTACTGTTTCTCAATCCTGAACCTCCCTTTACCGATATTGACCACCAGCTTGTATTTCCCCTTTGAAGTATCAATGGTCATCGTACCGGCTTTTGAAGCATTTCCATATTGATTGAAATAAAAAGAAGCCCCTAATGTCCCATTCATGAACTGTACGTCCGGCGGTATCTTTCTCTCTAGTATCACTTCTTCCTTATAAGAGTAAATCGTGTAAATATCGTTATCCACATAGAAATAAATCAAGCTTTCGTGACTTATTGCATACTGTTGTGCATAAAAAATATCTTCATTCAATTGATTAAGGAACATCTTATTTTGCATTCCCTTTGAAAAACTTGGATATAGGTTAAGGCCTAGAGTGCTTAATAGAATAAATACCACAAGGACAATCAGGGTCTCGGACATGGTGAATCCTCCGGAGGAAGGGCTATCCTCCCCGAATTTTCTACTCAACGACTGTAACCTTTCCTTTATTGTCAATGCTGATGCCGTCCCCATTCGGACAGGATTTCTGTTTAAGGTATCCTTGAGTTTCCAAATCATTAATACCGGAAGGCAACTTGGAATTGTCTATCTCATAAGCTTGGACTTGGGCCTGAACCATTTTGACAAAAGCCTCACACCCCTTAGAATGGATGGTCGATTGATGCTTCGTGATGTTCGGTATGGTGATAATCAGCAGAATCGAGATGACGAGCAATACAATAAGCATTTCAATTAACGTAAAGCCTTTTTCGTTTAAATATTTCTTCATATTAATCTGCTAATTACGAAAATAACAAGAATGCACTCAATATTTTCTGAGCAGATTCACCTCCCATTTTTTCTTGTACCTTATATTCCATCTAGTAGAGAAAACATCGGCAATAAGACAGCCATATAAATAGAAATAATCAATAGCCCGATTATAGAAAAAAGAAGAGGTTGTATGACTTTCATGATGGTGTTCATCCTCTCTTCAATCTTTTCCAATAAAAAACGGCTGTAATGGAGTAACTCAGAATCAAGCCTGCCATACTTTTGTCCATTCGCTGCGATAATCGACAAGTTCTTATCAAAGTAGGGTTGCTCTTGAAAGATGGTTTCTAGCGACCTGCCCTCCATTAAATCATCTTTAATGATGGAGCAAAGCTTTTGATAAAATGGTTGCTGCTGGTTTACGGAGAATAATTTAATGCTCTCATTAATAGAAAGTCCACCAGCGAGGAGACCGCTGAACTGACTTGCAAAAAAATACGTTTCATACAACTTGATGAAGGGTCCTGCCAACGGAATCTTCATCAATAATCGCCGTTGTCTTAATGGACATAGTTTGTCGAACCAGAATTGTTTGAATAAATAGAAGATAAGGAGCATTCCAAGTAGGATGAAGGGGATCAGCGGGAGGATGACTGAGGATGCAGCCAACACATTCAGGATCATATTCTGTTTAACATTCATCGTCTGAAAAATCGTCTGAAACTTGGGGAGAAGGACACTTTGCAGTACATAAAATACAATGCTCACAAAAAAGAACAGGAAAATCGGATAGATCATGAGTTTTTTCACTTTTTCTGTATCTTCCGTCCGTTTCTTCCAGTAGTCCCCACCTTCCTTCAATGCTCGATCAAGGTCGCCATATTGTTCGCCATAAAATATAAAACTTACAAGCTCTGGATGAAACGTAAGATTCGTCAACACTTGATGCAAAGGGTGCCCACTCCTTAAATCCTGAATGGCCTGATTGAAATCCCCGGCCTTTTTCCTGGATTCCTGAAATTCCAGGAAGTGGATCGCCTCGGCTAATGGATAACCATGAGCTAATAATTCGCCCAGCTTCGTTATAAAGACAGCTTGTTCTTTCAACGTCCATTTACTTTTTGGTTTCTTCGTAAACCAACCGTTCAAATTCATCGAGATTCACATAGCCCATCGCTACCGCTTTCCCAATTTCGTCTTTCAGCTGACGATAGGTGGCTTTCCCCTTTCCTTTTTCCTCTTTCGTCAACTTCAAGACTTCCGCTAGACTTTTTCCAGTCAGCAACTCATATACGCTGGCCCTTTTATTTCGGTAGGTCATGGAACAATCGGGTGCACACTCGCCCTCACAATGCGGGCATTTCAATTCCACCAGTCTTTGCGCCGTCACACCAATCAAACTCTGTTCAATCTCCAGCCAGCTTACACCGAACTCTAGAAGCCTAGAAATGGCTCCTTGAGCATCCCTTGTATGCATAGTAGTAAGGATTAGATGCCCGGTCAATGCGGCCCGTACTGCAATCTTTGCCGTTTCGGAATCCCTAATTTCCCCGACCATGATAATATCGGGATCATGTCTAAGTACCGCTTTTAAACCGACTGAATACGTAATGCCGGCCTTTTCATTAATTTGGACCTGTAACACTTTATCAGATTCATTTTCTATAGGATCCTCAAGCGTGATGACATTTCGGTTAATCATTTCTTGTGCATGATGAAGCAAGGAGTATAATGTTGTCGTTTTCCCACTTCCAGTAGGACCCGTGAAAATGATCATCCCATGGGAATGTTTCAAAAGCGCTAGCAGTTTTTGAGCGGTATTGGGAAATAAGGATAACTGTTCTAGAGGTAGGATATTCTGTTGAGGAATTAAACGGATAACCAAACTCTCGAAGTGAGCTGTGGGTAGGGTGGAAAGGCGAAGTCCAACCACTTTATTGGCGAGATTGACGGTAATGGCTCCGCTTTGGGGCCTTCTTTTCTCGCCAATATCCATTGCGGCAAGAAATTTAAGATGGGAAATAAGCCTCTCGGTTTCAAAAAAGGATAGGGTTTCTTGTGGTACGAGCTTGTTGTCGATTCTAAATTGAATAAGTGGGCCTTCCTTGCGTGGTAAAACGTGGATGTCCGATGCCGAGAGTCTAATGGCACTGGTAAGGATTTTTTCTGCTGTTTTTTCAGTTGATATCAATCATTCATCACCTCCAGATTTTCTTGTAGTAGAATTTCGACGTTATAAGACAAATTCCTTCTAAATAAAAAAAATTCTCGAAAAAAAATTCGAGAATAGACTTATATGCTCATTTTCAATTCTGAGTTATGGGAAACCAAATTTCGTAAAGCATCTTCATTATGACCAATCACTAACTTTTCACCGTCTATGAGAATCGGACGTCTCAATAATTTAGGCTCATTCGTCAATAGATGGAGTACATCGGAAAGCATCATCTCATCAATGTTCACGTTTAATTTTTTGTACGCTTCGCTTCTTGTTGCCAATACCTCATCCATTCCTTCGGTTGTTAATTCAAGTATTCTCTTCAATTCTTCTTCATTCGGTGTATCTTTGAATAAATGACGCTCATCAAAGCTAACATGGTTGGCTTTCAACCACTTCTTTGTTTTACGGCAAGAAGTACAACTTGGATAAGAATAGAAAGTTAATCGATTCATCCTTCATCACTCTCCGTTCACAAATTATTGTTTTTGATTTCCATAATGGAATTGTACAACATTTGTATAATGTTTGTATATACATTTGCACTATAAATCCAATTGAAATGTGAACTTTTTCTTAAATAAGGGAAATTTGTTCTTTCTTTCATTCCAATTTTTTTTGCCTGTATTATAATATAATTAGTTAAACTTGGAATTTTAGGAGGGCACAATGGAACAAACGTTAAGAATTACCAACGTATTAGCCGATCCAACCCGATATTATATCTATCAATATATCGTGAATAATCATCAAGGAGTCTCCGTCCAGCAAATTGCAGACTCCTTTGAAATCCATCCAAATGTTGCCCGTCTTCATTTATCAAAACTTGAAGATGTTGATATGCTTACTTCAGAGGCACGGAAAACTGGAAAAGGTGGCCGTCCGAGCAGGATTTACCACTTATCGGATAAAGTCATTCAACTTCATTTTCCTTTCAGGGATTATCAGTTACTTTCAAAAATTGCCATCCAGACTATGATGACACTCGGCGAAGCAGGCATACAGGCGCTCTATGAAACTGGAAAAACATTTGGAGAAGAGTTGATCCACCAACAAATCAAACTTAAATCAACCTCCATCGATGACTTGACCTTTGATGAAAAAGTCAACATGCTTAAAAATGCAGCATCAATTGCAGGGTTCTCTCCTGAAATACAGGCAGATGAGGCGGAAAATAAAATTCACTTCAGAATTTATAACTGTCCCTTTAAAGAAGTTGCCAAAATTGACCCTAGCACTATCTGCACCATGCATAACTCCTTCTTAAAAGGAATGTTTGAGTCGTTGTTTACCAATGTCCACATCGTGGAATTGGATAATATGATGGAAAATTGCGTAACATGTTCTTATAAGGCATCCATCCTCGCCTAGAAACAAAAGGCATCCTTTACATTACCTTACAATTTCATTTATAATTATTTAGTATGAACACGACTAGACACAGGGAGGTATTCAGATGGAACGCATGTTTAGAGTTTGTGGATTTTGGACAGGGGTTATGGCAATTTTCTTTTATCTTGGCGATATGTACCAAACATCTTTACTTTTCTTCGCACAAACCGGATTTTTTGTACTATTGAGTTACCTGAAGTTGTCTGAACGCATGTATATTTACGTTTTCGGTGCCTATCTTACCGTTTTCTTTGCAGGATTTTCCTACTGGAGCGTATTTATGATGACCCCAGGCGCTGCACATTAAGAGCAAAATACATAACCCATGGACTCTTGGTCCATGGGTTTTATCATGTCTCATTCACGAAACAATTTCACCTTTTCGTCTATATTCTTTGTTTGTACTAAAACCCTAAAGTATTCACTTTGGCCTCCAGGCATGATTAAGCTTCGTATCGCACGGTTACGCTTAGCATGTTCGGAGAATGGGTTTGTTCCTTCGTGATCCCTCAGCCCTTCAAGAATTCCCCCTTTCAGTAAAAAGTCCCGTTGCACCAGGAGATCTCTCAAGGATAGACCCCGGTTAGTCCCAAGTTTGATTAGGGTATCAAAATGGATATGCGTAGTCAGATCCGCTTCCCCTGGTCGTTGGAGTATGTCATTGACCATGTTATGTTGATAAAAACCTCTTAAGCTACCTTGCTGATGAGCTGGTTCGCCCCATTCCAGTTCCGTATAGCCATAATCAAAGGTAAGGAGGATACCCGCATGGAGGCGATTAACGATTCTCTCAAATTCCTCTACCATCTTTAAAGGTACCTCATAACGCTGATTTTCTTTCAATGCAATATTATGCTCCTCCAGGTAGGAGTGGATTTCCTGATTTTCAAGGGATTCCTTTATTTCCACTAATTTATCTTCTTTCACCGTGATGAATATTTCTACAAGCTCTCCATTTTTCTTTTCGATAACATGGACCGGCAATGCATCAAAAAGTTCATTAGAAAACAAGATTCCCTTCACTATTGGGAAGTCTTCGAGATCAGTGGCAAAAACGACCTGTTCGCATGGACGTATCCGCATTTGTTGCAGTTTCCTATGATAAGGACTGCTATCCACTAGGATATATGTAAAATCCTCCCACATCATTGGTTCTTCTTCTCTTATATACTTAAGAATGTCATGGGCCAGCTTTCCATTTCCAGCCCCCATTTCAACGACACAAGGCGGCAACCCCCTTTCCTTCATTAAGAAGACAAACCACCTAGCAAGAGTCCTACCAAATGCATCGCCAACATTACCAGATGTATAAAAGTCACCGTTCATACCAATCTTCTCTTTTTCACGCATATAATAGCCTAAAGTAGGTGAATAAAGAACAGCTTCCATATAGTCCTGATAGGATATTTTTTTATGTGGACTATTTCCTATCAGTTCATACAGGAACTTTTCCAAATTCCCACCTCCTTTTTTCGAGTACCTTCAGTATAATTACACGAGTCAAAATATTCAATCAATTATAATTCAAAGAAAAACAGGTGCCTGATCCGGCACCTGTAGCATCTCTTATTTCAGAAAGGGATTCGTATTCTTTTCATCTAAAATGGTCGTAATGGGACCGTGCCCTGGAAAGACAATTGTATCATCAGAAAGGGGCAATAATTTCGTATCAATACTTTTTAAAAGCACTGATTCACTGCCACCTATCAAGTCCGTTCTTCCTACACTTCCCTGAAACAAGACGTCCCCGGAAAAGAGAAGCCGCTCTTCCTTTGCATAATAGGAGACGCTGCCCGGCGAGTGCCCCGGTGTTTCAAGCACTTCAAAAGTGAATCCGCCAATAGTAAGCTCCTGTTCGTTGGCAAGGATATGGTCAGCCGGCTTCATGCGCATCGGATTATCGGGGAACCAGTTCTGTGAACCATTCAGGGCAGGGTCAAGCAGCCATTTGGCCTCCCTTTCATGGATATACGCAGGAATTTCATAATGATCGCGGATGGCATCCAGTGCTCCGATATGATCAAAATGCGCGTGGGTTAATAAAATGGCCAGCGGTTTAAACTTTTTAGTTTGTATGTACTGAATTATTTTCTGCGGCTCCTCGCCCGGGTCAATAATTAAGCAATTCTGTCCGTCGGAAACGATATAACAATTCGTTTGCAACGGTCCTAGAGGTATTTGAGTCCATTTCATCTTCAACAACTCCCATATTTTCATTACCCTTATCTTACACCAATTTGGCTCTTTTGTTGATACAGTTTACCCATGACATAGAAGTGTCATCTTTTAGGCCTCGACAAATAATTGAAAAAATATTAAAATATTAACAAATGCAATCTTTTCTACATATTTTTGGTAGTTACTTAAATCTCTGGGTATATTATTAGGGATTGGGTTTTCAATTAGGGAAAAGGGGGTTTTGATATGGTATTAATGGTCATTTTCGGACTTGTGGCGATACTTGGTTTAGCAGCGGTAGTTACCACAATAAAAAAAAGAAACTTCTTGGGATTCATTTTCGCAGCAGGCAGTGCCGCCGTATTTGGCTGGTTTACTGTCATGACTATCATCAACAGCGGTTTTCCAGTTGCACATTAAAAGAAAAAGCTCGCCATGTGGCGAGCTTTTGATTTAGTCATTATATTTCTTAGAATAATTTTTTTATTTGATGGGTTTTCATATCAATGATTTTTTCAAATTGATTCCCATATAAGCATAGACTGCCATCAAGCGAACAGCTCAATGGTTCATTTTCCATGTCCTTCATCAATTCTTCTTGTGTACCCGTTTCCCAATTCAATTTAGTTAAAGTAAACTTACTTTCATATTGGTCAGCGTCTTTTGATTCTACAGGAACGAACGTTAAAAGTTCCTTATTCTTTTCAATCATGTCGTAGGCTGGTATAACCCAATCTGAAAAGCTTTTCAATAGTGGTACGGAAAAAGAATGGATCGGTTTGTTTGTCTCATCATAAAATGCGTATGTACCTCGATCTTGTTTTTCTGTCTCCACTTGAATAGTCATAAGCGCGTGTTTCACTTTTTTAAAATGAATGACATCCAGCATTAAGTTTTCCACTGTCCCATCATTCAACGCTTTTCTTTCTAAAGGAGCCGTCAAAGCGGGTTCTTCCCTATCCCAATCAAGAAACATCAACCCATTTCCACTATCCCATTGAGCGAAAGGCTGTGGAAAATCAAGGGAATGAACCGTTTGCTCTTCTGGGTTTATCACATAACTGCTGTATGTCCAATCTTCATAAAAACTGGTTAGAAACAACATATCCTCTTGGAACGAATTCCACTCAAAAGATAATTCGTAGGCAGGTAACACGAGAGAATATTGTGGGTTACCCGTTCGGTCCAAGATTGTAATCGCCGTTTTACCTGCTGATGTGAAGGAAGAAATCAACACATGTGCCCCTGTTGGACTGATTGACACTTCACTAAAATCCGAAGAAGGCTGATAAAAAACAGCTGAAGTATTCGTTTTCAAATTCCATTCCATCAGCTGTGGTGAATCCATACCATCTTTCTTTTCGGAAAACAAAATGGTGTTGGAATCGAGCCAACCATAAATAGCTTCGATTTTTCCCTTTTCTGAAGCCGGGATTTCTAATGTGCTCAATGAAGATTCCTGATTGTGTTGGGATTTTTCTTTTTCCGTATCAGCTACGGGTTTACTAAGGTCATTGGAAGGCTCACAAGCCGAGAGAAGAAGGGTAGTGGAGATACACAACAAAACGATACTTACCATCTTACAGATAGGCAGCAATTGAGTGAGGGCTGCATTAAACACTTTAATCTCCACACACCTTCCTTTGAAACTAAACGCCTGGCATATGTGTGAGCAAGACATTAGAAAGAGTAAGAGATTACAAATGAACCTCTTATGTTCTTCATTATAAAGTAAAAAAGAAGAAATGTGGCGATTAATCACCTTATATTTATTTGGAAGTATATTCCGACAAAAATCATGGTCACATATATAATGCCGCCATTAAAATATGCACAGATTCTCCATATATAGAAGGAAACTGGGATAAAGGAAGTGGGTTGATCCCCTTGCCCAACTCTATTGTATAGGCCTCTTTCCTGAATTCTTGAATGAACCAATCTTTATAGCCTGCATGACTATCAACATATTGAACGGCACGGTACCCGCTTCTCGCTTCAAACTCTTTAGCGATTTCCTCACTTTGCTTAGGCTCCCATCCTTCATACCCCCAGTAAAACTCTTTACCTTGCGTATGGAGTGCCAAGACTCTGCAAAAGTTCCGCTTCTCTGCCAATTCTTTCATGGCAATTGCTTCCGGCTCCGACAAACACACCTCACCGGGAAAATCCCTCGGTGCAGGTGCCTGTGGTACTTTTCTTTGTTTTTCTATCTCCCACTTGGCAGGGTATTGATTATTCAAATCAACCCCGCGTATATTGGCCTTCCAGGCATAAAAAGCAGGGTTGCCATTATTCATTTCGAGCACATCTATGCACCCCTCCGCCGCTTCCTCCCCCTTAAGTACAAGGTCTACGCCATCAGGGTTGACCATAGGAACGACCGAAATGGTCACTTCCTGAAAAAAAGGCAAACACGCTATGCCGCATATGCGATCATCGTTGCTTAGGGCGAGAAGCAAATCATTAAGCCATTTCATTAAAATGGCCGAGGTGATCCATTCATTTGCATGAAATGAACCATTAAAATGGATGACTTTTTCACCTTGGCCGATTCTTACTTCCAACAGCTCTTTGCCTAACACACTCTTTCCAATCGACTCCACCTTGATAAATGGGTAATGTACGGTTAAAGCCTCCAAATCATCCAGAAGTGACTGATAATCATAGAACTTGACCGGATTAAGCAGAGGGCCCATGATTCGAACGGGTACTGAAAAAGGTCCTTGGTTTGACTGATTAACCAGGATCAATGCATCCAGCGGCAAATGATAGTGTTTGGAGATTGTCACCAGATCAAAATCGTTCCTTGACTCCTTCTGAAGAATAAACCCCGGTATGTTCACATAAAGTCCTTCCTGCAGAATGCCTTGGATATCTCTGTTAGCCTCCTCCACCAACACCTGTGGGATTTGAAACAGTTTACTGTAATAGTCCAAACTGTCACCATTCCTACTTATGATTATCATCCACTATCGTCCCCTTTCATTCCTTAATATTTATGAAATGAAAAAGGGAAACATGTAAGAACCTCCCCTTTTAAAGGACCCTTTCTTTTCCATGGACATTGACCGAGCCAAACAATACCTACATTCAGTTCCCGTCACTTCTTTTGCAATATTCCATCTATACATCATCCACCCATGCCTATATAATCGGTTGAATCATTACAAGTAAGATCATGATGGATTTAACCGATTTTTAATAAGCCAGGCAGCCCCTATGACCCCGGCATCATTTCCAAGGGTTGCTAGATGGATTTTTGTCGATTTGCGAACTCGTTTAAAAGAATAAAGTTCAAATGCCTTACGGACTGGTTCCAGGAGTATATCTCCAGCATTAGAAACCCCTCCGCCGATAACGATTTTTTCAGGATTCATGACATTGCCAACATGAGATAATGCCAGTCCTAAATAATTGCCCACACGGTCCACCACAGATTTAGACAAAGAATCTCCTGCTAGTGCGCATTGAAAAAGCAATTTGGAGGATAGCGGATTTCCCTCTTGTATTCTTTCTTGTAGCAGAGAGGGTTCGTCCGCCATTCCCAATGCTTCTGATGCAAGTCGGACAATTCCAGTTGCCGAAGCAACCGTTTCCAAGCAGCCAACCTTGCCACAGTTACAGGGAGCCCCTCCTTCTGTAACGACGGTCATATGACCAATTTCCCCAGCTGCTCCGCTTATACCATGTACGATTTTGCCATTATGGATGACCCCTCCGCCTACCCCTGTTCCAAGCGTTACACACACAAGGTCTTTAGCTCCTTCTCCAGCGCCTTTCCACATCTCGCCCAATGCCGCCATATTAGCATCATTGTCGATCACGGCCGGAAGAGATGTCTCCACTTCCAATAAATCCTTCAATGGGTAATCTTTCCAACCGAGATTGACCGCTTCATAAATGGATCCGTTGGTAAAGTTGACGGGGCCCGGGGCACCCATTCCGATACCTAGCATTTTACTTTTCGGTTCATTGAGTTCCTCAAGCTTTGCATCAATCGCCTTTGCAATATTCATGGTGATGTTCTTTCCATTTTCGGAAATGTCAGTCGCAATTTCCCACTTATGAATAATCTCTCCGTAAACATTGATTAAGGCAAGCTTGGTTGTGGTTCCGCCCAAGTCAACCCCTAACAGCACCTTTTCCATCGTATCACCTTTTTTTATCATTTTTTTCTCTTTCAATAGCCAATTGCTGCCTAATCAAGAGTATCGCCATCTGGTAATCCTTCGTGTCCATCATTTGCATTTGATGGATTTCCCTGATTTCAGATTCCATCATTTCCAACTCAGCCACACGATCACCGAAATAAATGAATGTCCCAAACTTTTTCAAGTATTGTTGTAAATCATAGTATGTTTTCATATTAAACCTCTTTACTATTTTCTCCATACAGCATAATCAATTTGCCATGTGAATCCTCTAATGTTATTTTTCAGTACTTCTTGTCCAGCACCATTCATATGATGAAACAGTGGGTATTTCCATCTAGCATTCCGTTTATTCATTTTTCTTTTTAAATGAACTTGTTTATAGCATACAGCCAAAAACGGAGGCGAAAAATGAAACTACAATTGAAGTATACCGTTTTTTTAATGGTAGCTGCCATCTTTATTATCCTATATTTTTCGGACACACACCAGGTAGAGGAAACGATCATTTATTTCCCAATTGACTCTTCCCTCCAATTTGAACATGCTTCTACTCATTTGGTAGCGAAAGAAACAGGAAAGGACGCCTATTCCCTTACATGGAAAGTTCACTCCTCATTGGATCAGACAGCCTATTTGCGTCAGGACGTTTCACTCCTTTACAAGAATGGGAATCTAGAAGGCACGTTAAAAGACTGGAAACAAAATCGACAAGAGCTCTCACAGTCAGACAAATTCAAGGAAAAAGAAAGTGGGCGTTATGATGCGATAACCTTTCATTATGCCGAATTACACCCTTCTGATACCATTTTCACAAGCGCACAACAATTAAGTAAAGACAAACTATATGCCATATCCACACCTGATTTTCAATCTTTCCATAATCCCCTTTCCGAGGAACAGAAGGAGTGGAAACATGTCCTGGACAATGTAACCAAGAATATTACCCAAAATAGTTTACAAAAAGCCGAAGAACACTTTGATATTGACCCAAATCAATATAAAGTGATCTCTCTAACCGATTTACCGGCCAGAAAAAATCAGTGGCTTTCAAGCTTTCCTTCATTCCAGCGGGAAGAAATTGTCGGTAAACTTTGGGAAGGCCTTTATAAAAATTATGTAATAAGCATAAAAAAAGAGGACGGTACCACCTTGAGTCCACAAGGCAGCACCATCCCCCTATTGTTAGTAGCCAAAGATAAAAGGGAAGTCCTCGTCTTATTTTCCGGTAAAGACGGCACCCCATATTTGCTAAGGCAAAAATTATAGACTTCCTATTCCAATTCTTCTAGCAATTCCTTATATGATTTTTCCTTTGGAGCAAGCTCAACGGCCTTTTGAGCCTGCTCTTTAGCTTCATCCATCAGGTTGAGCTTGGCATACGCCAAAGCGAGATTGTAATGTGCTTCATGTAACTTAGAGTTTTGTTCAATCGCTTTTTCAAAGTAGTGGCGAGCGTCTTCGAATTCCTCATTATCAAAGGATAGGTTCCCAAGGATGAAATGAGATATCGGTGCATCAGAATTATCCTCCACATAGTCCGCCAACATTTCCTCCGCTTTCGCTTCCTCACCATCTTCAATGTAATCCTGTGCCAACATGGCCATTGTTTCATCATCATTTTTCTGATGAGTATAGCCAAATTGCAGCAAAAAGTAAGTCAGTACGGCAGTTCCAACTAAAAAAGCCATCTGACGTAATACCTTTTGCGTCTTCGGTAGGTGGACCACCCCGGCCGCTAGGAAACCACCGATCAAACCACCGATATGTCCTGCATTATCGATTCCCGATACGGTAAAACCATATACCAGGTTAATGACGATGAGAAGAATGACGGTAGAACCCATCGTACGCATAAATAACTTTGGATACACCATCCCAAAATACAACAGGGCCCCAAAACAACCAAAAATAGCTCCGCTGGCTCCTGCTGAAAGGTTTGGAGTCATAATGAAGCTACCTAGAGTTCCTGCAAAACCTGCAAAGATATAGATGAATAGAAACCTAGCATTCCCATATATCCTTTCAACTTCCGCCCCTATCAAGTACAACGAAAATGTATTCATGAGTAAGTGGATAAAACCAATGTGGACAACCATCGGAGTAAAGAACCTCCACCACTCCCCTTGAAGGATGTAAGGCGAGTATTTAGCTCCAAACTCGATTAAAGTCCTGGAATCGGTGCTCCCTCCACTAAACCCCATCAAGATGAATACAGCAACCTGTATCGCTATCAATATATAGGTAAAGAATGGTTTAGCCTGCTGGAATACTTTTTGTTCAGCCTTAGCCTTTTTGACGGAAGCTGAGATGGCTACCTTCTTTAACTCGAGCACTTGCCCTTCATCAATTTCTTCATCCTCCGGTACAGAAATCGAAAGTGGTGTTTTCAGGGTAGCCTCCAAATTTTGTTTGGAAGTCTGAAAAGACTCGCTTGCAAATATAAAGGTGTTCACTTTCGTTTTTTGAAGCATAGCTGGTTGTGCGCTGAATTCAAAATCATCAACAGGAGCAAATTTACTCACATAGATACTTAAAATGCTCATTGGTTTTTTATATAATTTTTTCCTGACTTGTTCGCCGTTTTTCAAGGTCCGGTCTATATCCCTTTTAAGCCAATTTGCCCAATCAAGATCATGACGAATCAATCTTATCACGGGGAAATCCGTGTTTTTTTCGCTTTCTAGCCATATTTCCTCATGATTTTCCGTGACAGTGATCATGCGGTAATCATATTGAACTGACAATAGCCGGACAATCTCCCAAAATAAATACTCCTCTTTATACCCCAAAACATTCCCCACTTTCCAAATCATTTCCTGATGAAATCCTTATATTATCTAATTCAAACTATAGACGAAATGATCAAAAAAGTAAAAAAAAGAAGTGTACCTCCCATAAAAAAAGGAACCCTCTCATTAGGTTCCTTCTACTCACTCATCATTTGGTTTGTGAAAACATACTTTGCATCATTTTATCCCTCAATATCGGCATGTTTAAGGACTTGGTCACTAGATATTTTCTTATCATGCCATTCGATAGGGCTATATTCATCAAACGATACCGATTTTTGAAACCTGCATAAATCACTAAACCAATCAAAAATATTTGTACAATTACTCGTAACATAAAAATCCCTCCTACCATTAGTGTGATACAGGAAAGGAATTTTATGAGTGAAAAATAATAATGGAACCTCTTCTTGCTCTAATGAGCATATGTACGTAAAACTTTCGTGGGAGTAATCAGTTTACCAACGGCGATATCATGCACCTCTATTGGCAAGTCATCCAGTATTTGAACATCGTAGGCAAGCGCTAACGTCTTTCCACTGTAATGAGAAAGGAAACGATCATAATAACCTCCGCCAAATCCTAGACGATATCCTTCATTCGAAAATGCCAAACCCGGGACAACCAAAAGATCCAATTCACGGACGGATGCTTTTTTCGTATCCTCCATTGGTTCAAGAAGACCATAATAAACGGACTCTAACTGATTGAAAGAAGTGATTTTCTTAAAATCCATTGTCTTCTCTTCTGGATAGCACTTCGGTACGGCAATCGACTTGCCTTCTCTCCATGCCTGTTCAATGATCCTGACCGTTGAAATTTCAGGGTAGATAGAAATGGTAATGCCGATGGTTTTGGCCTGT
This sequence comes from Peribacillus sp. NPDC097284, assembly GCF_044761765.1. NCBI lineage: Bacteria > Bacillati > Bacillota > Bacilli > Caryophanales > Bacillaceae > Peribacillus > Peribacillus sp. NPDC097284. Next base: position 219,933 of record NZ_JBIWCZ010000001.1, read on the forward strand.
TTCCACTCGTCAAGTGAAAATAGATTTTCGGCAATCTTATTTGATAGCTCCTCATGCTCTTCATTGCTCATTTCCATTAAATGAGTTCGAATGCGTTGCCTGATTATCTTTTTATTCTCTCTCATCATTTTATACTCCTTTAAGTCTACTACTATCAGTATCTCATAAAATGAACTCATTTACGAAAGCCGAAATAGAAAGTTGTCGAATTTTAGGATTAATGGCTAAAATGGAAAAAAGCAAAAAAAAAACAACAGGAAAATCCTGTTGCTTACTTTGTTTCGCGGTGAGTTGTGCTGCGTTTTTCTCTTGAGCAGTATTTTTTAAGCTCAAGACGGTCTGGATTGTTACGTTTATTTTTTTTAGAAATATAGTTACGGTCTCCACATTCAGTGCAAGCTAATGTAATATTTACGCGCATGTGTATTTCCCTCCAAACATATTGACTTTTTCACATAGGACTTTTCTATAATAGCATTATTTATTGTGAAATGCTAGTATGTTTTTCGGGAAAAATTAATTTAACTTTTTTTTTCCTAGTTCTCGCCGTTTTTCATGGTTTGAAGAAGATTGTGATTCAGGAGTTTTGCTTCTTCTTTTGTTTCAGCATGTATGGCCCATGCCACTACTTCCACACATTCCTTTGGCAGGATTTCCGTTTCCAGGGTGAACATACTGGTGACCTCCCCTTTGGCAAGTGGTGAGTAAGCAAGGATCCCTTCTTTCAACGATTTAAAACATCCTTCTTGATAGAGACTCCCTTTCCCCTGAATACAGTATTGTGAAATACCTTTCCCCTTTACAACTCCTCCTAATAGGGCAATCGACTGCGTCGCAACATGTAGGATTGCCCGCTCACCCGGACTGTAAAAAGCGACCGCTTGCTTTTCGAAAGCGTTTTCATAATGAAAGAACATCTTTGGATATTTAGGCTCAAAGGACGTATTTCTTATCGTGAACTTTGAAAATGTTATTTTTCCTTGGGTAAACGTTTGTAAAAGCGACCTTATTTCCCCGCCGGGATGACTCATCATATCCTCTTCAGGATACCAATCAAAACTCTCGTCCATCCATAGCCCCGCCTTTAACCCCTTTCGAAATACTTCCCGGTTATCCTGTGGCATATATGCGGATAATGAACTCATAAAAATCATCCCTTTCTCTTTTCGAATTTATATCACACTTAACGATAGGCGCTGACAGTGACACTCAATCTCTCATAATCCTACACACTAATTTTAAGAAAGGCTTTACCTTGTTTAAGAAATAAAACTATTTGATTTTTCAGTTTATTTTATTACATTTATGTTAGCATTGAATTCGCCAATGAACAATAAACACATTTTGTCGAAATTTATTTACTTTAGAAATAAAGGGATTTACATCAAAATTATTATCCATATTTATTTTTTTTTATAAAAACGAGTGCATTTTCGACAAATAGCGAATGAAAATCCGTCAGATTAGGAAAAGAAATGCTATTTTAAAAATATAATAAAAGGAAAATCACCAAATTTTTAATAAATATGTGTAAAATAGATGTAAATGTCGAAAATTTTCTCCCTGAGGTGAAAACATGCAAATCTTAATTATTCTATTATTCTCATTGGCAATCATCCTTCTTATTATTTCTTTTTTCAAACAAGACAAGGTTGCTAAATTAGAAGAAGATCTAGAACAAATGACTATAACCTATATGCAGGATATCTACCAATTGAAGAAAAAGGTGAAGATTCTTGAAGAGGAATTTGTGATCCAGGACGGGCCAGACCACTCTGAGGCAAACCGTCTCAAAGCAACCACTCCTTCAAATGACAGGGAGTCCATTCATAAAATCTTAAAGAGCCAGGTTCTTTCTTTATACAACCAAGGACTTTCACTGGACCAGATCGCCAAACAATCCTCTTTGACGAAAGAACAAACCCTTTCAGTCATTGAAGAATATGGATTGCGGGGAAAAGAAGATGAATAAAGTGACTCTTCAGGCCTTTTCAGCAGGCATCATTGTTTCCACAACAATCTTTGCTGGTTTTTATTATATGACGGAGCCCAACGAAGAAACTGGACCGACTGTGGAAGAAGCTAAGAAATTGCTGAATGAAAAAGGCTATCTCGTATCCTTGCAGAAAGACGAAAGGCTAAATTCCGAAAAAGAAGAAAAAAGGATCGACAAGGAGGAGAAGAAACAAGAGAAAGAGGTTCCCAAAAAGAATAATCCTGTTGTTTCCTATACCTTAGAAGTGAAAGCCAATATGACTACACTAGAAATAGCAACGAAACTGGAAAAGGAAAAAATCATCGATGACGCTGCACGTTTTGAGTCTTACGTTGAAGATCAGGGCTTCTCCAAGAACATTCAGATTGGCGAATTTGTCGTCACGGATAACATGACCTATCGACAATTGGCCAAGACACTGACACAATAATGATAAAAGAGAGACTTTGAATGGCTGCCGGCCAGGCAAAGTCTCTCTATTAAAACTACCTATATTCAATCCCTGCGGCTGATATAACGCCCCCTCACAAGGAAGTATATATTTTCGGCAATATTCGTTGTATGATCAGCCGTTCGTTCTAGATAGCGGGCAATGAAGGAAAGTTGAGTCACCTGTTGTAGGTTCTTTTCATCCGACAATCTTAGGAGACTTCGGATCATATCCCCATAGAAACGATCGACCTCATCGTCCATTTCAATGATTTCTCGCGCTAAAGTAATATCTTCCCTCTCAAAGGCATCAATGGAAAGTTCAATCATCTTCAGTGTGATATCATACATCTCTTTCAATGAAGTTATCGGAAGAATGAAAGGCTGATCACCGATTCGTATGGCCGATTTGGCTATATTAACGCCAAAGTCTGCCATTCTCTCCATATCGGATGCAATTTTGATGGCAGCAATGATCCTCCGTAAATCGATGGCAACCGGTTGTTGTTTAGCAATTAGGAGAATGGCGAAGTCGTTAATTTCCTCTTCCAATAAATCTGCTTTCGTATCATCCTCGATGACTCCAAGCGCTTCTTCAAAATTCCTGTTCTCGAGTGCCGTAAATGATTTAGTGATTGCGCCTGATGCCAATTCAGCCAACTCAACGATTTTCCCTTGTAATTCTTTTAACTGAAGTTCGAAATTTTCGCGTACAATCATGCATCTGCCCCCTTTTCTCTCATCCAAACCGACCTGTAATATAATCTTCGGTCCTCTTATCATGCGGGTTCGAGAAGATGGTATCGGTGTCGTCATACTCGATGACTTCTCCATTTAGAAAGAAAGCCGTTTTATCAGAGATTCGGGCCGCTTGCTGCATATTATGGGTAACGATTATAATACTAAAATCTTTTTTTAGCTCTTGGATCAATTCTTCAATTTTTAATGTGGAAATCGGATCGAGCGCTGATGTCGGTTCATCCATTAAAATGACATCAGGTTCAATGGCGAGACACCGAGCGATACAAAGTCGCTGTTGTTGCCCACCTGAGAGTCCATATGCATTTTCTTGAAGACGGTCTTTTACTTCATCCCAGATGGCAGCACCTCTTAAACTTTTTTCCACTATTTCGTCCAAAATCTTTTTATTCTTGATGCCATGAAGTTTCGGTCCATATATCACATTCTCATAGATTGATTTAGGGAAAGGGTTCGGTTTTTGAAAAACCATACCCACCTGCGTTCTCAAATCCTCCACTTTATAAGATTGATCCAGGATATTACGGTTCCGGTATTTAATCTGTCCTGTCGTCCTTACGCCTGGAACAAGTTCGATCATCCGGTTCAACGTTTTGATAAAGGTGGATTTCCCACATCCTGACGGACCGATGATTGCGGTCACCTCATTCTCATGCATATCAAGATCAATATTTTTCAATGCATGGTTTTCCCCATACCATAGATTGAGCCCTGCCGTTTTATATACGGGAGCCCTTGAAGAAACAGGCTTTTTTTCATTTTTAATTAGTGGAACCTCTTGATTCGCTAAGGTCATGTTCATATTATCTTCTCCCCCCATCAGTATCTTTTCTGAAATTTATTTCGGATTACCACAGCAATTGAATTCATGAAAATGAGCAGAATGAGCAACACGATGATTCCTGCTGCAGCCACCTGTTGAAATTCTTCCTGAGGACGCGATGTCCAGTTATAGATTTGCATAGGGAGCACCGTAAACGTATCCATGACTGATTGCGGTAAAAAGGCAATGAATAATGGAATGCCGACCACCACCAATGGAGCGGTTTCTCCGATTGCCCGGGATAAAGCAAGGATCCCACCTGTTAAAATCCCTGGTATCGCTGCTGGCAGGACCACTTTCCAGATGGTCTGCCATTTGGTGGCACCCATTCCATAAGAAGCATCTCGTAATTCACGAGGTACAGCCCTAATGGCTTCCTGTGCCGCTACAATGATGACTGGCAGGACGAGTAGGCTCATCGTTAGTCCTGCTGCCAAAATGGAGCGATCCAAGGCCAAAGCCCTGACGAAAACCGTCAAACCAAGCAATCCGAATACAATGGAGGGAACTCCCGCCAGGTTAGATATATTAACTTTGATGAATGTGGTGATCCAATTCCTTTTCGCATATTCCTCCAAATAGATGGCCGTCCCCCCCCCCAACATAAGAGCAACCGGTGCAACGACGGCCATCAGCCATAATGAACCAATGAGAGCAGCCTTTACCCCAGCTTCTTCAGGTTTTCGGGAAGCGAAGTTCTGGAGGAAATCCCCATTCAAGTGACCAATCCCTTGAGTAAATATCCGATAGAATAAGATGGCTAAGATCAGGAGCCCAAATAAGGTTGCCAAGAAGAATAACCCTTTACAGATTGAGTTAATCGCCAGTCGGACAGGCATTTTCTTTGCTACAAGACCTTTATTTATCAGTTTCATGTCAATATTCCTCCCTGTACCTGCGGGAGATGAACTGCGCCAGCAGATTCATGATTAGCGTAAAAGCGAACAGTGTCATTCCGACCGCATAGATGCTGTAGTATATCGTTGTTCCATACCCAGCATCCCCACTACTGACCTGCACGATATAGGCTGTCATCGTTTGAATCGATGAGGTGACGTCCATGCTCACGCTAGGAGTCGAACCACCTGCCACACTCACGATCATCGTCTCTCCTATTGCTCTCGAGATAGCCAGGACGATGGAAGCCACAATGCCGGATACAGCAGCTGGCAGGACCACCTTTATCGTCGTTTCAAGCTTTGTGGCACCTAGAGCATATGCACCCTCACGGATCGATTTCGGTACCGAGATAAGTGCATCTTCCGATAAAGAGGCTATCATCGGCATGATCATGATTCCTACGACGATCCCAGGGCTTAGCGCATTGAACATTTCCAGGAAGGGGAAGAGATCACGCAAAACCGGTGTAACGAAGGTCAAGGCAAAGAATCCGTAAACGATAGTGGGAATCCCCGCTAACACTTCTAGAATCGGCTTTATCACTCTCCGCGTTTTCTCCGATGCATATTCACTCAAGAAAATGGCAGTGGCAAGTCCTACGGGGACCGCAACTAGCGAGGCTATTACCGCTATCTTCAGTGTACCTACAACAAGTGGCATAATTCCATAAGAAGGAGTGGCGGCAAAAGGTAACCACTTACCATTTGTAAAAAATTCAACTATCGATACCTTCTCAAAAAATATAAACGTCTCAAAAATAAGGGTAAAGACAATTCCAATGGTCGTGAAGACCGATATGGCCGCTGTTAGGAACAGCATGACCGGAATCAGCTTTTCCAGATTGAACCTTTTTTTATTTTTTCTCTCCAGGATCATTCGCTGTACAGAATAGGCTTCTGCTTGTTTCAGTTCCAAAATGCATCCTCCATTTCAAACACGCAATATTTGAATGACCATCCGTTCCCCGCTCTGAATTCAGATGAGGAGACGGAAAGGAGTGACATGATTAAACCGTCTATTCCTTTAGTTCTTTCAATTTATCAAGATCCTTTTTATACTCCTCTTCCGGAAGGCTGATGTACCCTACTTCTTCAGATAGTTCTCCCGCATTTTCAATCATGAATTCCGTATAATCCGCTACTTGTTCCTTCTCTGCTACTGATTTGTTCGCTACATAGGTAAATAAGGGACGAGACAAAGGAGCATAGTCCCCACTTTTAATCGTTTCATGGGTTGGCTCAACGGCCCCATTTCCATTATCGATGGAGATGACCTTTAATTTATCCTTATTCTCTGCATAGTACGCGAATCCAAAGAACCCTATGGCATTCTTATCCCCCTCTACTCCTTGAACCAAGACATTATCATCTTCGGAAAGTGTCGCGTTCTCCACCATCGGTTTTTCCTCGAGTATGACTTCATTGAAATAATCGTATGTGCCTGAGTCTGTACCCGGGGAATAAAACTTAATCTCTTCCTTTGGCCATTCCGGACGTATATCAGACCATTTCTTCACGGTTCCATTATCAACCCATAGTTCTTTTAGTTCCTCGACTGTCATGTGTTCAATAAAATCATTATCTTTGTTGACCACTATCGAGATGCCATCAAACGCTAATTTCAATTCTGTATATTCAATACCTTTTTCATCGATCAATTTACTTTCTTCCTCTTTGACAGGTCGGGACGCATTCGTTAAATCCGTTTCACCGGCAATGAATTTTTTAAATCCCCCGCCCGTTCCTGAAGATCCTACAGAAACTTTCACATCCGGTTGTTCAGCCATATATTCTTCCGCAACTGCCTCTACTATGGGAAATACAGTAGAAGAACCATCCATGATGACTTCCCCTGCCAATGAAGATGAGCTAGAGCCTTCCCCTTTTGCACCGCTTGTTTTAGTCGAATCATCCGCACCACAACCAGCCGCAATGGCTATCACTCCACCCATTACTACAGTCATCGCCATCCCCTTTAAATATCTCATGCGTAAGTCCCCCTAATATTTTTTTATGATTAATTTGTCCTACATACAAATCATACGATTACTCTGTAAACCTCGTATAAAGGAATTGTAAATATTCAGTAAATGATTGTTCACCTAGTGTAAAGATGCTAAGAGAAAAGTGGTTGCACCCTGAACATCCCCATTTGAACATAAAAAAACACGCTTTGGGTTGATCCCAAAAGCGTGTATCTTTTCTTTATTCGTCTTGACTATCTCTTATTTCAGCTTGCTCTTTTTGAATCTCTTTACCGTTCTCAACTTTCAAATCGGTTGATGCATTCGTATCTTTTTTCTCGGTCCGCTCTTTTTTCAGCTTGAAATAAGTATCCATGATTTCCGCACCAATTTCTTTACTCATGGAATGACCTGAATGTCCCTGATATGCCCAAGGAACGACAACAGCAAATGCAACTTCCGGGTTTTCGGCTGGAGCATAACCCACAAGCGTGATATTCATCGTGGCTTGAGGCTCGCTATAATCCAATCTACTCGGACCATCATAGAATGCTTCCGCCGTACCTGTTTTGGCCGCTACTGTATAAGACTTATTTCCAAAGTAAGAATAAGCGGTTCCGCCTACTTCCATCGTTACCTTTTCAAAGCCCTTTTGTACACGGGTAATCCATTCATCCTTCATATCAAGACGATTCAGGACAGTTGGTGAAACTTCTTCGGAAATGGGACCCAATTCATCATTTTCATCAACCGGATCACGTATTTCCTTAACAATGTGGGGTTCCATACGGTTCCCGCCATTGGCAATCGTGGACACATACTGCGCAAGTTGCATAGGAGTGTATGTATCATACTGACCGATAGCAAAATCCAGTAATTTACCCGGAGTTGTTTCGGAACCCTTGAAACCATTCATTTCCATCGGGAGATCGATTCCCGTACGAACCCCTAAACCAAACTGGGCAAACGAATTTCGCATCGTTGAAAATGCACTGGATTTAATGTTTAAAGGCTCATTCGGCACATAATGTGCACCTGCAATATTAATGGCGGTCCTGAACATATAAACGTTGGAAGAGACTTTTAAAGCCGTTAAATCGTTTATGTTCCCGAAATTGCTATAAGATCCTTTTTCCTTTGTACCTTTGATCTTCAACTTTGTATCATAGAAGAATGTTCCGGGCTGAATGGCTCCTTGTTGATAACCAGTCAAAACAGTCGCACCCTTCACAGCAGAACCCATCGTATAAGAAGTCGTGATGTTTCCTAATGCGAAATCATTAATGGACCTTTTTCCCGTCTTTTCATCCTTGTCATATTTTTTACCTGCCATCGTTAAAACTTCTCCCGTTTTCGGATCCATCATCACGACAAACGCTCTATCCAAGAATTTTGTGTTCCCCATCTTTTTCTTGCTGATTAAATGCTTTTCAATGATTTCCTCTGTTGCCAACTGTAAATCCATATCAACCGTCAACACCAGGTCTTTCCCACGCTGTCCTTCAGTAATGACTTCTGAATCCACAACGTTTCCTGATTTATCGGTTACATTCTTCACTTTTGCCTTTTGGCCTTGGAGGACATCTTCATATTGCAACTCAATATAACTTTTACCCACACGGTCATTCCGGCTGTAATCACGTGCTAAATAATAATCAAGGCTTTCGCTAGGCAATCCTTCTTCTGAAGAAGACACCTTTCCTAACACAGACTTAAGCGTTTTATTATAGGTATAGAACCTATCCCAATCGGTTGAAATATCCACACCTGGAAGCGAATCGAGATTTTCACTCACCCTTGCAAACTCTTCCTTGGTTACTTTCTTGTTTTTCACGATTTGTGGAGTCAGTGCATAACCACTGGCGAACTCCCTATAAATCGCCAGGACTTCCATTTCCTTTTTGGAAAGCTTCATTTCTTCTTCTGTAATACGTTCGAGCTGTAGCTTGTACAAATCAGCTTCTTCAAGCTCTCCCTCTTCTACCTTTTTTCTTTCTTTATCCGTAATCTTTTTCTCCGCAAGCTCTGGATTACGCAGGATCCAAAAATCCTTTTTATCACGATCCGTGACCTTATCGGCTTCTTTATCAATCAACTTAGCTAGCTTCTCGGCCGTTTCAACCATTTCTATTTGTTTCGTACCTTGCTTTCTTGTATATGTAATTGCATCCAGCGGCTGATTGTCGACCATCAATTTCAAATTCCGGTCATACATTTTGCCACGAGGCACCGAATTATTCACGGTTACTTCTTCTGTTCTTTCAATCTCGCGTCGGTAATCATCGCCGTATACGATCTGTACGACACCCAAACGCAAAATCAGACCAGAAAACAAAACAAATACTAAAAAGAAAAGAACATTCAATCTGAAAGGTACATGCGTCTTTTTCTTTTTCTTTGTATTTACCACACCAAGCCACACTTCCTTTATCCATAGTCATGATAGTCCTATACTATTCTATAGAACAATTTTGTTTTTTTCTACCTTCATGTTCTAGAAATATTAGACACATAAAGAAAATCTAGCCCAAAAGCACGCTCAAGCCGTTCATTCGCGTTTTTTTACCACCATCTTACAATAAAAAAAGGCCCTCCAAGGCCTTTTTTCATTCTCGATCATAGATATCGATATTCCTCACAAACCAATAAATGATGAAATGTCCCGCACCAACGATTAACAAATAGAAGGGCAAGCTCTCTTTTAAATCAAAGCTCATGACCATCCAGATAAAACCTACTACAGAAACAATCCTTCCAAGATGAACGAACAGTTCACGGACAACCACGTATTCAATTCGCATTTTAGCTGCATCCTTAGCCCTTCCTATGATGTCATAGGTCAAAGAAATATATGGAACAAGCAACAGCGGATATGCTCCTGCAACGATGGCCCCATAAACGAGAAGCTTACCGAATGTCACATCGAAAGCGATGAGCCAGACTCCCATATAAAGAAAGATGCCTCCGATAAGGATTGCTTTCTTCCGCATGGGTTGTTTTATGTACCGCGAAACAAAAAAATAAGCAATGAAGGACACCGCTGAATTCAATAGTCCATAGCTCCCTATAGCCAGTTCACTTCCCGTTTGTACAAAGATGGTGATGGATATGATGAACATGAACGTTCCTTCCCGAAGCCCCTGAAAAAAATGGGCACGGGTGATCATACGCCAGTTCTTATCATTTTTTCTTTCTTTCCATACTCTCATAAAAAAGTATTTTCCGTGAGCAGGGCGTCTATTCAAGGAAAAGCTCAGAAAAACGGCAATGGTAAACAGTAATAATGATAAACCAAAAATGATTGTATACCCCGTGAACTTTTCGAGCCTTGATATAATAAACCCTGAAAGGATAGGACCAATCATGCCCCCAAAGGAATGTAGAGCCCCTAAAACACCGTTGAAGAAGTCTCTCGTATCCGGTTCAGTAATTTCAAAAGTCAAAACATTAAACGCTAGCCAATAAAACCCATAGCCAATCCCTAGCAAGGCCCCCAATAGAAAAAGAAAATCCGTGGCCCTCGTTCCTACCAAAAGGACTGTCAAATAAAACAAAGCCATGAAACTTACGCCTAACCTTAAAACGATAATTCGGTCGACCTTTTTGGCTAACCGTCCGGCAAATACAAAAGTAATTGGTTGGAAAAGAACCACACTTAAATTGTAAACGGCAATATCAATAATTTGACCGGATTGTTTCCACAGATACACATTAACAAATGTATTGGATAAAGCGACACTCAGGCTATATAATCCGCCAATCAGCAAGAGAAGCTGCAAATCCTTCTTCGCTCCCGCCTCTCCCTTCCATTTTACTAAAATACCCATTGTTTTAACTCCCCTTCAAATTCCACTCTAGTGTTTGAAAAAACAATGGCATTTATGTGAGAAAGGGAAAGAAAACTGATGAATCGGCGTTCCCAATCAGGCCTATCCCTTTAGATTATCCAAGAGGAATAAGTAAGTTGTAAACGATTAGTTCCCATAAAACAAATAAGGCGGAAATCCCCGAAAGGATTTCCGCCTTATTATTAGTGCGTATAATTATTTAGCTGCGCTGTAACGTTTTGCAACTTCATCCCAGTTAACAACATTCCAGAAAGAATTGATGTATTCAGGACGACGGTTTTGGTAGTTCAGGTAATAAGCATGTTCCCAAACATCTAATCCAAGAAGTGGAGTCTTTCCTTCAGATAATGGGTTGTCTTGGTTTGGTGTGCTAGTAACTTCTAATTCACCGTTGTTAACGGCAAGCCATGCCCAACCAGAACCGAAACGAGTAGTTGCCGCTTTAGCGAACTCCTCTTTAAAGCTGTCAAAGCTTCCAAATTTAGAAGTGATAGCGTCTGCTAATTCACCAGTTGGTTGTCCGCCACCGTTTGGTGAAAGGATTTCCCAGAATAATGAGTGGTTAGCATGTCCGCCACCGTTATTGCGTACAGCTGTACGTACAGCTTCTGGTACTGCGTCTAGGTTAGCAACGATTTCTTCAACGCTTTTGCTTTGAAGCTCTTCGTTTCCTTCTAGCGCCTTGTTTAAGTTTGTCACATACGTATTGTGATGTTTAGTGTGGTGAATGTTCATTGTTTCTTTGTCAATGTGTGGTTCTAACGCATCGTATGCGTAAGGTAATTGTGGAAGTTCGAAAGCCATAATAAAATTCCTCCCTATGTAAGCTGTTTTTTGGGGCTCTAGTCATCTTCAGATTCCTAAAGCTCGTTAGCATTAGATTACCAAATTTTCTTATCCGTTTCAAATCTTATGCCTATATTTATTTTCATTTTATAGTTCCTTAGGCGAAGATCACGAATAAAAAGTACCCAATCATCAAAAGTTGGATGATTCCTTTAGTGAAAATGCTGCTTATGAAGCCTACCACGGAACCAAGGCCGATTTTTGATGCCGTAACCACATCTTTTTTATGGAAAAGGATCTCGGCTAGGAATGCTCCAATGAAGGGCCCAATCAATATTCCCACAAATGGAATCACAAAAGGACCGACAATGAGCCCGATTGTACTGCCCCAAACACCCGCCTTAGTCCCTCCGTATTTTTTGATGCCGACCATATTCGCAATATAGTCCGCAGAAAATAAAAGAACGACAAACAAAACTTGGACCGTCCAGAAAAACCAACCAAAAGGCTCAAAGGAATAAAAAAGTCCATATAACAAAATCCCTGCGAATATGAATAATACGCTTGGGATGATGGGGAAAATCAAACCGACAAAACCGATGATGAACATCAGGATAATGATGATCCAAAATAGCGTATCCACAAATAAAACATCCCTTCTATTTTATACACCTTACCTCTTCATATTTGCCCGTTTATATGCGGTTGAAACCATTGAATGCTGATACAGGTTGTTTTATTCCATAACTCTAGTTAAAATTGAGGGGAATATCATAAGATAGGTGCTGAAATCATGAACATATTCAAACAACTATGGGTGAGCCTCTATTCACCGAAAGATATCGGTTCCTTTCAAAACCAGGGAATTGGTAAGACAATTTTATATGTATTTTTCTTGAGCCTCATATTCTTCCTTCCTTCCGCATTTTACTTAGGTACAATGATTACGAATGGAATAAACGCGATTTCAGAAACTGTCTCGGAGGAAATGCCTGATTTTGAAATTAAAAATGGAACGCTAACCTCTGCTGACAAAGAGCCATTCGTCTTGAAAAAAGACAACTACCAAATATTCGTGGATGGCACTGGTTCCTTAACTCCAAAAGATGTTTCCGAAAAAACGGATGAAGCAGTGGCCCTTTTAAAATCCGAACTTGTATTTGTATCGAATGGCAATATACAAACTTCTCCTTATTCACTCTTAGAAGGAAACAATGAAGATTTATACAAATGGATCCATTCCGTGGAATCCGTCCTACCGATCATCCTGCCGTTGCTTCTCCTGACTTTATATTTATTCACGGCTGCTGGAACATTCTTGAAAGTGACCATTCTTGCTGCATTCGGGACGATATTCCGGAGCACCATGGGGCGTTCAATATCGTATAGGCACCTATGGAGGATTGCCGCATATAGCATCACGCTGTCCACTATTTTCTTCACAATCATGGACGCCTTTCAAGCAGAAGTCCCCTTCGCTTCCTTCATTAGCTGGTTCGTGTCGTTAATTATGCTTCACTTATCCATTAAAGAAACGAATGATAATTCTGAAGAAATAGGATCATAAGAATAAATCAAAACCAGACTTGCTCTTGCCTGTCTGGTTTTTTGTACAGGGCGTTATTCCATATGACACCCCTGCTCCCTAACCATATGTGACTGTAGTCATCATTTTTCCCGTTCACCTAAAATCGACAAACTATTCCCGAACATATGCCTATAATAAGAGTTTAATCAGTATATAAGGGGTGAAATGGCATGACCAAAGGGATTTTTGAATGAACTTCAAAAAGGACTGCCCAAACAAACTCTATTTAAAAGACACTCAGGAAAACCTGCCCAATTTCAGGCATAATACACCATCCTCCCAAATATATATGTATGAAAGACCATATTGGGGGATGAAATAATGAAAAGGTTACTGATGTTTTTCTCAATTTGTTTCATTCTATTTATCATTTATTTCGACATGACTACAGGAACTTTACCCACCTCCCCATCGTCAGCAACTTCAGTTCAGCCATCCAAGCCCGTAAGTAAACCTTCGGCCCCTTCAATCGCATATAAAGAAGTCCTCATCAAACCTGGAGATACCTTACTCTCCATCATGGAAAATGAAAGGGGAGCATCAAACAAGCCAATTGAAGAAGTCATATCAGATTTCCAAAGTTTGAATGAAGGGTTAAAACCTGAAAATATGCAGATTGGTAAAACGTACAAAGTACCCACATACTAATAAACCGTAATGATATATCTATCTTATCCGATGCTGGGATTGATGTCTTCTAGAAATAGCCGAACTTCAATCGAGAAAATCTCGACTGAAAAGAGTATACTTACTTCATAATAAAAAAGTAATGCGTCCTATTCCTTGTCAAGCGGTATGGACATTGATACAATATTTTAGTGAACTAAATGAAAAATCAAAATTGATTTTTTCCTAAAGGAGAGAATTCCACTTGAGTGAAATCATACATCGTACTAAAACGCGGCCAATTAAAGTTGGAAACTTAACAATCGGCGGCAATAACGAAGTAATCATCCAAAGCATGACAACAACTAAAACACATGATGTTGAAGCAACCGTTGCAGAAATCCTTCGTCTTGAAGAAGCAGGTTGTCAAATTGTACGTGTGGCCTGCCCGGATGAAAGAGCGGCTGATGCCATCCCTGAAATTAAAAAACGCATCCATATTCCACTTGTGGTCGATATCCATTTTGACTATAAGCTAGCCTTGAAAGCGATCGAAGGCGGAGCGGACAAAATACGGATTAACCCTGGGAATATCGGACGCCGAGAAAAAGTGGAAGCAGTAGTAACAGCTGCCAAAGCTAAAGGCATTCCGATTCGTATCGGTGTCAATGCAGGTTCTCTTGAAAAGAAAATCCTCGACAAATATGGCTATCCAACAGCAGATGGAATGGTCGAAAGTGCATTGCACCACATCAAGATCCTGGAAGATCTTGATTTCCATGACATCATCGTGTCAATGAAGGCATCCGATGTTACTTTGGCAGTCGAAGCTTATGAAAAAGCTTCAAGAGCTTTTGATTATCCATTACATCTGGGAATTACTGAGTCGGGCACCCTCTTCTCCGGTACGGTTAAAAGTGCGGCTGGACTCGGCGCCATCCTTAGCCAGGGTATAGGTAGCACACTCCGCGTATCGTTGAGCGCAGACCCTGTAGAAGAAGTGAAAGTAGCAAGGGAGCTCCTTAAAGTATTCGGGCTTGCTTCTAATATGGCCACACTAATCTCTTGCCCTACTTGTGGACGAATTGAAATCGACCTTATCTCCATCGCAAATGAGGTCGAGGAGTATATCCAGACGATTAAAGCACCAATCAAGGTATCTGTCCTAGGTTGTGCAGTGAATGGTCCTGGTGAAGCACGTGAGGCTGATATAGGCATTGCCGGGGCACGAGGCGAAGGTTTACTGTTCAGAAAAGGTAAAATCGTCCGTAAAGTACCTGAAGAAACCATGGTTGAGGAATTAAAAATAGAAATCGACAAAATCGCCGAAGAGTATTATGCAAAGCAAAGAGCTGAAGCAGAAGAAGCGGCTAATGCGGTCATTAAATAGGTAAAAAAGCCCTGATTCTAATCAGGGCTTTTTTGTTTCCACAAAAAAGCTGTCTCCGCTTACAAATGGAAACAGCAAAAACATGCTCCTTAAAAGAACGGCAGGATGAATATGCCCACAATGATGGAAACTGCACTTATACCTATAGCCCATGAGCCCATACTCGATCCCCTTTTACGGGCTGAAAAACCAATAATGATCCCAAGGATCCCCAATATAAAGGGCATCATGAACAACGAGAGAATGGAAATGATTAACGCAATGGCCCCTATACCTGTTCCACCCGATGCTTTACCAGAAGCATCCGACCGTCCATTCATTTTACTTTCATTAGGAATGGTGGAAATCTCGGCAGAAGTTTCTTCCTGATAACGACTATCCTGGACTGAAGTATCGTTTCTTTTTTGATAAGCCCTTTGCTCTACCGCATTTTCTTCTGTATAGTACCGCTCATGATGTTCATCATCCACGACAACCACTGGATCTTTTCCCGCTTCAGTTGAATGATCCTTGTCAATAATGGAGTATTGATCTTCTTCCATTGATCCATCACTCACTTTCGTTTTTAGGAGCATTTATAGTATATGTATAATAGCGAATAACCCTCATGATAAAGGTTGCATGTCTTGGTTTAAATATGTATTGTTTCCAATGGCTTGTTTGAATATGATACACTAAAATAACTGTTGCTGAAAATGAGGAGAGAGTCATCATGAAAAAAAGATTTGGTATCGATATTGACGGGACCATAACAAGACCCGATACCCTAGTTCCCTATTTAAATAAAGCTTTTCAATTAAATTTAGCTTATGAAGACATTAATGAATATGATTTATTCCCTTTCGTCAATGTACCCAAAGAAGACTTCACAAAATGGTTCATCGAAACCGAACCGACCATTTATTCGGAATCCTTAATGGCTGAAGGGGCAAAGGACATTCTCGAGGACTGGATGAAGCACGCTGATTTATATTTCATCAGTGCCAGGAGTGACCGCCTTCTTGATGTAACAAAAGACTGGTTTACGAAGAACCAGGTCCAATACAGTCATCTGGAGTTAGTCGGTTCCCATGATAAAGTCGCCACAGCCAAAAAATACGCCGTGGATCTCTTTCTAGAGGACAAGTATGACAATGCGGTCGCCATTTCTGAAGAATGTAATATCCCTGTCCTTTTATTCAATACACCATATAATCAAGGACCGGTACCAGAAAGGGTTTTCAGGGTGGATAACTGGATGGAAGCTTCTCAGTGGGTCAACCATTGGCTCTCCGATAAGCCGTTAAGCTTAAAATAGGATCGTAAAAAAACCATTGACAGGAGTCAATGGTTTTTTTTACGATCCTACCGATATACAGACGGGACAACGACCATAAATTTCGAATTTATGACCTGAAACCTCATAGTCCTTCAAACTTTCCTGAAGCTCCTGCATCGGGCATACTTCGATTTCCTTTGTCTTACCACAATTCAAACAAATGAAATGGTGATGATGGGAAGAATGTCCACAAGTGAAGCGAAAATGCTTTTCACCTTCCAATTCAGTTGTCTCAAAGATTCCAAGCTCGACAAACAAGGAAAGATTTCGATAAATTGTATCGAAGCTTAAGCCAGGATAATCTCGCTTCATATTCTCCAGTACATCTTTAGCGGTTAAATATTTATCACTTGAAGAAAAAAGAGCCAGCATTTCCTCTCTTTTTCCTGTATGTTTAAACCCTTTATCTTTAAGTAATTGCATGGCAGTTGTTACGTTCAAAAAATCACCCCACCTATCGATTTTTCCACTTATCCAATAAAATTGATAAGACAAGTATTAGCACTGCGATGATCACGATCGTTCCTCCTGGAGCAAGATCCATATTATAGGATATGAATAGTCCTCCCACGACAGAAATTTCCCCGAATATGACGGAAAAGGCAATCATCTGCTTAAAGCCTTTTGCAAAGCGAAGGCTTGCTGCCACAGGCAATGTCATAAGTGAAGATACCAGTAATATCCCGATAATCTTCATCGATGCAGCAATCACCAATGCCACCATCACGATAAAAATAAAATGAATGGCTTGATATGGGATACCTGAAGCCTTGGCATGTTCTTCATCAAAGGATAGTAAAAATAATTCTTTATATAACAAGGCTAACATCAAAGCGACTGCAATGCCCACTCCCATGATGAGATACAAGTCTGTACGGCTTACTGCACTGACACTTCCGAATAAATAACTGTATAAGTCCGTATTAAAACCATCTGCAACGGAAATGAAAATGACGCTAAGCCCCATGCCGCCAGCCATGATGATGGGTATGGCAAGCTCTTGATAATGCTTGTACACCCCTCTTAACTTTTCAATGAATAACGATCCTCCAACAGAAAAGGCCATCCCTATATAAAGCGGATTCAATCCGGCAAGAGAAAGAAAACTTTTCTGAAGCAATAAACTGAATGCAATTCCTGCTAGCGCTACATGACTAAGTGCATCGGAAATCATCGACATCCGTCTTACCACGACAAAAACGCCTACAAGTGGCGCAATCGCTCCGATGATGATCCCAGTCAAAAAAGCGTTCTGCAGAAATTCAAATTGCAATATCCCCGATATCATTGGGCTATCCTCCAAAACTTATTAATGATTATGGTTTAAAAACTGAACGCCATGTCCGTAAATGGAAGACAATTCTTCCTCATTCAGGCCATTGTATTCGACGGCATCGCCATGAAAATGAAGCACCTTGTTCAAACAGGCAACATGTGTGACTTTATCGGTCACAGTACCGACATCATGTGTAACCAATATTAGGGTAATCCCCAATTTTTTATTTAGCATCTCAAGCATTTCGTAAAACTGATGGACATTTTTTGAATCAACACCAACAGTTGGTTCGTCCAAAATCAACAATTCAGGCTCACTGACAATTGACCGCGCAATAAACACCCTCTGCTGTTGACCTCCGGATAATTCACCGATGTTTCGGTTTTGATACTCGAGTATATCCACTGATTCCAGAGCATCCTTCACCTTTTTCTTGTCTTCTTTGCTTGCGAATTTGAACAGGCCGATTTTTTTTGTCAAACCGCTTTGAACCACTTCAAAAACGGTAGCAGGAAAACCGGAATTGAAGGAATTTGCCTTTTGAGAAACAAACCCTATCTTTTGCCAATCCCTAAAGCGTCGGATATCTTCCCCAAATAAATTAATTTTTCCTTTTTGGAGTTTAAATACACCAAGTAACAACTTCAACAGAGTGGATTTACCGGATCCATTCGGACCGACGATAGCTAAAAAGGCCCCTTTAGGTATTTCAAGTGATACATGCTCCAGCACTAAATCTTTTGTATATTTGTAAGATATATCTTCTAATTTAACGATGGGGTTGATTACATTGTCCAAAACTATCACCTTTTTTTTAAGAATCATTACGATTAACAAAGGTTAGTATAAATCAAAGATGTTCAGAAGTAAAGAATTCGCTCCAGACTTCACATGGTCTAACTGTTAACAAAAACCATACATCCGTAAATTTCCAACAATCCGTGAACTTTCGAGTTCACATACCCTATCTTTCTTCATATGTTTTAAAGGAGGAGGAGATCGTATGAAATTATTCGAAATGATGGTCAACCATAAAATAAATCAGATACGCCCGGATGAACTACTTTCCCTTGCTAAACAACATCAGATTAGTCTAACACAAAAACAGGCAAGTGATATTACTGCATTGCTGGCCGGTAGAAACATCAATATATTCGATATTCGCCAAAGGCAAAACGTTCTTGGTCAAATCACCCAAGTGGCAGGAGCGAATACGGCCCGGGCAATCGAAACCCTTTTCAACAACCTTACAGCCAATATGTAAACAAGGGTAGCCGGCATCATCTAATTTCCTATGTAAAATAAGGGACGATTCATCGACATGCCGATGGATCGTCCCTTCTACTACATTTGCAACATGATTTTTTCCAGTACACCCTCGTCGAATTGCTGGTTCTTAAGCATATCGATTTCGAATTTATACGGAGCCTTTTTATCCTTCTTGTCTTCTCCTACATAAGGAGTTTCCAGGATTTTTGGAACTTCGCTTAACTGAGGATGATGGACAATGTAATTCAACGCTTTAAAGCCGATATGTCCAAAACCAATATTCTCATGACGGTCCTTATGCGCACCACGGACATTTTTGCTGTCGTTGATATGGAGCACCTTGATCCGTTCAACGCCGATCAACTTATCAAATTCATTCAGGACTCCATCGAAATCTTCGACGATATTGTATCCAGCATCATGTGTATGACACGTATCGAAACATACAGATAGCTTATCGTTATGGATTACACCATCCATGATCATTGCCAATTCTTCGAAAGAACGGCCACATTCCGTACCTTTCCCTGCCATCGTTTCAAGGGCAATTTGCACTTTGTCATCTGTAGAAAGAACCTCATTTAAACCTTCAATGATTCTTTTAATTCCGATTTCAGTGCCTGCACCGACATGGGCACCAGGATGAAGGACGATCTGACCCGAACCGATTGCTTCCGTCCGATCGATTTCACTGCGCAAAAAATTGATACCCAAGTCGAAAGTAGCTGGATTTGTGGTATTGGCAATATTGATTATATATGGAGCATGTACAACAATATCCGTTATCCCATTCTCCTCCATATGCAGTCTACCTGCTTCAATATTCAAATCCTCTATTTTCTTGCGTCTTGTATTTTGCGGGGCTCCTGTATAAACCATGAATGTATTGGAACCATATAAAGCCGCTTCCTGACTCGCAGCAAGTAGCATATTTTTCCCGCTCATTGAAACATGCGACCCAATCTTCAGCATCTAATTACTCCCTTTTATTTCTTTCTTTGTATGCGGCGTTCGCGTTTTTTAAAGTTTTCCACGTCACGTTGAATTTTCTTCTTGTAACCAGGCTTAACTTTAGACGGCTTCTTAACATGCCTGCTTGCCTTTACATCTATCTCTGATTTTTGTTTCTTACGATTTTTCCGTTTGTTACGTTCGTCTATATCTACCCAATCGCCATTTTGAATATCGGCATCATGGAATTCTATCCCCATCTTTTCAAGGCGGTTCAATGCATCTTCATCAGATGTACCATATATCGTTGCTGCAATTCCTGAGTATCCGGCGCGGGCAGTTCTTCCCGTTCTATGAATGTAGAAGTCCAGGTCCGTCGGTAATTCATAGTTAATGATATGACTGACACCTTCAATATCAATTCCGCGAGAAGCCAAATCAGTAGCGACAATGAATTGATACTCCAGATCATTGATTTGCTTCATCATTTTCTTACGGTCACGAGGCGATAAATCTCCATGAATCCGGCCCACTTTCAATCCCTTTTCAATCAGGGAGTTGGCTACATGATCCGCCATTTTTTTCGTATTGGTGAAAACGATAGCCAAATACGGATTATAACGAACGATGATATCATGTAATAACTGCTCCCTGTTACGGTGACGAAGAGGTATCAGAACATGTTCAATCTTTGCGGCTGTCGCCTGTTTCGGATTAACTTGAACATATTTCGGGTTTTCCATATATTTATTCAAGAATGGCTTTAACTTTTCCGGAATGGTTGCCGAGAAAACAAGCATTTGAATTTTTTCCGCCATACGGGAAGCAAATTGGTCAACATCTTCAAGGAAGCCCATATCGAGCATAAGGTCCGCTTCATCAACAACAAGCATTGTAGCCGTATATACCTGAAGGGCTTGAGCCTCAACCAAATCCTTGATTCTTCCTGGAGTCCCAATGACCAACTGTGGCTGGGTCTTCAATTTATCGATCATACGCTGTTTATCGGTACCACCGATATAGCAACGTACTTGAATTTGCTCATCTTCAGGGAAATGGTCCGCAATTTTCAAAGCTTCTTTGTAGATTTGATTCGCTAACTCACGGGTTGGTGCGGAAATAACCGCTTGAACTTCATTTTTCCCAGCATCAAGCTTGTTCATAATCGGCAGCAAATAGGAATGAGTCTTCCCTGTACCTGTCTGCGACTGTCCAATTAAGCTACTTCCCTTTAAAAGCGACGGGAGCACGCGTTCCTGTATTTCCGTCGGCTTATCGAACCCTAAAGTACGAACTGCATCTAGAATGTAGCTTTTCAAATTAAATCGTTCAAATTGGTTTTGTTTCATCAAATATCTCCTTTATTCTTGTCTTTCATTAGACACGTCTTATTATTATAATAAATTTTATACAAAAAGCGCAAGCGTCTTGGTAGCTCGTGAAGAAAATAGGGATTGGCCCATAAGGCGCTTTTTGCCTTATGTGGTCCATCATCTTTTTCACAGCGAGCTAGACGCTGGAGCTGGATTATACAAAAAGCGCAAGCGTCTTGGTAGCTCGTGAAGAAAATAGGGATTGGCCCATAAGGCGTTTTTTGCCTTATGTGGTCCATCGTCTTTTTCACAGCGAGCTAGACGCTGGAGCTGGATTATACAAAAAGCGCAAGCGTCTTGGTAGCTCGTGAAGAAAATAGGGATTGGCTCATAAGGCGTTTTTTGCCTTATGTGGTCCGTCGTCTTTTTCACAGCGAGCTAGACGCTGGAGCTGGATTATACAAAAAGCGCAAGCGCCTTGGTCAGTTCTCTTAATGGACTCTTGCAAATGAAAAGCACCTGTCCTGGTCATAGCGTATCCCCCGCAGACATGGAGCAAAAAGACTACCGTTACCATCTTACCTTCTTTCCGACCACTTCACAACATTCCATCTATCCTTTCCTCAAACCTTTTTTACCATGCTGCATAATTTATAGGGAAGAACACATCAATACCTAAACCATAAAGAGGTGAAACCTATGTTCCAAGATAGAAACCGTTCCCCCGGTCCTGGATTCCAGCAACCTAATAATGGCCCAAGGATGCAGCAACCTAGACCCTTCAGGGGACCACAGTACCCAAACAGCAACCCTTTTCAGCCAATGAGGCCGCCTCAAGGAAGACCACAAGGACCACCGGGACCCCAACAAGGCTTCCGGGGAGGAGCCCCCTTCAATCAACAACAAAGACCAGAACAGCAACTTCCTAAGAAAGAAGGGATTTTAGCCAAGCTTCTAGGTAGGTCCAAACAACAAAATGCCGCTCCCCCAAACTTATTCGCACCAGCCAATTCCACTACCACTAGTTCTTCAAGAAGTAGTGGCGGCGGCATCCTGGAGAACTTAACCAAACCCGATTCACTCAACAATATGCTAAACAACACCCAAAAGGTATTGCAAGCGGCCGAGCAATTCACGCCAATGGTGCAGCAGTATGGGCCAGTAATTAAAAACCTCCCCTCCATGTGGAAGGTGTTCCGCAGCATATCATCAAGTGAAGAAACGGAAAAACCAGCAGAAGAAAACACCAATTTAACCACTTCTCCCAAGATTCAGGAACCCGAACCCGCTGTGAATAGCGATAAGCCAAAAATCGAATTAAACGTAGAACCGGCTGCCGAGGCTCTCCCCAAAAAGACAAGGAATCGATCATCCGGACCTAAACTTTATATTTAAACCATTATAAAATTGCGCCCGTGGCATCATTCATGAAATACGATATTTTGTAAAATCATCTATGGTCTTATATAATAGAAGGGAATACGCGTAAGTTTCTTGCCTTTGAAGGAGGACACATAGATGAAAGTAAATAAAATCTCCCCGCGGGGCTATTGCTATGGAGTAGTTGATGCCATGGTTATTGCCAGGAATGCGGCTTTAGATAAAACCTTGCCACGCCCTATTTACATTTTAGGAATGATCGTTCATAACAAGCACGTTACCGATGCTTTTGAAGAAGAGGGGATCATAACGCTAGATGGCAGTAACCGAAATGAAATCATCAATCAGGTGGAAACGGGAACTGTCATCTTTACCGCTCACGGCGTTTCCCCTGAGATTCGGAAGATTGCGAAGGAAAAAGGCCTTGTCACCCTTGATGCTACTTGTCCTGACGTTACCGCTACACATGACTTGATCAGGGAAAAAGAATCGGAAGGGTATCAAATCATCTATATCGGCAAAAAAGGACATCCTGAGCCAGAGGGAGCAGTTGGTGTAGCCCCTGATGTCGTTCACCTCGTGCAAAATGCTGAAGATGTCGAAGCCTTATCATTGAATAGTGAAAAGATCATTGTGACCAATCAAACGACAATGAGTCAATGGGATGTCCTGGACATCATGGAGAAGGTGAAGGAAAAGTTCCCCCATTCTGAGGTCCATAAAGAAATCTGTTTAGCCACACAGGTCCGTCAAGAGGCCGTAGCCCAACAAGCTGGAGAAGCGGATGTCCTTATCGTCGTCGGTGACCCAAAAAGCAATAACTCCAATCGGCTTGCACAAGTATCCGAAGAAATTGCAGGAACCACGGCTTATCGCATAGCCGATATTTCCGAGCTGAACCTCGAATGGGTAAAAGATGCCAAAACGGTGGCTGTCACTTCGGGAGCTTCCACTCCTACTCCCATAACGAAAGAGGTCATTAGATTCCTTGAACAATATGAACCTACTGACGAATCGACATGGGATACGGAAAAGAAAACACCCTTGCATAAAATCTTACCTAAAATCAAAGTAAAGAAAGCCTGAAAAAAGGCAGCCACAAATGGAAGTGGCTGCCTTTTTCTGTCCTTTTATATAAATGTAAAAGGATCTGTATTGAGCTCAGAAGGTATGAATTCTACATCCAAATTTTTATTGACGCACATCTCATTCAAGATTCGAGCTACACCTTTTTTCATCACTTTCTCAACATTATGGCCCGGATCCACGATATTCAATCCAATCATCATGGCGTCGTGAGCCGTATGATAATACATATCACCCGTTACATACACATCGGCACCTTTAAACTTAGCGGTCGTGAAGTATTTATTTCCATCACCGCCAAGAACGGCAACTTTTTTTATGGTACTGTTCAGGTCTCCAACTACACGGACATTCTCCACTTCGAGAGTCTCTTTAACATGCTCGGCAAATTGTCCAAGGGACATTTCTTCTGCAAGAACCCCGATTTTGCCTAGCCCCAAGGATTCGCCTTTGTTTTCCAACTTATAAATATCATAAGCCACTTCTTCATATGGATGGGCTTTGATCATCGCAGAAAGTATTTTTTTTTCAATGGGTTCGGGGAATATGGTTTCAATTCGCACTTCTGAAACCCTTTCAATCTTGCCTCGTGTACCAATCGACGGTTCACTGCCTTCCCCGGGTAAAAACCTGCCTGTACCCTCAACTGTAAACGAACAGTAGCTGTAATTCCCTAGCGAACCGGCTCCTGCCTTACCCAAGGCATCCCTTACCTTTTGTTCGTCCTCTTTTGGTACATACACCACTAATTTTCTTAGAGGGATTTCATGGGTAGGGACAAGGACCTCTGTATTTTGTAATTGCAATGCATCAGCAAGTAAATCATTTACACCGCCCTTGGCTACGTCCAAGTTAGTATGTGCGGCATAAACGGCAATATCATGCTTGATCAATTTCTCGATGATTCGGCCACTAGCCTGAGCTGTATCTATTTTCTTCAACGGCCGATAAATCAAGGGATGATGGGCAATGATCAGTTCGACACCTTTTTCTATCGCTTCATCCACCACTTCTTCCAGGACATCAAGTGCAATCATCACTTTTGAAACGGGCTTATTCAATTCCCCGACATGTAGTCCAATTGGATCCCCCTCCATTGCGTATCGTTTCGGAGAGAACTGTTCGAACATTTCAATAATCTGCATACCATTAGCTGTTTTCATCGTTTAAGCACCTCCTCAATGAATGAAATTTGCACTTCCATTTCCTTGCGCTTCGTTTCTAAGCCACTTCGGCCACTCGCATCCAATTGCTCAATGATTCTTTCGAAGTGCACCTTCTCATGTTGCCATTTCTTTATGAAAGTATCACTGAATTTCTTTAACAGGAATGGCCCGAACATAAGCCCAACTTGCTTATTTTCATGATAGGGCTGAAGAGGGTCCCCTTTTTTCGCAATCAAGATTTCATAGATCTTTCCATCTTCCTCCAGAATATCTTCATCGATTAATTCCCAACCGTTATCAATTAGCCAATTACGAACGTTTAGGGCTCCTACATTGGGCTGAAGAATGAGTCTCTCCACCTTCCCCAACTTTTTTTTCCCATTTTCCAATATACTAGCGATTAATGTACCGCCCATTCCTGCGATAGTAACACATGTAGCTTCATCCGGTTTTAATACCTCAAGCCCATCGCCTTTACGGACTTCTATGAGGTCCTCTAATCCCGTTCCCTTCACTTGTTTAAGGGCAGACTGATAGGGACCTTCCACAACTTCACCCGCTATCGCACGGTCACAGAGCCCATTGGATACAGCATAGCAAGGCAGGTAAGCATGATCGGAACCGATATCGGCCAGAATGCTCCCTTTCGGTATATGTAACGCGACATTTTCTAATCTCTTTGATAATTTCTCGTGATTCATTATACTATCAACTCTCTTATTTCAAATTCATATTTATATCATTTCATTTCCCATTCGATTATAACAAGTTCCAAGGAAAAATTACAGAACGAGGACAACATGGGGGGATCCATCAGGGAAAAGGAGGAGAATACCGAAGATAAAAGAAAAGCTGATTCAAAAACGAATGTACGTTTTGAATCAGCTTCCTGCTTATTTTAATCCGTGAATATACTTTGCCATGGCATCGAGATTCGATTCGTCAACTAAACCAGCAGGCATAGCTCCTCGTCCATTAGCGATGACTTCTTTGACTTCATCTTCGGATAAACGGTCGGCAACACCCTTAAGGGCAGGTCCGACTCCACCTTGATAGGCATCACCATGACATGAAATGCAATTCTGTTTATAAATGTCTTCAGGTGAGGATGAGGCACTTTCCGTTTCCTCTGTTTTTTCTCCGCCTTCTTTTTCTTTAGCAAGATCTTTGGCATCTCCTAAACCTTTGAATGAAAGTAAAAACATAAGTCCAATACCAAAAACCATGATAATAATAAAAGGCATAACTGGATTGCGATTCATAGTATTTCCTCCTCTATGTAGAACCTAAACTTACCATATTTAATATTATATACAAATTACTATATATTATTTTACTTGAAAAGAGTTTCAAGTAAAACCCCAAAAATAGAAGATATTATATTTTTTCTCAAATTTGTCAAAAATTTATGTATATTTACGAACAATTTTGACTTTTCTTGGATTATTTCCATAATACCCCTATTCATGATAAAACAAACAAGCATCTGTTTTTAATTATATCAATAAAAAGTAAGCTATTACAACTAATCCCAAAATTCCAGATATCGAAAAATAGAGCAGCTTATATTTTTGGCCAATCCATAACCATAACCCACAGTTGAAAAATAAGCCTATATACAGGATACTCCTCTTTCCAGCAGCGATTAGCTCGGTTACTTGCACTGTTTCCACTAACACTAACAATAACAATCCTATTAAAGATAATAGTAAAAGGAGTTTCGTGTTCTTAAAGCGTCGAAGAAAGAAAAGAAAAGCAAGGATGGAGAAAGTTGTCACGACTATTTGCATTGTGTTGGATATTTCAGTAAAATAATTCGAAAATATATTAATTAAAAAAAGAGCACCCATTGCAATCCCATTAATCCATTCTTTTTTACGGCTTTTGCTTTTCTGAGGGGTAACAGGTTGTGCCTCCCCCTGGCTATATAAGGCTAGTAAGTAATTGCAATATTGTTCTGGGAGCATGCGACTTTGCTTCCAAGAGTTAATTTCTTGAATGATGATTTTCTTTCTTGTTTCATCCATGAATACACTTCCTCATGCGTACTGTGCTTTTTTATTTTTCGGTTAATCCTGCCTGTCGGATTTGGTGTTGATTTCCTTTAAAGGATTATTCTCCACACCAATGGCTGAAAAAAAGAGCCACTCCCGAACGCTGGGCATTCAAAGAGGGCTCTGTAAAGGGCGTTATTCTATTCTAGGAAATCTTTCAAGCGTTTACTGCGGCTTGGATGTCTAAGCTTTCGTAGTGCCTTAGCTTCGATTTGACGGATACGCTCGCGGGTTACGCCAAACACCTTACCTACCTCTTCAAGAGTGCGTGTACGACCATCATCAAGTCCGAAGCGAAGTCTCAAGACATTCTCTTCACGATCAGTCAGTGTATCTAACACATCTTCAAGTTGTTCTTTCAACAATTCGTATGCAGCATGTTCAGATGGAGAAGTCGCATCTTGGTCTTCAATGAAATCACCTAAGTGTGAATCATCTTCTTCACCAATTGGGGTTTCCAATGAAACAGGCTCCTGAGCAATCTTCAAGATTTCACGAACC
Source organism: Peribacillus sp. NPDC097284 (assembly GCF_044761765.1). Lineage (NCBI taxonomy): Bacteria > Bacillati > Bacillota > Bacilli > Caryophanales > Bacillaceae > Peribacillus > Peribacillus sp. NPDC097284. The sequence continues at coordinate 247,335 of NZ_JBIWCZ010000001.1, forward strand.
TTTTCCGGAGTTAAATCCATATCCTCTGCAATTTCCTCTGGAGATGGTTCACGTCCAAGATCTTGAAGAAGCTGTCTTTGTACCCTGATTAATTTATTGATGGTCTCAACCATATGCACCGGTATCCTGATCGTTCTTGCTTGGTCAGCAATCGCACGAGTGATGGCCTGACGAATCCACCAAGTTGCATAGGTACTGAACTTGTACCCTTTGCGGTAATCGAATTTCTCTACCGCTTTGATAAGACCCATATTTCCTTCTTGAATCAAGTCAAGGAAAAGCATACCGCGTCCTACGTAACGTTTGGCTATGCTGACTACCAGACGTAGATTGGCTTCGGCTAGACGGCGTTTTGCCTCTTCGTCCCCTTCCTCGATTCGCATCGCTAAAGAGATTTCCTCTTCTGCAGATAAAAGGTCGACCCGACCGATCTCTTTCAAGTACATCCGGACAGGATCATTAATCTTAACACCAGGAGGAACACTTAAGTCATTTAAGTCAAACTCTTCTTCTTTAGCAAGTTTTTTGGAATCCGGATCATCTTCATCCTCTTCTTCCTCACCATCCGTGAGAATCTCGATTCCATTTTCAGCTAGCACCTCATAGAACTCATCCATTTGATCGGAATCTAATTCGAAACCGCCAATTTTTTCGGCAATTTTTTCTAAGGTCAAAGAGCCTCTTTTCTTACCTAGCTCTATTAATTTTTCTTTAACCTGCTCAAGGCTAAATTCATTATCAACTTGTTTGGAACGTGCTGGTTTTTCAGCCATTAGTTCCCCTCCTTCCAGGTCTTACACCTAAACAACTACAACATTTTGCGCAACTTAATGATTTCCATTGCAATTCTGGCGGCAGCTTTAGGATCGCTGCGTCTCACTGCATCTTTTTCTTCTGCCTGTTTTTCTTTTATCTTTAACATCTTTTCATATTTCAACACTTGATTTATACAATCAGTCAGTTCTTTATCGGAAACTTCCTCATTAACTGACATCATTTCTATTTCCGAAACGATCCTTCTCAAGTTTGGATCCGGCAAATAAGTAAGGAAAAAGCTTGGATCAGGCTCGTGTCCATCTTCATAGAAAGCATATAAATAGGTGATGATGGCCTGATGTTCATCTACATGAAAGAGTGTTTGTCCAAGCAACTGTTGAATCTTATAAGTCATTTCCCTGCTTTTCAGCATATGGGCCATCAACTTAATTTCAGCATTGTGATGAGCAGGTTTTAATTTATGCTCATACTGAAGGGTCATTTTCTTTTGAGCAGCAGGTTGTGGCAGTGTACCCTTTTTACGTTCCGCAAAAAATACCTGTCGTTGCTGCTGTTCAAGCGCATCCAACGAAAGTGTAAACTCGGAGGATAGCTGCCTAAGATAATGATCCCGCTCCACTGCACTTGGCAAACGAGAAATTTCTTTAAGGACTTCTTCGATATATTGAATTCGATCTCCTTCATTATTTACATTTTTTCCTCGACGTAAATAATGCATCTTGAATGCCATGTAGGTTAAACTGGCCCCTATTACCTCAGAAACAAAGCTTTTCTCACCAAATTCCTTTATGTAGTCATCGGGGTCCATATTATCAGGCATAAGTGCTACCTTAACGGTAAAATCCGTTTCCTGTAGCATGTTAACTGCGCGGTTAGCTGCATTCAAACCAGCCGAATCCGAATCATAACAGATTAAAACCTGGTCCGTATTTCTTTTTAAAAGTTGAATGTGCTGATCGGTTAGAGCGGTCCCCATCGTAGCAACCGAATTCTCCACTCCGGCACGGACTGCGGAAATACAGTCGGCAAAACCTTCGAAAATTACAACTTGTTCCTTCTTGCGAATGTGCGGTCTTGCTTGATGGAAATTATATAAAGTTTTACTTTTATTAAAGATTGGGGTCTCGGGGCTATTCAAGTATTTGGGCTCATCGTCCCCCATTGCTCTACCCGAAAACGCAATCGTATTCCCTTGATGATCCATAATTGGAAACATGACTCTATTTCTAAAACGGTCAAAGTATGACTCATCTTTTTCCCTGTAAATAATCAACCCAGCCTGCTCCATAAATTCTGGCGGGAAACCCCTTTTTAAAAGAAACTTGGAAACAAAATCCCAAGAATCCAGTGAGTAACCAATTTGGAACTTTTCAATCGTTTCTTCGGTAAATCCTCTATTAAGGAGATACTCCAAAGCTTCTTGGCCTTCCTTGGTATTTACAAGAAGATGATGGTAAAACTTTCGAAGCAAGTCATGGGCTTCAAGCATCTGTTGAGAACCAGCCGGCATATTAGATCGTTGGGAGTCCTTATTTATTTCAATGTCCAAAGGTATATTCCCTTTTTCAGCCAGGACCTTTGCAGATTCCACAAAATTATACCCTTCGATATCCATTAAGAAAGTGAAAATATTTCCGCCTGCACCACAGCCGAAACAATGGAAAATCTGCTTCTCTGCGGAAACAGAAAATGATGGTGAGTTTTCACCATGGAAAGGACAAAGCCCGAAATAATTCCGTCCTTGCTTCTTCAGCTGGACATATTCTCCAATCAAGTCGACGATGTCCACTGCTTCTCGGATCTGATTTATCTTTTCATCTTCTATACGACCATTTGTCATTTTTTCACCTTGCGATTTTGGTGATAGTTTTTTAATTCGATATTGAATTCTGATTCCCTGCAAAATTCGACAAAATTTTCAAAAGTTTATTTGTAAAACATATTTTGTCATCCTTTGTAAAGGCTTTCGGTCCTTTCGTATGCTTCCCCTGCCTGCGAAGTTTCGCTGACTGGTAGCGCATATCGAGAAGCATGAAAATATTCTCATTTGTATATTCTTTTCCCCTCGGAGATAGAACATAAACGCTTTTAGGAAGCAGGGTACCAGCTAATCCAATATCAGCAGTAATAACAATATCACCCTTTTTTACAGAATTCACTATATAAAGATCTGCTGCTTCTTTATCTGCATCGACGTATACCCATTTGCCTTCAGGGTTGTTCATCATATTTTTATATGATGCAACAAAACAGACATCGACATCGCATTGTCTTGCACAATGAAGAATCTCATCTTTCACCGGACATGCATCGGCGTCAACATGTATTATTGGTTTATTTATCATACCTTTTAATTCTACATCATTCTGCATAATCCTTTTTTCTCCCCTAAACTTTATCGAGATATAATGAAACTTCCAAACACTTATCCTGAAGTCATTCGCAAGAATATACAAACGGTATCCTCTAAACAAGTGTTACACCCTATTTTGCCTCATCAATTATACTGAATGTGTCGAATTTTTTTATGATAAAAAACTTGACTTCTTATAATCCTTAGTTTATTCCTTAATAACCAAGTCTAAACCTCAAGATTACTTTTTTCTCACAATTTTTTATTATAATCTATTTTTTAAAAAGATGCTACCAATTAGATTCTGAATTTCAAACATCTAAAAAGTGGGTTGTGAATTGTTTAACAAAAGAGGAATTATGTAAGCGTCATCCATGTTTTACATTTAAAACCCAACAAACCTTGAGCATGAAAATGTGAGCCGACACTAAAAGTGTCCAGCTCACATTTTGATTAATCTCAATTTTAAGAATAAGAGAAATCTACCGATTTTTATTTTGAAGAATATTCATAATTAAGTTGGCCGTTTCTTCGACAGCTTTATTCGTAACATCAATGATTGGGCAGTCGAGCCTTGAAATAATTTTATCAAAGTATGTCAACTCTTCTTTGATTCGTTCCACATTCGCATATATAGCATGATCATTGAGTCCAAGTGACTTCAATCGCTCTTTCCGAATATGATTTAACTTTTCAGGACTTATTTTCAACCCAATGCATTTTTCAGGCGGGACCAGGAATAGTTCTTCTGGCGGCTCTACCTCTGGTACTAAAGGAACATTGGCCACTTTATAGCGTTTATGAGCTAAATATTGGGACAAAGGTGTTTTGGACGTGCGAGAAACACCAACCAACACGATATCCGCACGTAAAATCCCACGTGGATCCCGTCCATCGTCGTATTTTACAGCAAATTCAATGGCTTCCACACGTTTGAAATAATCATCGTCAAGTTTTCTTACGAGCCCCGGCTCATTAAGAGGTCCTTTAGATGTTCTTTCCTGAAGGATATCCATGAGCGGTCCTAAAATGTCATAAGCAGACAGGTTTTCTTTTTCCACCTGTGCTTTCATGTAGTCTCTAATAGCAGGCTTCACAAGAGTGTAGGCGATGATTGCCCCATCTAATTTGGCCAGTGAAATTACTTCATCCACGTTATGTTCATCTTCAATATACGGAATTCGTTTAATAGTAAAAGCGGAACTAGAAAACTGACTAGCCGCAGCTTTAGTAACTAACTCCGCTGTTTCCCCAACTGAATCCGATACAACATATATAATAGAACCGTTCATATTCTCCGTCATTCCTTTGCAAGCCCCCCTAATAGCCTTCATCAGCTAAAGCTACGAATGCTTTTGTTATATTGGTTTTCGTCACTCTTCCAATTACCTCATAGCCTTTTTCTGTTTCTTTGACGACAGGTAATGAATCAATTTGTTTCTCAATCAATTTTTTGGCAACATCGATCAATAAATCTTCTTTAGTACACATTGTAATGTTAGGCATCCTTGTCATGATGATATTGACCGGGATGGAATTCAGTTCTTGTTTCCCAATACTTGCACGGAGCAAGTCTTTTCTGGACAGTACCCCTACGAGTAAAGCATGCTTATCCACTACGAACATAGTGCCGACATCTTCTAAAAACATCATGACAATCGCATCGTAAACAGATATACCCTCGTCCACAACGACAGGGATCGATTGATGGTCCCGAACATACAGATGGTTCAGACTATCTGTCAATAGCTGTGTACCCGAGCGACCTGTATAGAAATACCCGACACGTGGACGTGCATCTAGAAAACCGGCCATCGTTAAGATAGCCAAATCCGGACGAAGCGTCGCCCTCGTTAAGCTTAACCTATCTGCAATATGCTCTCCAGTAATCGGTCCATTCTCTTTAACAATTTGTAAAATCTGTTCCTGACGTTTATTCAATTGAATTGTAATCACCACCCTACTGCTTTTCGCAGAGTAAAGTAACAAAGGATCTTCATATAACGATTATATACTATATCATTTGATAAAAGCAGTTTTCATCTCTATTAGTTGTAATAATCGGAAACCCTTCATAAAAAGGGTCCCGATCATTTCATTGGATTAAGAAAGGATTATTTTGTTCACAGCCCCAAAGCTGGAAACTAAATCACTAATTTCTTTCATAAGGGATAAACGATTATTACGTACGGCTTCATCTTCCGCCATGACCATTGTATGCTCGAAATAAGCCTCTATTTCGCTTTGAAGCGATATAAGCTGTTCGAAATGCTCCATCTCATCATTCGTTTCGGCATAGGCTGAAGCAACCGTTCCAAATTTCTCATACAACGCTTTTTCTTCTACATTTTCAAAAGCAGCCGGGTTCACTGTCACCTTATTATCGCATTTCCCAGCGATATTCATGACACGGCTTAACGCCTCAAGACTTTCTTTAAAGCCGGCTTCCTCTTTCTTTGCTTCTAATACCTGAGAGCGTTCAACAACAGAATGGATATAACCAATTTCATTAACCAAAACAGCATCGATTAAATCATAGCGAATGTGTAGTTCCTGAAGCAAATGCTTCACACGGGCTTTAAAGAATGTATGCATATCCGCTTTTACATCATCCATATCACGTTTCAAGAGGCCTTTTGCTTCAAGTCCTTTAAGACCCAAAGTGATAAGTTCCTCCAGTGTGATATCCCACTTTTTCTCCGCTAGAATTTGAACGACTCCACTTGCTTGTCTTCTTAAAGCATATGGATCCTGAGAACCGGTAGGGATCACTCCGATGGCGAAGAATGATGCCAGTGTATCAATTTTTTCCGCTACGCTCACAAGTGCCCCGATTAAGGATGGAGGTACATCGTCATCTGCATGTCGTGGCATATAATGTTCATTGATCGCTGTCGCCACTTCTTTCGCTTCACCTTTTAGAAGGGCATACTTTTCACCCATGTACCCTTGTAATTCAGGGAACTCATAAACCATATGACTCACTAAATCAAACTTGGCTATTTTTGCAGCACGTAGCGCCAATTCTTTATCCACTTTCAGTTTCAAGGCATCCACCAATGCTCCGGTTACCTCTGTTACACGTTCAGTTTTCTCGGCTAGAGTACCGATTTCTTCATGGTAAACGATGCTATCCAGCTTTTTCAAAGCATCAGCAATCTCTTTTTTCTGATCTTCTTTGTAGAAGAAAGCTGCATCCGATAAACGGGCACGCAATACTTTTTCGTTCCCTTTCGATACCATATCCAGGTGACGGTCATCCCCATTTCGAACAGTCACGAAGAAAGGAAGCAACTCTCCATCTTGATCTTTTACAGGGAAATACCGTTGATGTTCCTTCATCGATGTAATCAGCACCTGAGAAGGCAATTCAAGGAATTCTTCTTCAAAACGGCCAAATAACACCGTTGGATATTCAACCAAGTTATTTACCTCTTCCAGAAGATTTTCATCGACCGGGATGATCCAGCCATTCTCCTGTTCCAGGTTTTTGATTTGATCTAAGATCACGGTACGGCGTTTGTCTGGATTGACCATGACAAATTGTTCGTTAAGTGACTTTTCATACTGGTCAGGAGTTTCGATAACTGTACTTTCACCTAAAAAGCGATGACCTTTCGTTTCTCGGCCTGTTTCTACTTCAGCTATGGTAAAAGGTACTACTTCTTTACCGAACAAAGCAATTAACCATTTAATCGGACGGACGAAGCGAAGGTCCTGGTTGGCCCAACGCATATTTTTCGGGAAGGTCATGCCAGTTATGATCTCTTGTAGCTCCGCCAATAACTGAGCTGTCGGTTGCCCCTTGATGAATTTATTCACATGGACATATTCCACACCTTTAAGTTCTTTGAAATAAATATCCTCAGCCGTCATGCCTTGTCCTCTTACAAAACCTAACGCTGCTTTAGACCAGTTACCTTCGGCGTCCAAAGCGATCTTCTTAGCCGGTCCTTTTGCTTCTTCTTCAATGTCCTTTTGTGATTCCGCAACATCTTTTACCAATATCGCCAAACGTCTTGGTGTTGAAAATGCTTCGACTTCACCAAATTCAATCGCTTTTTGTGTCAACCACTTTTGTACTTTGTCGGATAACTGTTTCATAGAAGCTGTAACAAATCGAGCCGGTAGCTCCTCCAACCCAATTTCCAATAACAAATCACGCTTGCTCATTTGTTTTCTCCCCTTTCACTTTCAGGATCGGGAAGCCTAATTTTTCCCGCTCTTCATAAAAAGTTTTGGCAACCTTACGCGCTAAATTACGACAACGGGCAATATAACCCGTTCTTTCCGTTACTGAAATGGCACCTCTGGCATCCAGCAGATTGAACGTATGGGAACACTTCAATACATAGTCATAAGCAGGATGCACAAGACCTTCCTCCATTTGACGATGCGCTTCCTTTTCATACATCGTGAAAAGCTCGAACAGCATATCAAGGTTGGATGTCTCGAATGTATATTTCGAATGCTCGTATTCCGGTTGACCAAAGATGTCACGAACAGTAAATCCATCCGTCCATTCAAGTTCAAAGACATTTTCTTTGTCTTGGATGTAAGAAGCCAAACGTTCAATTCCGTATGTAATTTCGACGGAGACTGGTTTACACTCTAGTCCACCAACTTGTTGGAAATAGGTGAATTGGGTAATCTCCATTCCATCCAACCATACTTCCCATCCTAGACCCGCACAGCCAAGGGATGGATTTTCCCAGTTATCCTCAACAAAGCGAATGTCGTGCTCCAATGGATTGATGCCTAGCTTCCGTAATGACTCCAAATAAAGTTCTTGAATATTATCCGGAGAAGGCTTCATGATCACTTGAAATTGATGATGTTGATAAAGACGGTTAGGATTCTCTCCATACCGGCCGTCTGCAGGACGTCTTGAAGGCTCCACGTAAGCAACACTCCAGGGTTCTGGCCCAATTGCTCTAAGGAAGGTATAAGGACTCATCGTCCCGGCACCTTTTTCGACATCATAAGCATTCATTAAGATACAGCCTTGCTCAGACCAATGCTTTTGCAAAGTTAAAATCATATTTTGAATATTCATCGTACACCTCCAGATTATTTAAAGCGGCTTACTAAATTTCAGATTCAGGGGCGGGAAGCATCTTTTGCCTAGGATTCCTCAAGGCAAACAAAAAACTCCCGTCCCTATGCGTAATGCATAGGGACGAGAGTTTACCCGCGGTTCCACCCTAATTGCCGTTATGAAACGGCCTCTTTTCAAACCTAATCATGCTCCGGAACGCCCTTCCCTGTGTCTTCATATCCCGGCTTGCACCATCCCGGGTTCGCTTTTATGAATTAAAACAGGTACTCTCTTCCATCGACGCATTCTTCTTATTTTGATGATTAAAATTTTATACAAACAAAACCAGAATGTCAATAGTTCGAACCTAAAACATATCTTTCATCGAATCAATCTGTTTGAGAAACTTTTTGGACTTCAGATGTAATCCTGAATATTCCTCATAATAGGCATCAATGATTTTTGACAATTCCCTTTTAGTTTCCGGTTTAACAGATATGTTACCAAGCCTGGATAAATCAAAATAATAAAAGATCCTCAGAAGTTTCACCGCAGAAGGAGAAATTTTATAATGATAAGGGTCCTTGTCCAAACATCGGTGACAAATAAACCCGGCTTCCCTTAGGGAGAAAGCAAATTCCCCTTCGGTCTCCCCACAAACGGCACATTGGTTCAAAACCGGGTTGATTCCATTTACAGGAAGCATTTTCATTTCAAAAATGAATTTCAAAACCTCAGTGTCGTATTCTTCATTTATGTAATGTAAAGTTTGTGAAAGCAATTCAAACAGATATGGATTTGGTTTTTTATCGTCCACACTCTTATCGAGCAATTCGACGATATAGGAAGCATAGGCAGTGGCGAAAAGATCCTCCCTGATAAAACGAAGCGAGTCAACCATTTCCCCCTGCTGAAGGCTTCCAAGTCCACTAGATGTCGAAACAAGGAAATACCCGGAGCAAAAAAGCTGGGTCACGGCGGCAAGCCTGCTATTTGGCTTGCTCGCACCTCTAGCCATGACCCCTATTTTCCCTAGCTCTCGGGTATAAATCGTTATAATTTTATTGTTTTCTCCATATGCCGTCCTTCTAATGACAATGCCTTCACATTTCTGAAGCATAAAAGACACCACCCATACTCGCCTTAGCTAATCCTTAAGAAACAGGAAAATCAATATCAGCTAGCTCTTCATTCGATACTAATGGTCTTTCCTGCCTTTCGACTTCTATCTCCTTATAAAGTAAATAGGTGTCCACATTACCTGTCTCACTAAATAACTCCCAGGTAAAATCCAACATATAAAGCCCACCCTTCATTATGACTAGCAATATCAGATAAATATCCGTCCTTAATGATTAGCTTGACCGTTTTTCACACTTTCATGAAGCGTAAAATTTGTTAATTAATATTCTTTCTCATCAAATCCAAAATCACGTAGCTGACTAGCTTTATTACGCCAATCTTTCTGGACCTTGACCCATAGCTCAAGGAAAACCTTAGAGCCCAATAGGTTCTCAATGTCTACTCTCGCGCGACTACCGACTTCTTTCAGCATTTTCCCTTGCTTACCGATGACAATTCCTTTTTGGGAATCTCTCTCGACAATGATGGTCGCCATAACATTGATCGTGTCACTGTTATCCATTTTTTTGATCGAGTCAATCACAACAGCCACGGAATGTGGAATCTCTTCACGAGTCAAGTGCAGAACCTTTTCGCGGACCAATTCAGAAATGATGAAACGCTCCGGATGATCCGTTACTTGATCGGCTGGGTAAAACTGTGGCCCTTCAGGAAGATGTTCCTTGATTTGGGCAAGCAATGTATCGACATTATTACCTTCAAGAGCTGAAATAGGCACCACCGCTGCAAAAGGATACAGTTTTTGGTACTTTTCAATGATGGGCAGAAGGTCATCAGGATGCATCGTATCAATTTTATTGACTACAAGGAAAACGGGTGTATTAACCGATTGTAGCTTTTCAATGATGAACTCATCTCCACGACCGTAGCCTTCTTCAGCATTAATCATGAATAGAATCAGGTCGACCTCTTTCAAGGTATTCGTCGCAACCTTCATCATAAAGTCCCCAAGCTTATGCTTAGGTTTATGAATGCCCGGTGTATCAATGAAGATCATTTGTGAATCATTTTGTGTAAGTACACCTTGAACTTTATTTCTTGTCGTTTGAGGCTTGTCGCTCATGATTGCGATTTTTTGACCAATTACACGGTTCAAAAACGTGCTCTTGCCGACATTAGGACGGCCGATGATGGATATAAATCCTGATTTATATCCTTTTACCTGTGTATCGCTAACTAATTTATTCATTTAAATCCTCCGGTGAAAAAGCTCCTGGAAGCAATTCCTGTACTGTTAATTCTTTAGTATCACCATTCAAGTTGGTTAAAACAACCATCATATCCGGTTCACATAGTTCTGAAATGACTTGTCTGCAGGCTCCGCAAGGGGATACCGGTCGGTCCGTGTCCGCTACTACCGCAAGTTTGCTAAACTTCTTGTCATTATGTGCATAGGCACTGAATAATGCCGTTCTTTCCGCGCAGTTACACATGCTGTAAGCTGCATTTTCAATATTACAGCCATGATATACCTTACCATCGGCAGTCAATAAAGCAGCTCCCACTTTAAACTTTGAATAAGGGACATAAGCCTTTTCCCTAGCTTTTTTAGCTTCTTCAATCAATTCATTCGTATTCATTATACAATTCCCCCTCTACATTGGATGAATAAAAGAACCTACATACCCAACTTTGGTAAAAAAATAATCAATCCAACTATTATAGAAAATATAGCATATATGAATACAGCCCCGGCTGCAATATCTTTTGCCTGCTTGGCAAGAGGATGGATTTGGTCTGTCACTAAATCAACAACCCGTTCAATGGCCGAATTCACTAGTTCTAATGCAATCGTACCAGCAATTGCCGTCAAAATAAACAACCATTCCATTCCGTTCAATGAAAAATACCAACCAAAGAACACGACGGCTGCCATCACCACGAAATGGATCTGTATGTTTCGCTCGGTCCGTACCGCTTCCAAAATCCCTTGACAAGCAAATGAAAAGCTTTTTACGAGTGGATACCTTGGCTTACCCTTCTCTCGAGAGCCCATATTCCCCCAATATCTCCTTTTGTCTAGAAAACATCACTTTTTCATCTTCTTCAGTCATATGGTCATAGCCTAGCAAATGAAGAAAACCATGTAGGGCTAAAAAGCCAAGTTCACGGTCAAAAGAGTGTCCATACTCCTCGGCCTGCTCTTTTGTGCGTTCAATTGAAATGATGATATCACCAAGCATGCGAGGCATTTCCGCCCCGATAATCTCGACTTCTTCCTCCCCCATCTCTTCCAGTGCAAAAGAAATGACATCGGTAGCCGAATCCTTATTACGGTATTCTTTATTAATCTCCTGAATCCTTTTGTTGTCGACAAAAGTGACGGATAGTTCCGTACCTTCTTCGATCTTCTCTTTATTGGCGGCAAATTGCAAAATGCTTTCAACAAGCTGCTGCCCTTTTTCCGTCACTTCGTTCGTTTCATCGATTAAATCCATTGTTAAAATCATTTTTTCACCTTCTGTCCTAATTTATCCATGTCAGGATACTCGATCCTTGAGTGGAAGATACCATTCAGCGATTCACAAAGCGAATGCTTTACGATACTTAATTCTCTCATAGTAATGTCACATTCATCAAATTGACCGTCTTGAATCCGGTCACTGATTATGAAACTTACCAGTTCTTCGATCTTCTCGGGTGTAGGATGCTTCATCGACCTGACTGCAGCCTCAACACTATCTGCAATTCCAATGACGGCCACTTCCTTCATTTTCGCCATGGGCCCTGGATACCGGTAGTCGACTTCGCGTGTCGCTTCATCTTCCTTACATGCCTTATGATAGAAAAATTTCAATAAAGTCGTCCCATGATGTTGTTCCGCTATATCCACAATTTCCTTCGGGAACTTATGGTTGCGAAGCATCTCTCCGCCATCAACGGCATGGGCAATGATAATGTCCTTGCTCGTTACCGGTTGTAGCCTATCATGCGGATTTTCCTCATTTAACTGGTTCTCGATGAAAAAGTGCGGCCGCTTTGTCTTGCCTATATCGTGGTAATAAGATCCGACTCTTGCAAGTAACCCATTCGAGCCAATTGCTTCACATGCAGATTCCGCTAAATTGGCAACCATTACGCTATGGTGGTAGGTACCAGGTGCCTCAATCAAGATTTTTCGCAATAAAGGGTGATTGGGATTGGAAAGCTCGATCAACTTCATTGAAGATAAAATCCCGAATCCCGCCTCGAAAAATGGAAGCAGCCCCATCGTCAATACAGCAGAACCAAGCCCAGATCCTATAGCCGCTCCCGCATAATATAGATACTCCACTTTTGTGTAATGGCCATCCATAATGAAAATGAGCGAATAGACGAAAGCGATATTGATCACTGACATCATGAGACCCGCTACCAGTACTCTTGATTTGAAGTTGGAACGCGATAATATTATGATGGCCATCAATCCGCTAAAAATGATATAAAGCCCCATAGAGAAGTCAAGATTTCCTGGCGTATCGCCATTAAATATTATCGTACCATAAGATCCTAATAAAATTGTCATGGCAACAGCCAATTTATCATTTAATAATATCTTAATAAGCATCGCTGCCATGGCAGCAGGGAAAATATATTCCAAATTCGAATCTTTCAGTTCAGCGAATATGCTGACTGTTTTCATCGTTGCCATTGCAAAAATAAAAACAAGGCTGAAAACCAACAACTGATTGTACTTATTATCCCGTTTCGTTATGGAATAGTAAAAAAAGTAATAAAAAGCCGTAAAAGTTAAAAAGATATAAAGTAGGAGACCCACATATGGAAAGATTGTGGACTCAGTACTTAAAAACCCAGCCAATTCAAGCTGCCTGTACACGTCCCGATCCACTAATTGATTTTCTTCGACGATAATCTGCCCCTGTAGAATCCTGACTGGTTCCACACTTTCCACTGCTTTTCGGCGTTGTTCCTCCGTTTTATCTTTATCAAAAAAAACATTTTGAATAATCGCCGAACGGGCAAGTGATATGGAGACCTTCTTCATATCACTATTTATACTCATGTAGCTCAGTTCATCTACCACTTTTTTCTTTGCATTTTCAACATCGCTGGCCGAAATCCGCTCACTCATCACATTATTCACAGCGGTTATCGTGGAGTCCCTCGCTATCTCCAGTTCATCTTCATCCGCCTGAATCAATGCCATGAAAACAGATTCTTCTATATCTTTATTGACCTCATCCGTCAATTTTTCTTTCAAGATGGAAACCTTTTGGCCATCCGTCTTTTTAATTCCTTTTTTACCGCCTTTATTAGGATCTGTTTCTTTGTTCACTTCAATCGCAGAATCAAAAATTGAAGAGATCAAATCGACTTTATTTTTGGCATATTCCTTTTTTAATGTATAAACATCCGCCACCTGTTTTGAAATTTCTTCTTTTTCTTTCGTAGTCTTATATGTATCTTCTATAGTCTTGGTGGATCGTATCGTTTGTTCCGCTGGCTTAAAAAGCTCCACTTGGATCTTTTCAGGCTTAACGTTGGATAGCATTAACCCATATGCAAACAAACCAAGTACGACGAACAAGAGTACTTGAAAAAAGCGATGGACCAGCAGGCCTTTTATTTTGGTGAAAAATTTTTGGATACGGTTCAAAGAAGGTCCTCCTAAAAAAAGATGGTTAATATGCTAGATATGTAAAATGATAACAGTTTTCCCTCTACTTTTCATCATGTTATGATAAAACCCTTGCTTTTCACCACAATTTCACATTCCATTCATGATGGGCAAGCGAATCACCATGAAAAAATCCGCCATTTCATTGGCGGATTCCCTCTATTCTTTTGCCTGTTCATATGCGCTGATAATTTTGGCGACGAGCGGATGCCTGACTACATCACTCTGTTCAAAATACACAAATGAAAGGCCTTTGACATTCTTGAGAATCTCCTCAACCCGAATCAAACCTGACTTCATCCCTTTTGGAAGGTCGATTTGGGTACGATCTCCCGTAATGACCATTTTCGATCCAAAACCGAGCCTCGTTAAAAACATCTTCATTTGGGCTTCGGTAGTATTCTGTGCCTCATCCAAGATTACAAAGGCATCCTCGAGCGTACGTCCCCTCATATAGGCCAAGGGAGCGATTTCAATCGTCCCGCGTTCAATCATCCTTTGGGTCTGTTCCATCCCCAGTAGGTCATGAAGAGCGTCATATAACGGACGTAGGTACGGGTCTACCTTTTCTTTTAAGTCCCCAGGAAGGAATCCCAAACTTTCGCCAGCTTCAACGGCAGGTCTCGTCAAGATAATTCGTTTAACCTGTCCGTTTTTCAAGGCATTGATTGCCATCACTACAGCTAGATAGGTCTTCCCGGTCCCAGCAGGACCAATCCCGAATACTAAATCGAGCTTCTTTATGGCCTGAATATAATATCGCTGGCCAATTGTTTTGACCTTAATCGATTTACCTTTAGCCGTTTTAGCAATTTCTTCTTCATATAATTCTCCGAAATATTCCAATGTTCCCTTGCGAGCCAATTCTATAGCATACATTACATCCCTAGAACTTATCGTAATCCCTTTTCTGATCACAGATAACAGCGCCTTCAGGATATCCTGTCCCATCGTCACCCGCTCTAATTCACCGGCAACGCTTATACCTTCCCCGCGGGTGATGACCGAAATGCCCAGCTCGTCTTCAAGCACTTTTACATTAGAATCTCCATTGCCCAATAAAGCGACCGCTTCATTAGGTGATTCAATTTCCAACTTAATAACCTTCACTTCATCTGCCATTCGCTAGTCTCCTTGAATGATTGGTTGTCCTACAGCAATATCTTCAATAACTTGGTAATGTATAGATAATTTCACTTTACCATTCTCCATGCTTTCGTGCAAAACTTTTTCCCCTATAATTTGGTCTTCTTCTTCAAGAAGCTTCCGTAAGTCGGCCTGGGCCATCTTCTTCCCTTCCTTAATCGCTTCTTCCTTCGTATAACTCCGGACGATATCGTCTTTACTCCTTAATGTCTCGACTTTATAGGAAATGGGCAGTTCCCATTGCAGAAAATGAAACGGCCGATCAGTCGATTCTTTTTCCTGCTTTTTATAGCCCGGATCCTTAAACCCCCATATAGGTATAGATAAGCTGCTCACTTTTATATAATGCTTACTGGTTTCATTACCATTGTAGACGGAAAAATTGGTTTTCAGAGGGACTTCCACATTCGCCTTGTACCAAGTTTGCCCCATTACTTTCCCCTGCGCCGAAACAATTTCTGGTTTATCTTCCTTCCCAATCAACCCTGACACAAGAAGTTGTCCTTTACTTACATAATCATGCACATTGACTTTAGGTTGGCCTTTTTCAATGAACATATTGGTGATGACCGCCTTTTTTGAAGCAACCAAATTTTGTGAGGAGGTTTTCTCTATTTCCTTCGGCTGCCGTTTTTCCACCACCTGGAAATGGTAGGTTGTCCCCTTAAGCTCCACACCAACCCAGGTTAGGGCACCGATGCGATCAGAGAGCTTTCGCTGTATCGTATCCACATCGTCCACTAGAAATTGCACCTTTCCAATTTTCACGCCCATTTTGTCCAATTCTTTACGGATGGCATGTTCGGTTTCCGGTTTTGCCCCTTTAACTTCTATCCCCCACACCATATTGGAAAGTACAAAAATGCAAATAAGGAAGGCAATCAAACCCGCCAAGAATCCACTATTTTTCATCACCCGCTTCATGAGAAACGGAAACCCCCTGCCTTGGAGGAATTTCACTTTACAGTCGCTTTTTCGCAGGACCTGACGCAATTTTGAAATTTCCCTGAAATCCATATGGAAAATCAGGGATTCACTTCCTACACGCTTCACATCCCAGATATGAAGCCCTCTCCTTGTCAACATATTGATTAGCCTTTCGGTTCCTCTTCCATATGCCTTCACTTTTACATAGCCTGTATAATAGTTTGTCCATTGGTTTTTCATGGAAACCTCCCGGGATCATTCATTGATAAAATATACTTTGTCAATTTTGCCCTCTAACATGATTTCCTCCGGCAAGATGGTCTTGATGACAAAGCCAGTTCCCTTTATTAGCAGCTGGCCATTTTTAAGCATTAACCTCACTTCACTGTCAGTAAAGGCCAACAAGCCACGATGATTTTCAATATATATATGTAATTGTCCGATCATGGTAATTCGCGGCAGGTCCATCATGACATCTTGCGGAAGGTCCATTGTTTTGGTCATAAGCTGTTTCACTTTTTTTCCCCAATTGCGAGCCATAAAAAAGAACCCCCTTTCATCTCAATGTATGAAATGAAAGAGGGTTCTAGCACAAAATTATAAAGGTTCAATTTCTATTTTTTCATGTTGAACGAATGAACGCGGGATACAAGTTCTTCCGAATTATCTCCTTGACCTTTGCAAGCTACGCTTAGCCCTTGGAGGTCCGAGCACCTCAGACATAATGATTCCATCAATCAACTGTTTCTTAGTGAAGGAAGGACCTTTATGATAGACGGGACTGCTATCGTCAGAAATGGCTGTAGTAATTCGATCTGCCTTTTCTTTTTGTTCCACACGCTCTTGCTCATATTTCTGCTGCAGCCTTCTTAGTTCAGCAATCCTTTTTTCAGCCTGTGCTTTCGTTTCATCCACAGGCCCAGCAGAGTGTACGACACGCTTCTCTGCTTTTTGGGCAGATGCCGGAACAGGGGTTTGCCGTTGTTCCTTTTGTGGCATCTCGCCTTGAAGCTCCTGCATGATTTCCTGCCATTTCTTTTTCGGCGGGTTGTTTGGATTGTTTTGTTGCGGCTGTTTTTTCCTGCCGAACATGGATGTTGCAACAGCTATCAAGATAATCAGAAGGAATGGATTACTGAGAAAGAATTGAATGAGATCTCCCATTTAAAGGCCTCCCTTCTGGGAATTAATTGTTATCCTTGTCCTTTGGGTTATCCGATATCTTACTGATGGAATCCCGCATATCCGTATCCGCCGTGATATTTTGGATATTCATGTAGTCCATTACCCCTAGATTTCCGCTCTTCAGCGCTTCAGCCATAGCCAATGGCACTTCTGCCTCGGATTCTACAACCTTCGCTCTCATTTCTTGGACACGGGCTACCATTTCCTGTTCCAAGGCAACAGCCATCGCGCGACGTTCTTCCGCTTTTGCTTGGGCGATTTTCTTATCCGCTTCAGCCTGGTCAGTCTGTAGGATAGCCCCGATATTCTTCCCGATATCCACATCAGCGATATCAATCGATAGAATTTCAAATGCTGTACCTGAATCGAGACCTTTCGATAAAACGGTTCTAGAAATTAAATCCGGGTTTTCAAGGACATCCGTATGCCTTTTAGAAGCACCGATTGTCGAAACAATCCCTTCACCTACACGCGCGATGATCGTTTCTTCCCCAGCACCACCGACTAATCGTTCGATATTGGCACGAACGGTGATTCTTGCCTTTGCTTGCACTTCAATCCCATTCATCGCTACACCGGAGATGAATGGCGTTTCGATCACTTTAGGGTTAACGCTCATTTGAACCGCTTCCAGTACATCACGTCCTGCAAGATCGATGGCTGCCCCTCTTTCAAATGGCAATGCGATATTCGCACGTTCTGCTGCAATCAGTGCATTGACGACACGGTCAACATTCCCTCCTGCAAGGTAATGGCTCTCCAATTGATTCGTCGATACATTGATTCCCGCTTTGTGGGCTTTAATGAGCGGGTTAACTACCCTGCTTGGTATAACACGACGAAGCCTCATTCCCACTAATGTAAAGATACTGATTTTGACTCCAGCCGCTAAAGCTGAGATCCATAACATAACTGGTACAAATGTGAAAAATACCGATAAGATGATGATGGCCGCAATTACAGCCAACACGATAAATATTGTTCCTGAAGTTATCACCTAAACATTCACCCTTCCTATTTTCATTGATTTGATTCCGGAATTTGCCGAACGACTACTCTCGACCCTTCAGCTTTCACGACTTTGATGGATGTCCCTTTGGAAATAAAGCTTCCTTCTGTCACAACATCGACCCGTTCATCATTAATTAAAGCCGTTCCAGATGGCCTTAAGTCTGTCATTGCCTTACCTTCAACACCTAATAATTCCAAGCGATTCGGAGAACTGACATACCCTTGCTCTGTTTTTGTTGCATCGGTTAATATCATTTTTCTAAAAAAGTTCATTTTTTTACCAAGCACCTTTACAAATAGGATAGAAACCAAAATGGATGCGGTAATCGCAATTAACAAAGAAATGGTCATATGGACCGGATCTTCTGAAGCGAGAAATAAACTGCCTATAATTGCACTAAAGCCAAGCACCCCGATAATTCCTCCAGGGAGGAAAAACTCCAAGAGCACAAGGATGACTCCTAAGATGAATAGCGCTAACGACTCATAGCCCGTGATGCCTGCGACCAAATGTCCATAAAAGAACAATACGAGGCCAGTGATTCCAATAAAACCAGGAATGCCAAAACCAGGCGAAAACAACTCTACCACAATCCCGATGCCTGCTATCGTCAATAAGATGGGAATCACAAAAGGATTGGTCAAAAAGCGAGCTAACTTTTCTGGAAAGCTTTCCTCTATGGTTCGAATATCCGCATCTTCCACCCCGAGTATACTATATAACTCAGCTTTCCCCGAAACGGTCCCTTCACTGTAGCCGGCCTTTTTTGCCTGATCAGCAGTGAATGTCAGTAATTTTCCTTTTTCGGCTCCGTATTTTGGAAGGTCGATATCCTCATCAGCCATCGCTTGTGCATAAATGGGATCGCGTCCATTCTGTTCGGCTGCCGTTTTCATTGCAGCCAACCAATAAGATTCCGCTTTTTTTCCCGCTGCATTTCCCGAAGAGTCAATCACCGCAGCTGAACCCATTGTAGCACTGGGGACCATATAAATTTCATCGGCACTGAGCGAAATATAGGCACCCGCAGATAAAGCACGATTATTGACGTAAGCCACTGTTTTTACTGAGGAATTAGACAGTAACTTGGCTATCTCCCCTGCCGCATCTACGGCACCACCTGGGGTATTCACCTCGAAAATTACAAGATCTGCGTTATTCACTTCTGCAATCGATAGTGCCCGTTGCAAAAAGGCGGCCAAACCCTTTTCCACCGTTTCTTGAATGGGAACCTGGTAAACAATCTTCTCCTTTGCAGAAGCACCCGGCACCAAGAAAGACACTATAAGCAGCAATCCGAATAAGAGAACAGATAGACCACGCCATATTTTCAATGGAACGCCTCCTTTCCCGTATTAAGCGCCTGTAAGCCGGCCTTTCCATTACCTAAAAGGCATATTTCACCCTTGCTAATCGAATCCACTTATTATCGTCACTTACTTAGTTAATACGTATGTATATGAAAAAGGTTTCATTTAAAAAGCAATTAATTTATATAAAACCAATCGGCTGCCCTTTCACTAGTTACTATACGTCTAAAAGAGGCGAAATAATCACGTAAACACACAAAAACCACAGGCTAATGCCTGCGGTTAGGTTTCGAGTTTAAGATAGATGTTGTTGTACTAACTTGTTTACTAGAGAACCATCTGCTTTACCTTTAACTTTAGGCATTAAAGCTCCCATAACTCTCCCCATATCTGCTTTGGATGTTGCATTGACTTCCTCAATTGTTGATTTAACAATTTCAGAAATCTCTTCTTCTGATAGTTGCTCAGGCATATATGCCTCTACGTATCCCAATTCGGTGCGGACTTTATCCACGAGATCGGAACGACCTGCGTTTTCAAACTCCTGGAGGGAGTCTTTGCGTTGTTTTAATTCGCGAGAGAGCACTGTCAATTCTTCATCATCTGTTAAATCTTGTCTCTGTTTTAGGGCTTCGTTTTGAAGCGAAGCTTTCAACATACGAATAACAGATAGTTTGTCCTTTTCCTTGTTCTTCATCGCTTGTTTCATATCATTATTTAAACGCTCGAGAAGACTCATCTTTCCACCCTCTCTTAGAATTTACGTTTTCTTGCAGCTTCAGACTTTTTCTTACGTTTTACGCTTGGCTTTTCATAAAATTCACGCTTCCTAGCTTCCTGAAGCGATCCTGCTTTAGATACAGTACGTTTGAAACGACGAAGAGCATCTTCAAGCGATTCGTTTTTACGAACGACGGTTTTAGACATCTCTTTCCCTCCCTCCGAAAACAACACACTAACTCAAGTTGTCAACATGTTATACATGTACTAAACAATTATAATATATCATCTTTGACAGGTCAACCAATAAAACGAAACTTATTTGAAATATTATCATGTTGTTACCATATTTTTTTCTAATTGCAACTTTGAAGCTTTTTATAGCATGTCTCTCCCCTATGGGCCATAGACTGTTCAAGAGGTGTTGGTCATGTACGAGTTACTTTTATTCCTTTTATTCATCACTTTATTTTTAGCGGGTATGGCCGTTTTACGCATCGGCTTATTCAACCTGTCCGGCGCTAAATTAAAATCCTTTCTTTCTAAGGTGACCGATAAACCATGGAAAGGTTTTTTTGCAGGTACGATTTTCACAGGCATCCTTCAAAGCAGCTCGGCGGTCATGGTCATGACTGTGGGTCTCGTTTCCGCCGGCAGTTTATCCTTTCCACAGACGATTGGCATCATTTTAGGAACGAATATCGGTTCGACCTTTACAGCTGAATTCATGACCTTTTCATTGGACCGCTGGATCATTCCAGGAGTCTTATGCGGTGCCGCTCTTTGCTTTATGCCCAAAATCGCATTAAAAAGCGCCGGAATGTCCCTTATAGGCATCTCTGCCATTTTCGCGGCGATGAGCGGTTTTAAGATGCTCTCCAAGCCCATCGCTGCCTATCCATCGGTTCAGCATGTACTCAGTGGCATAGAAAGCCATCTTAGTTATGCTTTGTTGGCAGGTATCCTGTTAACGGCGCTGATTCACTCTAGCTCCGCGACCATCGGAATCGCCATGAGTTTTTTAATGAGTGGGGAGCTATCCGTCTCTTCTTCCATCATCATGATGCTCGGTTCTAATATCGGTACGTGTATCACAGGCTATATGGCTAGCATCGGTTCAGGTAGACAAGCTGCCTTTACAGCATATGCACATATATGGCTGAATGTGATTGGTGTGGCTGCCTTCCTTCCTCTTGTGGACGTTCTAGAACGAACGGCTGCCTTTTTCACTGAAAATAAAGCGACCCAGCTTGCACATGCTAGTGTCATTTTTAATATTACGACTTCTTTGATCGTTTTACCTTTCGCAAGCCAATTTTCCAACTTCATTTTAATGCTGCATCGTCCTCAAAAAAAATAAGCCGCATTCCTAAGAATGCGGCCATGAAAATTAATAATCAGAATCAGCTGTTAAGCCTTTTACAATGGATACACCAGCACTTGCACCAATTCTAGATGCTCCTGCTTCAATGATTTTCTCAGCATCGCTCGTGTTACGAACCCCACCTGAAGCTTTAACGCCGATATTCGGTCCAACCGTTTTTCTCATAAGCGCTACATCTTCAACCGTAGCACCACCTGTTGAGAATCCTGTTGAAGTTTTAACAAAATCCGTTCCCGCTTTAACAGCTATTTCGCAAGCACGCACTTTTTCTTCCTCTGACAATAATGATGTTTCAATAATGACCTTTGAAAGGGCCTTACCAGTCGCTGCAGCGACAACGGCACGAATGTCCCGCTCAACCAATTCATCATCCTTGTCCTTCAAAGCACCGATGTTGACTACCATATCAACTTCATGCGCACCGTTGCTGATGGCATCTTTTGTTTCGAAGGCTTTAGTTTCAGGAGTGGACGCTCCTAGAGGGAAACCTATTACCGTACAAACCTTTACCTCTGAACCTTCCAATAACTCACTAGCATACTTCACCCAAGTTGGGTTCACGCATACTGATGCGAATTTATATTCTCTTGCTTCTTCACATAAAACTTTTATTTGTTCTTTCGTTGCATCCGCTTTTAATAAAGTGTGATCGATTAAACCTGCTACATTTTGTGTCATTTAGTAATCCTCCTTAATATTCATAAAAAAACTAGTTGTCCGTACCTCTCATGATACCATAATAATTTCAAAATGACGATATATATAAACTATACCCTTATGTTCCGTTATCACTCTAAAAAGAAGAAAAAAAAGACAGCGATAAATCGCCGTCTTAAAGATTAGCTGCTTGTTGTAATGGAAGATCTTTCACAATAGTAACAAACTGTCCTTCACTATGTGGATAGCCGGATTGTGTAATTTTCACTTTTACGATTTCTCCAACCATTTCTTCAGTAGCCGGGAAAATAACCTTCATATAATTATCGGAGTACCCCTCATAAAGCCCATTTTCCAATGGTGTTTCAGGAATCACTTCCAGTACTTCTCCTTCGAATTGAGAAGCATACTCTTTTGCCAGCTGATCGGACAAAGAGATCAGGCGATGAACACGTTCGTTTTTCACATCTTCATCCACTTGATCATCCATGCGTGCCGCTGGGGTCCCTGTACGTTTCGAGTATGGGAATACATGTAATTCAGAGAACTTATATTTCTTGATGAAATTATATGTCTCCATGAATTCCTCTTCGGTTTCTCCAGGGAAACCTACAATGACATCAGAAGTAACGGCAAGGCCGGGAAGTGCCACTTTTAATTTTTCGATACGGTCCCCGAAGAAATCCATCGTATATTTACGTCTCATCCGTTTTAACACAGTATCTGATCCTGATTGAATCGGAATATGCAAATGGCGAACCACTTTTTTGGACTTCGTAAGCACTTCAATGATTTCATCCGTTATTTGACTCGCTTCAATGGAAGATATGCGGATCCGTTTAAGTCCCTCGACCTTTTCCAAATCACGCAAGAGCATCGCCAAATTATAATCCTTCAAGTCGTCACCATAACCACCTGTATGAATGCCAGTCAACACAAGTTCCTTATACCCTGCTTCGACAAGCTGTTCAGCTTGATGGAGGACTTCCTTTGGATCACGGGAACGCATTAAACCACGTGCCCATGGAATGATGCAGAACGTGCAGAAGTTGTTACAACCTTCCTGGATCTTTAAAGAAGCTCGGGTTCTGTCGGTAAAAGCTGGTACATCCAATTCTTCGTATACACGGTTTTTCATAATGTTTCCTACTGCATTAATCGGTTCGCGTTCCACCTTGAATTGTTCGATGTATGCTAACAGTTTTCCCCTGTCCTGTGTGCCCACCACGATATCGACGCCCGGGATTGCCATGATTTCAGCAGGCGACGTCTGTGCGTAACATCCTGTTACTGCAATGACGGCATTCGGGTTTTTACGGATAGCACGACGGATGACCTGGCGGCTTTTCTTATCGCCCGTATTCGTTACGGTACACGTATTGATGACATACACATCCGATGTGTTTTCGAATTCAACACGGTCATATCCTTCTGTCTTAAATAATTGCCAAATAGCTTCTGTTTCATAATGGTTTACTTTACAGCCTAATGTATGGAAAGCGACCGTTGCCATTTTTCATCACCTCAAAAGTTCTACATGATAAGAAACAGCGGAAAGTGCATATAAAGGTGCTGTTTCAGTTCTTAATATTCTAGGTCCAAGTCCACATGCTACAAAACCGGAAGATGTTAATTTCTCGATTTCTTTTTCCGCTAGGCCCCCTTCAGGCCCAAAAACGAAAAGAATCGACTGTCTAGCCCTGATGTTTTCCAACACCGACGCTAGCACGGATGTTTCACCGCGCTTTGCCTCTTCTTCAAATGCGATTAACGAATGATCGTATTCAGAAGCAAGCTCCGTTAGTTGAGCGATTGACATCGGTTCGGTCACGGAAGGGACAACTGTACGGTGGGACTGCTCGGCCGCCTCCTTAGAAATCTTTTGGAGTCTTTCTAGTTTCTTGCCGACCTTTTTGTGGTCCCATTTTACCACCGAACGAGCCGCAATAAAAGGGATAAACTTGTAAGCGCCCAATTCCGTCCCCTTTTGAACGATATACTCCAGCTTATCCCCTTTAGGCAGACCGCTCGCTATCGTCACCTGGACGGGAAGCTCTTTTTCTTCATTCTTCCATTCCAAAATGTTTCCTATAACTGTATCACTCGTAATTTCCGAGATTTCCGTGACTGCAGCCATGCCACTGCCCTTTACAGTTATGATTCGCTCTCCAGGTTCCATTCTCATGACTCTGGCAATATGGTGAAAATCATCACCTGTAATGGTCACGGTTTGTCCCTGAAAGTCCATTTCATTAAGAAAATATCGTTGCACAGTGCCACCTACTCCGTCTAGTCTAGAAAAACTCACAGGCTAGCAGTCAAAGGCATCTTCCCTTGAATGCTTTGTGCCTTGCCAAGGTTTGAGCGTAAAAAAAGGTACTCTGATTACCTGTGGATAAGATAATCAGAGTAACTCATCATTCAATCATTTCTTTTAGCAATGAACGCAACCCAATCTTCCATCTGGATGGTTTCCACAATTATGAATCCGGAAGCTTGAATCGCTTCCTTCACATCTTGTTTTTTAGGTTGAATGATTCCAGAGGCAATGAAATGCCCACCAGGTTTCACGATTTTCGCAACATCGTCCGTAAAGCGCATAATCACTTCGGCCAAAATATTGGCTACTACGACATCCGCCCGTTCATCTACTCCATCCAATAAGTTACCTTGCGAAACAGAGACCTTTTCCTGAACATTGTTCAGTTCAACATTTTGAATGGCCGACCGAACAGCCACTTCATCCAAATCAAGTGCCTGAACTCGTTTTGCATCCAACAATGCGGACGCTATGCTCAAGACTCCAGAACCCGTTCCAACATCCACCACAAGATCACCCGGTACAACAGTACGTTCGAGGGCTTGGATACACATGACGGTTGTCGGGTGGGTACCCGTCCCGAATGCCATGCCCGGATCCAGTTCTATGATCAATTCATCACTGCTTACTGGCGTATAGTCTTCCCAAGTAGGGACAATGGTGAATCGCTCGGATATCTTGACTGGATTATAATATTTCTTCCAGGCAGTTGCCCATTCTTCCTCATTCACTTCACTGATTGAAACAAGGTTCTTCCCTAGGTCTATTTCAAATTGCAGGAGATTATTGATGGATTCCTTAATAGCATCAACCGTTTCACCAAGAAAGCTATTAACCGGCAAGTACGCCTTGATCAAAACACCTTCGTCCGGATAATCATCTGGGTTCAGGTGGTAGATTTCGCCAAAGACATTTTCACGTTCTTTGACTAATTCAAGAGGATCCTCAATGACAACACCGCTTGCACCTGCCTCATGAAGGATATTTGAAACAGGTTCAACCGCTTCATTTGTTGTGTGGATTGCAAATTCAGACCACTTCATAACCTACCAACTCCCGATCTCTTCTTTTACTTTTAGTCATCTATCTTTAAAAGCACGCTTTACCTTCGAGAAAAAGCCATCTTCTTGTTCATCAATGCCTGATTGGCCACTGATTTCGCTGAACTCACGAAGAAGTTCTTTTTGTTTTTCCGTCAATTTCTTTGGAGTGACCACCAATACGATTACATGCTGGTCGCCTTGTCCATAGCCCCTGACATTCGAAACGCCTTTTCCTTTTAAACGGAAACGCGTACCAGTTTGTGTACCGGCAGGAATCTTCAATTTAACTTTGCCATGCAAGGTTGGGACTTCAATTTCGTCTCCTAACGCAGATTGGGCAAATGTAATCGGCATTTCGCAATAAATATCATCGCCATCCCGTTCAAAGAATTCATGAGTACGGACATGGAAGACTACATATAGATCTCCGGATGGGCCACCATTGATTCCAGGCTCCCCTTGACCGGAAACTCGAAGCTGTTGTCCGTCATCGATACCTGCAGGTACTTTGATTTGAATTTTTTTACGTTTTTGAACTTTTCCTTCACCTTTACACGTTGAACATTTATTCGGAATGATTTTACCTGTTCCTTGACAATGGTGACAAGCTCTCCGGTTAACGATACGCCCGAAAGCTGTATTTTGTTCAACATTTAACTGACCAGTTCCGTGACAGTGTGAACAGTTTTCGACTTTTGTACCAGGCTTTGCACCTGAGCCCTTACATGTATCACAATTCTCTTCACGTGGAATTTCAATCTCTGTATCTTTCCCAAATGCGGCTTCTTCAAAAGAAAGCGTCATCGTATATTGCAGATCGGCCCCTTGACGAGGAGCATTAGGATCTCTTCTACGACCTCCACCACCAAAGAAACTACTGAAAATATCTTCGAATCCGCCAAAACCACCAAAGTCTTGACCACCACCGAAGCCTTGGTTCGGATCAGTATGCCCAAATTGATCATAATGGGCTTTTTTCTGTTCATCGCTTAATACTTCGTAAGCTTCCTTAATTTCCTTGAATTTATCCGCAGCATCGTCTGCTTTATTAATATCAGGGTGATATTGTTTGGAGAGCTTTCGATACGCTTTCTTGATTTCATCCTTCGAAGCACTCTTCGAAAGGCCTAACACCTCATAATAATCGCGTTTACTCATATCTAAATCCACTCCCGATTCGATTCACATAAAGATTATATTATCACTGTAGGAAGATAATAATCAACTAGAAAAGCACAAACAGTTTGAACACCCTTCCATAAAAGAAGTGGGAATGTCCCCTCAAACTGTCATTTCATCTCTTTATAGCCCTATCATTCCTATATTTAGCTCCATCCATTGTAAAAAAAGCCAAAGCCAAGATAACCTGACTTTGACTTTTCTACTTCAGGCAGCATTTCACTACCCACTATTTCAGCATCCCAAAAGGGTTACTTTTTATTTTTTTCGTCTTCGTTCACTTCTGTAAATTCTGCATCAACGACGTTATCGTCTTGAGCTCCAGCTCCAGCTTCACCAGCACCCTCTTGGGCAGCTTGCTGTGCTTTAGCCGCTTCTTCGTAAAGCTTCATAGTTAAAGCTTGAACGATTTCGTTTAGAGCATCTTTTTTCGTACGGATTTCTTCAAGCTCATCTTTCTCGATTGCAGCTTTCAGTTCATCCTTCGCTTCGTTCGCTTTTGTTACTTCCGCTTCATCTACTTTACCTTCTAGATCTTTAAGCGTTTTTTCCGTTTGGAAGACAAGTTGGTCAGCTTCATTACGAAGTTCCACTTCTTCTTTACGTTGTTTATCAGCATCGGCATTTTCTTCTGCTTCGCGTACCATACGCTCGATTTCTTCATCAGAAAGACCTGAAGATGATTTGATTGTGATGGCTTGCTCTTTGTTTGTACCAAGATCTTTTGCACGAACATTAACAATACCATTTTTATCAATATCGAATGTTACTTCTACTTGAGGAATTCCTCGTGGTGCAGGTGGAATATCGCTTAATTGGAAACGGCCAAGCGTTTTATTATCCGCTGACATTGGACGTTCACCTTGAAGAACATGGATATCCACAGCTGTTTGGTTATCTGCTGCTGTTGAGAACACTTGAGATTTACTTGTCGGAATCGTTGTATTACGGTCGATTAACTTAGTGAATACACCGCCCATTGTTTCAATTCCAAGTGAAAGTGGAGTTACGTCTAAAAGAACCACGTCTTTAACGTCTCCAGTTAACACGCCACCTTGAATAGCAGCACCCATTGCTACTACTTCATCAGGGTTAACGCCTTTGCTAGGTTCTTGACCGATTTCCTTTTTGATTGCTTCCACTACTGCAGGAATACGAGTAGATCCACCAACAAGGATGACTTTATCGATTTCTGAAGCTGAAAGTCCAGCATCTTTCAATGCTTGACGAGTAGGTCCCATCGTACGTTCAACAAGACTTGATGAAAGCTCATCAAATTTAGCTCTAGTCATCGTTACGTCCAAGTGAAGTGGGCCAGCATCT
The DNA here is from genome assembly GCF_044761765.1 of Peribacillus sp. NPDC097284. Lineage (NCBI taxonomy): Bacteria > Bacillati > Bacillota > Bacilli > Caryophanales > Bacillaceae > Peribacillus > Peribacillus sp. NPDC097284. The sequence continues at coordinate 275,470 of NZ_JBIWCZ010000001.1, forward strand.
CCAGCTGTGATGAATGGTAATGAAATTTGAGTAGAAGTTACACCTGAAAGGTCTTTTTTCGCCTTTTCAGCTGCATCTTTCAAACGTTGAACAGCCATTTTGTCTTTAGAAAGATCGATGCCATTCTCTTTTTTGAATGCTTCTACTAAATAATCAATGATTACTTGGTCGAAGTCGTCTCCACCTAGGCGGTTGTCACCAGCTGTTGAACGTACTTCGAATACTCCGTCTCCAAGTTCCATGATGGATACGTCAAATGTACCGCCACCAAGGTCGAATACAAGGATTGTTTGGTCTTCTTCTGTTTTATCCAATCCATAAGCAAGTGCTGCAGCTGTAGGTTCATTGATAATACGTTCCACTTCAAGACCAGCAATTTGACCAGCGTCTTTAGTTGCTTGACGTTCAGCGTCATTAAAGTAAGCAGGCACGGTGATAACCGCTTTTGTTACTTTTTCTCCAAGATATTCTTCAGCATAAGATTTCAAGTATTGAAGGATGATTGCAGATACTTCCTGCGGTGAATATTCTTTTCCATCAATTACTTCCTTATGGTTAGTACCCATATGACGTTTAATGGAAATGATTGTGTTCGGGTTCGTAATTGCTTGGCGTTTTGCCACTTCCCCTACTTGACGTTCCCCATTTTTAAATGCCACAACAGAAGGTGTTGTACGGTTTCCTTCTGGATTCGGGATAACTTTTGGTTCCCCGCCTTCAAGTACAGATACGCAAGAGTTTGTAGTACCTAAGTCAATACCAATAATTTTGCTCATTGTTACACTACCTCCCAATATTTATATGTAATGATTTCTTTATTCGTTTACCTTTACCATGGCCGGGCGAATCACTCGGTCCTTAAGAAGATATCCTTTTTGGAATTCTTCCACAACGATGTTCGAACCGAAGTTCTCATCTTGAACTTGCATGACGGCTTGATGCAAACGAGGATCGAATTCTTCACCGACAGAATTGATCGGTTCGATGCCTTCTTTCGCCAATGCACCAATAATGCCTTTATAGACCATTTCCATGCCTTGAAGAAGGGACTTTGTTTGCTCATTATCCGCTTCGATTTTAGTCGCTCTTTCAAAGTTATCAAGAGCCTCGACCAAATTCCCGGCAATATCTTGCACTCTATATTTTTGAGCCGCTTCCATATCAAGCTTTGCACGGCGTCTAGAATTATCGAAATCAGCTTGCAAACGAAGGTAACGGTTATCCATTTCTTCGATTTTAGCTTCTAGTTCCTGAATCTTTTCTTGAGCCAACTGTAGCTCATCTTTTTCTACCGGAGTTTCCTCCTGAGTTTCTTCCGATGAATTCACTTCTTCAGCAAAAACCGCTTCTTCCGTGCTTTCCTCGATTGTTTCATTATTTAATGTCTGTTCATTGTTTTTATTTTCCACAATCTCACCTCCCCTAAAGGATTATACAAATTTATGCTTAAGTAATAGGTTGGGCGGTGGTAACCCTTTTACCGCCACCTTACTATTACCTTTGCTCCTATTTTTGATACAGCTTTGTCATCAACGTCGTTAAATCCTTCGAGAAAAAAGAAAGGAGACTGATTACTCTCGAATATTCCATTCGAGTTGGACCCAATATTGCCAAGGTGCCCACTTGTTCCTGCCCGATTGAATACGTCGCGGTAATCAAACTACAATCTTCAAGGACGGTATTTTGATTTTCCCGGCCAATCTTGACATGAATGCCAGATGGGTTTTTCGTAATGAGATCATAAAATCCTTGTTCCTGTTCGATCATGGATAAAAGTGTGCTGACTTTTGCAATGTCATGGAACTCAGGCTGCCTCAAGATATTCGTTTTACCACCGAAAAATATTTTTTCCGGTTTCGTATCCGTGAGGGTGTCCGCAAGAACAGAAACGACCGATCCATAATTATGGATGTGATGGCTCAATAAGACCGCCACTTCCTTATAGATCTTATCCTTCAGCTCGACAAGCGGTACATCCACTAACCGGGCATTTAAAATATTGACTACCTTCTCAATTTCATTGATATCGAAAGAAGGAGGCAGGGAAATCATTCGATTTTCAACATGGCCTGTGTCAGTGATGATGATCGCAATTGCCGTTTCAGGACTCAATGGAATGATTTGAATCTTTTTCAGCTTATGTTCATTGACTTTGGGGCCAAGAACGATTGCCGTGTAATTCGTCAATTCAGAGAGTATCTTAGCTGATTTTTGGACAATCTTTTCCAGTTCATAAATGCGCTCCACGAACACGGATTTCAACAATTTCATTTCATTCTTTTTTGGAGCTTGAGGAGAAAGTAAATGATCCACATAATATCTATACCCTTTTTCAGAAGGAACCCTTCCTGAAGATGTATGAGTTTTTTCTAAAAAACCCAATTCTTCAAGATCAGACATTTCATTGCGAATAGTGGCCGAGCTGAACGTAATTTCATCTTTCTTCGACAAGCTTCGCGACCCGACAGGCTGGGCTGAATGGATAAAATCCTCGATTATCACTTGCAGAATCAATAATTGACGATCAGTTAGCATGTATGATCACCTCTGTTAGCACTCTAACTTCCTGAGTGCTAATATACTAATAAATTATCAAATGAAGCTGATGATGTCAATAATGAAAACCGCTAAATTACCGTTTATAGGACAAGAGATTTCCATCAATCCGTATCAACCACTCCCAAAAACGATTGAAACACTTCATTACCAAGCAATTTGCCACGCTCAGTCAGGCTTACGAACCCGTCCTCAATCGTGAGTAACCCCTTTTTCATTTGTTCTTCGAGCGATTCCCCGAAAATCTCCTTCATTTCTACAGAAAATTTACTTTTGAATGTTTCTAGGGAGACGCCTTTTGTTTTCCGGAGCCCCAAAAACATCTCTTCTTCCATTTTTTCATAGAGCGGCACAGGATGTTCATCTAAAACAGGCAATTCACCTTTTAGCAAAGGAGTGATGTATTTTTTTACCGGACCATGATTGGCCACTCTTTTGCCACCCGTATATCCATGAGCTCCAGCACCGATGCCATAATACTCTTTATTGTCCCAGTATGTCAGGTTATGCTTACTTTCAAAACCAGGCCGAGCAAAATTACTGATTTCATATTGATGCATTCCATGCCTCTCCATCTCTTCCATCAGCCGCTCATACATGGAAGCCTCTAGTTCCTGTGGAGGGAGATTCAATGTACCTTTACGCATTTGGTTGTAAAAGACCGTCTTTGGTTCGACGATCAAGGAATAACTGGAATAGTGAGGAAGTTGCAGGGCAAGGGCTTTTGCGAGTGTATCCTCGAAATCTTCCATAGTTTGCCCCGGTAATCCATAAATCAAGTCAATCGTAATATTGGTGAAGCCCACATCCTGAGCCAACTGAATGGTTTCATACACCTCGGATGCCCGATGTGTTCGGCCGATGCGCTTCAATAATTCGTCATTAAAGCTTTGTACCCCAAAACTTAGCCTATTCACGCCTGCTTGAAAGAGGATTTCAAGCTTTTCTCTCGAAAGGTCCCCGGGATTGGCTTCAAACGTATACTCAGCCTGTTTGGCATCGAAAGGGAGGGTCTCATTGATGGCCTCACAAAGAAAGGATAGCTGCTTTTCATCAAGTGAGGTAGGTGTTCCCCCACCAACAAAGACCGTATCCAGTTCCGTTGTCGGATATTTAGCAAGTTGCATTTCCATTTCCCTTTTCATCATCCGTAAATATTCATCAACGGGCTGCCCTTGTAAGAAAACTTTATTAAAATCACAATAGTGGCAAATATGTTCACAAAACGGGATATGCAGGTAAGCACTTTTAATCATTAAGTTCACAACCTTTATTTAATCGAATGGACCGATAGAAAAAGAGGCTAGATCCTGTCTACCCTCTTTTTTCTACTATCATTTATTTTTTTGGAGTCGTATCATCCATTTTCAGGACAGCCATGAAGGCTTCTTGTGGCACTTCAACGGAACCCACTTGTTTCATCCGCTTTTTACCTTGTTTTTGTTTTTCAAGCAATTTACGTTTACGGGAAATATCGCCACCGTAACATTTAGCCAATACGTTTTTACGCATGGCACTAATGGATGAACGGGCCACGATTTTTTGTCCGATAGCCGCTTGGATCGGCACTTCGAATTGCTGTCTTGGAATCAATTTCTTCAATTTTTCAACGATGATTTTTCCACGTTCATAAGCAAAGTCCTTATGGACGATGAAACTTAATGCATCGACCGTTTCGCCATTCAACAAGATATCCATTTTGACAAGTTTGGATGGCTTATATCCGATTAACTCATAATCGAATGAAGCATACCCTCTTGTATTGGATTTCAATTGATCAAAGAAATCATAGACGATTTCTGACAACGGAATCTCATAATGGATACTTACGCGCGTTTCATCCACGTATTCCATATCGATGAAATTCCCACGTTTGTTTTGGCAGATTTCCATGATGGTTCCCGTAAATTCAGTTGGTGCCATCATGGTCGCCTTAACATAAGGTTCTTCGACGTTTTCGATTTTTTGTGGATCCGGCATATTGGATGGATTATCCACCTTCATGGACGTTCCATCTGTAAGGATAACGTCATATATAACACTTGGTGCTGTCGTGATTAAATCAATTTTGAATTCACGCTCGATACGTTCTTGAATGATTTCCATATGAAGAAGGCCAAGGAAGCCACAACGGAAACCAAATCCTAGCGCTTGAGAAGACTCTGCCTCAAATTGCAATGCTGAATCATTCAACTCCAGTTTTTCTAAAGCATCACGTAAATCATTGAATTTAGATGCATCAATCGGGTATAAACCGCAATAAACCATCGGATTCATCTTCCGGTAACCAGGCAAGGCTTCTGTCGCGGGATTATTGGCACTCGTAATCGTATCCCCTACAGTCGTATCACTGACATTCTTAATGGCTGCGGTCAGGAAACCTACATCCCCCACTGTCAGTTCATCAAGCATTTGGACTTTCGGATTGAAGACGCCCAATTCGGTCACATCAAATTCCTTACCAGTGGACATCATTTTGATTTTATCGCCCACTTTTATAGAACCCTCAACAACCCGGATGTAAGCTACTACACCGCGATAAGCATCAAATACGGAGTCAAAAATAAGTGCTTTAAACGGTCCGTCCGGATCACCCTGAGGTGCAGGAACCAATTCTACGACCTGTTCTAAAATATCCTCAATTCCAATTCCAGCTTTAGCTGAGCATAAAACGGCATCAGATGCATCAAGACCGATTACATCCTCGATTTCACCACGGACCCGCTCAGGGTCGGCACTTGGCAAGTCAATCTTATTGATGACAGGTAAAATTTCCAGGTTATTGTCCAATGCTAAATAAACATTGGCAAGCGTCTGGGCCTCGATGCCTTGAGCAGCATCCACGACAAGGACTGCACCTTCACACGCAGCAAGGCTTCGTGAAACCTCGTAAGTGAAATCTACGTGCCCCGGTGTATCGATAAGATGGAAGATATATTCTTCGCCATCTTTCGCCTTATATTTCAATTGAATCGCATTCAATTTAATCGTAATTCCACGCTCACGCTCTAAGTCCATAGAATCTAACAATTGACTCTTCATTTCACGTTGAGTCATGGCGTTCGTCTTTTCTATGATACGATCCGCCAATGTTGATTTACCATGATCAATATGAGCGATGATGGAAAAGTTACGAATCTTTGATTGTCTTTTTAATTTCTCTTCTCTATTCATAACGTTCACTCCCAATAGTCGACACAATACACTATTTTTCATTATATCAATAGAAAATGCAAGATTCAACAGAATAGTTACAAGGACAGTCCATTATGTAGAAGGAGATAGCAAAAAAGGCTGCATTCAATTTGAATGGAGCCTTTTTCTAGAACTTTCTACCGGCTTATCCTACTACTAAATCATATTAAAGAGTGCGTTAAAAGCTGCTGATACGGTTTCACCCAGACTCTTGCCAAGGGAGGAGAAAAAATTATAAGCTTTCATTTCCTCCAGCTTTTCTTTTTTCGTCTCTATATCATGACTCGTCACTTTTTGCCCAAGGATATCCGCTTCCATTTCTCCCTGCTCCGATTGGTTAATGGTGAAAGCACTATTTAAAGCGGGGTCTTCATACCCTTTCATTTTTTTCATGCCGTCGTTTGCCTGCTGCATCCCGATAAGTACACCTAAAAACAAAATAAGTAAAACGCCCGTGCATTTCAACCAAAATCGAACCATGATAGAGGCTCCTTCCAAATTACTTTGCTTCCGATTCTCCCTTGATGCCATCCACAGCCTTAGCATCCCAATACAATTCGCTGAACACATCAGTGAATGCGTCGACCGTTAAATACATTTCCTCGAATGTATTATCGACGCCTCCAATTTCCAAAAGCATTGCATTACCCGTCAAATCCTGATTGTAAACTCCATTATTTCTTGCCCCGCCCTGTTTCATGACCCCACGCGAGATACCAGGGTATTTTTTTTCTAACGCTTTATGCATTTTATTGGCAAGTGCCGCATTTTTTTCATAATTCGGGTTGTCCCCTCCCACAACAAAAGCTATCTTGGCGTATTGTTTGCCATTAATGGTGATCGTCGTATGTTTTTTCCTTTTGGAATCACGATGGATATCGATGAGATATTCTATATCCTTATTATTCGCCATTGCCGTCTGAACGGTTTTACGTGATTCCTGGTACGCTTTTGCAAAATTCAAGCCCTTGCTATTCAAGTTCCCCATCACATCCGTTTTATTTAGAGAGGCTCCTATACCTTTATCCGCGAGATCGGCGGTCATCCGTGTTCCGAGTTTTGTAATATTGATTTCAGAATGATACGCAAGATCTGGGTCGGTGACACCCTTTAGATAAGGCAGGTACGACTCCCGATTATGGCTATGATATATTTCTACCACCTTGCGGCCATTGGTCGTTTGCTTGGGTTGATTGGGCGTTGTCTTCTTATCAGGTTCTTCTATTTCATCCAGATTTTGCAGAGATGCATCTCTTTCATCATTCATCACCTCTAAAGGTGGTGGAGATTCATACGGCATATTCGTATAGTTCGTTCCTTCACCTGCGACAAGGATCTCGTTATCAAAAATCGAGAACCCTGGTAATTCCCGACCTAGCAAACTACGGGGATCCTCCATTGAGATGTTGGTCGAAAGCTTTACTAACTGCTCCATGACAATCGATTGTTCTTTTCCTTCAGGCAAGGCACTGAAGAAGTAATGGTTTTCATTGGCCAGCATCGAAAATAGCATTTTACCTGAAAATTGGTTAGCGACAGTATGTACGGAATTCGAGGTAATGCGATATTCCGGCCGTAATGAAGTCATGACCCCGCTGACGGAAAAAACAAAAAGAAGCAAGGCTAGGATACCTAGAAACGTTTTTACAATTGTTGATCCGTGAATAGCTGTAATAATACCTGGAGATTTTCTCCTTTTCATCCGTCCACCCTCTCTATAGCTTGTCTACTAATACTTATGACTTTGCTAGAGAGGGTAGAACACCATTTTTGGGCACTAATACCGTTTAGCGGGTGTAGAAGCCCGCATTACCTTGATTGATTGATTCATGTAACGCCGCATTCAAACCGTTGGCTATCAGATTGGCCATATCTTCAATGAATACATCGACTTCCTTTGGTGTAACCATTAAATTATGACCTAGTGGCGAGAGCACTTCATAAATCAATTTACGCTTCTCTTCATCCGGAAGCACACCGACCATTCCCAAGAAAGTTTCTCGTTCCTTCTCTCCTGGCATATCCTCATCTTTTAGCTTTTTCCTTTTTCCGAAGCTGAATCCAGCGGGGGCCAAGGCGCGTGAAGGCCGACCGCCTTCTTTCAGTTCCTTGCCAAAATGCTTCAGGATATAATCGATTGTGTCGCTCGTGATCGATACGGCATCGACGACAGTAGGGATCCCAATGGCGATAACAGGGACGCCTAATGTTTCCTGGCTCAATTCTTTGCGTTTGTTCCCTACCCCTGAACCGGGATGGATGCCCGTATCCGTTATTTGAATGGTTGAATTCACCCGGTCAATGGAACGAGCCGCCAAGGCATCTACAATGATAAGGAAATCCGGCTTGCTTTTTTCAATGACGCCTTTGATGATGTCACTCGTCTCGATCCCCGTGATTCCCATCACCCCGGGAGAAATTGCGCTGACCGGACGATATCCTTCCTTTACCGACTCCGGCTGCAACTCGAATAAATGTCTCGTAACGACCAAGTTTTCGATGACAGCCGGTCCGAGTGCATCAGGGGTGACATTCCAGTTACCCAGACCAACGACTAAGCAACCGCTTTCCTTTGTGAGCTTGTTCCTTTTCAAAAAATACGCTAACTCGTTGGCGAATACCTTTTCCACCCGTTGCTGCGTATCCGTATCCTGTTGGCGGATCCCTTGGACCTCTATCGTTAGGTAACTCCCCTCTTTCTTGCCAATCTCCTTTTCCCCTTCCGCCGTGACCTCAACTAGGGAAATCTTCAAATCATCCACTTCTTTTTCTTTAATGATCACACCTTCAATATGGGAGACATCCTTCTCTTCGACGACACCTTTCATTTCAAGGGCAATTTCTTTCGCTTCAATTGCCAGATCTGTCCGAATACTATAATTACTTAGGTCCAAATGTTTCACCATAGCGCCTCCTGCTGTTTATATGAGTCAAATCTAGTATTTTAATCATCTCTCTTAAACATTCTTTCATTTTAGCTTTTGTATTATTCATTTTTTTGGTACAATACATTATGACGAGATGAATTAATTTCAGAAATTATAATTACTTTTCGATTCTCAATCTGGAGTATTGCATAATCTTAAGCAGTCTGATAGAATATCATTTGTGCTATTTGATATGGATTTGAAAAGTCGAGTTCATATAATCTCGATTTCTTTGTAGGAGGTGAACGGAATGCCAAACATTAAATCTGCTATTAAACGTGTGAAAACTAACGACACAAAACGCGTTCATAACATTACAGTTCGATCTACTATGCGTACTACAGTGAAAAACGCTGAAGTTGCTTTAGCTGGAGAAAACGTTGAAGCTGCTAAAGAAGCTCTTTTAACAGCTGCTGTAAAATTAGACAAAGCTGCATCTAAAGGATTAATCCATAAAAATGCGGCAGCCCGTAAAAAATCTCGTTTAGCGAAAAGACTTAACGCTCTTAACGCTTAATGAAAACGAAACGACCTTCCGGGTCGTTTTTTTTTATGCCCAAAAAGGGGAAAGAATCATTCCATCCCCTCCCCTTTAAGCCTTCATCTGAATTTCAGTAGTAGTAATTCTAAAGTGATTGCTTTATCAGCCTGACCAGTTTTCATCCGATAATCCGCCTCAGCCAAGTCATCTATAATGCTAAGCAGCTCTTTCACCTGAAATTTCCCTGTCTTTTCAAGGGCCAGTTTCACCCTGTATGGATGCACCCTCAATTGTCCCGCGATTTTTTGCTGACTATACCCTTGTCGAGATAGTTCCTTCACTTGATACATGAGCCTCACTTGTCCAGCCATCACACTCAAAATCTTAATGGGCTCTTCATTTTGCCGAAGTAGATCATGGAGAATGGTCATGGCACTTTCCATTTTTCGTTGCAAGACCGAATCAACCAGGGTAAAGATATTCTGTTCAAGCGATTTAGCCACTAACTTTTCGACAACTTCCGTCGATATCCGCTTCTCATCTTCTACATACAATGCCATTTTATCCAGTTCGTTCGTCAGCATCATCAAGTTTGTACCCGCAAGCTCCAAAAGGAGTTCCGTGGCTTGATCATCGATCTGCACCTGATATTCTGCGACCCGTTCTTTGACCCATACCTTAAGCTCACGGTCGCCCAGCTTCTTCGCCTCAATGAGGACGGCCTTACGCTTCAGTTCCTTGGTGATTTTTTTCCGCTCGTCCAGCTTCTCGTAAGGGGCCGTCAAGACCACAATGGAATAAGGAACAGGGTCCGAGAGGTAGGCTTCTAATCTTTTCACATTATGTTCTACCTTGGACTTTGATTTTTCCGCTGTCAGGAAAAATGGGTTCTGCATGAAAACAAGACGCCTTTCCCCAATGAAAGGGAGGGTCTCCACGTCTTCAAGAGCCGTTTCGACCGGTGTCTCCTCTAAATCAAATTGAGAAAAGTTAAAGTCCATTTCATCTTCATGAAGGACATGCTCTATCAAGAGTTGCTTCGTTTCATTAATTAAATAGGCTTCTGTTCCATATACCAAATATACGGGAGCGAATTGCCCTTTTTTTATATTCTTCCAAACGTCTAATACCAATAGAATCCGCCTCTTTTTTATGTATTCTTCTCTAATGGTATAGTGGGAGGAACCATTTGACAAGCTATAAAGGGAACTAGCCCCTAAGGTCTAGTTCCGGATCTATATGAACGCTCTCAAGAAAGGCCCTAGGAAAACTTCCTTGAAAACGATAACCATTCATGTAGAACAATTACGTGCTTGCTTTGTTTGTACTTTTATTTTGACCTCAATTAAGCAAACTATTTGTGACAACTCTTGTCAGTAAAGGAAATGAAGAATGTGACCTGTGGATTTTTTTTTGGTAATGTTTTATACTATTAGCAGAAATAGGAGGGGTAAACAATGAACGAATTCGAAAAGAATGTCCAATCGAAGACTGATGACGTCGCTGATTCCGCAATCGGATTCATCGCTTCATTTGTATTTTTCGCTGCCATGTTCACCATTGCTGTCGTCGTTAAAGCAGTAGGATCCTAATTTTCATGCACTTATTTTTCCCTGATGGAGGCTGCTGATGCAGTCTCTTTCTTTTGGATTTCTACATACTATGGAAGAATCTTCCGAAAGGTTCCTCCCTTTTTAGTATATTTGTAAATGACGGCTCCATCTTCGTCCGTCCTGAACACCATGATTTTATTTGCTTTCATCGACTCCAACACCTGGCCGTGTGGATGGCCATATCTATTCTCCTTTCCTACGGAAATGATGGCAGCTTTAGGGTGTAATTGCTCTAGGAAGGGGATCGAAGAAGATGTTTTACTTCCATGGTGGCCCACCTTCAAAATATCTGCCCGTAGTTTGGGAAATGCATCGATGAGCTCCATTTCCCCCGGTTCACCCATATCACCCGTGAAGACCCAGGAAAGCCCACCCATCTCGGCATACAAAACAACGGAGGCCTCATTCGTATTTTCTTCCTTCTTGTGGGGATTCAACACATAAAATTTAGCTTCCCCAACGCTCCAAGAGTCGCCTCTTTTCACCATCTTGATTCTTATACCCTTGTCTCGGGCGACAGGTATAAAGTCTTTATCCCGATACTGCTCCTCGCCCCAGCTACCAATAATTACTTCCTCCACCTTGAAATTCTCGATCAACTTTTTTGCACTTCCCATATGATCAGCATCCGCATGCGTTAAAATCAGCTTGTCCAAATGATGGATTCCTTTACTTTTCAATAGCGGGATTATAGTATCTTCTGCTGTATTATAGGTCTTTCGCTTCTTCTTCCATTCCTCCAGTGGAAATGTGATTTGCCCCCCTGTATCAATTAAATAATTCCCGGCGTTAAACGGCAGGGTAATCAAAATCGAGTCACCCTGGCCAATATCAATGATCTGCACTTCACCGAAGGGAGATAGCTTTTGAATATTGAATTGAAGAAGTAAAAGTAAAATGAACATCCCCCACCAAGTTTTACTTGCGCGAAAAGAAGTCTCCCAATTCACAAACAAGCCCAAAATCGATACAAGTAGGAACAATAGCATGATAAAGCCTGGTTTACCAAACGAGACCGAGGCCAGGGGAAAATCAGAAGCCAAGTCGGCGGCACGATTGCAGAGCGTGAAGGTCACATTAAGGAGTGTTATGAGTGGGTGGCCGAGAGCTGGCTCTAAAAGATTCACAACGACCGTTATTAATGAAAATGGAAGCAATATCACGGAATAAAGAGGTACATACAAGACATTCAACAGGACACCCAGGAGGGAAACTTCGTAAAAGTGGAAAAGCAATATCGGGAGGGCCGCCAATTGACAGCTTGTGCTAATGATGAGGAGCTGCATGATCTTTTGGGGATAGTGCAAGAAGATGCCCGAGGACATGATGATGGAAAATGTGACAGCGAAGGACAGCTGAAAGCCAATGTTATAAAGCATGTTTGGCTGAAGAAATAACAAAACCAGATAAATGACGCCAATTGTGACACTCGCTGAAAGCCTTTTTTTAAAGAGCATCAGGATAAAGAACAACATGGCCATCAAACAGGAACGCATGACAGAAGGACTTCCGCCGGATAATAGTGTATACATCGGCAAAAAGACCAGGATGAGGATTATCATTCTTTCGCGGGTGATGCCGATACGAATTCCCAAATAAAATAACATGCCCGTTAACAGGCTTACATGAAGCCCCGAAATTGCCAAAAGATGCACCAAACCAAGCCGCTGGTAATTGGTAAGGTCCTCTTCATCGATTTCACTCTGATCTCCAAAAATCAGGGCTGTGACAAAGCCACTCGATTCTTTAGGAAAGTGTTTTTTGATGTAGGAAATCCCTTTCATCCGAAAATTGCGAATCGAGACGACAAGAGAAGCCTTTGACATTTTACATTTTGAAAAAGAGATCGAATCGGCTTTTACTATCCAGTGGGTGTTCTGACGGGAAAGATACTGCTGGTAATCGAAGCCGTTTTCATTACGGTGTGGCTCAGGGACCTGCAAACTTCCCTGTATCGGACAGGATATTCCCGTGCGCAAGTGTTGATTTAAACCTTCCTTTTCTTGTTCGGAAGCGATAGTATATCGTAAGAGGAGTTGTTCGCCTTGTTCACTTGTGACGAACCCTTTTAGCAAATTCCCATCGAGTTTTGGCTGGGAAGTAAATGTTACGAGGAAGTGACTTTCCGATTCATCATATATGGACTTGTTTCGAATTTCGGTTATGGAAGCGGAGCTTATAAAGATCCCCATGATGACAATATGAAGGATGAGGACCTTCCACTTTCCACCGCTCCAGTAAAAAAGAAAACATAAGAAAAACAAAATGCAGATTAAAAGCTTCATGCTTAAATTCGAATGGGCTGTAACGCCCAACGTGGCAGAAACCGCTAAGAAAAGAAGGTGTCTGGTCATGCCCGCCCTCCTTTTCATTTACTAATCAAATAACCGCTTGGCCTGCTTTTCCAGGTCCAAAACTACCTCTTTTCCAAGACCGTTTTGTTCCAGTTGACTTAACAAAGATAAAACAAAGTCCTGCTTCTCTTTGCCATTCACGTCGATGGCCCCTTTTGCTTCAACCTTTTCCATCTTAACTCCGGCTTGTTCGAACAATTCAATAGCATAAGGATGGTTTTTGTAATCCTCTGCATAGTAAACAGCCTTTATCCCGGCCTGTATCAGCGATTTACAGCATTGTAAACACGGAAAATGCGTCACATAAATTTCTGCTCCCGCTGTCGGCACGCCAAATTTGGCACATTGTAAAAGCGCGTTCATTTCAGCATGAATCGTTCTGACACAATGATTATCGATGACATAACAGCCATCATCGATACAATGGGTGCCACCCGCAATCGAGCCGTTATACCCACCCGCAATAATCCGGTTATCCCGCACAATAGTTGCCCCCACAGTTAGACGAGTACACGTGCTTCTTAACGCTAACAAATGGCTTTGAGCCATGAAATATTGATCCCAGCTAATCCGATTCATGTGTTGTCGTCCCCTTTGACTCAGTAAATTTCTTTCTTCAATTTTACCTTCTTCCCGTCCTTTTGTGTACCCATTCTCATTATTTATTGAACCGTAATCGAATCCTTTAACTTTTCAAACGTTTTATCCCCGATACCAGAAACGTTTTTTAAATCCTCCACCTGCTTGAATTTCCCGATTGTCTCCCTATATTCAAGGATGGCTGTGGCTTTTGACGGACCGATTCCAGAAAGCGTTTCTAAGTCCGCTTGTGTGGCTGCATTCAAGTTCACTTGACCTCCCGTACTACTAGAAGCCATGGAACCAGTTGGAGCGGTAGCAACATTCGCAGGACCCTCTACATCTTCTTCGCCTATCTTCGGTACGTAAATGACCATTTGGTCCTCCACAAGCTGTGCCAGGTTTACTTTATCCATATCAGCCTTATCCGTGAAACTTCCTGCTTCGGTAATCAAGTCAATTACCCTATCGCCAGCTTGTGCCGTAAATACACCAGGAGCCCGGACGGCCCCCTTCACATCGACTTTCATAATTCTGGGTTCCGATTCGGCTTCTGGCTTCGTTTCTTCTTCCATCTCTTCGTTTGCGGAAGCGGCAAAGATATCTTCTGTGCCAGCCGTTTCGTCTTCTGGTTGAAAAAAAAGATAAAAACCTATTACCACAATAACGATGGCAACGGCTACCACTGTTAGTTTCTTTTTGAGGATTGTCTCCATAATTAATTGAGCTCCTTCCGTATCATTTCATCATTCCATTGTCATAGGACAGGGTAAACGGCCATAGTGTTTATTGAGAAGTTGTGCTTCTTTGAAGGGAGTTGTAGTCATGAAGAAAATCGGTGTGATCGGTACCGGAAATATGGGGACGATTTTAATAGAATCGTGGCTTGAAGCGGAGGTATTGAAGCCAAAGGATTTAATCATTACCAATCGAACGCTTTCCAAAGCCTCAGTATTGAAGGAAAAGCATCCTGGCATCCAATTGGCGGCAAGTGCAGTTGAAGTCGTCCATCAAGCTGATTTTATCTTTCTCTGCGTAAAACCTTTACAAATCCATAGCCTATTGCAGGGCATCAAACATCATATAAAAAAGGAACAATTACTCATATCCATCACAAGCCCTCTCTCTGTCTCTCAGCTTGAAGCAGAAGTTAAGGGGCCATGCGCACGCTTTATTCCCAGCATAACGAACCGGGTCGGTTCAGGGGTATCGTTACTGAGCTTCAGTGAAACGTGCAGCAAGGAGATGCAGGAGTCGCTACAGAAGCTTGCCTCATCCATCTCAGAGCCAACCATCATCGATAATGACATCACCCGTGTAGCCTCTGACATAGTCAGCTGTGGCCCTGCATTCTTTAGCTATTTAGCACAGGCATTTATTGAAGGGGCGGTAGACACGACGAAAATCGATAAAAAAACGGCAACGATTTTAACGGAGAACATGTTGATAGGATTGGGGGAACTGCTGGGTAAAGGCATTTACACCTTACCGACCTTACAGGAAAAGGTGTGTGTAAAAGGCGGGATAACAGGTGAGGGAATCAAAGTTTTAGAAGCAGAAACCGGAGAGATGTTTCATCACCTTTTTCATGCAACACATGAAAAATTCGCAGAAGATCTTGAAGAAGTCGAAAAACAATTTGGCCATCCCTACTAAATATTCGAGAACCAAAATCAAAACTCCTTCCCAATAAAAAATAAAATAAGGGTCAGACCCCCTTTCGTGCATCGCTGTGCGAAAGGGGGTCTGACCCTTATTATTTCCCATATTATTTCCTGGCTACAAAAAGGATTCGTTCAGTTTCGTTAACGGGCGGTTTTTCTTCTAGGTCCGCGAGTATTTCGAGGGTTTCGAATCCTGCTTGCTGCAACCATTGTTTGTATTGTTGAATCGGATAGGTCCGCTGGTAATGTAATTCATCGAAACGGTCATATAAACCGCTTTGATCGTCCCTGACAAAAAAGCTAAGGTCATGCTCGACACTGTATGGTTCTTCCCCCGGGAAACTGTCCCAAATGTAGGAGACTTCTTCATCATTGACGGCAAACGTATTATTGTAAAAGATCTCTTCCATCTTATAAATCGAATGGACATCGAACATGAATAATCCGCCTTCCTTCAAATGATCATGAACCCGGCTGAAAGTTTTTACAATATCCGCTTCCTCGCGAAGGTAGTTCAGCGAATCACAAAAAATCGTGACACAGTCATATAGACCAAGCCCTTCGAGTTCTGCCATATCCTGCTGAAATAAAGGAATCGATAATCCTTGCTTCGCCGCTTTTTCATTGGCAACCATCAGCATTTCATCAGATAAGTCCACACCGGATACATCAAAACCATGCTGCGCCAGTTCAACGGTAATCTCACCGGTACCACAGGCCAAATCCAGTACTTTCTTTCCTTCTATCCCATATTGCTCTAGCTTCGCCGTCAGAATTAACAACCATTTTTCATAGGGAGCATCCTTCATTAATTCATCGTATACATAGGCAAAGCGTTCGTACGTCATTGAGTCAGTTCACCCTCAAGATCTTCGAAAGGTGCATCTCCCCATAGACGTTCAAGGTTATAATAGTTTCTTTCATCTTTATGGAAAACGTGTGCAACCACATCACCTAGGTCAACAAGTACCCATTTCGCTTCATCAAAACCTTCAAGGCGCTTAATATTGATGCCCGCTTCGTCCGCTTTGCTCTTCATTTCACGTGCGATGGCTTGTACTTGTTTTTCGGAATTACCATGACAAATCAAAAAGTAATCCGCCACCAAGGAAATTCCCTTCATATTTAAGGCAACGATATCTTCCGCTCTTTTATCGTCCGCCGCTTTTGCTGTAATTGTTAGAAGTTCACGTTCAGTCATTACATCTTCTCCTTCAAATTCATGATTAGATCATTATATGTCTTAAATGTATCAGGGTAAATGGCCTGATTTCTTTTCATTAAAAAGGCCACTGTATTTCGCAAAGCCTGTATGACAGCCTGATCCAGGTTTTCCTTGGCTGTCTGCCTCACTTCGTCGACCCCTGGGAAAGAACGCCCTGGTTCAATATAGTCGGCAAGATAGACGACCTTATCCAAAAGGCTCATTCCCACCCGGCCTGACGTGTGATAGGCGATTGCATCAAGTATTTCACGATCGGTGATCCCGGCCTCTTTTTCTACCAGGTAAGCACCAACCGGGGCATGCCAAAGCTCCATATTGTATTCCAATAGGTCCGGTGCCATTTTTTCAGAGATGATGATTTGCTCCATTTCCTCTTTCGGACGAAATTTTGCATAATCGTGAAAAATGGCTGCGAGTTCCGCCTTTTTGACGTCGGCACCATATCGTCCTGCAAGTTCAATCGCAGACTCGACCACGCCCAAAGTATGAATATATCTACGCTCGGTGATTTGTTCTCTGACAAGCGCTAATGCTTCCTCACGATTCATATAAGTCATTCCCTTTTATATACTTCACCACTGGATCGGCTAATAAGTATTTCACGGTTTTCCCTGTCCTTAACTTCCTTCGGATCATGGAGGAGGAGATGAACATCTGTGGGACTTGAACCATCGTAATAGGGTAGTCCGTTTTTTCGTTATAGCCCGGCCTTTTCACCCCGACAAAGTTCACAAGCTTGACTAGCTCGTCAATACGATGCCATTTAGGTAAATACTCGATCATATCCGCACCAATGATGAAAAAGAATTCTGTGTCAGGTTCACGCTCTTTCAGCAATTTCATTGTATCATGTGTATAGGATGTGCCTTTTCTTTCAATTTCAATACCTTCTATATAAAAAGAGGGATGCCCGGCTATAGCATCTTCAAGCATAGCCATCCTGTCCAAATCGGTAACTTCCTCCGTTTTTTCCTTATGGGGAGGAACATGATTGGGCATAAATCTGACTTCATCTAACTCTAGAGCATCTAGCACTTCATTAGCAATAATTAAATGTCCGATATGTGGAGGATTGAATGTACCGCCAAGAATTCCAATTTTTTTCATAAGATAGGTAGGTCCCTTACGGTAATTTAATTTGTTTGTTTTCTCTTGATTCTTTATATAATACGATTGTATTACCGATAATTTGAACCAATTCCGCTCTTGCACCTTTTGATAAAGCACGTCCTACTTCATTACGTTCCTCATCACAGTTTTGCAGGATGCTCACTTTAATCAATTCGCGTACTTCTAGCGCCTCACCAATTTGCTTGATGAGATTGTCATTGACCCCGCCTTTTCCAACTTGGAAAATTGGATTTAGATGATGGGCCTTTGAACGTAAAAATCTTTTCTGCTTTCCTGTTAACATGTGTTACCTCCTAGTTTGTTCAAGACAATATCTGTCATTCTTGTTGTGTCCGGCTTGATTCCGGTCCAAATCTCGAAAGCATACGCAGCTTGGTTGACGAACATGCCAAGTCCATTAAGCGTTACCGCTCCTTTTTCCTTGGCTTCACGTAGAAACTGCGTTTGCAAAGGATTATAGATAATGTCACTGACAAATGCACCGGCCTTAAGCTGGTCTAACTTCATTGGGGATTGATCCAACTTCGGACTCATCCCGCAAGATGTTGTTTGGATGATCAAATCATATTGTGATAAGCTTTGTTCCGCCTCGTCAATCGTGAGCGCCTTTGATTCTTTATCATATGGGCAATCAGAAACAAGGTGGGCTGCCCGGTCCTTCGTCCGGTTCGCGATATCAACTTGCTTTACCCCTTCTTTAACAAGGGTAAAGTAAATGGCACGTGCAGCACCGCCCGCTCCGATCACTAACGTTTTTTTAGCCTTAATGTCACCTGATATTTCATCGCATAAAGATCTATAAAATCCTATTCCGTCTGTATTATACCCTATAAAGCGGCCTTTTTCGTTAAAAACTGTATTTACTGCCCCGATGGCAAGCGCCAATTCGTCTACCTCATCGAGTAGGGGAATGACTGGGGTCTTATGTGGAATCGTTATGTTAAACCCTGATACACCAAGGGCTTTCATGCCTTTTATCGCATCGGGCAAACTATCTGGTTTGACATGAAAATGATGATAAACGGCCTGTATATTTTCTTTTTCAAAAGCATCATTATGAATGTCCGGAGACATCGAATGAGCAATTGGATCCCCTATTACACCAAATATCTTCTTCATGGAATCCCTTCCCCTATGGATTAGATTAATGATTTACGGACGATTACGTTAACGCCTTTCGGTACATGCGCAACGACCTTTGCTCCTGGTTCATTGACTGTAACCCAGCCAAGACCTGAAAACACAATATCCATTTTACCTTCTTTTAAAGTAAACTCATGCGGAATCAATTTCGGGAATTCTTCCAATTGAGCCGGACGTGGAGGCGTCAGCATTTCTCCAGCATGATTCTTATATAATTCATCCGCTTTCTCCAATTTCGTACGGTGAATGTTCAATTCATTGGAAAGATAACATGTCAGAGAGCGTCTGCCTCCTGATACATAATCCAAACGAGCCAATCCGCCAAAAAACAACGTTTGAGCTTCATTCAACTGATAAACCCTCGGTTTGATTTCCTTCTTTGGCATGATAACCTTGAAATCACGTGTATCAACATAGTGGGCCATTTGATGGTGGTTGATGATTCCTGGTGTATCAATCAAAGCTTGTCCGTCATCCAACGGGATCTCAATCATATCCAAAGTCGTTCCAGGGAAATGCGAAGTCGTGATGATATCCCCTTCACCGCTCACTTCTTTAATGAGGCGATTGATGAAAGTTGATTTCCCGACGTTCGTACAACCGACGACATATACGTCCTTACCATTCCGATATTTTTCTATCGCATCAGCCGCTTCAAGGATATGTTTTCCCTTTTCTGCACTGACAAGCAGGACATCGACTGGATTCAATCCCAATTCCTTCGAAGATTTCTTCATCCAATTAATCAGTTTATTCGGCTTTACCGATTTTGGAAGCAAGTCTACCTTGTTTCCAATCAATAGTACGTCATTATGTCCGACAAATCGGTGCAATCCAGGCAACCAACTTCCATTGAAATCGAAGATATCGACGATTTTAACAATCAAAGAATCGGTTTCTCCCACTTTATTCAAGATTTTCAAAAAGTCATCGTCCGTTAAAGAAACATCTTGAACCTCATTATAATGTTTTAATTTAAAGCAACGCTGACAAATGATGCTTTCTTTTTCCAGTGCGGATTGAGGGGCGTAGCCCAATTCCTTGGGATGTTCTGACTGGACTGTCACACCGCACCCGATGCATACTAATTCTTGTTGGCTGTTCAATTGTGTTCCTCCCATTCTATCATTCCTTTTCGTTTAAAGAACGCCATGATCTTTCTTTCGAAATAGCGGTTAATTTTCGTTCTGAATTCATCCGTTTGTGCGACCGGTACGACGAGGATCGTATGGAATCCTCCCCTATTTCCTCCCAATACATCCGTCATCAGCTGATCTCCGATTACTACCGTCTCTTCCAACTTCAAGCCCATTGCCTTCCGTGCTTTATGGAAGGCTCTTGCCATCGGTTTTCTCGCCTGATGAATAAAGGGAATCTGAAGGGGGTCGGAAAAAGAACGAACGCGTTTCTCATTATTATTCGATACAATCGTCACTAAAATCCCGTGGGCCCGTAATTTATCGATCCAGATAATCAATTCAGGGGTAGCGGTGGGCCTATCCCACTCCACCAATGTATTATCTAAATCAGTGATCACTCCTTTTATTCCCTTTTCTTTCAACTTTTCAGGATCTATATCAAAAATGCTTTGAACATGTTCACTCGGCAAAAATAATTTAAGCATACTGACACCTCTGTATTTTCTTTGAAATTTACCGTCTCTATCATATCGAATTTTCGGCTTACTTTCAAAAAATTCGTGAAAGAAGGGCTAATCGTAAAGAAACATCATAATGTATGTTTTCTAATATGAAAAGGCATTTTTCCAACAAGCTAAAGAAATCGATAACTTGAATCCATGAGTCACCCTAAAAATTACCAATAGTTTTCGACAAATATTGCCTACAACCAACCTGTGGATAACTTTACTAACATTTTCCATACTGATATGTAACATCTCACTTACTTTGTAAACAACTTAACCACAGGTTATCCACTTTCGGTTGTGGATAACAGAACGATTGTTCTCCAAGTTTATTTCTGATACAGTAGGGGTACATCAAAGATGACTTAATAATATATGTCTAGAAATGCAAAGTATTCCTCGCATTCCAACTGGAGGTGGCAGCCGTAAATGGCGTTCTAATGCAAAAACTATCCGATGATTTGTTGCTTGAATCCTATTTTAAAGCAAGGAATTTAAAGCTGAGCTCTGATTTCATCCGTCTAATTGAAACAGAAATCCATCGAAGGTCCTTAACACATAGAATTCGCTCATTATTTTAATATGGGATACATAGGCTGACAAATCCTGTTAGCCTTTTTATTTTCATACCCCTTCTTGCTTGGCCGCCAAATGTCCAATCGTTTCACCGACCCTGACATCAGCAGGAACGGATAAGCTTTCGGCGAGTCTAAAGCGATCCTTTTCAAAGAGCAGAACGACGGTTGAACCGAAACTGAAATAAGAAAATTCCTGTCCTTTTTTCAATTGCCTTGAATCATCCGTTATGACGATGGAATTGATAAACATGGCGCCGACCTTGACCATGGTTATGCACCCTTCCTCGCTTTGTAATTCTGTAATCGTACGATAATTTTTGGCCAAGGGCTCCTTACCATACTTCATCCCCCATTTATTGACAGGGTATGACTTTTTCCCAAGTGTCCACCTTTTGATTACAGAACCGGAAATGGGCGCATGAATCCTATGATAATGGCTCGGGCTTAAGTATAACACGAGATATTTACCGCCTAGGTATTTTTCTAGAAACAGAGCATCCCCCACCATTTCTTCCATAGAATATACCTTTCCCTTAACGACGATTTTTTTATCAGTACGAATTTCTCCCGCGTCCTCGAGAACGCCATCGACCGGACACGCCACCGCAGAGCTGTCGGTCGTAACCGGTCTCGTCCCCTGTTTTAGCTGCCTTGTAAATAAATCATGCAAATTCGTATAGGCATTCATGTCATTGTTGAACTCTTGTTGATCAAGGTTGAATTTTTTCACATATAGAGGAATCAAGGGCCTACTCCATCGTGATTGGCTGAACTGTTTTAATAGGCCTGAAGATACTCTTCCATTCGTGAGTTCTATAAGAATACGATAAAATGTTTGATACAACTATACCACTCCAACTTGTTAAAAAATTCAAAAAGCACTTGCATAAATTGCGTTCATTCCAATATTATTATATAATAAATACTTATGTTTACTATTCTTTACTTTATTTTGCTTTTTTTGAAGGGAGGGAAAAGATGTTTTTATTACATGCCCTAGATCAAACCATAAAAAAATTGAAAACCCAAACAGCCAATATTATAACTCTAATGAACTTATCCCTCGGTGGATTTGCCATAATAGCCGTGATACACGACCAATTAAATCTTAGCTTGCTTTTAATTTTCCTGGCTGCCCTAGCAGATCGATTTGATGGTATGGTTGCGAGGAAGTTTAACATTGAATCGGAATTAGGTAAAGAGCTTGATTCCATGTGTGATATTATTTCTTTTGGAGTCGCACCCGCTCTACTATTATACCAAGGAATATTAATAGAATTCGGTGCCCCAGGAACATTTTTAACTGTTTTTTATATCGGTTGCGGAGCATACCGCCTTGCACGCTTCAATATAAGTGAGAATAATGGATATTTTACCGGCGTACCGATTACCGTCGTTGGCTGTGTGGCCACACTTAGCTACCTGGCGATCCCTTATTTACACCCGGTCTTTTTCTTATTTCTTATGATTCTATTATCTTTACTTATGATCAGTCCATTTAAATTGAGAAAAGTTTAATTGCTGAAGGAAGCGGGCGCCCTAATCGGGCACCCTTTTTTTTGCAATTTTCCGCTTCATGCCTTTCGAACAAGTGGATCCGTCAAACGCATAAATTCCTCAACATCCTGCATACAGGTAGAAACCGCTTCTTGCCAAAAACCTCGTGTGGTTATATCGACACCCAAATGCTTCTTAGCCAAGGATTCCACATTCATCGAACCTGTATCCTGAAGCAGGGCGATATACTTCTCTTCGAATCCAGCAGGTTCATTCAGAGCTTTCGCATAGATACCTAACGAAAATAGGTAACCGAATGTGTACGGGAAATTATAAAATGGAACATCGGTGATATAAAAGTGAAGCTTCGAGGCCCAGAATGTCGGGTGATACTCATCTAACGCATCCCCATATGCCTCTTTCTGAGCATCGACCATCAGCTCATTTAAACGCTCAGCACTTACATATCCTTGTTTTCTTTCCTCATAAAACCTAGATTCAAATAGAAAACGGGCATGGATATTCATTAATAACGCCACGGAGCGCTGAATTTTATCTTCTAGAAGAATCAGCTTCTCTTCCTCACTGGATGCTTCTTTCAAAGCTGCATCCGCTACGACCATCTCAGCGAATGTAGAAGCTGTTTCAGCCACGTTCATGGCATATGAGCGATTTAATGGATGGATATTCCCCATCACATGGGAATGGAAGGCATGTCCCAACTCATGGGCCAATGTCGATACATTCGAAGGCGTTCCCGAATAGGTCATAAATATCCGGGATTGATGATCCAGTGGGAAGCCTGTACAAAAACCGCCTGGTCTCTTGCCTGGTCTATCCTCCGCTTCAATCCAGCTGTCTTTGAATGCCTTTTGGGTGAAATCCGCCAATTGACTTCCGAATTTCGAGAATTGTCCAATAATGAAGTCTGCCCCTTCTTGATACTCCATTACTTTCGATGTGGCCGTAACAGCAATAGGTGCATCCAAGTCAGCCCAACTCAGTTTTCCCACTTCAAGCATTTCAGCCTTTCTATGTAAAAACCGCACAAGTGGTTCTTTATTGTCAGCTATGACCTGCCACATGCTTTCAAGCGTCTCTTTCTTCATCCTGCAGATTTCCAGGGGTTCCTTCAAAATATCGTTCCAGCCCCTTTTTTCATTCACGCTAATCCGAAAGCCCGCCAAATGATTCAAGGTCCTTGCAAACAGTTCACCCTTTTCTTCCCATGCACGTTCCCAAGCTGTAAATAATTCGTTTCGGACACTTTGGTCCGGACTGGAAAATTTATTTGCCGCCTGACCGATAGAAAGCTCTTCCCCTTTAAACGGAACCGTCATCGAACCGACGAGCGTATCATACATTTGGCTCCATCCTTCAAATCCGTCCATGGACAACTGGGTGATCAGCGACTCTTCCTGGACCGAAAGTTTCTCTTTAGCATGGTCTCGACGCTCATTCAATACATAGGCCAGTTCATTCAACGGTTCTTTCTTGAAGACATTCTCGAACCAATCATCATTTAACTGGACCAGTTTTTCATCCAGTCTACTTAAAGCGACTTTCAAGGATGCTTCCACCTTCATCAGTTTGACCCTTAACTGACCTGCTTTTTTATCCTGAACATTTTGGGCCTCAAGGCAACCGATAAAAGCCCCTGCTTGTTCCATTTTCATTTTGGTGACTTTGTAAAGATCGAGAGCCTTGATCAAAGTCTTTTCACTACCCTCTGAATTCAACAGACACACAGCTTGATCCAATTCCGTCACTTCTTGTTTGATTTCATCCATTAGGAGCAGAAATTCCGCTGAAGAGCTTCCCCCTTTAAAAAAGACATCCAAATCCCACGTTAAAGAATATCCCATACATAATTCCTCCTTATTATCAACAACACCATTATAGAGGGTCCATCCATTTTTTCCTATTCATAAGGAAGATTAAGTAGATTTTTGTCTAATTGTTTTCCCGCTTTCCATTTTATAAGCATGATATGATTGATGTACGTATTAATCGAAAAGTTGGTGGTCCTTTTTGAAGTTCATTATCCACTTTTCAGTCATTGCCCTTCTCCTCTGGACACTGCCCCATTCCTACCAGCAGCATACTCCATTGACCCTTGAAGAGGGCCATGACGTACACCTTTTGAAGAAAATCGAGAAGAAGTTTGCACTGATACCTTTCTTGAAAGTCAGCCTAATCCTCATCGTTTTGCTAGTGAAAGAATCATGGATATTCCTGTTCCTTTATTTCCTCTCTGCCTTCCGCCGACGTTTTTTCAATCCTGTCTTTTATCAGGCGAATTACATAGCTTCTCTCACTCACTGATTTTACAAAAAAAATCGAGGAGTGATGGATATGTGGTTCCGCCTAATCATGATTGGAATCTTTTCGTTAACTGCATCACGTCTATTTCTGTTCCAGGGCATTGAAATCTACCATGCCTTTGCAGACCTGATTCGCAATAAATAAAAAAACGAAGAGAGTGCGGAAGCAAGAATCCGCACTCTCTTCGTTTTACATCCCATTATCTTTGGCCTTCTTTTCCTTCTCTTTCTCCGCACGATAAAATTCATGGAACATCTTCATCAAGGCACGCTTTTCAATTCTTGATACATAGCTACGAGATATGCCCAGTTCTTTAGCAATCTCTCTTTGCGTCTTCTCTTTCTTTAAATCTAGTCCAAACCTTCCAACGATGACTTCCTTTTCACGCTCATCCAAAACACCAATATACTTCTTCACTTTTTCTATTTCCATATTAAGCTGAATCGTGTCAATGACATCCTCTGATTCTGATTTCAATACATCAATTAAACTGATTTCATTTCCTTCTTTATCTTGACCGATTGGATCATGCAGGGAAATATCCTTTTTCGTTTTTTTTGTTGCACGTAAATGCATCAGGATTTCATTTTCAATACAACGTGCTGCGTAAGTGGCAAGCTTCGTGCCTTTACCGTCGGAATAGCTTTCAATAGCCTTTATCAATCCAATGGTCCCGATTGATATCAGATCTTCAGTATCTTCACCGGTATTCTCGAATTTCTTGACGATATGGGCCACTAGCCTAAGATTATGCTCGATGAGAATATTACGGGCTTCCCCATCCCCTTCACTCATAAGCTTCAGATACTTCTTCTCATCTTGTGAAGATAATGGCTGGGGAAAAGCATTATTTTTCACATAGGAAACTAATAAGTAAAATTCCTTGATGAGATAACCGACTGCAGTAAGTATTCCAGGCATTGGTTTCATCCTCCCGCCTCATTGGGTGTTTCCTTATCCATACCTATGCGGTTGTGGGCTTGTTCTTGTCTGTACCACAAAAAGAAATCCTCCGCTTGGTTCATTACGTTGCTAGAGAGTGTCTACCTGCATGGATTTTCTCTGGAATATCCATGATTTTAGGATTCAAGGATTGATGAACCTGTCTACAAGATGCCCACAAAAGCACCTAAGCGATTAATAGAAAATATGGGAGGGAAATCATTCAAGAAAACTCCTTTTAAAATCCCAATCAAACATAGACAAACTTACATATAATGATAGGGAATTTAAGCGGAAGGGAGGGATTTGTATGGGATACGGCTATGGACCATACGGATATAATTACGGTGCTCCATGCCCAGCACCTTGTTATGGCGGAGGTGGATTCGGTCTTGGAATCGCCTTGATCGTCGTCCTCGTCATCTTACTGCTGTTATTCGGATTCTGGTTCATTCCTGGTGGATTCGGATTCGGGGGCTGCGGAGGACCGGGGCCATGCTGTTAAAATAGAAAAAACTCGGCCAAGTGCCGAGTTTTTTCTATTTTACATAGTCCATGATGCTGTGCAGCGGTTTATCGGCATCGACAGAAACATTTACAGCGATTACTGTTCCAATGACAGTCGTAACAACCAGTACCATTACGATTGAGAACATTCTGAATCACTCCTTATAATTGAACCTGTCTTCAATTTACCACGTTAATGTGATTGCCGACCGCTGCTATTATGAACACTTTTCATACAATCCATGGCGATACTGTGAAGATTGCCTTACCTTCGTTAGCCGGTATCCTTCTCCTGCCAGTAGCAACACTTTTCCCCTTTTATAATAGCCCATTTAATCATATTGATCTCCACCTTTCATTTTAATATTTCCTACGTGCCCCTTAGATTAGAAAAAAGGACGATGCCTCATTGCTTTATCTAGGTGCTGCTCACGTAACTTCCTGATTCGATCTTCTTGCAAACATTCCTCAGCAGTCATTTTCCTCATTTTGATCGTGATTGTAAAAAACAGCATATTCAGTGTCATAATATCACCTCCTTTAAGGGGGCGGCTTACCAAAAAGGCATAAAAAGGCCGCAGAAAGTTCCTTCCTCCTGCGGGATTTTAAAAAATATAAAAAGGCCGCAGGGTAAAAGGATTCTCCCTGCGGCCATTATGTCTGAATGATTAATAAAGCCCATTTGCTTTAAGAATATTCCGCATGGCACAGGTCGAATAGTATATGATTGTTTGTTGGCAAGATCCAGCTAATCAGCTTAATGTTGATTTCAAGTAAATATGTTCTCATCTTCTTCGACCTCCTTTGGAATATTATTTGGTAAGTATATCCAATAAATAACGTTTTGTAAATAGACTTTTTGTAATTTTTAGAAATTTTTTCTGTTCCAGAATATAAGGTAATAAAAAAAGCCTGATTCCCCAGTTACACTAGGAGAATCAGGCTTGATTGCTATTGTTGTAAAAAATCTTGGTCATCCCTTTCGTCCAAGATTTTTTTATATTTTTTGGATATAAGGAAAAAGAGGATGGACAAACCGAGGAAGAGTACAGTCGCTCCCATATAGACATTGGTGGAAAGGTCCGTTTTTCCGGTTGTAGGCAGTATCGTTCCTAAATAAAAGAACGCTCCTACACATAATAAGGTGATCGCAAATTGTTTAAAATCCGCCATTTTGGAACGTAGAGCAGACGCCGTTTGATTTTTACGGTTTTTCATCCCATTCACCCCTTCTTTCTTCTAGTAAACAATCTATATCTCATTCTACCATATTAATTCCAAATGGTTGGGTGTAAATAATGGCAGGAAGCTGTGTGGATGATGGTTCTATCCTTCTAACGCCTGTTCTAGATCTTCCAAGAGGTCTTCCACATCTTCCAGCCCTAAGGATATTCGGATTAGTCCATCCGTGATGCCTAAGTTTGCGCGTCGTTCGGCTGGAATCGAGGCATGAGTCATCAAGGCCGGAACCGATATAAGGCTCTCCACAGCCCCAAGGCTTTCAGCAAGGGTGAAGTATTTCACTTTTTGAAGCACCCGTTCTGCCTTCTCACCACTGCCGACATCGAATGAGACCATGCCACCAAAACCCCGGGATTGCTTTTTGGCAATTTCATGGTTGGGATGATTGACGAGGCCTGGATAATACACTTTTGAAATTGATTCATGCCCGGTTAGGAAACGGACAATTGCCGAGGTGTTCCTTTCGTGTTCTTCCATTCGAATGCCGAGTGTTTTCATTCCGCGCATCAACAACCAGGAATCTTGAGGCCCCAGCACGCCTCCTGTGGAGTTCTGGACAAAGTGAAGGTCTTCCCCTAATTTTTCGTCATTCACGACGGCAAGACCAGCCACAACGTCACTGTGGCCCCCAAGATACTTCGTTGCACTATGGAGAACGATATCTGCCCCGAGCGTAAGCGGATTTTGCCAATATGGAGTACTGAACGTATTATCCACAATGGTTAGCAGGCTGTGTGCCTTCGCTATTTTAGCTATTTCTTCAAGATCGGTGATTTTCAATAAAGGATTGGTCGGGGATTCAATGAACAGCGCTTTTGTATTCTGCTTAATCCCTTTTTCTATAGAGTCTATATCACTCGTATCGATAAAGGTGGCCTCCAGCCCAAAACGGTTCAGGATTTTTGTCATCACCCGAAAAGAGCCTCCATAAACGTCATCAGTCAGCAAGACATGATCCCCTTGATTAAAGAGCATCATCACAGCCGTCATTGCCGCCATTCCGGAACCAAAGGCAAATCCCCGTTTCCCCCCTTCAAGCTCCTTGATCAATTCCTCGAGAGCATGGCGGGTCGGATTGCCGGTACGGGAGTACTCATAGCCCCTGTGCTTTCCAGGCCCATCCTGTTTGTATGTGCTTACCTGATAGATTGGCACCGATACGGCCCCTGTTTTTTGATCGCCAAAAATGCCTCCATGAATCAATTGCGTCTTCTTCCTCACTTCATAGGCCTCCCCGATAAATATTTTTGCTTAAATAACGCTCGCTGGAATCCGGAAAAACGACGACGATATTTGTACCTGCCCGGGCCTTTTCCGCTTCCATCAAGGCCGCGGCAAACGCAGCACCAGAGGAACTCCCGACGAGCAGTCCTTCTTTCAAGGCTAATTCTTTCACCTTGGCAAAGGCCTCTTGA
Organism: Peribacillus sp. NPDC097284; assembly: GCF_044761765.1. Classification (NCBI taxonomy): domain Bacteria; kingdom Bacillati; phylum Bacillota; class Bacilli; order Caryophanales; family Bacillaceae; genus Peribacillus; species Peribacillus sp. NPDC097284. The sequence continues at coordinate 304,489 of NZ_JBIWCZ010000001.1, forward strand.
TCGCTTATCGTATGAATCTGATTAAAATACGCCTCATCCATGTAAGCGGGTAAAAACTCCATGCCGATTCCTTCCGTTTTATGGGGTCCCGTTTTCCCGCCGTTTAAGATGGATCCCTCCGGTTCGACGATGACGGTTTTGACTGCAGGGTTTTGTTCTTTTAAATATCGGGATGTCCCCATGAAGGTTCCTCCAGTTCCCGCACCGGCAACAAATACATCGATCCTGCCATTGAGCTGCTCCCAAATTTCCGGACCAAGTGTTTTATAATATGTCTCCGGATTCGAGGGATTGGCAAACTGTTGAGGACAGTATGCATCAGGAATTTCGGCAAGAAGTTCCTTTGATTTGGCAATGGCTCCTTTCATGCCGTCTTCAGTGGGGGTTTGCACAACTTTTGCCCCAAGAGCACGCATCAGCTCCTGCTTCTCGCTACTGAATTGCTCCGGTACACAAAAAACCACATCGACACCCTGGTTAATCGCTGCCAAGGCTAAACCTATCCCTGTATTTCCAGCGGTCGGTTCGATAATGGTCCCACCTCTTTTTAATGCTCCCGTGGCAAACGCTTGCTTCAAAAGTTCTTGGCCAAGGCGATCCTTCACGCTTCCCCCAGGATTGAGGAATTCCAATTTGGCATAAATCCGGACATCATTCGGAATCGTGAAAGAAGTGATTTCCATCATGGGCGTCTTGCCAATCAAATCATGTATGTTGTGAATGACCTTCATAGTGGACATCCTCTCTAAGTTTTCTTAGAAGCTTAGTTGGTTTAAAGGTGGAGATAAAGAATAATCAGCGGAATGGCTTCCGCTGATCACTAGCTGTTTTGTGGCTTATTTCATTTTTTCAACCATTTTCAGAATCAGTTCTGCTGAATGAAGCGCCGCCGTTTCCAGGAATTGATCAAAGGAAACATTGGACTCCTTGCCAGCGATATCCGAAAGCGAGCGAATAATAACAAACGGTGTCTGGAATTGATGTGCAACCTGAGCGATTGCTGCCGCTTCCATTTCTACCGCATATAAATTAGAGAATTTACCTCTGACGAATTCGACACGAACCGGATCATTCATGAACGAATCACCCGTCACGATCAATCCTTTTGCCACTTGGATATCTTTAATTTCTTTAGCCGCTTCTTCTGCTATTGTGAATAGCTTTTCATCCGGGATGAAAGCAGCAGGCAGCTGTGGCACTTGACCATATTCATAGCCAAAAATCGTTACATCCACATCATGATGGCGCACTTCAGTTGAAATGACGACATCGCCGACATTCAAATCAGGGTGATATCCACCTGCAGATCCCGTATTAATGACTGCATCCGGTTTGAACTTTTCCAAAAGGATTGCGGTCGACATGGCCGCATTCACTTTTCCGATTCCTGATTTAAGCAAAATGACATCGATTCCATTCAATGACCCTGTATTGAATTCCGAACCGGCAATCGTCACCTGTTCCAGCCCTTCCAATTTATCGCGTAAAATCGTAACTTCTTCTTCCATTGCTCCGATTATGGCTACCTTCATTAGTAAAAACCTCTTCCTATATTTTTTCCGCCTCCATAATCCAAACAAATGAGTTGCAACGCTCAAAATTCACAGTGAACCCATGTTTTACAAGCACTTTTTCCAAAAAAGGAATCGTCGTGTAATATTCTGTTTGCAAATCCTTCGCCAAATTATGAAAGCCTGCATCCTCTGCATCCCGAATCGCTTGATCATGCGCTTCTTTTGATTGATACATGGTATCCGCAAACACTATTCTACCACCAGCATTCAGTAACTTTCCATAGTTGGCAATGGCTTTTTCTTTTTCTTCATCCGTTAAATGGTGAAAAGCATACGTACTAACGATTGAATCGACCTGTTTCGGCATCGGAAAGTCGATGAAATCACCATCCACGATTTCCGTTTTATCCTGTAACTTTCTGATTGCTATTTCTCTCATGGCTGGAGATGGTTCGATCCCAGATACCGTGAGACCGGCTTTTATCATCCGTTCCGTCAAGTTCCCCGTTCCCACCCCAAACTCCAATACATGACCATGGGACCGGCTCGCGACACTATCCAATATTTTGTCATAGTGCTTAAAAACCTCTTGATATTCAATATCCTGTCCCTTGACGGATTCATCATACGATTTAGACCATTCATCAAATAGTTCCAAAAACTCTCTGCCCATATTAATCACCTTTTTATGAGAAATAATCATACCTATGAACAGAATATGAGAGTAAACAAAAACGGTTCGCATTTTTTAGGCAGTTTCACCAGATTTGATGGTACACTAACACTATCAAAACCTTGGAGGAATATAGTATGGATTTTCAACTTGATTTAAATTTATTCGAAGATAAAATTGAATTTTTCGAAGCGGAAAGCATCAAGAGCCTAGAAGAAAAAGTCCAATCCCAAATTGAGATCAACAAAGCGATCTTGCTACAGGTGCACTCCGTATCACACCAAATGTATGTCAGTGAAGAAGGACGCCGCTTCTATAGCGCCGTCGTCCATTTTAAAGCGAAAAAATGAAAAAAATCCCGGAAAGCCATCGCTTTTCGGGATTTTCATGTTACTTTTTATCATTCACTTTCAATTCTTCGACTTTGACTGGTCTCCATCCAGATCCGTCCACCCACTCGATATGTACACGATATGTTTGTGATTCGTTTCCATCTGAAACAGTGCCGATGGCCGTACTCGGAGATCCACCGTTTTGTAACCACCATAACTTCATGCTGCCTTCGTCCACACCAGCTCCAAGGGCAATCGCCTTACGCATTTCATTCCAGTCAACCGAATCCTTTTCGAAGCTTGTCGTATGTTCACCCGATTGCTCTGTACCAACCGGTTTCCAGCCCTCACTCGTATAAGCCTTCTCGACATTGCCATCTCCGCTTGCCTCCACTTCTACAAGCTCAGCATCCTTGTCCTTTTCTTCCTCAGTCGTATCTGTCGCTTCTGAATCTTCCTCAGCTGTTTTTTCTTCCTCGACTCCTGGTGCATCTTCTTTTTTCTCTGTTTTCTCAGCTTTCTTCTGTTGTTTTTCAGTGGTTTGTTTCGGCTCGGTTGTCGCTTTTTCTGTGGAATCGTCATCACTAAGGAAAATCGTGGCTGCCACAATGACAATGAGAATGGATACGATGGTAATCGCGATATTATAAATTTTATTTAATTTTCGTTTTTGATCTCTCTGATTGAATCTAGAACTCAAGGTCCATTCCTCCCTACCTTTACTTTCAGCCTCATTCTATCATGATTCAGCTGGAGATAGAAGGGGAAGGTTTCCTACACTTTTCGTCAATTCTCGCGTATATTCTGGTCCTTGCTATATAGAACATTTACAATATCTGAAAATAGAGGCGTCATGCTGGAACTACTTTCATTTGTTTCAAAATTCACCGTAACCAGTGCATATTTGGGATTTTCATACGGAAAATAACCAGCAAACCATTTATTGAGCTCCCCTTTCTCAATGTTAGTCTGTGCAGTCCCCGATTTCCCTGCGACCTCAACAGGAAGGTTCTTTAGAGAAGCACCGGTCCCTTTCACTTCCGTTACCACCTTTCGTAAAAGATGTTGCAATTTCATCGCCGTATAAGGCTTCACTGTATCTCCCGCCATCGTTTGTGTAGGAAAGTCGACTACTGTCGTGCCGTTGTCGAATTCTACCTTCGAAACAGCTTTGACCTGTTCTTTCTTCCCCCCTCTTGCAATGGTCGCCATCATATTGGCAATGGCAAGTGGTGTGGTTTGGACATCCTGTTGACCAATGGATGTCTTGGCAATCATTTTCGGATCCTTTTTCAATTGTTCATCATGCCATACCTTTCCTTTTTGTTCATGATACAACTGGGTGACGGCCGTATGATAAACATCCCCCTGCCATCCGGATTGACCAACCAACCCCAACATTTCAGCATATTTATCCAAAAAGTCCGGATCCTTTACGGCAATTTCCTTCGATAATTCGGCAAATGTCCTGTTACAGCTCTGGGCAAAGCTATTCTCAAAATTCAGCCTGCCTAGCTCCCTCTGTTTATCGGCTTCCCCTTCAATCGTTTTATCACAGTCAAACGTTCTAGTCGGGCTCGCAGCCTCGTAATCAATGACAGCTGCTGCCGTTACCGTTTTAAAAACGGATCCAGGCGTTTTTTGAGTGAGCATCGTATTGATGGCACCTTCGCCATTGGGGTCCTTTTTATTAAGGGCGGGGCGGGATACCATGGCCACGATTTCACTTTTTTCAATATCAATCAGCACTAGTCCACCTTTTTTAATCCCGCGCTCATCCACGAGTTTCTCGGCTTCTTCTTGAATGTTCTTATCGATGGTCGTGATCACTTTGACGGGATAAAGAGGGTTGGCTGGTTCCACGTATTTTACGTCCACGCCAAACATCGGACCCCCACTGGCATCGACATGAAATACAAGCTTTGATTCCCCATCGGAAAGCAAGAACTCGTCAAATGTCCTTTGCAAACCCGTATTGCCAATTTTCGTATCTGCAGAAAGCTGGATATCCGGGTAACGCTTTTTCTTTTCGGCATCCGATATATTCGTTGTACCAATCAATTGTGCAGCGGGTACTTGATCATGATATAGCTTTTCGTTCACCGCAAATACGCCAGGGATTTTCAATTCATTGATAGCCTTGGACTGATCCAAGGTTAGCTCGATCGGGTCATCCCCACCAAAAACAAAGGGATCTTTCGCTTCTGCGATCGACTGTCTCAGTTCCCATTCCGTCCTGCCGATTATGGAGGCGACTTGATCTATAGGCCAGTTCATCTTATTTAAAAACGGAAACAAAACAAGTGTCGGGATTTCTTCATGGGCAAGTGGAATGCCATTTCGGTCGTAAAACTTCCCCCGTCCGTCGTCAATCTTTAAAATTTGCGAGCGTTGGTTTACACTTGCTTCTATTAAATTCACATCATGCTTGGAAAAGGATTCTGTAGACACTAGTTGGATATAAGCTATTCGGCCAATGAGCATCAGCATGAACATAGCCAAGACAACTGCAAGTATCCTCATTCGTTTCTTTTTCATATAGAAACACCTCGTTACCATTGTTGACGAGGTTCGGATTTTTAAACACTAAAAAGAGGATGCCCTCATGGACATCCTCCTGGAAAACGCTATTAGCTAATAGAAACGATTTTGACGCTCATTTCGCCGCCTGGCGTTAGGATTGATACTTTGTCGCCAACCTTTTTCCCAATCAAGCTTTTGGCAATGGGAGAATCATTCGAGATCTTGCCTTCGAATGGATCTGCTTCAACGCTACCCACGATGGAATACGTTTCTTCATCACCATTTGGAAGTTCTATGAATGTTACAGACTTACCAAGAGTTACTGTATCTGTATTCAAATCATTGTCTTCAATGATTTTAGCATTACGAATCATGTTTTCGATGGTAGTGATACGACCTTCAACAAATGCTTGCTCTTCTTTTGCAGAATCATACTCAGAGTTCTCTGAAAGATCGCCAAAACTACGGGCGATTTTGATTCTTTCCACCACTTCTTTACGTTTAACCGACTTTAAATGTTCTAGTTCCTGTTCTAACTTCGCTTTACCTTCGTTAGTCATTGGATATACTTTTTCAATTGCCAAAACCCTTCACTCCTTCAAATTCTTCACAGCTGACATCCCGCCGTGACCAGTTTATGTACTCTATAAGTGCTTACCCGAAAAAAAATATATATAATCACATGCCACTACGGAACAACCGTCCCTTAGTATATAAACCGACTGCATTAAGCAGCCGGTTCGTTCTGTATCAAGAATAGATTATTGTGTTTTCCAACATTTGTCCAGTCTTTCCCTATAAATAATTGGGATTTTTATATATATGAGGTAAAATGGCACCTATCATTATTTATGCTATGTTATTACAAAAAAGACTTTTGTTCAAGGATTGTTTGTATTTTTGTTACCATGAGGTCAATTGCCACATGGTTTTGCCCACCTTCAGGAATGATGATATCGGCATATCGTTTCGTCGGTTCGATGAACTGATTATGCATCGGGCGAACGACGCTGATATATTGATCGATGACAGAATCCAAGGAACGGCCACGCTCTTTAATATCACGAGTCATACGTCGAAGGATTCGCAAATCTGCATCTGTATCCACATAGAGCTTCATATCCATCAAGTCTCTTAGGCGTTGGTCTTCCAATACCAAGATTCCTTCAAGAATGATGACGTCTTGTGGTTCAACCGTTATGATTTCATCTGACCGCGTATGATTCGCGTAATCATAAACCGGTTTCTGAATCGTTTCATATTTCAATAATGCATTGATGTGTTCAATCAATAAGTCATTATCGAATGCAAACGGATGATCATAATTCGTTTTCAAGCGTTCCTCAAACGGCAAGTGGCTTTGATCTTTATAATAATAATCTTGTTCGAGCATCAAGATGGAATGTCCATTGAAGAATTCAAAAATTGAGCGTGTTACACTTGTTTTACCTGATCCCGACCCACCGGTAACTCCGATGACTACTGGTTTTTTCCTTGTCATGTTAATTCTCCTTACGCATCATATTGTTCACATATACCGGCTTATCTACTTGAATGCGGACAATTTGAAGCGGATGACGTGCTGCGTCCAACTCTTTACCCATTTCATCCCAGATAATGCCGATTTTTTGAGTAAAGTTCTCAATCTCGGGTCCGAAGAATTCCACTTCATCACCAGGCTTGAAGAAGTTACGCTGCTGTAAGGTAGCAATTTGAGTTTCCTCATTATAATCAAGTACCAATCCAGCGAAGTCAAAGCGAGTCTTTACGGTATGATTCCCGAACATTTGTTGTTTATACCCAGGGATTTCCCCCTCCATGAACGATGAAGCCGTCTCACGATTTGCACATTTATCAAGCTCTTCCAACCATTCAGGTTGAATCTCGTAATGATCCGGATCTGCGCAATACGCATCAATCACTTTACGGTAGACACTGATTACCGTTGCGATGTAGTGAATGGATTTCATCCGGCCTTCGACTTTTAAACTATCAATCCCAATTTCAATCATGCCTGGCAAGGATTCGATCAACTTCAAATCTTTCGGACTCATCGCGAATGGTGCATCTTCTTTATCGAATAACGCTTTCTCCCCATCCTGATTCAATTCGTACAAGTCATAATCCCAACGGCAAGACTGACAGCATCCTCCCCGGTTGGAGTCACGTGCCGTCATATGGTTGGAAAGTGTGCAACGGCCTGAATAGGCAATACACATTGCCCCATGTATGAAGGTTTCAATTTCGATGTCGACTTTTTCTTTCATTTCACGGATTTCATCAGCACTCGTCTCACGAGCTAGCACGACACGCTCCAGACCTTCTTCTTTCCAATACTGGACAGCCTTCCAGTTCGTAAGCGATTGTTGCGTGCTCAGATGAATTTCTACTTCCGGAGCCACACGCTTACACGTTTCGATGATCAATGGATCTGCCACGATAATTCCATGAATCCCCGTATCACGAAGGCCTTCCATATATTCTTCAAGACCATCGATATTTTCATTATGGGCATAGATATTCGTAGTCACATATATTTTCGCACCATACTTTTTAGCGAACTCGACGCCTTCCTTCATTTCTTCAAACGTGAAGTTTCCGGCATTCGAACGGAGACCATATTCCTGTCCACCAATGAATACGGCATCTGCGCCATAATGGACAGCGATTTTTAGTTTTTCCAGATTACCAGCAGGAGCCAGCAATTCAGGTTTTTTTACAATGACTCTCTTTCCATCAACTATCTTGGAAATTTTATCAGCAATAGCATTCAAGGCTATTCCTCCTCTTTCCCTTACTTAATAAACCGATTCTTTAAAGAAGAATCCGGTATCTAACTCACGGTTATCAGGTTGAATCGCTTGGATTTTTTCGAACAATTCCATTTTGACATCCTCATAGCGATCTGGATCATCCGCACATAAATCTATCGCCTCACGGTATAATCTTGTGACGGCCACAATGTATTCGGGCGTTTTCAGGACCCCATCGATTTTCAGGGAATCCATTTCCGCTTCCATCAATTCCTGAAGTTCATCAATCATGCACATATCATTCGGACTCATGATATGTGTACCGTTTTCATCTTCATATATCGGGTATTTATTTTCACGTTCCGTATCATGCAGGAACATATTCTTTTGTTCTGTTCGGTTTCCGACTTCCAACGCCTTGCCTTGGTATTCGAAATAGTTGCCAAGTAGCGTACGCTTCGACTGGAACATACATGTCATGCCGTGAACTTGAACTTCAATTTCAACTTCGGCATGCTCCTTCATTTCGATGATTTCGTCCAAGCTGATTTCACGGGCTGCAACGGCCCGCACCGCTCCGCGTTTCCCCCAGTAATTACAAGTGTACCAGTTGGTAACCGTCATCTCTGCGTTCCAATGTAATGGCATATCAGGGGCAACAGCCCTTACAGCCATCAGGACTGCGGGGTCACCGTAGATAATCCGGTCAGCTCCTGCTTCTTGTAGGAAAGCTATATAGTCTTCAAGCTCGTCCACTTTATCATTATGAAAGATTGCATTCATGGACACGTATACTTTTTTACCTGCAGTATGCGCCATTTCAATTGCCTTCTTAACGTCCACACGAGTGAACTCTCCCGCTAAACGAAGCGCATAACGCTGCTCACCGATTACAAATGCATCAGCACCCGCTTCGATCAGTTCAGCTAGATGTGCGATATTTATCGGAGTCACCAGTAATTCAGGCTTTTTCATGTTTGTCACCTCTATGTTTACTAATAGCTACACCATCACCAATCGGTAAAATCACGGTATCGTAATGAGGATGGTCATGCAGCCAGATATTAAAGTCTTTTATTTTTCTAATAAGCGCTCGCTTACGTCTCGTCATTTCCATCTCTTCGATGTTTTCAGCAACCAAGCCTTTAAATAATACATTATCAGTAATGATTATGCCAGCTTCATTCAGGAAAGGTTCGAACAGCTCAAAGAAACGCTTGTACTGTCCTTTCGCTGCATCCACAAAGATGATGTCGAACGGGCCATGATCCTTCACGTGAAGCCCTGCTTCTAGTGCATCGCCTTCTATGAGTGTGATTCGCTCCGAAAGACCAGACTTGGCTATGTTCGCCTTCGCCTGTTCAATACGCGCTTCATTCCGTTCCAGCGTGACAATACGCACATCCGGTAAGGTTTCTGCCATTCTAATCGCCGAATATCCGATTGCTGCGCCCACTTCCAATATGGCCTTCGGTTGGTGAAGCCTCAAAATCTGTAGCAGCACCTCTATTCCTTCAGGCTCCATGATCGGTACATTATGTTCCCTTGCAAAATCCTCTAGCTCCTTAATCAATCCGGTACGTTCCGGAAGTAAGTCGTGAAGATATTGGTCTATTTTTCCGTTCAAGACATTTCCTCCAATGATAAAAAAAACGAAAGCGTCTTGGCCGGCTCTCAATGAAATTCCGCATCATATACAAAACGAACTAGAACCAGCATCACTTGACTATCTACGTTTCCTTATCTTTTCAAAATAAAACCCGGCAAAAGCCGAGTTACAGTCATCAATAAAATCGGATCTGAAATTTTTACGTTTACTATTCTATCATAAAAACAAGGGGAAAGTAATATCCCTCTCCCCTTAGTCCCTATTGCCCTTGCCATTTATTTATTGGTAATATGCTGTGCCTTTTTATTATTGTGCTCTTCCAGTGTTTTGGAATATAGAACTTCTCCTTCAGGTGTAGCCAAGAAATAAAGGTAATCGGTCTTCTTAGGCTTTAAGACCGCTTCAATCGAGGACTTTCCGGCGTTAGCGATCGGACCTGGAGTCAGGCCTTTGTTTTTGTACGTATTATATGGTGATTTCACCTCAAGGTCTTTGTATAGGACCCTGTCTTTGTGTGAGCCTTTTGCATACAAAACGGTAGGATCCGTTTGTAATGGCATATCTTCCTTGAGTCGATTATAAAAGACCGAAGCTATGGTTTTGCGATCGACCTGAGCTGTTGCTTCTTCTTCAACGAGTGAGGCAAACGTCAGTAACTGGTGGGCCGTATACTCTTTTTTCTCCATCAGTGATTCGAATGGCTGAAGGGTTTCCTCCGTTTTCTGGAGCATCTCCACTACCATGGATTCAATAGATGGTTTTTCTTCATAAAAGTCATAGGTTGCCGGATACAGGTACCCTTCAAGTGGATATACGACATTTTCATTATCGATTTCCGATGTCAGAAGCTCAGGGAATCTCGTTTGCATGGATTTTACGAATTCCTCATTATTCAATTTCTTAAATATCTCTTTAGAGTCTTGATCTGTCTTCACAGCGATAATATCGGCTATTTGGACTAGCTGCTTGCCTTCCGGAATCGTTATCCTAAGGACGGCCTCTTTCATCAGTTTCCCGGTTTTGATGCTCGTCACAATATCCTTGATTGGCATCGATGGAGAGAGCTTATACTCTCCTGCCTGAAAGCCGGATTCATTTCGGAACTTAATATAATATTTGAAAACACGCGCGTCTTTGATGATTTCCTGCTCTTCAAGCAAAATCGAAATATCACTAATGGATGAACCAATCGGTATTTTCACCGTCTTGATCGTATCATCCTCTGGATCAAAGGGCTTCATCGCCGAGTTAATATAGAAGAATCCCACAAGGACGACTATCCCTACAATTAAAATAAGTGCAGCAATCGTAATCATGATAATTTTACGGACAAGCTTGGCCTCCCCTTGTTGTTCTAGCATTTTCATTCGAATATGTTGTTTTTTAGATAGTTTTTGATCCTTTTCATCCATTTCCATTCCCCCTGCAAACTGCACACCCACTACAGATTGTTTCTAGAAGATGCTTTCTCTAAGAATAACTTTGCTTCGAATATTATACTAAAACCTACAAATAAATACATGTTTTTTGTATAACTACCTTCGTTCCTACTCTATTTATGGCAAAAGAAGGCTAGTTTTGTCAATAGAAGGTGGTTATTTTATAGGAATAAAGTGATAGGTTCCCGTCTATATAAATACAATGAATTTTCCGAACTTCGTTGTATCAGTTCCTTTAATTCATACAACTATTTGGATATTCATGATAAAATCCTTTTAGTGTGGAAGGGTGTGAAAAAAATGGATAATTCCTATGTCATGGGGTGGGGCACATTAGCATTAATCAATGCCGGAATTGCCCAGGGTAAAAACAGAACGGGTTTAAATTGGTTTCTATTATCATTAGTTTTAGGTCCAGTCGCTACTTTTATTCTCTTGTTTGTGGAGAAAAGATAAGGGAATGGGGACATACTAAAAAAAACTGGCCTTGGGATACAAGGCCAGTTTTTGAGAAATTATCTTCCTTCTTCTTCTGCTTCTTCATTATCAAGGAATGTATTCAACATTTCCTCGACTAGATCCCACTCTTCTTCAGTTTCGATTGGAGCAAGCTCACCATCTTTGCTGTCTTCACTTGGTGTGAATGATGAAGCGTGGATTTCAATTTCTTCCTCGTCATCTTCAGCAGACATTGGGTAATAAAGTACGTAAGATTTGTTGAATTTCTCAGAGTCAAATGTGAATAAGATCTCACAAAGCTGTTCGTTACCATTCTCATCTACTACTGTAATATTGTTTTCACCGTGTTCCATTTATCTTCACCTCATATTGAATTTGTTTGTCTGTCCAAGAACCCTTGTAGAATCATGACAGCTGCCATTTTATCAATGACTTTCTTGCGTTTACTTCGGCTCACGTCCGCCTCGAGAAGGACACGTTCAGCTGCCATCGTTGTCAACCGTTCGTCCCAGAGAAACACTGGCAGCTTGAATTTCCATTCTAAGCGCTTGGCGAATTCTTGACTGATTTCGCCGCGCGGGCCAATGGTTCCGTTCATGTTTTTCGGGAGACCAATGACAATCTTAGAAACTTCGTATTCTTGTATGATTTCCTTGAGACGTTTTAAGCCGAATTCGTTTCCAGCTTCGTTAATTTTGATTGTTTCCAATCCTTGTGCAGTCCAACCCATCGCGTCACTCACGGCGACACCGATGGTTTTTGAACCTAAATCAAGACCCATTGTGCGCATTAGTATTCCTCTCGATGGTTCTTAAGATACGATTTGACCAATTCTTCAATGATTTCATCGCGTTCCAGCTTGCGGATTAAGTTGCGAGCATCCATATGGCGCGGGATATAGGCCGGGTCACCTGATAATAAATAACCGACAATCTGGTTAATCGGATTATACCCTTTTTCCTGGAGAGCCACATACACTTTTGACAAGACTTGCTGAACATCTCTTTCGAATGGTTCTTCAGGGAAATTGAACTTCATCGTTTTATCAAAGGAACTCATTATCATACACCTCTCCTCAGCGTCTTAGAATTCCATCATTACCTCATTGTACAACACTTTTCACTGATTATGAAATCGTTAGGACCCATTCTTCAACAAAATTAAGTGCCGCATCCAATTTTTCTGGGTCTTTCCCACCTGCTTGTGCCATATCTGGGCGTCCACCGCCTCCGCCACCGCAACGTGTAGCGACTTCTTTAATCAATTTACCTGCATGGAAACCGCGATCGATGTAATCTTTCGTAACGCCGGCTATTAAGTTGACTTTATCTCCTTGAGCCGATCCCAACACGATAATGACTGAATCAAGTTTTTGTTTTAACTCATCTGCCATCGCACGTAAATTATTCATGTCAGTAGCTTGGACTTTGGCCACAAGGACTTTCACGCCATTGATTTCTTTTACGTTCGAAACAAGGCTTCCCGCTTCGATATTGCTTAATTTAGCAGCAAGGCTGTCGTTCTCACGTTGAAGTTCTTTAGCATCCGCCAAAATGGTTTCGATTCTTGCAGGAACATCTTTCATATTCGTTTTCAATTTAGACGCTGCATCCTTCAATACATGAATCTGTTCAGCCATCAAGTTGTAGGCTCCCGCTCCTGTAACGGCTTCAATCCGGCGTGTACCTGCCCCGATGCCACTTTCAGAAACAATTTTGAATAAGCCGATCACTGCTGTATTCGGTACATGGACACCACCACATAGCTCAAGGCTATAGTCGCCTATTTGAACGACACGGACAATCTTGCCATATTTCTCACCGAATAGGGCCATCGCACCCATCGCTTTTGCTTCTTCGATATTTTTATATTCCGTATTCACTTGTAAGCTTTGCCAAATTTTTTCGTTTACAATCGTTTCGATTTGTTCAATTTCTTCTGCCGTAATCTGACCGAAGTGTGAGAAGTCAAAACGAAGGCGTTCCGCTTGTACAAGCGAGCCGGCTTGATTGACATGCGTTCCTAAGACATCCTTCAAAGCTTGGTGTAGAAGATGTGTAGCCGTGTGGTTTTTCGTAATCTGGATGCGGTTTTCTTGATTGACCGCTGCCATGACTGTTGCATCAGTTGTTAATGTACCCGCAGTAACCGTGACACGGTGTAGGTTTTGGCCATTCGGTGCTTTTTGCACATCAAGGACATCCACTTTCACCAATTCACTCACAAGCGTTCCTTTATCGGCAATCTGCCCGCCACTTTCCGCATAGAATGGCGTTTTATCCAGGATTACCTGTACATCTTCGCCTTCATGTGCTTCCGTCGTAAGCTCACCATTTTTCACGATGGCTACGATTTTCGCTTCAATTGAAGCTTGATCATATCCGACAAATTCACTTTCGACTTTAATCTCACCTAATATTCCACCTTGGATTTGCATGGAGTCTACATCTTGACGAGCAGAGCGTGCACGTTCGCGTTGTGCTTCCATCTCTTTTGTGAAGCCATCTTGGTCAACTGTCATGCCTTCTTCTTCCGCATATTCCTCCGTCAATTCAATCGGGAAGCCGTATGTATCATACAAACGGAATGCATCGCTACCAGGAATGACCGTGTTGCCTTTTTCTTTTTCCTTCTTGATGACTTCAGAAAGGATTGCAAGACCATCATGAAGCGTTTCATGGAAACGTTCTTCTTCATTTTTGACCACTTTCGCAATGAAGTCCTTCTTGTCGAGAACTTCTGGGTAGAAATCCTTCATGATTTCGCCCACCACTGTCACAAGTTCAAACATGAATGGACGGTTGATGTTGATTTGCTTAGCATAACGAACCGCTCTGCGCAGTAAACGGCGTAATACATAGCCTCTTCCTTCATTGGATGGAAGTGCCCCATCCCCAACAGCGAATGCCACGGTCCGGATATGGTCGGCGATGACTTTGAATGCCACATCTTTCTCGGGATCGACACCATATTTCACATCGGCGATTTCTTCTACCGCATGAATGATCGGCGTGAAGAGGTCCGTATCATAGTTGGTTGCTACATTCTGCACGACAGAAGCCATACGCTCAAGCCCCATGCCTGTATCTATATTTTTCTTTGGAAGCGGTGTGTAAGAACCGTCCGGATTATGGTTGAATTGAGAGAACACAAGGTTCCAGACTTCTAGATGACGTTCATTTTCGCCACCTGGGAATAATTCTGGGTCATTCGGGTCATCTCCATATTCAGGTCCACGATCATAAAAAATCTCCGTATTCGGGCCACTCGGACCTTCACCGATATCCCAGAAGTTTTCTTCCAGACGAATGATTCGTTCAGCAGGAATGCCGATTTTCTTGTTCCAAATCTCGAATGCTTCTTCATCTTCCGGATGGATGGTTACGGCTAACTTTTCTTTGTCGAAACCAATCCACTTTTCGTCGGTCAGGAATTCCCAAGCCCATGTGATCGCTTCTTCTTTAAAGTACTCACCAATGGAGAAGTTACCAAGCATTTCAAAGAATGTATGATGACGTGCTGTTTTCCCCACGTTCTCGATATCATTTGTACGGATTGCTTTTTGAGCATTCGTAATTCTTGGATTCTCAGGAATCACCCGTCCGTCAAAATATTTTTTCAATGTGGCTACCCCGGAATTGATCCATAGCAATGATGGATCTTCATGCGGAACCAATGACGCGCTTGGTTCGATATTATGACCTTTTTCACTAAAGAAATCTAAATACATTTGGCGGATTTGAGCACCAGTTAAATACTTCATCTATATATCCTCCTCTAAAAAATATGTAATTTTGCGCACGACAAAAACTCCCATCCCAAAAACAGGGACGAGAGTCAACTCGCGGTACCACCCTGATTATGGACACATAAAACACCTTGTCCATCACCTTCATAAATGCCTTAACGCGGCAAGACGGCAGGTATTAACTGCTCTCCGGACTAGCTTTCTGCTGCTCTTCACCTCGCCATCCCTTTCAGCCTAAGGGGATGCCTCTCTTTTAGATGGTCTTCAGCATACTTCGTCCTTCAACGAATTATCTTATGTATTGGATTATATTCACAAGAGTTTTATTTGTCAACAAGCGGCGGCCTCTTTCTGAAATGAACCCTGGCATGCTGCACGAAAACTTTCAAAATGGCCAAAATCGGGATCGCAAGCACCATTCCAATAATTCCGCCTACCTCACCACCAGCCAGGAGGGCAAACATGATGAAAAGTGGGTGCATATGAAGGCTTTTCCCGACAATGAGTGGCGACAAAATATTCCCTTCAAGAAATTGCAGGATGGCCACGATGACAACGACGATGATCACCATTTTGACAGAAATGGTAGCGGCTATGATGACCGCTGGAATGGCCCCGATGATAGGACCAAAATAAGGGATTACGTTCGTTATCCCGATGATTGCACCCAATAATAAAGGATATTCCATCCCGGTGATCCAAAAAAGCAAGGATGAAATCACGCCGATTGCAGCACATACGATAATCTGTCCCCGGATATATCCCCCAAGAGAAGCATCGACATCTTGGACAAAGGCACGGCCCTGCTTGCGCCACCTTTTCGGCGTCATGTACCAGGCCATCCTTTTCAAAGAAGCAAAATCTTTCAGGATATAAAAAGCGATGAATGGGATGATGCCAATTAAAAGGACAAAATCGAATAGTTTCAAGGCGAAGTCCATCAGCTTTTCCGGCATTTCACTTAACCAATTTTCAAAAAGGACAACGCCTTCCTCGAATCGTTCGTGGATCCCGAACGGCCAGTCTGCCGTTTGATGATTAAGCTTTTCCACCCTGCTCCGATATTGTTCAACCAGTTCCGGAACACTCTCCGAAAGTTCCCGTACTTGACTGGTCATCATGGGAATTCCCTTATATACCACAAATCCGATTCCTCCGAAAAAAACCAAATAAATAATCACAATCGATAGCCAACGGCGCAACCCTTTTTTGTTCAAAAATTCCACGACCGGATGCAGCAAGTAACTAATGAACGCTCCGATGAAAAATGGCAGTAGGACCGTTAAAACCACCGTAACGACGGGCCCCCACATAGGCTTCAGTTTCATAAAAATATAGATGATGAAAAATAAGAGCAACAAAAAGCCGAGCCGATAAAACCATTTCATGCGAATACTCACCTTACCCACCTCCCTAGCCCACTTATTATTCGAAGGGGAAGGGTTTTTCATACCCATATACTAGAAAAGCGATGCAATCAATGTGATTACATCGCTTTTTAAATGGGGTTAGAGCATCGATTTTATTTTCTTTCGAATTCTCTTCATTTTTTTGTTTATCGTTTTAGAATTCATCATGTTCATGAATCGTCTAGCCATAACATGCACCTCTTCCGTTAATTACATTTGAAGCGGCGGTCATTTTCCTCGAACAAATCATCCAAAGAACTTAAGCTTCCATCTTCTTCGACCTGATGCGTGTTGATCAAACCTTCAGAAATGGTCATTTCTATAAAACAATTCCAACAATAAAATTGGTTTACGCCAATTTTCCCGACATCCTTACTGCGACAATTCGGACATTGTATTTCCAAAATGGACACCTCACTGTTCATAAACTGAAACAATGATGGCATCCTTCCCTAAAGTAGGTGGTTGTTTTGACTCAATCACTGTCGATTCCGAGAAAAAACCATCCGTTGTTTCATACGCTATAATCGTGCCCATTTTTTCCAGAAAATATACGTCCTGCAGTAAGCCTAGCTCGTCGCCCATTTCTGAAAGAAGCATTCGACCCACTACCTCATCCTTTGAAAACCAGATGGAATCGTCCATCATTTTCTTTGGTGTCATATCCTGTTGCAGGACGACCCCATCGGGACCAAAGGAAAAGACATCTTCCAGTGCCAGAAGAAGATCCTTCTTGAATAATGCTTGCCGATGGATGACCAGACCGTTCACCAGCCCAGCATCTGATAGTGATAAATCGTGAACCATCCCGATTTTCTCACCCTGGGCAGTAAAGACCGGCAACCCCTTCAATACAGAAAACGTCCGCAAAGTCATCCCGCCCCTCCGAACATTTTTAGTATTTCTTCCTCCCCTCCATTAGATGTACTGAAAGGTTTTCCATTCCTTTTTTCAGCAAAAAAAAAAAACGGTTTCCCGATCTATACTTTTTTATGGCTTGTACAATGTGGACGTTGATTTCCACTCCAGGTACTCGCTTTCCGCGGGCGGTCCGCGAGCCTCCTCGGCTTTCGCCTGCGGGGTCTCCCGTAGACACGCTTTTCCCGCAGGAGTCTCGTACCTCCCGTCCCAATCAACTTTGTTTTAACTCATAGATAAAACCCTATTCCCCCTAAGTCATGATTGTTTTACAATAGAATTATAAAACTTGAGACGATGAGGATACTTTCTAAACACGAGTATATTCAGCGAGCTCGACTTGATATGATTACGGAAAAATCAACTGGTGGCATCGAACATTTGGTTCATAAAATGGAGGCTGCCCTGAATGTATAGAAGATGCCCAATTGGACATGGCAAGTTTAGGCAAAGATTCGAAAGGAATTTCAAAAGGGGAGCGGAACTTAATAATTCCACCCCCCTTTTGTCTACACTCTGAAGACCGGTTTCCCGGTCCTGCCTTTCTACCAACCCCTGCTGGAACCTCCGCCTCCCGAGCTTCCTCCGCCTCCGCCTCGAGGACCGCCACCGCCACGGCCGCCCCCTCCGCCTCCGCGACTGATGAACATCAAGAGGATATTGAGTAAGGTTTGAAGGAAAAATCCTTTGAAAAGTTTAGCATCCAAAAAGACCACAATAATCGCTACGATGATGATGAGGAAAATCTGAATGCCCGATAGCTGAGTGTTTTCTTCCGGTTGTACGGCATAATCTTGATAAAAGTCTTCCCCTAGATTGTACTCTTGTAAAACCTCATTATAGACGGCCTTATATGTTTCAGTCAGAGCAAGATTGTATTGATTCGCCTTCAAATGCGGAATGGCCACATTGTCCAATATCTGTCCTGATTGGATATCCGTAATGGCCCCTTCCAATCCGTACCCCACTTCGATCCGAATTTTCTTTTCCTCGACAGCGAGGACAATAAGGACTCCATTGTTCAATTCCGCATCGCCGAGTTTGAATGACCTTAAAGCTTCCACAGAATATTCTTCGATTTCGGAGCCTTCCATGGAATCGACGGTCAACACGGCAACCTGTGCTTTGCTGGCATCCTCCAACCTTTTTCCCAACTCAATTAACTCGGCTTTTTCCTGATCATTCAAGACGCCGGCAAAGTCCTGGACATAGATGTCACCAACTGGTTTTGGGATATTCGGTTCTGCTGAGACTACGTTTGCAAAGTTGAAAGTGAAAAGGAAAAGGAGCGCAAACACAGCAAGCTTTTTCATTACTTATCGCTCCCGAAATCAACCTTTGGTGTTTCTTTGTCTTGTTCACTCACTTCATAATACGGTCTCGCATCAAAGCCAAATGCACCTGCCATCATGTTCTTTGGAAAACGTTTAATTTCCTTGTTATACGAGGTGACCTGGTCGTTATAATCTTTTCTCGCCACAGTCAAGCGGTTCTCCGTTCCTTCCAAGCTATCCATAAGACTTTTGAAATTCTCATTGGCCTTAAGGTTTGGATACTTCTCCACTACCACCAAGAGGCGGCTCAATGCCCCGCTCAGTTCTTGATCAGCACCGATCGCATCCTCGGTGGTATTGGCACCGGCTAACTTCGCGCGGGCATCACTGACCGCTTTAATGGCCTCCGTTTCATGTGAGGCATAACCTTTTACCGTTTCCACAAGGTTCGGGATTAAATCCGCCCTTCGTTTTAATTGGTTATCCACCTGTGACCACTTATTGTCCACATCTTCACTGCTGCTGACGAGGCTGTTATAGGAAGTCGCGCCAAAAATGATAAGCAGGACCACGACAACTAGTCCGATTAACCAACCTTTTTTCATACTGTTTCCCCCTTATTTTGTTTCTAAGTATAATTACATTCTATATTTATTCCACTAAAACTATGAGTTATAAACTAAATCTAGACAAAAAGCCGAAGATTTAATCTTCGGCTACATAAAATCATATGGCGTAACATTGCCCATACCGATCATTGGATCTGCATGCAGGAGTACATCAAGATAGCTTTCCTCATGTTCCGGCACTCCTGCTTTTCCATCCAATCCTACAACTTCCTTAACAGAGAAATCCCCATCCAAGGTTTCCCGGAGCTTTTCAAGCAAGGTCGTTTTCCTGCGCATTTCATCGTTGCGCTCGATACCCAGGCGGAAAGCATCTTCTTCACCACACAGGATCAGGAAGCTTTTGCTTCGCGTTATGGCTGTATACAATAAGTTCCGGCGTAGCATCCGGTAGTAACTTTTCACGACAGGTAAAATCACGATCGGAAATTCGCTTCCCTGTGATTTATGGATGGAACAGCAATACGCGTGCGTAATCTGGTTCAGGTCCTGCTTCGTGTAGGTCACTTCAATGCCTTCAAACGAGATGATCACCTTATCTACATGATCCGTATTTTCCTTTGCGAACAGAATCGAGATGATTTCACCCATATCTCCATTGAAGACGCCCTCCTCCGGCTGATTCACCAGCTGGAGAACCTTGTCACCCGTCCGGTAGACGACATCACCGAATTTGATTTCGCGACGCTTTTCATCCTTATTGCTATTGAATACTTCTTGCAGCATCTTATTCAAAGCGTCAATTCCTGCAGGCCCCCGGTACATCGGCGCCAGCACCTGAATATCCTTGGCCGTGAAGCCCTTCGTCCTGGCATTCGCGACGACCTTCTCGATCACCTGAGCGATTTGTCCGGTCTGACAACGAATGAACGAGCGATCCGCCTGCTGCTTCGTCACATCGTCAGGAAGCCGGCCTTTTTTAATATCATGAGCGAGTTCAATGATCGATGAACCATCTGCCTGACGGTAAATATGTTCAAGACTGACAGTGGGCACACACTTTGACCCGAGCAGATCCTTGAGCACTTGACCTGGTCCCACCGATGGAAGCTGATCTTCATCGCCCACCAAAATCAGCTGGACATTTTCCGGCAACGCTTTAAATAACTTCTGAGCCAACCACGTATCCACCATGGACACTTCATCAATGATGACAATTCGTCCTTCGAGTGGATTATCTTCATCATGAGCAAAACCCTCGCTTCCGTTCCATCCAAGCAA
Organism: Peribacillus sp. NPDC097284; assembly: GCF_044761765.1. Taxonomy (NCBI): domain Bacteria; kingdom Bacillati; phylum Bacillota; class Bacilli; order Caryophanales; family Bacillaceae; genus Peribacillus; species Peribacillus sp. NPDC097284. The sequence goes on from NZ_JBIWCZ010000001.1 coordinate 324,987, forward strand.
TCGGTGAATGGTCACCGCCGGAAGTCCAGTGGACTCTGCCATCCGTTTTGCCGCTCGACCTGTAGGAGCCGCTAGGACGAATGGAAAAGGATCTGCCCCTTCTTTTTTATAATCGTGGATGTCCATCGAAACCCCATGAAGTTCCGCATACAACTCGACGATTCCTTTAATGACAGTCGTCTTCCCCGTACCTGGACCACCCGTCAAAATCAACATCGGCGATTGGAGCGCCGTTTGGATCGCTTCTTTTTGTGCAGGAGCATAGGAAACATTGAGCCGTTCTTCCAGCTTTCCAAGCGCAAGTAGGAATTCCGATTCTGGAAACTGGTCTTCGTACTCCGTTTGGGCTAGCAAGCGCTTTATGTTCGCTACGATTCCCTTCTCCGAATAGTAGAGGGACGGCAAGTAAATACGTTGGTCTTCAACAATAATTTTGCCCAGCTCGGTCAATTCGATTATTTCCGAGGAAATATTCGTAAACTCTATTCGGTCCCGCTTATTTTCCTCTAGCAACCGTTTGACGGCTTCTAATAACCGCTCGGCCTCTATGTAGATGTTTCCATCCTGTAAGCATTGAGATTCAAGCGTATATAAGCAGGCAGCCTTGATGCGATCGGGATGGCTTCCTGAAATGCCTAGCTGATGGCCAAGCTCATCGGCACGTCCAAAACCAATCCCTTCTATATCCTCCACAAGCTTGTAGGGATTCCCTTGAAGCATTGTGACGGTATCCTGTTTATACGTTTGATAAATCTTCATCGATAACTGTGGACCAAAGCCATATTGATTCAGGGCAATCATCACCTGCTCGAGGCCCTGGTGCTCGACCAATGTATCGTAAAGACTTTTCGCCTTTTCACCTGTCAGCTTCGGAATATCATCAAGAATGGATGGCTGGGCCAGAATTTTGGAAATGGCATTCTCCCCCAGCTTTTCAACAATGCTCTCGGCAGTCTTTTTCCCGATGCCCTTGAATAGTTCACCGGATAAATAACTGACGACGCCTTCCTTGGATCGGGGAAGGTCTTTCCGGAATTGTTCCACATGGAATTGAAGGCCAAACCTGGGATGCTCCTTCAGGGCCCCATAGAATATATACACCTCGTCCTCATGCATCCTCGGAAAATACCCGGTAACGACCGCTTCCTTCTCATCATAATTCAAATTTGTTTCATCCAAACGGATTCTGACAACCGAATACATATTATCTTCGTTATGAAAAATCGTCACCAAATGACGGCCTTTCATAAACATCTTCTCTTCAGAAAACAAATCCATCGAATCCTGCTGAGCCAACGCTTCTCCCCACCCTTCCCATGCTTTTTTCCATTCTATTTATTCAGCAGCCATTTCTTCCATCAGCTTCTTACCATGGGCCGCTAGCATATGATCTGGCTGTGCTTCCAGTGCCTTTTCAAAATAACCGATGGCAGCCTTGGAATCTTCCTTATGCCCTGCATATGCCACACCTAGATTATAATAGGCATCTGCATGACCAGGATCTTGTTCCACCACGATATTCAACTGCTTGATTAACTCATCATATAATTCCGCATTGGCCAGGCAAAGCGCGAATTGGAATCTTGCATCCACATCCTCGGGACTCAATTCAACCGTTCTTTGCAGATAAGGCATCGCCAATTTTGGCTGGTCCAACGCCATCAATGTCAGTCCGAGCATAAAGTAAGCATCACTGTTATCAAGGCCCAAACGGATTGCCTTTTCAAACATATCCTTCGCTTCAACCAACTTAGAATCCACTTCGTAATATAAGTTCCCTAATGAATAATAAGCAGCCGCTGCATTTTCATCGAGTTCGATTGCCTTTTTATAGAACTTAACGGCTTTATCCGTCTCGTCAACCGCAGTCAGCACATTTCCAAAGTTTATGTAAGCAACTGGCTCAGTCGGGTTTTCCTCAATTGCCTCATTAAAAACCTTCGCCGCTTCCTCATATTTTCCTTGCTGCATAAACTCAATACCTTGTTGATTCTTATCCATCCTAATTCACGCTCCATTTTTTATTGAAAAGTATAGCATATGCTATCACATTTTTTATGTATATCATTGACGCCATTTCAGGTCTTTCTACAATGCAAACAAAATCCCCAACCGCAAATACAGCTGGGGACATGCTTATTTTACCCTACGTAGGTCAGTTTTTCACCTTTTTTAAACACTTCATCAATCGTACCGCCGCCTAGGCATACTTCACCGTCATAGAATACGACGGATTGCCCTGGCGTAATTGCCCGGACCGGCTCGTCAAATACGACTTCGACATCCCCGTTTTCCAGGACTTTCACCGAAACGCCGCTATCCACTTGGCGGTACCGGAATTTAGCCGTACACGTAAATTCAGTGGCTGGCATGTGTTCGGCAACCCAGCTCATCTTCACAGCTTTCAGTGAATCAGAGTAAAGCACATCATTGTTAAAGCCTTGGCACACATATAAAACATTGCGTTTCAAGTCTTTACCCGCTACGAACCAAGGCTCGCCGCTTCCACCAATACCAAGACCATGGCGCTGACCGATTGTATAATACATCAAGCCATCATGTGTACCCATGACCTTTCCGTCCATCGTGGTCATTTGACCAGGCTGTGCCGGTAGATATGTGCTCAAGAAGCCTTTAAAATCCCGTTCCCCGATAAAGCAAATACCGGTTGAGTCTTTCTTCGTTGCCGTCGCAAGACCCGCTTCCTTCGCAATTTCACGGACTTCCTTCTTATCGATATGTCCAAGAGGGAACATGACTTTTTCCAGCTGTGTTTGCGTTAACTGGTTCAAGAAGTATGTTTGGTCCTTATTATTATCCACGCCGCGAAGCATCTTGTACTCGCCATCTTGGTACTTGACCTGTGCATAGTGACCTGTGGCTACATAATCGGCACCCAGGCTCACCGCGTGCTCAAGAAAAGCCTTGAACTTGATTTCCTTATTGCACATCACGTCCGGATTCGGTGTCCGGCCCGCCTTGTACTCCTCCAAGAAGTATGTGAAAACCTTATCCCAATACTGCTTTTCAAAGTTGACCGCATAATAAGGAATACCGATTTGGTTACAAACCGCAATCACATCATTGTAATCTTCCGTTGCTGTACAGACCCCGTTTTCATCCGTATCATCCCAGTTTTTCATGAAAATCCCGACCACGTCATAGCCTTGATTTTTCAAAAGCAGGGCAGACACAGAAGAATCGACGCCCCCTGACATCCCAACGACGACGCGGGTGTCTTGTGGTGCTTTCTTCATTCTGTCACCTCATCTATTTACAAAAATTTATTGTTGTACTAATCTTTTAACGATCTTCACGGTTATTTCTGCCGCTTCCCTGACTTCCTGCTCGGTATTGTTCAGACCAAAGCTGAAACGAATCGCATTCTTCGTCCGCTCCGAGCCTTTTCCAAACATCGCGACTAAAACATGCGAAGGTTCAATGGACCCCGCCGTACAAGCAGATCCGCTTGATACCGCGACGCCGGCCAAGTCCAAATTAACGAGCATCGATTCAACATTCGTACCAGGAAAACTGACATTCAACACATGTGGAAGTGCGTGCTCCCTCGATCCGTTAATTTCATATTGTACCTCTGCCTTGTCAAAAACGGCAAGCAATACGTCTTTGAAAGAGTTGTATTGCTCCGTTTTACTCTTCATCGTACTTTGGGCAATGGAAACGGCCTCGGAAAAACCAGCGATTGCCGGGACACTTTCCGTACCAGCGCGCCGTTTCCGTTCCTGTTCCCCACCGTATAAATGAGGGGCGAACTTCAATCCATCACGCATATATAAGAAACCGGTTCCTTTTGGTCCATTGATTTTATGAGCGGAAACACTCAATAAATCCACGCCCAGCTCCCGGACATCGATAGGAATCAAACCATAAGCCTGCACCGCATCCGTATGGAAAAGGGCCTGGTGCTCCCTTAAGAGTTGTCCGATTTCAGCAATCGGCTGGATCGAACCCACTTCATTATTGCCAAACATGACGGAAACCAAAATCGTATCGTCCCGCAATGCCGCTTTTAAATCAGCAATCGAAATGAGCCCCTCTTCATTCACAGGTAAATACGTGACCTCAAAGCCAGACTTCTCAAGGAATTGACAGGTATGCAGAATTGCATGATGTTCAATCTCTGTTGTAATGATGTGCTTGCCTTTTTTCTCATTCGCATGCGCAGCCCCGATAATTGCCGTATTATCCGCTTCCGTTCCACCACTTGTAAAAATGATCTCATTCCGTCCCGCATTGATACTTGCGGCAATATTCGAACGCGCTTCATCTAAAACATGACGTGCCTCCCTCCCGAACGCATGAATGCTCGACGGATTCCCAAAGTCATGGCTCATGACCGTCATCATCTTATCAATCACATTCGGATGCATCGGTGAAGTCGCAGCATGATCTAAATATATTCTGTTCACTTTTTTGTCGCCTCCATAGAATAGTTAGGCAATGCTCTATGATTAACCTGACTCTCGTGTTTACTAATAAAATGAAACTTGCAAAAAAATGCCTATTCACATAGGATTTTACCTTTAAATCAACCGGTAGTCCAATAATGGTTGTAAGATAGAACCCTTTTGAATAGGTATTTTTGCTTCATATTAAACTGTGGCCCCAATTAAATATAGTACATATAATCGTTTGTTTCACCATTGTCCTTGTAATTCGCCAAATCCACGAGCGTCGTATTATCAAGGACTTCTTTAACCGCATCGCGAATCCGGATCCAAAGCTGGCGTTTCACCGGCTCTTCATCCTCAATTCCTTCAACCGGGGTAATCGGTCCTTCCAACACGCGAATCACATCACCAGAAGTAATCTCATGAGGATCTTTCGACAAGACATATCCGCCATATGCACCACGAACACTCTTCACCAATCCTGCATTGCGAAGGGGCGCAATCAACTGCTCCAAATAATGCTCAGACAAATTATGCGTTTGAGCGATCGACTTCAAACTCTTCGGACCTTCACCATAATGCTTAGCAAGCTCAATCATGATCGTTAAGCCATACCGGCCTTTAGTAGATATCTTCATTTATATACACCTCAAATTATTAATCCGTTACTAAATTCTCTTGAAATTATAGCATATACCCAGTAGAAATGCATTCACCCACCCTCCATTTGTCAAATTATTCTAATTGGAAAGGTAGGTAAAGGGGTTGGATGGTAATGCCGGTGGTTGGATTATTGTCCTGTGTGGTCGAATTATCTTTAGTTGTGGTTGATTTACTCCCTTGCGTGGTTGAATTATCAACTAAGGTGGTCGAATTCCTAACTCGTTCTAAAATTTGACATATTTACTTTTGAAAAGAATAGGAAAAAAGGTAAGAATTGAAGAATCTATAGGTAAACGATTGAGAGGAGAAATTACTTTGATTGTTAAAGATTGCGAGATTCCTATAAAACTTCAGATGATACAGGCGCTTATTAAACGATTGCCCATCACCCATCCAATTCACCCCGTCCTAAGTTCAGACTTTAACAGAAACATGGCAGGTTACAAAGGCGAACATCGAGTGATTCATGCTCTAAAATCCCTTCCTGAAAAAAAGTATCTAATCTTTCATGACCTTCGTCTACTCGCCTCTCCCTATCCCTTTCAAATGGACATTTTGCTACTCACTCCATGCTTTATCCTAATTCTTGAAGTGAAGAACATTGCTGGTGAGCTATACTTTGACAAAGGGTTCAATCAACTAATCCGCACTAAGTCAGATGGTCAAAGAGAGGCCTTTGATGACCCTATTTTACAAGTGAATCGCCAGCGCTCCCTACTAATCGAGTGGTTAAAAACAAAAAACTGGTCAATCCCAATCGAAACTTTAGTAGTTAGTTCGAACTCATCCTCAGTAGTAACTGCTGAAAATAAAGATATTACTTCTAAAGTAGTCATACGCCGAGATTTTCTATATCATAAAATTAGAGAGTTCATAAAAAAGCATGACGAAGAGAAATTAACAAAAAAAGAGCTGAAAAAAGTTACCAATCATTTATTGAAGGCCCATACACCTCTTATACCCAATCTTCTGGAGAACTATAAAATTCCTATAACCGATCTAAAAACAGGCGTTTTCTGCCCTCGATGTTCGTCCTATCCAATGAAAAGGAAAAATGGAATCTGGATCTGCCATTCCTGCTCAAACAAATCAAAAGATGCTCACCTTTCATCGCTTCAAGATTATTTCTTCCTCATAAAGCCCACCATTACTAACCAACAATTAAGGGAATTTCTCCATATCCATTCTGCATCAACTGCAAATAAACTGCTTAAGTCTATGGACTTGCCTCATACAGGTGTTACGAAAGGACGAGTATACCATTTAAAATTGAAGACTTAACATCGTGGTTGAATTATATTCTTCCGTGGTTGAATTACTGCCTCACGTGGTCGAATTATCTCTTGTTGTGGTTGAATTATTGCCTCACGTGGTCGAATTCTCCCCCACAACCGTCGAATTCCCCTCCCCAAACGCATATTCTGAGCATTTTCCCCTTTGTTTGTGATACCTTATATAAAAAGGAGAGGTGCGTCATGAATATTAAACCGCTTGCTTTCCGGATGCGGCCCCGTTCGATTGATGAAGTCATCGGGCAGGAGCATCTCGTCGGTGAAGGGAAAATCATCGCGAGGATGGTCAAGGCCAAACAGCTATCTTCGATGATTCTGTACGGTCCTCCCGGCATCGGCAAGACGTCCATTGCGAGCGCCATTGCCGGCAGCACGAAGTTTGCCTTCCGGACACTGAATGCTGTAACCAATAATAAAAAAGACATGGAAATCGTCGCTGCCGAAGCCAAGATGTCCGGCAAAGTGATCCTGCTGCTCGATGAGGTCCACCGCCTGGATAAAGCGAAACAGGATTTCCTCCTTCCCTACCTTGAAAATGGGATGATCACCTTGATTGGTGCGACGACAAGCAATCCTTATCATGCAATCAACCCGGCCATCCGCAGCAGGTGCCAGATTTTCGAACTAAAGTCTCTGGAAGTCACTGATATCATCAAAGCCCTCGAACGTGGATTACAAGATGAGGAACGTGGTCTCGGTCACTATCAAACAGATGTCAGCACCGATGCTCTGGCACATTTTGCGACAGCTTCGAACGGGGACGTCCGCAGCGCCCTTAACGCTCTAGAGCTCGCGGTCATTTCTACTGAGCCTGACGAATCCGAAACGATTGTCATCGATGTAAAAATTGCCGAAGAGTGCATGCAGAAAAAGAGCTTTTCGCATGACAAGGATGGTGATGCCCATTATGACGTCCTATCTGCCTTCCAAAAATCAATCCGTGGCAGCGACGTGAATGCGGCCCTCCATTATTTGGGCCGATTGATAGAAGCCGGTGACCTTGTCAGCATCGCCCGTCGCTTGGTCGTCATCGCGTATGAGGACATTGGCCTGGCGAACCCTCAAGCTGGTCCTCGCGCCCTTTCTGCAGTCGAGGCAGCCGAGCGTCTCGGTTTTCCGGAAGCCCGGATCCCGCTTAGCAATTCGGTGATTGAGCTTTGTCTATCGCCTAAATCGAATACCGCCTATAAAGCAATTGACGCGGCACTCGCCGATATCCGCGCCGGCCATAGCGGCGATGTACCCGATCACCTTAAAGATGCCCATTATAAAGGGGCTACCGACCTGGGCCGCGGCGTCGACTATCTCTATCCGCACGATTATGAAAGCGGATGGGTGAAACAACAGTACCTACCGAACAAACTACGCAACAAAAAATACTATCAACCGAAAAAGAGTGGGAAATTCGAACAAGCCCTCGCATCGGTCTATGAGAATATAGAGAAAAAGAAATAACTCCGGATCGTAGTAGATCCGGAGTTATTCATTGTGGAAACTGAAAGCTCTTCACATGCCGCATATTTACATAAAACTCTTCGCCTTGAGCATCCATCATATGGATGAGACCATCCTTCAATTGTATGATTCTCCCTATGTCCATCGGGTGCTGCCCTAAATCGAGTACCACCAATTTATTTGTCAATTTTTTCAGTTGTTCCTCCAAAGTACGCGCCCAGCTTAGACTGGAAACTTGAAGAAGCTGCTCGCTTTTACTCAATCCGTATGGCCCCTTTTCATCATCACAGACCGTTAGCCACTTTACATGCTCCATGGAGATGAACATCGTTTTATAGGCAGGAGAATGAAAAATGAAATAATTATTCATGATACCCACGATATAGCCATGGATGGGTTTGTTTTTCGTGAGCAAAATCTCAACAAAGAGCCCTTTCGCATTCATCAGCATCTTACGAAATGACGTCTCACTGATTTCCGGGTCCTCTCCTCCTTCAATCCCTTCATCTATTATGGGAAAAGAATAATTCTTAATGTGTCGCTGCGGTACATAACGGTACACCTCTCCCGTGTATAGGACTAAGATATCCGTACTTTCTTCTATTAAATTCCCAAACACAAGAATATTTCCTGAGAGTTCTAGCTCCATATACTGTCCAATATATTTAGAAAACAAATATAATCCACCTTTCCTTCCTTATGGCGAGGAATCGTTCTTGAATCCTGTCCTAATTTGGGACACTCCGACTTGTTTCAGAGATTCGCTATAGGAATCACCCCTAGGTCTAGTCCAATAATCGCCCATGCCCTTGATCACCTTTTGGACAACCCATATGCCTGTCCCTTTTTAATAAGAAGGCACAACAACTTCATTGGTTGCTGTACCTGTGTGGTCGATTCTTTATAGAGTTGTCTTTGAAACTTTAATTAGGTTCTCAAGCCAGATTTTCTTAAACGTATTGACACGCGTACGGTTTTTATCCTTTCTATGACGGCGACGACGTTTCTTACATTCATCTGAACTTTCAGGTGAGCTGCTGCTTTCACATGAGGATGAACTTTCAAACGAGCTGCTGCTCTCACATGAGGATGAACTTTCATACGAACTACTGCTCTCACATGATGATGAACTCTCATAAGAGCTGCTTTCACTTGATGAACTTTCAGGGGCTATACATTCACATGAAGAACTTTCATGAGAGCTACTTTCACATGATGATGAACTTTCATAGGAACTGCTTTCACTTGATGAACTTTCACTGGAACTGCTTTCACTTGATGAACTTTCACTGGAACTGCTTTCACTTGATGAACTTTCATGAGAGCTACTTTCTCTCGAGGAACTCTCATGGGAAGAGCTTTCTTTGTTTTTATCTTTGTCCTTATCTTTCCCCCCACCATCATTCTCCCTTGGGAAAAATAGTCCGATGGATTGGATTTGATCTGTCGTGATATAAAATATTTCGTCTTTATTCACGACAACAATATAGTCTTCTTCAACTTGTATCAAGACACCCTCAACCTTTTCAGGGCCACCTGCATGAACCGAAATCCAGGAGTAAATCAATTGAGTAAGAGCTCCATTCAGGGTATCGTTAGGAACATCCGGAAACTCCGGCCATGTGGAACGGAAGGAAACCTCCACAATCGCTACGCTCTTAATAAGAGCAATCGGGAATAGAACGAGCCCGTCCTTCTTAGTCGATAACACGATATATTCTGTAGTTACCTCGACGATCTGGCCGATTTTTGAAGCTGGGCCACCGCCGTTCACCTGAACGAATCGGTTATCTAATGTTTCCAATAAGCCGACGAACGTTGGCGGAAATGCATAGCCATCATCAAAAGGAGGGAGTACATCCTCTTGAGATTTTTTTGCATTAACAACCACGATTTTCAGTTGGGCAATCGTATAATACACGAGTTGCTTCTCTTCAGTCAGAAGGACGATATACTCATCATTCACTTCTATCAGCCTGCCTTCTCTTGAATCAGGCCCGCCTTTAAATACTCTTACAAATTTCCCCTGCAAAGCTTGAAGGTACGGTAAACTAATTATTTCTGCCATTTTTCCTTTAGCCTCCAATAGTTATTTATACTTTAGTGATATCCGTACTGCATATATATGCGCCTTCTTTCTATTGCGGACTCTTCTAAGCACCCATTTTCTAGTAAATCGTCGTTTACCTAGAGAGATTACACGTAAAATAACCATGAACAGGCCTTCCTAAAAAAAATGACCCCGGATTTTCATCCGAGGTCACCTCTTATTTTTCTTTTTTATAGGAAACAGCCACTCTCCCGCTTTCCTGCTGTCCTGACTTGGTTACTGTCACGTACACTTTGCCCGATTTCTTACCGAGCTGCTTTATAGAAAGAGTTAGCTTTTTGCCTTTCGCCGTCCCTTTCACCAACATGCTTCCTTTGCTTTTTGCCTTGTAAATCTTCACGACATCGCCTTTGGCAAGGGAACTGATGACCACGGTATCGGCTTTTCCCTTATGATTCGTCACCTTGACCTGACTTGTTTTCACAGAAGGCGAGGTTTCGCCCTTAAACGTTTGGGCGACACGATCACTTTCCCTCAAGGGTGATTTCATCACGGTCACGTAGACCTTACCTGTCTTTTTGCCAAGCTGGCTGACCTTAAAACTCACTGAAGTGCCTTTCGCCGTCGTTTTCGCTATGACATTCCCTTTACTTTTCACATCATACACCGTGACGACATCACCTTTTTTCAGGCTGCTTACCTTTACACTATCCGCTTTGCCTGTATTGTTCGTCACATTGATTTGGGAAGCCTTTAATGAACTGGTCCTATCTGAAATCGTAAACTCGTACGGAACATCGACGGAATCATCATAGTTTTCCATCACGAAGTAATAGGTCCCTTTTTTCATATAGGTTGTGAGACTTCCATTTTCATTCGAATTTAATTCTGCCAACTTTTTATTGGAACGATCTTGGATAGATCCACGCCATATCGTGTCCCGTTTTTGTTTCATATTCAATGTGACATTTCCATTTTGCGGAACGACGAATCTAAAGTAATCGCGATCATCAGAGTGACTAATGACCCCTTTATATGTGGCATTCAGGTTGATGGCATTCGCTGTAGCTACCTTATCATTGGACTCTTTTTCGTAATACTGGCTTTTTGTATATTTCGTGGAAAATTGATAATCCGCTTTGGAGCCTTGCCCGCCACTATTGTTGATCCGCACATAATACGTCCCTTTAGGCAAACCTACTTGCACTTCATCAAACCCGTATGTATCATCCTGTCTTTTCGTATAAACGAACGTATAGATGTAGCCTTTACTATTCTGGATATGTCCCTCAAAAGAGGTCTTGGCATTCCGTTTGATCGATAACGTGACATTTCCCGGCTCAGTTAAAATTACTTTATACAAAATCTCCTTCTTATTAGCTAAAGAACCCTTATACATCTTGTTCATGTTAATCGTTTTAGCTTGATTCACGGTCGAAGCCGCATGTACATCCGCTTTTCCTGCCACTGAGAACATAAAGATGCAAGCACCAAACATCATCAAAAACCTTATATACCTCTGTTTCCGCACACGTTTCATTTCCCTTCATATGTAAATTAGTAGTTAAATGATATTAGTTATATTTTCCTATTAATCCATAAGTTTATCAACATTTTCTTATGTGGTAATTATACCCAAAAGCTTTTTTACAATAAAAAGACCCCAAATCCTCATTTGGAGTCCTACTAATCACCTATAATGTGCTTTCATCCATCCCACTACCGATTCCCCGTTTCTTTCACGGATGCCTTCCACTTCCTCTTTGGCAATGATTTGCCCATCCTGGATCAATAGCACTTCATCCAGGACCTTCTCGATATCATCGATTTCGTGCGTCGTGATGATGACCGTTTGTTTTTCAAAATCAATATACGTAAGCAGGCTGCGAACAATCTCTTCACGAACCATCACATCCAAGCCTGAAAATGGTTCATCCAATAATACGATTGGTGCCTCCCGTGACAACGCCAGCACCAATTTAAGACGGCCCCTGTTTCCCTTCGACATAGAACTGACTTTCTTTGAAACATCCAGCTTCATGAATGCCAGCATTTCCATGGCCTTTTTATGATTGAAATCCGTAAACTGCGAAGCATGAAAATCAATATAATGACCAACCGTAAACGCGGGGTAGAAAAAATCTAACTCCGTCAAATACGACACGCAAGAGGCAATCCTCCTGCTTACCTTATCTCCCTCGACCGTCACCTCACCATGATCCGGTTTCACCAAACCGGCAATCAGTTTGAGCAGGGTCGACTTACCGCTTCCATTGGCCCCTAACACACCATAAATCTTTCCTACATCAAACGAAAGTGAAACACGATCCAGTGCCACAATTTTTCCATACTTCTTCGTCACTTCCTGCATTTCAATCATCATTCCACATCACCCCGTTCTGTCAAAAATGCCTGTACCGCCGTGAGCATTTCCGGCTTTGACAAGCCAATCTCTTTCATATTTTCCACGAACGTTTCCATGATTTCCGTTTGGATCCGCACCCGTAACGAAGCGATCAAGGTTGGATCATTTTTAACGAATGTTCCCTGCCCCCTTTTTGTCTCCACAATTCCATCCCTTTCAATCTCAGCATACGTGCGCTGTATCGTATTTGGATTAACGCCTGTTTGAATAGCCATCTCCCGAACCGATGGTAGCTTTTCACCACTTTTTATCTCCCCGCGGACAATCGAATAACAAATTCGATCCGCTACCTGTAAATAAATCGGCTTTGTCGCATGAAACTCCTCTGTCATACACTTACACCTCGATCTTTCGGTCCAGCAGCCAACATGAAGCTAGGAATAATAACACTAACGTGATGATATCCAACCCGGTTGTCAGAAGGGATATGCCTCCCGTATTTAGATAAAATTTCAAATTATCAGCCGACATGGTAAATGAAGAGTCACTCAAAACGTCCACGACCCAGACCGTATCCATTTGTTGATAAACAGCCGTACTTTCATACCAGCTCCCCACCATGACCATCCCTATAAATAGAAGGGAAACGATCAGCCAACGAAACGGTTTAATGGCTGACACCCGAGCCAATGCATGGTAAACCACCCATAAAAATAACATGACCAGGGCAAGGAAAAGACTGACCGCCATCAAGAAAATACCCATTTGGAGTAAATTATAGAATGACATCATACTCTCCGTGTGAAAACTCACACCAAAATTGCTCGTCGGAATCCTCATGGTCACAAAAGTGAGCAGGCAGGCAAACAGCAATGACATCCCCTGGAACAGTACACTGATCAACAATTTACTACCTAGTAGCATCCCGGAAGACTGTGGATTATACAACCAGACTTGTGCCTTCCCTTCCACATTCAAACGACTACATATAAGGAAAATCATTATCAGCGGATGCATCAACATGACCATCGGTGAACTGATGTAAAACAAACCAGCCACTTCGAAATACTTCGCAAGTAAATAGGCAACAAACACTAACCCCGCCTGGGCCAGCAGCAACCAAAGAAGAACCGACTTCCCGATCAGCCACTCCTTTTGCATCAATCCTCTAAACGCTTTCACTTCCCCATCCCCTTTACCACTGTGTTAGTTAAATAGTACACGACTACACATGCATTGTCAAATATACTATAAAATACCAAAAATCCTATTATTTAAATAACTAATTTATTATAATAGATTAAGTGATTATAAAGTGAGGAAGGAAGTAGACGATGAGACATGAAAAGAAGAAAAAAAAGAAACGAACATGGCCAAAAGTAGTCGGCATTATCGTCCTTCTTTTTATACTAGCCGGGGGGACTTTTGCATTCTCCGTATGGAATTCCTTAACAAAGACAGTCGAAACCATGCATACACCTATAGAGCGCAGTACAGATAAACGGACCAAAGAACTCGTATTATCGGATTATGAGCCTTTTTCCATGCTGATGCTCGGTGTCGATGAACGGGAAGGCGACAAAGGCCGCTCGGATACGATGATTGTCTTGACCGTCAATCCAAAATTGAAGTCCGTGAAGATGCTGAGCATCCCACGAGATACTCGTACTGAGATTGTCGGACATGGCACCCAGGATAAAATCAATCACGCCTTTGCATTCGGTGGCGCCGCGATGGCGATGGATACGGTCGAGAATTTCCTTGATATCCCGATCGACTATTATATGAAGATCAATATGGAAGGCTTTAAAGATATCGTGGACGCAGTTGGCGGTGTCACCGTCCAAAATGATTTGAACTTCACTGAAGAGGGGACGACCTTCAACAAAGGCATGATCGAACTGAACGGTAAAGAGGCGTTGAGCTATGCCAGAATGAGATATGAAGATCCAAATGGTGATTTCGGGCGTCAATCCAGACAACGTGCCATTATCGAAGCTGTCATTAAAGAAGGGGCGAGCGTATCGACCTTAACGAGTTACGACGACGTATTCGACGCACTAAGTAAAAATATCCAGACTAATTTGACGTTTGATGACATGATGGACATTCAAAAGAACTATAGAGACGCAAGCAATGACATTTCCCAATCATCCATAACCGGTACCGGAACGAAAATCGACGGAATCTACTACTATATCGTGTCGGAAGAAGAACAAAAAAAGATTCAAACAGAATTAAAGGAACATTTAACCGTCAAATAACGCAAAACGAAAAAGCTGCCTGGACCGCATCCAGACAGCTTTTTCATTTTACCCATCCAACATTCTGACAAAAAACGGACACCCATTGTAGAGATTTGTTGGAATTTTTGTTGTTTATTAGAGGGGAAAAGACGGTATAATCTAATAAGAGCTAAGAAATTCCTTCTTCCCCTTGAACCTTTCATTACGAGAATCAACTTTCATTAGACACAAGGTCATGTGAATCATCATGCTTAGATTTAAACATTTCAAACAAATAAAAGGAGTGGATTGTATGAAAATCAAGGCAGGTAGTTGGGCAATGTTAAGCAAACAAGACAAAATGTTTATTCTGAAGGCCATCAGTGATCGCTCTAGAATGAAATATGCTTCATGATTAATACTTTAATCCGTCAATTCCCTTATAAATATCCTCTCCCTTTTCGATAAAAGGAGCGAAATGTTGAAAAAGGAGAGGCATCTATTCAAATCGATAATCCCAAAACAGACGCCATTCGTCTTTTTCCTTCACTACATAACAATCCTGTTCGATGGTAAACACACCAAAGTGAGACTCAAACATCTGTGTGACAGGAACCCTGTACGCTGTTTTATGGACCTTGCCACCTTTCCCCATGCTCCAATCCTTCACTTTCTTTGAACGTCCCACTTCATACTGAAAGGTTTCCACATCCATATGCTGCAAGAAGACATGAGCCCGATTTTGCACATAATCAGCACGAACCGGAAACCGCAGCTTCATTTCAGCACTCAATAAATCCCACGACTTCCCGAATTCCGCCTCACTCTCGTACGCATAGAACTCATCCACTAATCGTTCTGGTCCACTGGGCCAAAGGAAAACAATACAGCCACCGAAAGCTACAATCAGGGAAAAAAGAGCCATCATTCCTGCCATTTTCCTATTATGTCTTCTTATCTTCATCACCTTCAGAAAGGCTATCCTATCCTTACATTATATCCATGAGAAAAACGACAAAAAAAGAAGCTTGCTTATTAAACATACTTCTTACGGCGCCTCCACCATCTATTGACTATAAAAAAACACAAAATACCTAACAGTCCCCCGAACGTATCGATTATAACATCCTGCATCAAAGGCGTTCGCCCACCGGTGAATTTTTGATGCAATTCATCAGCACTCGCATAAAATAGCACGCAAACAAGTGCACCCGAAAGGCTAATAAACTTATTCTTCACAAAATCCCGCCAAACACCAAATGTCAAAAATCCGAATACAAAAAAGATAAAAAGATGCGCACCCTTTCGAATGAAAAACTCGAAAAAACCATCCACCCCAGCGGTATGAGCACTCACCTCAACACCACCATACAAAAAGGAAATACCCTCAAGCAATTCATACCAATAGGGCGTATTGAACCGTCCTAAAAAAGAAGCAAGACTCTGTTCTTCATATGTCTGTGAGGAAAAGGAGAAAATCAGCATTGCCCATAAAATAAGCAAAGCCGGGAATACCCACTTACGATTCATCATTTGATAGTCCTTCCATGAACTCTTTTAGTTTTATCCTTCAATCTTAATTCAACTTTTGAGAGCATCTATTAAATAAAAGTTAACTTCTAAAAAAATTTGGGAGTGTCAAAGAGGTCTTATGTATGGTTAATTACGGAAACGATTATTTAAATCTCTTTGAAAGCGGCGAACTTTACCCTAGCTAAACTTTCGGTGATTATGATTTTTCTGCCATCTATCTCCTCTGAAAATGAGAATGTCAAGTATTTAAAAAATCCCTCTGCCATTGCAGTCTTTTTTATCGTTATTTTAGTTTAATTTACCATTTTTTGATTTTCATAACAATAATATTGTTTTTGAATATCATGGCATTAAAAAACCATCTATTACATTTCCCTGAATTTAATCTTTCACTATTAACTAATTTTTATTGTCCAATTTACCCGGACTGTTAGTAGTATAGTTGCCTATTTCACCTTGCATGGTTGAATTATTGCTGTTTGCGTGGTTGAGTTATCCTTTTATTTATGAAGTGACAATGTTTAATCATCTTATATTAAACAGCCCCCGGTTAATTCCGGAGGCTGTTTCTGTTTATTTTTTCGCTTTGACCACAGTTACGGTTCTTGCTTTGCTGGAATATCCCGCTTTGCTTTTGGCCGTAACGGAAAGCTTGGTTCCTGCTTTTTGTTTTGTCTTCATCGTAACTTTAAATGTTCCCGCACTGTTGGTTTTTGCTTTTCCGAGCTGGCTGCTTCCTTTTTTAACGGTAACGGTCGAGCCTTTTTCAGCTTTTCCTGTAATTGTTTTAGCATTGTCCTTGACTGTATGAACGGTTGGCTTTGCGACGTAGTTCACGGCCCTTTTGGCATTTATACGCCCATTTCCGTAAAGATCGTCTTTTCCCTTTTTACCCAGATCATCGGACGTGCTGAATAGGCGTTCTTCGACCTGCGTATTCTTCAAGGTGGGCTTGTTCCCCCAGACCAAGGCTGCGACCCCAGTGACGATAGGCGCGGCCATCGAGGTTCCTGTCATATACCCATACGATTTATAAGGAAGCGTTGAATAAATCGAATCACCTGGTGCAGCCAAGTCAATATTGGTTCCATAATTGGAATAGTCGGCAATTCGATCTTTCTTTGACGTCGCACTGACGGAAATGACGTTCTCATAGGAAGCGGGATAACTGTTCCAGTAAGTATCTTCATTTCCAGCTGCGGCAACGATGACCAATCCCATATCATGGGCATACTGGATGGCTTGATCTTCACTATAAGAATAATTGAAGCCTCCTAAACTCATATTGATAATATTGGCCCCATATTCCACGGCATAATAAATGGCATAGATGAGATCAGAGGAATAGCCATATTCTCCCCTAAATATATTGATTGGCATGATTCTAGTATTCGGGGCGACACCCGTTCCGCCAGCTCCATTATTCATCGTAGCCGCAATGATTCCGGCCACATGTGTTCCATGTTCTCCTGCCGGCAAATGGGGGCTAAAGTTCACCATGTTATAGGGAGCAAAGAATTTTCCTTTTAAATCGGGATGATTAAGGTCTGCCCCGTTGTCAATGACGGCCACTATAATACTTTTCGAGCCCTTCGTCTTGTCCCAGGCTTTCTCGGTTTGGATCAACTTGTGATGATATTGCTTCGTATAATGGGGATCACTCGGTTTTTTCATCAATTGAATGAGATGATCTGGTTCCACGTACTCAATATTTTTATCTTTTTCTAGCTTCCTTATAAAACCAACTAGGCTTGTGTCATCCGGGACTTCCATCGTTTTCAACAGACCCTGTTGATCTATCGTTTTCTCGCTCACCTTGTACTTTTTCAAACTACCTTCTTTGGCTGAAGGCTTCATCTTGACAATGACCCGATCTGTTTCAATCGCGGTTGGATTGGCTTGTTCAGCTGCTAGTGTAGGTGGACCGTTACCAACGCCAATTTGGATGCAAAAGGCGATGATAACCAATAAAGAAAACATCCGCTTCATACTCATCCCCTCTTCCCCGTACTCATGAACTATAAATT
The DNA here is from genome assembly GCF_044761765.1 of Peribacillus sp. NPDC097284. Lineage (NCBI taxonomy): Bacteria > Bacillati > Bacillota > Bacilli > Caryophanales > Bacillaceae > Peribacillus > Peribacillus sp. NPDC097284. Next base: position 343,009 of record NZ_JBIWCZ010000001.1, read on the forward strand.
TACCAAGTTATCAACTAATGCATATACTTATTTCACGGTATTTAGTACAAAAAAACCTCCAAGATTCTCGGAGGCTTCCTTTCTATTATAATTTTACTTTTTCACGGTCACTTTTCTTGACTTACTTGCATTCTTTGCCTCGTCTTTTGCGTAGACATACACGATTTTCCCGGCACTTTGCTTGGCAATCTTGACCGTGAAGCTACCTTTGTTCGTAGCTTTGGCAGAGCCAATGACTTTGCCCGATGCTTTGACATATACGGTGGAGCTTGCTTCTGCCTTCCCTGTCACCTTTGTTGTTTTAGGCGTGACTTTATTGACTGTCGGCATGCTTGGGGCGGTTTTATCCTTGACCGTCACCTTTTTGGCAGGGCTTTTGTTTCCTGCTTTATCGGTTGCGATTAAAGTCAGCACTTTTCCAGCCTTTTGCTTTTTCGTCATCGTCACGGTGAATGTGCCTGAGCTGTTAGTGGTTGCCTTTCCAAGCGTAGTGGTTCCCGTTTGGACGGTCACTTTGGAACTCGCTTCCGCTTTCCCCGTCACCTTTGTCGTATTGTCACCCACAGCATTTACTGTCGGCTTAGGTGGTGCGGTTTTATCGGTAACGGTAAGGAAGACCGGCACGCTTTTATTACCTGTTTTATCGACTAATCGTACATACACTTTCTGGCCAGCCTTCTGTTTTTCAACCGTCGCTGAAAATGTCTTTTCCCCGTTGATTTTCACCGTGGCTAGTGTTATTTTCTTCGTATAAATGGAGACGGTTCCGGTTGTAAACTGGCTAGGTATCGTCCCTTTAATCTTTGTATCCCTATCTGAGATGCCTGTCACAGAAGGTCTACTGAGGGTCTTCATCTCAAGTGCCTTTTTTGCATTGACACGCCCGTTACCATAATAGACATCTTTTCCTTTTGTGCCTAGATCGACAGCCGAGTCATATAATCGATATTCCACCGCTAATTGGGAAAGTTTCGGTTCATTGGACCAAATCAATGCGGCTACACCGGTAACAACGGGTGTCGCCATGGACGTTCCGCTCATAAAGGCATATCGATTATAAGGAAACGTTGAAAGGATTTTATCCCCGGGGGCTGTAATATCCACCGATGAATCGTAATTGGAATAAGTGGCGCGCTTATCTTTTGATGTGGTGGCACCCACCGAAATGACATGACTGAATGCGGCAGGGTATACACGTTTGTTGCTCTTTTTCAAATCCCCTTCATTTCCAGCCGCCGCAATAATCAGAACCCCTTCTTTATACGCCTCCTGGACCGCTTTATCTAGCGCTTTTGAATAATAGGTCTCTCCTAGACTCATATTAATTATGTCGGCTCCGTTTTCGATTGCATAATGGATGGCTTCTATGATATCGACCGTATCTGCATATTTCCCATCAAAAACGTTAATCGGCATAATTTTTATAGTAGGGGCCACACCTGCGCCTCCTAGTTTATTGTTAGCAGAGCCGGCAATGATGCCCGCAACATGCGTTCCATGTTCTCCTTTGGGCAGGATATTCATTCTCTCACGCACAGTATCATAACCTTTATAAATCTTCCCTTTTAAATCTTCATGATTACGGTCAATGCCATCATCAATGATGGCCACGATCATTTCTTTTGAGCCCATGGTCTTTTTCCATGCAGCTTTCGTCCCGATTTTTTGATGATGCCATTGATCCTTAAAAATGGGGTCAGACAGACTTTCCATCTTTTTAAAAAGATAGTTTGGCTCTGCATACTCTACCTTTTTCTGATCTTCAAGCTTCTCTATTAGTTTTTCTGTGGTTTGCCCTTTAGGGATGTCTACCGTTTCAATTAATTCGCTGATAGGCTCATCATTTGTTTCTCTATATTTTACAATGACACCATCGGCATTAGGAGCTTCCTCTGCAAAAACGGCTTCTGGCTGTTGAATCGGCAAAAATGTTAAAAGAAGTGCGATAGGTACGATGGACCGAAATAACTTTTGCATGGAATCACTCCAATAGATTATTATGGGTACTTTTCATTAGTTCCCTCTATCTAAATTGTATACTGATAGATATAGATTTACTAATCTTTTCATCTAGTCAATATGAATCATTTCCATTTTTATCAAAAGAAAAAACCGCAATTTGCGGTTTCAGTGTCCTCCTAAATAGGCATTCTTTATTTCTTCACTCGCCGTTAGTTCCTCAGCTTGACCAGAAAGGACGATGCGGCCCGTTTCCACTACATACGCTCGATCTGCAATGGATAATGCAAGATTCGCATTTTGCTCGACAAGCAGAATCGTCGTACCCGTTTTATTGATTTCTTCTATGATGCTGAAAATCTGTTTTACCAGTAACGGTGCAAGTCCCATCGAAGGCTCATCCAATAAGAGCAGACGCGGCTTTGCCATAAGGGCCCGACCCATGGCGAGCATTTGCTGCTCTCCGCCAGAAAGGGTTCCCGATTGTTGCTTAAGTCTCTCAAGCAAGCGTGGAAATAGTTCGTATACCTTTTCCATATCCTTTTTGATCTCTGCCTTGTCTTTTCGTAAATAAGCACCTAGTTGAAGGTTTTCTTCCACCGTCATGTTGGCGAAAACACGGCGTCCTTCCGGGACATGCGAGATTCCCATCTTCACGATCGATTGGGCAGGTTTGCCACCGATTGATTGATTCTCATAAAGAATCTTTCCTTGTTTCGGTTTCAATAAGCCGGAAATCGTCTTGAGCATCGTACTTTTACCTGCTCCGTTCGCCCCAATCAGGGTGACGATTTCACCTTGGTTGATTGTGAGGGAGACACCCCTTAATGCCTGTATGTTCCCGTAATATACGTTAATATCCTCGATTGTTAACATTATGAAACCTCCTCGCCCAGATAGGCCTCGATGACTTTTGGATTGTTACGTATTTCTTCCGGCTTTCCTTGAGCGATCAACTGGCCATGATCGAGCACATAGATACGCTCGCATACACCCATGACAAGAGGCATATCGTGTTCAATCAACAGCACGGTCAAGTCAAATTTCTCACGGATTAGCGCAATCAATTTCATGAGTTCGTGTGTTTCCTGGGGATTCATGCCGGCCGCCGGTTCATCGAGTAAGAGCAGTTTTGGGTTAGCGGCAAGGGCACGGGCAATTTCCAAGCGCCTTTGCTGACCATACGGCAGGTTTTTCGCCTTTTCATCCTTGTATCGATCCAGATTGAAGATCTTCAGGAATTCAATGGCCTTTTCCTCCATTTCCTGTTCCCCTCTAAAATGGGTGGGGAAACGCAAGATGGAACTGACAATGCTATGTTTCGAAAGAGAATGATAGGCTACTTTTACGTTATCAATCACCGAAAGTTCACTGAACAAACGGATATTCTGGAACGTCCGGCTGATTCCTTTTTGCGTGATTTTATAGGGCGGACGTTTCCTTAAGTTTTCCCCGTCTAGGGAAATGGTGCCCTCAGTCGGGACATAAACCCCAGTCAATAGGTTGAAAAATGTCGTTTTCCCAGCTCCATTCGGTCCGATTAAACCGACCAATTCCCCCGGATACAACTCGACGTTAACATCGGATACCGCTTTAAGCCCTCCAAACTGGATGCCGACCGAGTCGACTTTAAGCAGCGGTGTTTTTGTTGTTGCCATGGCTGCTGCCTCCTTTACGATTGAACATGGACGTTATTTCTTTCGTTCCCATCAAGCCTTGTGGACGATAAATCATCATCACAATCAGAACAAGGCTGTAAATGATCATTCTTGTTTCTGGATAGTCTTGCAGGAATGTCGTGACGACCGTAAGAAGGATAGCTGCCAATACGGAACCGGATAAGCTTCCAAGTCCACCGAGTACGACTAGAATTAAGATATCGAATGATTTCAAGAACCCAAAGTTCGACGGTTGGATAATATAGAAGTTGTGGGCATATAACCCTCCAGCGATTCCAGCAAAGAAAGCACCGATTGCAAACGCGACAACTTTATAATAGGTTGTGTTGATTCCCATCGAATCAGCTGCCGTTTCGTCCTCACGGATCGAGATGCAGGCCCTTCCATGTGTCGAACTTGTAAAGTTCCGGATGACAAGGACTGTGATGAGTACGGACCCGAACACCCACGGCCAAGTAGTCAAATGCGATACTTGCATTCCGCTTGCCCCGCCTACATAGTCAATATTCAAGAGCACGATCCGGACGATTTCTCCAAACCCCAAGGTCGCGATTGCCAGGTAATCCCCTTTAAGACGTAAGCTTGGAATCCCAATGATCAAACCGGCAAGCGCTGCGATCAACCCACCTATAATCAATGCCAGGGGAAACGGCATTTGCAACTTCATGGTAACGACCGCTGAAGCGTATGCACCGACGGCCAGAAATCCGGCATGTCCGATTGAAAATTGACCGGTAATCCCGATGATTAAATGTAGGCTCGTTGCCAAAATAATATTGATTCCGATGAACATGAGCGTATTTTGATAAAAAGGATTCAAAGAACCGCCGCCGATCAGTACCTGGACCACGGCGAAAAAGATCAGTGATAGGACGATCGAGAGCCAAAAACCTTTGGCTCGCTTAAAAGTAGTCATAGCTTTGTCTCCCTTATACTTTTTCTTTTTTGTTTTTACCGAACAAGCCTTGTGGCATGAAAATCAAGATAAGAATCAGTACGATAAAGGCTACGGCATCCCGCCATAATGAATAGCCGGCGGCACTGACCAAAGCCTCGATGACTCCAAGCAATAATCCTCCGACCATCGCACCCGGGATAATTCCGATTCCACCAAGCACCGCGGCTACGAATGCCTTCAACCCTGGGAGCACTCCCATCAAAGGCTCGATTTTTATATAATAGATACCAAAAATGACCCCTGCTGCTCCCGCTAATGCGGAACCGATTGCAAATGTTGCTGAAATCGTATTATTGACGTTGATTCCCATCAGCTTAGCCGCATCTGCATCGAAAGAAACGGCACGCATCGCCTTCCCGATTTTCGTTCTATGAACAATGATTTGTAGAACGATCATCAATGCGACGGCTACGCCAAAGATCAATACCGACTGGCTGTTTATCGAAGCACCGAATATATTGATTTTATCCGAAGGCAATACATCACTCGGATAAGCTTCCGGCTGTGCACCACGGACATAGATGAATCCATATTCGATTAAAAGCGAAACACCGATGGCGGTTATAAGAGCGGCAATGCGTGTTGCATTGCGCAATGGCTTGTATGCGATCCGTTCAATTAATACGCCAAAGAGTGCACAGACCGTCATTGAGATGAGGAGGGCTGGCACAAACGACAGTTCCAAAACCGTTATCGAATAGAAACCGACGAATGAACCGACCATGAAGACGTCACCATGTGCGAAGTTTATCAGCTTAACAATTCCATACACCATCGTATATCCGAGAGCGATTAGGGCATAAATGCTACCGAGTGAAACTCCATTTATTAGCTGTTGTACCAATTCCATATTCGACTCTCCTTGAAAAATCTAATTTTATAATGCGGCACGTCTATTTTTTCAGAGGGTGAAAAATGAGAAGTCGCCAGCACCTTCTAATCGAAGAAGGGCCGGCGAAGGCTAAAACCTTTCCCAGATCATTCAGGATTGATTTTTGTATTGAATACCTGTTTTCCTTCTTTAAACTCAAGGATCGTAGCGGATTTGATTGGATTGTGTTTTTCATCTAATGTAAATGTTCCCGTCACAAGGCTAAGATCTTTTGTTTTTTCCAAAGCATCCTTGATCTTATCCGAATCCGAAGATCCGGCACGTTTAATGGCATCGGCAAGGAAGTAGCCAGTATCGTAGCCTAAAGCGTTAAAAGCATCAGGGGATTTGTCTTTGTATTCAGCCTTGAATGCCGACACAAAGTTCTGGATCTTTTCGTCAGGGTCACCTGAAGAATAATGGTTGGTGATGAATGTATTATTTAGAGCCTTCTCACCAGCAATTTCAACTAGTTTAGGAGAATCCCAACCATCGCCGCCCATGAATGGAACGTCAAGACCTGTTTCACGAGCCTGCTTAACGATCAATCCAGCTTCTTCATAGTAGCCTGGTAGGAAGATGAAATCCGGTTTTGCCGATTTCAGGCGAGTCAGTGTAGAACGGAAATCAGTATCCTTAGCGATATAAGCTTCTTCCGCTACAACTTTTCCACCATTCTTTTCGAATTGTTCCTTAAAGGCTGCCGCTAACCCTTTTGAATAATCGCTTGCACTATCAATATAGATGGCTGCGCTTTTTGCTTTGATTTCGCTAGTGGCGAAATTCGCTGCCACGGTTCCTTGGAAAGGATCGATAAAGCTTGTTCTGAATACATAATCGTTTAATTTATCATCTTTATATGTGATTTCTGGGCTTGTCCCAGAAGGAGAGATGACCGGAACCTTATTATCTTGGGCAATCTGTACCTGTGCGATTGTATTCGTACTCGTTGCGGCACCGACGATCGCCGTCACCTTATCTTGAGAAGTCAGCTTGATGGCACCACTTGTCGCTTCAGCCGCTTCCGATTTATTATCAACTTGTATAAGTTTGATTTTTTTCCCATCAATGCCTTCTTTGTTAATCTCTTCAGTCGCAAGCTTGAGGCCTTCTGAAATCGATTGTCCATAAGAGGCTACTCCCCCTGATAATTCAAGGTTCACACCGATTTTGATCGTGTCTCCCTCTTCACCTTTTTTTGATGTTGAAGCAGAGTCCGATCCGGAACAACCTGCCAATACCCCCGCTGCAAGTGATAACGAAAGAAATGCACTTGCTAATTTCTTCTTTTTCATAATGAACCCCCTATTTTGTAATCTTTGTTTGTGGCGCATGAATATTTATTCAATACGCTGTCTAAATAATAGATAAATATAAATATTTACAATTTAATAAATATTTTGAAAATAGTGTACCGCATAATTTTCACCACGTCTAGACGTAAAATGCATGAACATTTTGTCCAATAGTCTATATCTCATAGAACTTTGCAAGCTATTATTATATTGATATATGCCATCATCGTTTTTAACAGAGAAAAATCAAAGAGTTTCGTTATTTCAATGTTATAAATCTATGTTTATCATCAGTCGCTTTTTATTCTGTCATTAGTAACATCCAACCTTATTTTTTCCTTAATTTTCTATTCTCGAGTATCCTGATAGGTTTTTACACCTACATCCAGCGCGTATCTTTTATACAGATTTCTATTTCAAAATTGTATAATACTATATAAATATGCAGGTATTTCCGCTGGCATATTACAACAAAAAGACCGCCATATGGCGGTCCCTTTGAATCAATCAAGATCACGGATCAATCTTCGTATTAAAGGTTTGTTTACCATCCACATATTCCAAGATGGTGGCCGATTTAATCGGATCATGGTTTTCATCCAAGTTCAAGGTTCCTGATACTAATTCGAAATCCTTCACTTCTTCTAATGCTTTTCTAATATTTTCAGATGTTGGATCTCCGGCTCTTTTGATGGCATCAGCCAAATAGTAACCAGTGTCATAGCCTAATGCAGCAAAAGCATCAGGTGTTTTTTTGTATTCCGCTTTGAATGCTGAAACGAAATCTTGAATCTTAGCGTCTTCATCTTCCGGCGAATAGTGATTAGTGATATAGGTGTTCTTCAAAGCTTCTGCTCCGGCAATTTCCACGACTTTTGGTGAATCCCAGCCGTCTCCGCCCATGAACGGAAGGTCCATTCCATTTTCCCGAGCTTGCTTCAAGATCAGACCGACTTCTTCATAGTAACCTGGAAGAAATACGAATTCTGGTTTTGCGGACTTGATACGAGTCAATGTCGCACGGAAATCAGTATCTTTTGTTACATAGGCTTCTTCCGAAACGATTTTCCCTCCATTTTTCGTAAAGGCTTCCTTAAAGGCTGCAGCTAGTCCTTTTGAGTAATCGCTTGCACTGTCAACATAAATGGCAGCGGTCTTCGCCTTCACTTCATCTGTTGCAAAATTGGCTGCAACGGTTCCTTGGAATGGATCGATGAAGCACGTTCTAAACACATAATCATTCAATTTTCCAGCTTTGTTCGTAATATCGGGATTTGTTGCTGTTGGTGTAAGTAGAGGAATCTTGTTATCCTGTGCGACTTGAACTTGTGCCAACGTGTTTGTACTTGTAGCGGATCCTACAATCGCCACTACTTTATCCTGACTGACAAGTTTAATCGAACCGTTCGTTGCTTCTGCTGCATCCGATTTATTATCCACTTTTTTAATTTCAATTTTCTTACCATTAATTCCTTCTTTATTGATTTCATTGATGGCCAATTGCAAACCATCCATTGCAGACTGACCAAATGAGGCCGTCCCACCTGACAATTCAAGGTTGGCACCAATTTTTATGGTGTCTCCTGAACTGGATGATCCTCCGCCTGAACTACTGGTTTTCGAGTCACCATTGCAACCTGCCAGTGCCCCCGCGATTAATGATAGTGATAAAACCATGCCTGCTAACTTTTTCTTTTTCATTTGAAACCCCCTTTTTCTTTAAAAACAAAAAGAATATTCTGAAAATAATGTATCTCATTCCAGGTAGTTTGTCTATATTTTTAGGTAAAATAGTAAATATATGTAATTATTAAAACAAAAAAACTGACCCTGGATCAGAGTCAGTTTCCGGCTTATCAATCGTTAACACGACGAACTTCAATATCTTTTAATAGGTCATTGATGACCCAGCTTGCCGCAATTAAGCCGGCTACAGATGGAACGAACGCATTGGAAGATGGAGGCATTTGAGCTTTACGGATTTTCGCCTCATCATTACCGACCTCTTTCCGGACATCCTCACGTATCACAATTGGGCTTTCATCGGAAAATACAACCGGAATTCCTTTTGTGATGCCTTCTTTACGCAATCTTGTGCGAATGACTTTCGCAAGCGGATCGGTATGTGTTTTGGAAATATCGGCAATCTGGAAGCGGGTTGGATCCATTTTATTTGCGGCACCCATACTTGCGATGATCTTGATATTTCGTTTCAGGCACTCTTTCATGACATGCATTTTGTAGATGACCGTATCGGATGCATCGATGACATAATCGAGATTATAACTGAAGAATTCCTCGAAGGTTTCTTCTGTATAAAACATCTTCAAGGCGATGACTTCACAGTCCGGATTAATATCCTGGATGCGCGCTTTCATCAATTCGGCTTTTGGCTGGCCCACAGTCGAAAGAAGCGCATGGATCTGTCTGTTTACATTTGTGATGTCCACATCATCTTTATCGACAAGGATAATCCGGCCAACACCTGTACGTGCCAACGCTTCGGCTGAAAAAGAACCGACTCCGCCTACACCAAGGACAGCGACCGTCGTGTTTTTCAACCGGTCCATGCCCTCTTTACCAATCGCTAGTTCATTTCGTGAAAACTGATGCAGCATATATTTTCAACTCCAATAAATTCTGATCTTATTTGTGTTCCCAATTAACAATATATCATAAACATCAGGGATGACAAGCAAATATGACCAGTTTTATCGGAATTGGCAGGCTAGTTCATTCGAGACAATTTTTCAAGCAGGGTGGCTAATAGGAGTGTGCGTTCTAACAGGCTTTCTATCTCTAAATATTCATCTTCGCTATGGGCATGGCCTCCAATCGGTCCGAGTCCATCAATCGTTGCGATCCCTAATTCAGAGGGGAACGACGCATCCGAGCCTCCACCCGTTTCCGTATCGGTGATGGTGATGCCCATTTCCTCACCCGCTTGCCGGATGATTTCCAATAAGACGGTGGTTTTCTCCGTCTTTTCCATGGGCGGCCGGTCCATCTTACCGCTCAGGCTAGTTTTTGTTCCCGCTACAAACGTTTGGGCACAGATATCCTTCATTTGCTTAAAGACGAACTGCGCCTGATTTCTTTTTGAGATTCGCACATCTATTAAAGCTGATGCATGGGGTGCAACTGTATTGACCGCCACCCCGCCTTCTATGATTCCAACATTTACGCCGATGCCTAGTTGATGATCCGTTAACCGATGCAGGGCGAGGATCTTATGAGCCAATTCTTCAATCGCACTCTGACCTTTTTCCGGTTCAACCCCAGAATGTGCAGATTTCCCTACAACCTCCACCTTGAATTGGCCGCAACCTCTTCTCGCGGTGACAAGTGAACCATCTGCTCTCGCTGGCTCCAACACAAGCGCGAACTTCTTGTCCTTGGCTTTTTCCGAAATGAGCGCGGCAGACGATGGCGACCCTATCTCTTCATCGCTGTTCAAAATGATTTGTATATGTTTATAGCCGGTTTGTCCAGTCAGTTTCATGCAAAAAATCGCATATAGAAGCTCGACCAGGCTTCCCTTCATGTCAATAACACCTGGCCCATATGCACGCGGGCCCACCATTTTGAACGGACGTTTCTTCGCTGTCCCTTCCGAAAAAACGGTATCCATATGCCCAACAATGAGAATATGCGGAGACATTGCTTCACGGTGCTGGATGGCTAAATGATCGCCATATTTCTCCTGTTTAATTACCGTCACTAGAAAATTAAGATCCTCAAATTTCTTTTTTAAAATCGCTCCGATTTCATCAATGCCTTTTTTTGTATAAGAACCGCTATCGATATTCACAAGCTGCTCCAATAATTGGAGCATTTCTTTCCTTTTCGCGTGCAATAAGTCCTTCAAAGCCCTCACTACTTTCTATCCTCGCTAAAGATTTATACTCCTACTCATAATTTACGAACGTACATCACGGAATGTTCCATAAATAGTGCGGGTATCAGTCAGTTTGATGTTTTTATCGGTCAATTTTGCACTTTTATCGGTCTAATGTAACATTTATCGGTCAAAACTCACTTTATATCAGTCAACCTCCCATTCAAGAACATATTCTCGCCCTTTATATGACCCGTAATGATCGACATTCATTCCTGACAGGATACGATTGGCAACCGTTCCTGATTCAATTTGCAGAAACGAACGCACATCTTTATTCGTTATCGTAGGACGGACAAGGAGGGCAAAATCATGCAATGCTTGTAAGTGAGCATTCTTTGAGCTATGCGAACATGAAGGGCATATCCATTTTCCCCGCCCGCGTTTCATGGGAAGAGCCATACATTCCGGACATTGGACACCTTTCAATAATTCAGTTTCAGGGATTTGGTACACGTGTAGGATATTCTGATTGAGCGGGGTGTTTTTTTGGAGGAAGCTATTAGAAAGTTTGTTGAATTGCCTTTGCGTCAGTAAATGGGAAGGATACTTATTTTCAAGGGTTCGTATTCTAGCGTTGAGGGTTTCTTTACCAGTAATTTGGTTGAAAATCGAAGTGTGCCCAGGCGTAGTTTTGATGATGGCATTCGGGTTTGCATTAGCAATGAGGGTTTCTATCGGAATCTCCGGGAATTTATGAAGCCTCATCCAATCGGTTAAGCGGGATTTCTGGATATTCACCTGTAGAAGCGGGTCAAGGTAGGCTTGTTCCTGCCCGTCTTTCGTACGGATCAATTGAGGATAAAGTCGATCAAAATAAAGTGAACCGGCAAAGTTTTTCACCTCTATAATGATCATTACGTTTTTGGACAAAAGCAATAGATCCAGTTGAAAAAAACGGGTTGCGTCATGCTGTAATCGCAGATCATGAAAAGTGTAAAATTCCCCGGATAGATAGGCCAACTCAGCACCAATAGCCAGTTCTCCCTTATGACCCGTGCGTATTTTCCGATAATCACTCGTTATAAGGTACTGCTTAGGGTGGTGTTCAGGTAGCCTCCTGGTCAATGCTTCTAATTTGAGCATCTTAATTGGCTTCTTGCATGGTTTTTTAATCAATTCATCACTCTCCTTACATGCTTTTTTCGACATGTCTGCAGATGAATCCTGCATAAAAGGGTTCTGCATGTCTTTTATCGGTCCGTTTGTGTTTTTATCGGTCAAATCAGCACTTTTATCGGTCAATTGAATATATTTATCGGTCAAAACACCACTTTTATCGGTCAACATCCAAAGCACACAAAAAAACCCATGTTTTCTCAACATGAGTTGCTTTGTTATGCATAAGAGTCCCAATTGTGCCGTTTATGCCTTTGTTTTGAACCCGCTCTCCGCAGGTGGGTGCTCGGTTCCTTGCATTTGTAAGTCCTCTACGAAGGAGGCATTTACGCGGCCTGGAAACTAGTGCTCCCGGTAACTATAAGTGTTCGGTCAAAACTTATAGGTTAAAGAACGAACACATCAGGACTCTTACTTGTTGAAATCATCATAGCATATCACTTAGCTCTGTTTCAAGAGAAAGCATCTAGGTATAATTTATCATTTTTTACCAATTTACTTACTTTTCTTTGCAGCCAATCTGATGCTTAGTTCTGCTAATTGCTTGTCGCTTACCGGACTTGGAGCATCTACAAGCAAATCGCTAGCGCTAGCTGTTTTCGGGAACGCGATGGTATCGCGAAGGTTTGAACGACCCGCAAGCAACATCACCATACGGTCTAATCCAAGGGCAATTCCGCCATGTGGAGGTGTTCCGTATTCAAAGGCATCCATTAGGAAGCCGAATTGTGCTTTTGCTTCTTCTTCAGTGAATCCAAGTACTTTGAACATTTTTTCTTGAACATCACGTTCGAAAATACGTAATGAACCACCGCCAAGCTCGTATCCGTTCAATACAAGGTCATAGGCTTGTGCGCGGACATTGGCTGGATCGGATTCAAGAATATCCAAGTCTTCACGGAATGGCATTGTGAATGGATGGTGGGCTGCGTAGTAGCGGCCTTCGTCTTCATCATATTCAAATAATGGCCAGTCTGTAACCCATAGGAAGTTGAATTTGCTTTCGTCGATCAAGCCTCTTTCTTTACCAAGCTTGTTACGAAGTGCACCAAGTGCATCCGCTACGATTCCTTTTTTATCAGCAACAAATAGGATAAGGTCTCCTACTTCCGCTTCCACTGCAGCTACTAGTTGTTGTTGATCTTCAGCGAAGAATTTAGCGATTGGTCCTTTTACGCCGTCTTCTTCGACTTTCAACCAAGCAAGGCCTTTCGCGCCGTAAATCGCTGCAAATTCTGCCAATGCATCGATATCTTTACGGGAATAGTCTGCATTTCCGTCCTTAACGACGATTGCTTTTACTTGTCCACCGTTCGCTATAGCTCCTGTAAATACTTTAAAGTCGCTATCTTTCACGATTTCAGATACGTCTTTCAATTCCATTGCAAAACGTGTATCCGGTTTGTCAGAACCAAAACGGCTCATCGCTTCGTTATACGTCATTTGCGGGAATGGAAGGGTAACGTCCATTCCTTTTACGTCTTTCATGACTTTTGCCATCATGTTTTCAGCCGTTTTAATGATATCTTCCTGGCTCATGAAGCTAGTTTCAATATCAATTTGCGTGAATTCGGGCTGTCTGTCAGCACGTAAATCTTCATCACGGAAACAACGGGCAATTTGGTAGTAGCGTTCGAAGCCAGATACCATCAACAGCTGTTTGAATAGCTGTGGAGATTGTGGCAAGGCGTAAAATTCACCATCATGGACACGGCTTGGTACTAAATAATCACGTGCGCCTTCTGGTGTGCTCTTTGTTAAAATCGGTGTTTCGATATCAAGGAATCCTTCTCCGTCCAAGAAATCACGGATTGCTTTAGTCGTTTGGTTACGCATTTTCAACGTTTCGAACATTGCCGGACGACGTAAGTCCAGGTAACGATATTTCAAACGGATATCTTCTGAGACTTCCGTTCTTTCATCAATGATGAACGGAGGTGTTTTTGCTTCATTCAAGATTGTTACGCTTTCCGCTTGAACTTCAATCGTACCTGTTGTCACGTTTGGGTTGATGTTCGCCTCATCACGTTTGATGACCGTTCCTTGGATATCAAGAACGTATTCATTACGGATTTTTTCAGCGGTTGCCAAGGCTGCTGCCGAGATATCCGGATTGAAAACGACTTGTACGACTCCGCTTCTGTCACGAAGGTCGATAAAGATGACTCCACCTAGGTCACGACGTTTTTGTACCCATCCTTTTAATGTAACCTTTTCACCAATTGCTGCTTCTGTTACTTCTCCATTGAAGTATGTTCTGCCAAACATGGTATTTCCCCCTTAAGCCTGTAGCTTTTTAAATTGTTCAACGAATGTAGCTAGGTCCATTTGGACCTGTTCGCCCGTTTCCATGAACTTTAGACTGATTTTATTGTTTGCCAATTCATCGTCTCCGAGAGTCGCCACGTATTTCGCTTCTAAACGGTCAGCTGATTTAAATTGGGCTTTTACTTTACGGTCCTGGTAGTCCTTTTCGACTTTGAATCCAGCATTACGCAATTGATAGGCAAGTTTGACGTTATAATCCTTAGCCGCTTCACCTAATGAAACAAGATAGCAATCGATGCCTTTCTTAATCGGAAGTTGAACATTTTCCGCTGAAAGCGCAGCAATGAGACGCTCGATGCTAAGGGCAAAACCAATTCCTGGCGTTTCCGGACCGCCAAGCTCTTCGGCAAGACCGTTATAACGTCCTCCACCACATAGAGTCGTGATGGCTCCAAATCCTTCGGCATCACTCATGATTTCAAAAGCTGTATGATTGTAATAATCCAAGCCGCGAACAAGTGTTGGATCTTCGATAAACTCGATGTCCAAATTTGTTAAGTGTTGCTTCACTTTTTCAAAATAGATACGTGATTCCTCATTTAAATAATCAATGATGGAAGGTGCCGTTTGCATCAATTCATGATCGTGGTCTTTTTTACAATCAAGAATACGTAGTGGGTTTTTTTCCAGGCGTTGCTGGCAATCACCACAGAACTCGCCGATGCGTGGCTCGAAATGCTGGATTAAAGCATTGCGGTGCGCTGTCCGGCTTTCTTTATCCCCTAAGCTATTAATGACCAATTTCAGTTTTTTCAATCCAAGTGCCTTGTACAGACTCATGGCCAATGAAAGAACCTCTGCATCAATGCCAGGATCCTTACTGCCCAAAGCCTCGATCCCAAATTGAACGAACTGGCGGAAACGTCCTGCCTGTGGTCGTTCGTACCGGAACATAGGTCCGATATAATAAAGTTTGACCGGTTGATTCGCCCAACCAAACATTTTGTTCTCAATGTATGAACGAACGACAGAAGCTGTTCCTTCAGGACGAAGCGTCAGATTCCTTTCGCCGCGATCCTGGAATGAATACATCTCTTTTTGCACGATGTCGGTCGTATCCCCTACACCCCGCAAAAATAATTCCGTATGTTCAAATATCGGCGTACGGATTTCTTTATACTGATAACGTTGACAAATTTCGCGCGCAGTCTTTTCAATATACTGCCAAATCTCCGTTTGTTCAGGCAGTAAATCCTGTGTCCCTCTTGGAATCTGAATCGACATAATTATTTCCTCCTTTACAGCAAACGCCATTTTATCCCAAACAAAAAACTCCCGTCCCTTGTAACATAATCGTTACAAGGGACGAGAGTTGAATATCCCGTGGTGCCACCCTAGTTGAAACACAATAAATACGTGCCTCCGCTTAAAAGCAGTTAACGCCTGCTTACGTCCATCTCCTACTAGTGAAATCGTTCAGAGTGAAACCTACGGAGGGTTCTTTCATTAAGTCATCATGTGGAATGCTTTCAGCCTCGGCATTTCCTCTCTTGTTCATGTGTTTCTTAATTACTCTTCTCCATCATTGGTTGTTACAGTAATAGTTCTGATATTGTATAATCATACGGACGTTGCCTTCAAATGTCAAGATTCCTTGAGAAATTTGTCGAAACTTTCATTGATTGAGATTCTTTTTCAAGTTTTTGATTGTCCGGACGTTCACTTCGAATTCGGATGCTAATTCAACAAGATTTGCAGTTTGTTCCTTTTGGATGAAATCATGAAAATCGACGCCTAATACTTGATTGCCTCCATTTAATGTCGTTTGGGCCTTCTCGCTGAATTTCATTTGTACCCCTCCATCGTTTAGATATGATTTAGTCTTTCCAAAAATAAATCTTTTTTGCATAATAAAGAGGGAAATTTTTTATTGAACGAGAATAGATACAGATAGACGGAAAAGGGAGAGAGACAGCCATGAAAAGGAAACCAGGATTCATTGCCCTTGCCCTGTTGCTGATGATGACGGCTTTTTCACCGGTACAACACGTACTTGGAGAAAGTGAAGGAGAAATTATCGTGACGTCAAAGGTGGTCAATGTCCGTGAAGGTGCGGGCCTTAGTTACCCTATCGTCAAAAGGCTTTCAAAGGGCGACAAATATGAAATCGTAAGTGAAAAAGATGATTGGTACGAAATACGGATTGGTACCGGTAGGACAGGCTGGGTGGCCAATTGGCTTGTGGAAAGAAATACGGAGTCGGGTCAAGTCAGGATGAAAACTGGTCAAGGTACCATTACCGGCGATTCCGTCCGTGTCCGTTTTGGTCCAGGCACCACATTCCAAACGGTAAGTACATTATCAAAAGGTACACCAGTGGACATAATGGAAAAGAATGAAAATTGGGTCCAAATTAAAAAAGGTGACATCGAGGGATGGGTCGCAGCTGACTATATTCAGCTTCCTTCTTCTTCAGCAGAGAACAAGGTGAATCAAGATGTTAAGGAAGAATCGGGAAAGAACCTGAAAACCGGTTTCGTCATGGTCGACAACCTTAATGTCCGTTCAGAACCATCCAAAAACAGTGCCTCATTAGGTAAGCTGAATAAGAGTGCTTCGGTCACCGTTTATCAAATCAATAATGAATGGGCTGAAATTAACTTTCAAGGCAAAAAAGGATGGGTCGCTGAATCATACATAGAAATTGGCAAGGATAAAGACGTTACCAAGGAAATCACGGCAGGCACGGCCATAGCAAGAATAACCGCCACAGGTTTAAATGTGCGGAAAAAAGATTCTTTGAATAGCGAAGTCATCGGTTCGGTCAATAAGGATGAGACTTATCCAGTTCTCCAACAAAAAGGACAAATGACACAGCTTCAACTTTCCGACGCAAAAAAAGGATGGGTCGTCAGCTGGTTCCTAGAAATTGAGAATGAGGAACAAACGTCCAAGGAAACGAACCATCCTATCAAAGGTACTAACATCACAACCATACATGACGGCACCATCCTTAGAAGTAAACCGAATACGGGCTCCGACATCGTTGGACAAGTTAATGCGGGTGAAACCTTCCACGTCCTTGGCATGGAGGGAGATTGGTACTCCATTAAGCTTAAGAATGGGGAAACCGCATATGTAGCAGGCTGGATTGTTAAAGTGGAGGGCAACGCCGATCAAGTTAAACGACCAGGTGTTGAAAAATATTTAGAAGATAAAGTCATCATCATTGATCCAGGCCATGGAGGCCGCGATAGCGGGACAATCGGAGTTGGTGGTACTCTTGAAAAGAACTTGACCATCCAGACGGCTGAGTTGCTTCGGGACAAGCTTCAGGCCGCTGGTGCAAAAGTCATCCTAACAAGAAGCTCCAATACGTATGTGGCTCTTCCATCACGTGTCAACATCTCTCATATTCATAATGCCGATGCATTCATCAGCCTCCATTATGATAGCACCATCGATCAGATCACAAGTGGGATAACCACGTATTATTATCACGGCTATCAGCAGGCCTTGGCCTCTTCCATAGCCCATTCACTCGGTTCCACCATGCAGGTGCCTAATCGCGGGTACCGGTTTGGGGATTATCATGTAATCCGTGAAAACAAACGAGTCGCTGCACTGATTGAATTAGGTTACTTAAGTAACCCTGTCGACGAATTGACGATTACAACGAACGAATACCAAGAAACTGTCACCTCTGCCATCTATAATGGTTTGGCAAGGTATTTTAAATGATGAAAAGCCGAGACTCCAATATGTGGGGCCTCGGCTTTTCCCTTTTCTTGAATACAAAAAAGTAAATCCCTGCACAATGCAGGGATTTACTTTTTACTTTCTAATAGCAACGTTACTGGACCATCATTGGTGAGCTGAACATCCATCATGGCACCGAATTCACCTGTTTCGGTATGGACGCCACGTTTGCGTAGCTCTTCATTGAATAGATCATATAAAGCTTTCGCCTCATCAGGACGGGCGGCGTCCATGAAGTTCGGGCGACGGCCTTTTCGGCAATCGCCGTATAAGGTGAATTGTGAAACGGAAAGGATCGAACCACCAACATCCAGTAGTGAATGGTTCATCTTTTCATTTTCATCTTCAAATATTCTAAGATTGACAATTTTCTCAGCCAATTGGACGGCGTCAGCCACGGTATCCCCATGGGTGACTCCGACTAAAAGCACGAGCCCTTTATCAATTTGACCAATTGTTTTGTCTGCCACAACGACCTTGGCAGCTTTGGAACGTTGTAAAACAACACGCATAGTGATAAAACTCCTTAGTTCATAATCCTTCTTACGGAATAGACATCTGGTATTTGTTTTATACGGACGACGACCTTTTGTAAATGGGCAATGTTATGAATGTAAATGGACATATTGATGGTGGCCACTTTATTACGGTCTGACTTACCTGAAACGGCTGAAATATTTGTCTTAGTTTCATTGACCGCTTGCAGGACTTCATTCAATAAGCCTCGTCGATCATATCCGCTGATTTCAATCTCAACAATGTATTCCTTGCGATCGTTTATGCTGCTTTCCCACTCAACAGGGACCAGACGGTGATCCGATTCGCCACTTTCCAAGTTAGGGCAGTCTCGTCTATGAACGGAGACTCCACGTCCTTTGGTAATATAGCCGACAATTTCATCGCCTGGGACCGGATTGCAACATCTTGATAAACGTATGAGCAGATTATCAATGCCTGGTACACGAACCCCAGAGTCACGTTTTTTCGATGAGCTAGGGAAGGTTTTGAGATCTGAAACCGCTTCTGTGATGTCCGCTTCTTGCTCGACCATTTTCTGCTTACGCCATTTTTCAGTAAGGCGATTGGCTACTTGAAGGGCTGTAATCCCGTTGTAGCCGACTGCTGCATACATGTCCTCTTCATTAAGGAAATTGAATTTATCCGACACGCGCTTAATGTTTTCGGGAGTCAGGATTTCCTTCAGGTCAAATTCCATTTCCTTGATTTCTTTTTCAACCAGCTCTTTGCCTTTTTCAATGTTTTCTTCGCGGCGCTGCTTTTTGAAGAATTGGCGGATTTTATTTTTCGCCTGGGACGTTTGGGTAAGTTTTAGCCAGTCCTGACTAGGTCCATATGAATGCTTCGAAGTCAGGATTTCAATGATGTCACCTGTTTTCAGCTTATAATCCAGCGGTACCATTTTCCCGTTCACTTTGGCACCTATCGTTTTATTACCGATTTCGGAATGGATACGGTAAGCAAAGTCAATTGGATTAGATCCTGAAGGAAGCTCAATTACATCGCCTTTAGGTGTGAAAATGAACACCATATCGGAGAAAAGATCGATTTTCAGGGACTCCATGAATTCTTCGGCATTTGTAGCGTCATCTTGGAATTCTAGGATTTCCCGGAACCATGTCAATTTTTCCTCTAGGGACGGCTGTTCACCGACATCCTTGCCTTCTTTGTAAGCCCAGTGAGCGGCTACCCCGAACTCGGCAATGCGATGCATTTCCGATGTACGGATCTGCACTTCAAGCGGATCGCCTTTTGGTCCGATTACCGTCGTATGCAACGATTGATACATATTCGGCTTTGGCATTGCAATATAATCCTTGAATCGGCCAGGCATCGGTTTCCAACATGTATGGATGATCCCCAGGACTGCATAGCAATCCTTGATACTGTTAACCACGATTCGTACCGCTAATAAATCATAAATTTCACTGAATTGCTTGTTTTGGAGAGCCATTTTCCGATAGATGCTGTAAATATGTTTCGGTCTGCCGGAAAGGTCGGCATTTATATGGACTTCCGTAACATTCTTACGCACTTCTTCAATAACTTCTTCTAAATACTCTTCGCGCTCCGCACGCTTTTTCTTCATGAGATTGACGATGCGGTAATACTGTTGCGGATTCAAATACCTTAGTGCGGTATCTTCCAGCTCCCATTTAATCGTGCTAATTCCTAGACGGTGTGCAAGCGGTGCAAAGATTTCCAGGGTCTCATTCGAAATCCTTCTCTGCTTTTCCTGTGGAAGATGCTTCAACGTCCGCATGTTGTGCAATCTATCGGCTAGCTTGATTAAAATGACCCGAATATCTTGAGCCATTGCAACAAACATTTTCCGATGATTTTCCGCTTGTTGTTCTTGCTGTGATTTATATTTGATCTTCCCTAATTTGGTTACGCCATCGACGAGCATGGCTACTTCAGGACTGAAATTTTCTTCGATATCCTTTAGCGTGATCTCCGTGTCTTCAACAACATCATGTAAAAAACCTGCGGCAATAGTTGCAGGATCCATTTCTAGGTCCACCAGTATACCAGCGACTTGAATCGGATGAATAATATACGGCTCCCCCGATTTACGGAATTGTTCTCGGTGAGCATGCTCTGCATATTTAAACGCTCTATGAATAAATTCAGCTTCTTCCGGCTGAAGATATAAGCTGGCCCGTTCTACAACCTGCTCGGCAGTCAATATTTGATCATTAGCCATTTAATCACCTTAACCCCACTTTAACTGCCACCGGATACTTTTCCGTCCGGATTGAGTATGATTGGTAACACTTTCCTTCTTTCAACAAAAACCTACATTATTTGCTAAAAAAATAAATCCGCCTAAACGGATACATGTGCAAATTGATTTAGTAGAAGAAAAACTCTTTATTATTACTATTATCGAAAAAAAATGCAAGGATGTAAAGGGTTAAACGTGTATTTTCTTTAGAATGCTTCTTTTTTTCATTGGAAATTCGACAAAATCACTGAAAATGATAAAAAAAAGAAGGCACTCTGGTCAGAGCGCCCTTGTTTTTAGAATGTCATTAATGTTAAAACATCATAACCTTCTAATTTATCTTTTCCATCTAGGTCTGTTAATTCAATCAGGAATGCAATTCCCGCTACAATTCCACCAAGTTCTTCTACTAATTTAATCGTCGCTTCGATTGTACCGCCAGTAGCAAGTAAATCGTCGGTGATTAGAATGCGTTGGCCCGGTTTAATAGCATCTTTATGGATTGTCAATACATCCGTTCCATATTCTAAACCATATTCGACTTTGATTGTTTCCCGTGGAAGCTTACCTTCTTTTCGTACTGGTGCAAATCCCACTTCCAAAGAGTATGCGACTGGGCAGCCGATAATGAATCCGCGCGCTTCAGGTCCAACAACTAAATCAATCTTCTTATCGCGGGCGTACTCCACGATTTGATCTGTTGCGTATTTATAAGCGGCACCATTATCCATTAATGTTGTAATATCTTTGAAGATAACACCCGGTTTCGGCCAGTCTTGCACAATCGTTACAAATTGCTTTAAATCCATTGCTTTGTTTCCTCCTCAAGGTCTATTGCCTCATGAATCAATATATGATTGAACCAATCGAATAATTGCTGATAGGAAGAATAAACTAGCTCTTGCTCGAGCTCAAATTGTTCTTTCTTTCTTATAAACGAAACAGATTCACTGAAATCGCGTTTTTTCGGGTTGGTCGTGAGCATAATTAATCCATTGTCTATTGTAACAAAATCAAGCTCAAAAAACACCTTAGAAATAAAATCCACTGTATCTCTTGACCAGCCGCGGTATTTGGCAAGGTCATCGCCATACCTTTTTATATCGAGCGGGCCCTTTTTGGAAAGAAATGCATAAAACCATTTGAAGTGGTCACGCGTCGGTAGCGTACTCAAAAAATGATCCTGCACATGAGAAAAATGAGCATAGATTCGTGCTGGTTTTTTATTTTCAACCACCTGTTTCAACAGGTTTCTCAGCGGTGGCATGTCCATGAATACGACATGGCCTTCATGACATTCCAGTTCCAAGGCATCCTTTTCGTCCTCTATATGGACAAGGTCAGGATGTTGTTGTAGAAATGGATAGGCTTTAAGGGTTTCCTCAGAGAAGATAACGATCTTCCGGTTATGTGCCGGAATGTCCGCCAGCCATTTATCAGCTTGTCCCTTGCCTCGATAGTCGAAAAGTTGCCAATGATTGACTTCTATATCTTGCACAAAGATTTGCGGCTTTTTGATGTTATTCCATTCATTGATGGAAAGTTCACCGATAACGGAAACCTTTGCGTGTGGGGCAATCTCTTCCATATAATGTCCAAGGCCGAACCCTACCCCATCCAGTTTATGATTCTCGCTATCCTCAAGCTGAACCTTCAAGTGGTTGTGGTTCGTGCCAATTTTGCGGACGCTCGCAAGCTGAACGGAATCTATTAAAATCTTCGGCTTAGGGTTCGTCACACCGAAGGGAGCAAGCAAACTCATTTCCTGGATCGTTTGAATGGAGGCTTCAGCCAATGTCGTCGCCCCATCCAGATTGGTAATCGGTGTGAAGTCCTCTTCGTTAAGTTGTTCGTTCGCAATCTTATTCATACGGTCCCGAAGCTCTTGAACGTCTTCGATTTTCAATGTCATCCCTGCAGCCATAGGATGGCCACCGAAATGAGGCAATAGTTCCCGACAGGTTGAAAGGCTTGCGAAAAGGTCGAAGCCGGAAATGCTCCGGGCCGATCCCTTTGCAAGTCCTTTTTCCTGGTCAAAACTTAATACGATGGTTGGTCGGTAAAAACGTTCAACGAGCTTAGAGGCTACAATCCCGACAACCCCCGCATTCCACCCTTCCCTTCCAATGATAAGGACACCATTGGTCTCAGGCGGATAGTTTTCCTCCACTTCCCGAATGGCTTCTTCAGCCATCGATGCAACCATCGTTTGCCGCTCTTTGTTAATATCGTTGATTTCCACAGCAAGCTCGGTCGCTTCTTCCAAATTATCCGACATCAGTAAATCGACGGCCGGATCGGCATCTCCAAGGCGGCCAACGGCATTGATTCGAGGCGCCATCCCAAATCCGATTGATTCTTCACTCAATGCCTCCTGCTGGATATTCGCCACTTTCATCAAGGCTACGAGCCCTGGTCGTTTGGTCAACCGCAGCTTTTCGATTCCTTTCGCAGCAATCAGACGGTTCTCCCCTTGTAAAGGGACCAAATCGGCAATGGTACCGATTGCCGCGATTTCCAGCAGATCCTCGGGCATTTCGCCAAGTAAAGCATGGGCCAGTTTGAACGCAACCCCCACTCCTGCAAGGTCTTTAAAAGGATAGGCGCTATCTTCAAGCTTTGGATGGATGATGGCCAGTGCTTCAGGCAGGATAGGACCTGGTTCATGGTGGTCGGTCAAAATATAATCCATGCCTAGCTCAGCTGCCAGCTTCGCTTCTTCCACAGCAGAGATTCCCGTATCGACGGTTATTAACACCTTAACGCCTTGATCTGCAGCCAGGCGGAAAGCCATTGGATTCGGTCCATATCCTTCCGTAAACCTGTTGGGAATGTAAAAATCGACATCAGCACCTAATTTAGTCAATGTCGTCATCATGACCGTCGTGGACGTTACACCATCCGCATCATAGTCCCCGAAAATCCTGATTTTCTCTTTATTTTGTATCGCTTCTCTTATTCTATATACCGCTTTATCCATATCTTTCATTAAAAACGGATCATGGAAAGTTTGATTTTTTACAAATAGAAATGAACGGGCACTTTCAATGGTATCTAGGCCCCTATTCACTAGTAATGTCGCAACCAAAGGTGTGATATGAAGCTCTTCGGCTAGTATAGCTACTTTATTTTCATCGACGGATTTTACGTTCCATCGAGTTTTTGGCTTTAACATGCATTCACCCCTTAACCTACTTATTATACAAAATCACAAGTTTGGTTTCAATTTTATATTATAGACTTTCTTGTTCAGAAAAAAAAGAAGGCCGGCAATTATGCCAGCCCCCTCTTAGTTATTAAACTTGACCTTCCATACTCTGTTTCTTTTCTTTTGCTGTATTCAATGGTCCTTTTTTCTTCAATTCTTTGATTTTTAAATCGAGCCAGAATTGAGAAGCAATCAATAGGGACGAGTAAACGCCACATAATAAACCGATAAATAAAGCAATCGAGAAGTTTCGAATAGCTTCACTTCCGAATATCGCTAACGCCACAACTGTCACAAGAACGGTCAAGACCGTATTGATCGATCTCGTCAACGTTTGTCTTATACTGATATTGGCAATATTCTCAAGCTCTTCGACCGTTTTGACCTTACGGCTAAATCGTAAGTTCTCACGGATACGGTCAAAAGTAACGAT
Source organism: Peribacillus sp. NPDC097284 (assembly GCF_044761765.1). Lineage (NCBI taxonomy): Bacteria > Bacillati > Bacillota > Bacilli > Caryophanales > Bacillaceae > Peribacillus > Peribacillus sp. NPDC097284. Next base: position 367,202 of record NZ_JBIWCZ010000001.1, read on the forward strand.
TGTATCATTGATGGAATAACCCACAATCGTCAAGACTGCTGCGATGAATGTGATATCCACTTCAAGGCGAAGCAAGCTGAATATCGTGATGATGAAGAATGCATCATGTATTAGGGCTACAACAGCCGGTAAAGCCATCCGCCATTCAAAGCGTACGGATACATAAAGGATGATGCCAAGTGATGCGATCAATAAAGCAATCATCGCATTTTTAGCAAGTTCTTTTCCGACTGTAGGAGAAACGGTGCTGACATTAGGTTCGGCACCATAATCCTTATTGAAGTGGTCCTTCAATTCAGCGATTTCCTGTTTATCAAGGACACCGACCGTACGAACGACAGCATTTTTATCATCTGTACCGGCAAGCCTGATATCCTTCGCTTCAATATCGAACTTGTCCATCTCCGTCTTAATCTGTTCAGTCGTAAGTGCCTCTTTCGAAGCGATTTCAATACGGGTACCACTGGTAAAGTCAATGCCCAGATTCAATCTGAATACGAACAAGAAAATGATCCCGATGAGCGTAACACCGATTGAAATGCTATAAAAGACTTTCCGATGTTTTACGAAGTCGATTTTATCAAAGCGAGTTGGCAATGACATTAAATCGATTTTCTCGGATAGATTGTGAATGTATTTTTTCTTCACGCCAAACCAAGATTTCCGTTTGTCCAGGAACCCACTTTTCACCCATAAGCTCATGAAAAGACGCGTACCATATACGGCGGTGACAAAACTCATTAAGATGGAAATGATCAACGTTGTGGCAAATCCTTTAACCGAGCTTGTCCCATAGAAGAATAGTACGGCTGCGGCCAACAATGTCGTCAAGTTAGCATCCATGATTGTGCCAAGTGAATTTTTCGTACCTTCTGTGTATGCTGCCTTCACAGATCGTCCAAGTTTTAACTCATCCCTGATTCGCTCATAGGTGATGATATTGGCATCGACTGCCATCCCAACACCGAGTACAAGAGCCGCTATACCAGGTAACGTAAGAACCGCATTCATCCAATCAAAGACTAATAGCGTTAAGAAAATGTAAATGCTCAATGTGACGATCGCAATGAAGCCTGGGAAGCGATAATACACAAGCATGAAGATAAAAATAAGTGCAATTCCGATGATGCCGGCAAAAATAGTATCATTCAAAGCCCCTTCACCAAATTGGGCCCCAACGGAAGTGGAGTACACTTCTTTTAAGTCAACGGGCAGGGCACCTGCGTTCAATAACCCAGCAAGCTCTTTTGCCTCTTCTACTGTAAATTGACCCGTTATGAATACTTTATTTGTACTGAAGACTTCACTGACAGCTGGTGCTGAAATCATATTGTCCTGTGAATCTACTTTTTTAATGGAATCTTTTCCTTCTTCAAAATCCAACCAGATAGCCAGTACATTCGTCGGGCTCTCCATGGAAGAAATCTTTTCAGTGATCTCTTTAAACTTGTTTGCATCTTTCAATGTGACTTCAACGACAGGTTTATTATCTTGGAACGTTTGCTTTGCGCCGCCTTCTTTCAGGTCAGCCCCTGTCATCATTTCCTTATCATTGTAGTCACGGAAGGATAGTTTTGCCTGAGTCGAAAGAATTTCCCTGGCATTATTTTGATCTTGGATACCCGCTAGCTGAACACGGATCCGATCATTTCCTTCAATTTGAATGATAGGTTCGTTGACCCCCAATACATTGACACGCCGATCGAGCGCGCTCGCTGTACTGCTCAAAACATCCTGGGTGATTTTTTCACCGGCAAGCGGTTTTACTTCATATAACACTTCAAAACCGCCTTGAAGATCAAGACCAAGCTTGATGTTCCCAAGGATTCCTTTTGAAGTCGTTCCCATCGCTGCGGCAATCAAAAGAACAATTAGAAAAAACGCAACGATTCTGCTTCTTTTTACCATTATGTAGTAGGCCCCTTTCTTTATTACGCCTGTTCTTGGAGTATAAATAACTGTTTATTTTTTCATGAATGATCTTGTTTGCTCTTTAGTTTGAGAAAAAAGGCACAGTTCTTTATGCTTTTTTCCAAAAAAAAGCATAACCATATCTATTATGATTCATTTACAAACGGCTGTCAATTTAAGTATATATCTCTTTTATTCTTTCAAAAGCTCTTTTAACTCTTCTTCAGAAAGGGGGGCGAATAGATTGGGTGATTTAAAAGCTTGGACCATTTGGAACGACATGAACTGATTGCTTGAAAACGTAACGATGTCAGCGACCAATTCGTGAAGATGGACGCTTTCCTGCGGTCGTTTCCATTTCATGTCTGTCAATGTACTCCAAAGGTCCTCCTCGGTAACAGCTTCTAATCCAATCATTTCGAACTCCTCGCATTTGCTTTTCAGGAATGGTCGTACCTTTAAATAATACCGCTGATACGGATGATTTTTTTTCTTCATCACTTTGCCTCCATTAAAATGATTCTCAATTGGATGCGTACATTTCTTAGAAGAGACTCAATCATTTGAGAGAACACAAACACTTTTGTCATGCTTTGTCCAAGTACAAGCATATAGATAATTGTATAGTATAACCGCTTTTTTGAGAAGGCAGGGAGGGAGTTCAATGTCTAAATTTTTGAAAGGGACGCTGATTTTATTAATAGCAAGCCTGATTACAAAGGTTCTTGGATTCATCAACCGCATCGTCATCGCCCGTTTCATCGGCGAAGAAGGCGTTGGTTTATATATGATGGCACTGCCGACATTATTTCTTGTTATCAATATGACTCAATTGGGTCTGCCGATTGCCATATCCAAATATGTAGCCGAAGCGAACGCCAGGGGCGATGAACGGAAAATCAAGAAAATTCTCGTTGTTTCTTTGGCATGCACATTTGGTTTATCGATGATTTTCACCCCGGCCATGCTCCTGTTGGCACCCGTTCTTTCTGAACACTTGTTCACGGACGGACGAACGGTTTGGCCACTTATGGCGATTGCCCCTATTGTTCCGATCATCGCCATTTCATCTGTCCTGCGCGGATATTTCCAAGGTAAGCAAAATATGAAACCATTTGCGTTCTCACAAGTGATTGAGCAGGTCGCCCGGATTACCTTCATCGCGGTGCTGACAAAAGCCTTTTTACCGTATGGAATTGAATATGCCGCAGCCGGTGCCATGTTTGCCTCAATAATTGGTGAACTCGTTTCTCTTTCATACCTTTTAACAAGCTTTAAATTCAAGAAGCATTTCAGATTCAGAAAGGGTTTCTTTCAAAATGTTAAATCAGGAAAAGGGACGTTTACCGAACTAATGGGAATTGCCCTTCCTTCGACAGGCAGTCGCATGATCGGTTCCATTTCCTGGTTCCTGGAACCAATCGTCGTTGCTCAGAGCTTAGCCCTGGCAGGCGTGACGGCTGCAGCGGCCACAAGTCAATACGGGGAGCTGACTGGATATGCCTTGCCCCTTCTCATGCTTCCCTCCTTTGTCACGGCTTCACTGGCTACAGCCCTCGTTCCTGCTGTTAGTGAAGCACGGACGACAGGAAATTATCTGCTAGTGGAACATAGGCTTCAGCAAGCACTGAAAATTACCTTCATTACCGGCTGTCTAGCCGTCGTCACTCTCTTCATCTTCGCTGAACCAATCTTACAGGTGATGTATGGTTCTTCTCATGCAGCCGTATTCATTAAGTTCCTGGCACCTTTTTTTATCCTTTTCTATTTTCAATATCCACTTCAGTCCATGCTTCAGGCACTTGACCTTGCAAAAGCTGCCATGTTTAACAGTCTGGCAGGAAACATCCTCAAGATCGGCGTAATCTGGATGCTGGCTTCAAAGGAGAATTTCGGCATCATGGGGGCTGCAATCGGAATAGCGGTAGGGACCATGCTCGTTACGTTCCTCCACTTTTCCACCGTTATAAAAGTCGTTCCATTCACGCTCCATTTCCGGAGCTACATCCTTTCTTTGATCATTGCTTTGATTTCTGGCTTTGGGGGTTATTATGTCTACGAATTCCCTCTCGCCTCTCTGCCATTGGGATCGCGCTTATTGCTCTCCGTTTCAGTATTGTTGGTGCTTTTCATCTTTTTCATGTTAGGGACGGGCAGCATAAAGAAGGTGGATTTGATTCGTATTCCTTTCATCGGTGGTTTCTTAGCAAAGTTTGCTTGGAAATAGAAATAACCAAGTTCCCTTGGTTATTTCCTCACTTCTTTTTTATCAATATAGATCTGACCATTGATGAAACCGCAAATCGAGACTTCTTCAAGCTTCAGGTATCCATGCCTTTTCAACTGATGCAGAAGCCAGTATTTGTCTTTTCCTATGTATGCTAGGTTGTTTTCCTGTATCTTTCCGTCGATGATAAGCGGGTATGGTGTTTCGATACTTTTTGACTTCTTCCCTTGGCTATTTTTAATGACAGAGAGCTTGCCCGAAGATTCAAGTATCGCAAATTGCACTTCATTCAAGTCACTGATTCCCTGTTCGCGGAGCTGCGTCAACAAATCATTAAAATTATACCGTTGCCTTCTCATTACTTTCTCATCTATTTTCCCTTGGTTGATGATGATTTGCGGCTGGCCATCCATGAGATAGCGGAACCTTACACTCTTCAATGAAAAGAATGCCAATATGATTTGAACAACTGCAAGGACCAACATCGGGAAAATCGTTCCAAAAAATGGTTCATCATTTCCTTCTAAGGCTAATACAGCAATGTCTCCTATCATGATGGAAACCACCAAATCCAGGATGCTAAGTTCCCCGACCTCTCGTTTTCCCATCAACCTAAAAAGGAGCAAAATGAATAAATAAACAAATAGGGTCCTTATTCCACTGCTTAAATAATCTTCCATACAAAGCACTTCCTTCACCATTATCATGGCTGGGATGACGAATAATTACTCTTTTTATTTTAAAAATTCACGGAAGGTTCCCAAACCTGGTCTAAAGCGGATAAAAGTGGAATATGCTTGTACAAACACATCAACAGGCTAGTCGATTCAGCCTTTTAAAAAGGGGGAATAAACATCGAAACAAAAAAAATGAGCGTCGCCGTACTTTATGGCGTCGGCTCCATCTTTGCCATAGCTGTGATTGCAAGTTTTCTATTTTCGATTCTTCTTCGTTTCACTTCATTGACGGAATCATCCCTGACATACGTAATCATGATCGTGTCCTTTATATCATTATTCATTGGCGGGTTCATTTCAGGGGGCAAAGGTCAGAAACAGGGGTTATTCCTAGGTGGCAGTACAGGATTACTGTATCTCCTTGTCGTGTTCCTTTTTCAATACTTGGGACATGATGCACTGTTTACCTTGAAACAATGGATTTATTACGGATGCTTTGTCATTACCGCTATGATGGGTGGAGTACTTGGAGTGAATATGAGCTCAGAATCACGGACGAATTAATAGAAACAAAAAAACCGGGCACAGGGCCCGGTTTTCGTCTGTCTTATACTTGTGCTTCTCTAGCTGGTGCGCTTTCCGTAATTTCACGGATTGCAGCACGGTCAAACGTTAGTTTTGAACCATCTGTAGATTTAATGACGATTTTTAACTCATCGATAGCATCGATTGTTCCGTGCATTCCACCGATCGTTGCAACCTTGTCGCCTTTTTTCAAGCTCTCTTGCATGTTTCTTGTATTCTTGGCGCGTTTTTGCTGCGGACGGATAAGTAGGAAATAGAACAATACGAACATTAAGATTAACGGAAGTAATTGTGTTAAACCACCCATTTATATTCACTCCTTTCATTTTTTAAAGTATTTATGGAATTAGAAGTTTTTTGCATTTGGCTTATTGAAACCATATTGTTCAAAAAACTCTTCCCTAAAGTCTCCAAGGCGATCTTCTCGGATAGCTTGTCTGACCTGTTCCATCAAGTTTAACAGAAAATGAAGATTGTGATAAGTCGTTAGACGAATACCATACGTTTCTTCGCATTTAATTAAGTGGCGAATGTATGCCCGGCTATAATTTTTACAAACATGGCAATCGCAATTTTCATCGATTGGACCAAAATCACGCGCGTACTTCGCATTTTTTACGACTAATCGGCCAGTACTTGTCATCAATGTACCATTACGAGCGATTCGTGTTGGCAATACACAGTCAAACATATCAACCCCACGGATTGCACCGTCAATCAATGAATCAGGTGATCCAACCCCCATGAGGTAACGAGGCTTATTCGTTGGTAAGAGCGGACTCGTGAACTCTAGCACACGGTTCATGATATCCTTTGGTTCACCCACCGATAATCCACCAATAGCATAACCCGGGAAGTCAAGGGAAACAAGGTCTTTCGCACTTTGTTTACGGAGATGTTCAAACTCCCCACCCTGAACGATACCGAATAATCCTTGATCATTTGGACGTTCATGAGCATTCAAGCAGCGCTCTGCCCAGCGTGATGTCCGTTCGACAGACTTCTTCATGTATTCCTCGGTAGCCGGGAATGGAGGGCACTCATCGAATGCCATCATGATATCTGAGCCTAGTGCATTTTGGATTTCCATTGCCTTTTCAGGAGATAAAAATAGCTTATCACCATTGATATGGTTTCTGAAATGGACGCCCTCTTCCTCAATTTGACGGAATTTGCTTAGGGAGAATACCTGGAAACCGCCGGAATCCGTTAATATTGCACGATCCCAGTTCATGAATTTATGCAGTCCTCCAGCTTCCTTGATGATCTCATGCCCTGGACGTAGCCATAAATGGTACGTATTGCTGAGGATGATGCCTGCCCCCATTTGTTTCAATTCTTCAGGTGACATCGTTTTGACGGTAGCCATCGTCCCAACCGGCATAAATGCTGGAGTTTCGAAAGAACCATGTGGCGTATGAACGCGGCCAAGCCGTGCCCCCGTCTGTTTACATGTTTTGATTAACTCATATCGTATTGCAGTCAACGCAATAACTCCCTTCAAGAGCCTATCACTCTTTATATTACTTGATTAACATTGCATCTCCAAAACTAAAGAACCTGTATTTTTCTTCCACTGCCGTTTCGTAGGCATGCAGAACATGTTCCCTTCCTGCAAGTGCAGAAATAAGCATGATTAACGTTGATTTTGGCAGATGGAAGTTCGTGATCATTGCATCGATTCCCTTGAATTCGAAACCAGGATAGATGAAAATGCTTGTCCAGCCGCTTTCTTCCTTGAAAACCCCGTCATTACGGGATGCAATCGTTTCCAGCGTTCTTGTTGATGTCGTGCCGACTGTGATGATCCTTCCGCCGTTTCCTTTCACTTCATTCAACAACCGTGCTGTGCCTTCGGTCATTTGGTAAAATTCCGAATGCATTTCATGACTGTCGATGTCTTCCACACTTACAGGGCGGAACGTTCCAAGCCCAACGTGTAGCGTGATGAAAGCAATGTGAACCCCCATGTCTTTAAGCTTTTCAAGCAAATGCTCCGTAAAGTGGAGACCAGCCGTAGGTGCTGCTGCCGATCCACGTTCACGTGCATAAACCGTCTGGTAGCGGTCTTGATCGTCAAGTTGTTCTTTAATGTAAGGTGGCAACGGCATTTCGCCAAGTTCGTCCAATATTTCATAGAATATGCCATCATACTGGAATTTCATAATCCGGCCGCCATGATCCAGAATGCCTGTGCAGACTGCACGTAGCTTGCCATCACCAAAAACGATAGTGGATCCTTCTTTAATACGTTTTGCAGGTTTCACCAAGGTCTCCCAAACATCGTCACTCTCTTGTTTTAACAAAAGAACTTCAACTTTCCCGCCTGTTTCCTCTTTACTTCCATAAAGTCTTGCTGGTAAAACCTTCGTATCATTCAATACAAGACAATCACCCGGCTTCACATATTCCGTGATTGAACTGAACACATCATGCTGAATCTCACCGGTTTCCTTGTCCAATACCATCAATCTACTTGCTTCCCTGTTCTTCAAAGGAACTTGGGCAATCAATTCCTCTGGTAAATGAAAATCAAACTCTTCTAATTTCATCTGTTCCACTTCCTAATCTGTGTATCATGTAGTTAGTTATTATTTAAAACGGCTAATTAAATAAAAAATAGCCGACAGCACAATGCTGACGATGATCGAGGTCATGATAGGAAAATAAAAAGTCGTATTTCCCTTCTTGAAAAAGATATCCCCCGGGAGCCTGCCAAGCTGAATGAACTTCATCGCAAATCCAATCACAAAAATAATCACACCTAGAGTCATGATCGTCTTAGGCATATTCATCGCTCAGGCATCTCCATCCCGAAATGCTCGTAAACAAGCGAAGTTGCCATACGACCTCGAGGAGTCCTCTGTAAAAAACCAACCTGCAGTAAATAGGGTTCATACACATCTTCAATCGTATGCGCTTCCTCCCCGATCGTAGCTGCGATCGTCTCCAAGCCCACAGGACCACCACGAAACTTTTCAATGATTCCTTTAAGTAATTTATGGTCAATATGATCCAGTCCTAAACGGTCGACCTGCATTAATTCCAATGCATAATCAGCCAGTTTCGTCGTGATCGTGCCATCCCCGCGAACTTGGGCAAAGTCCCTTACACGGCGTAAAAGCCTATTGGCAATCCTAGGGGTCCCCCGCGACCTTCTCGCAATCTCACCGGCAGCCTGGTCATCCATTTCCGTATCCATGATTTGGGCGGTCCGGAGAACGATGTCGGTCAAGTGATGTTCCGTGTAATATTCCAAGCGGCTCAAGACGCCAAACCGGTCCCTAAGAGGTGCTGATAGTGAACCCGCACGAGTTGTAGCGCCAACAAGGGTGAACGGTGGAAGATCGATTCGGATTGAACGGGCTTCAGGTCCCTTACCGACCACGATATCCAGACAAAAATCCTCCATGGCTGGATAGAGGACTTCCTCCACGACCCGAGGCAAACGATGGATTTCGTCAATAAATAAGACATCCCCTGGTTCAAGGGCACTCAAAATGGCTGCCAAATCTCCCGGTCTTTCAATGGCCGGTCCAGAAGTCGTGCGGATATTGACTCCCATTTCGTTCGCAATGATGACGGCAAGCGTCGTCTTCCCAAGCCCCGGCGGTCCATACAAAAGCACGTGATCAAGCGTTTCTTCGCGCATCCGGGCTGCTTCGATGTACACACTCAAATTCGCCTTCACTTTATCCTGTCCAATGTATTGCTTTAAGTTTTGCGGTCGCAGGCTTTGTTCAAAGGATAGTTCGTTCAAATCGGCTTCCTGATTAAAAACTCTCTCCTCCATTGCGCCACTCCTTATCTTAACATCATTTGCAATGCTTTCTTAATGTATTGCTCGGTCGTCATTTCTTCCACTTGCAGCTTTTTCGCGACCTTCTGTATTTCTTTTTCCGAGTAACCAAGTGCCTTCAGGGCCAGAATCGCTTCGTCCAACTCTTCGGTATACCCATTTTGATTGATTGCCGTCGGAACTCCTTCATTGAATAAGTTCGGGAAAGCATCCGGGATGATATTCTCAAGCTTGCCTTTTAAGTCAAGGATCATTTGGCGCGCTGTCTTCTTTCCGACTCCAGGGAATTTTACAAGGAACGTCTCATCCTCATTTTCGATGGCTTGCACAACCTGATCCACCTGGCCCGACGCCAATATAGCAAGCGCCCCTTTCGGCCCGATTCCCGTCACATTCAATAGTTTCGTGAACAGAGCCTTTTCCTGCCGCGATTGAAATCCGTATAAAGAAATCATGTCCTCACGTACATAATGATATAGAAAAACTTGAGTCTCTTTCTTAAATTGGGCGGAGTAAATAAAAGGATTCGGAGTCAGCACTTGATATCCGATTCCCCCATTATCCACGACTATGTATTCAGGTCCAATATAATCGACCATGCCTTTTATATAATCATACAAATTAATTCTCTCCCTGATTTAGCTGTACCTCTCATTTTATCATAAAAGGAGAGGGAAGTTTATTAAAAGTTATTTAGCAATTGGTGGTGTTCACCTCCTATGCTTATTTATGTTCTTTTGAGATAGGCACCTTTTGCCCCGACCCTGGATATCCTGAATTCCCTACCCGTCAGTTTGGCGTTAAGTCACCCATCAATCCTTGGAAGGCAGACAAATAGGACGGGTGTATTTCTCCCATCCTAGTTAATCGAATACGGCTCATATTCCTTAATAAGCTGTTTATATTGATCCTTATTTACGATTGGAATCCCTTTTTGCAATTCTTCCTGCTTGTACACTTCCAATTTCCCTACATCCAATTGATAGAAAGTATGAATGATTTTGGCATGCTCCGGCTTCCCGATAAAAATGGATAGAGTCCCATCCTCCTTCATCCCAAGATAGCCGTTTGCTTTGAGTAAAGGCGATATATCATTCTCTATTTTATTCAATACAATGTGGTCATCATTTTGATCAACCACATTCCATCCTTGGTATTTCAACCAAAAGTCTTCCATCGTCCAAATCTTTTCCGTCAATTTTTCTTCACTTAATTCCCCATCGAGATACAAACGCTGGAGGATGACTTTTTGTTCGATTGGCTGACTTTCCTCTGGTTTTGCTTCCTCGGCAAAAGCAGTCAAACAGAACGGGATGACGAACAAGGCCAAGAAAAACTGGATTTTCAGTTGATTAATCAATGCGATCACCTCTTAAGGCGTTTACTTTTTACATAGTTTGACCTGAAATTCGATTATTAACCGAAAAAATTCCGTTGGTCTTTTTAAAGAAAAGAAGCTGACTCCATTCGAAGCCAGCTTGGATGCGTTTATTTTATATGATCTTTATGAATATCCAGGTTGTCGAACATATCATTGGCATCCAGGACAATTAATTCTTTTGTATCTCCGTCTCGCAGGTTATTATCGAGTGTCATCGTCCGGTAGTATACACCTTCATCCGTCGTTACATAAAGTGCCCGGCCCTCTGTTAGAGGTTCGATTTTCTTCCACACCGCTTCTTTGACCGCCGTCGCCTGATCATAATCATCTAGCAACAAAGCCACTAGCATTTCATCTTTCATGATGATGGCCCTGGCGTCAATGACATTGTCTACACGATTTGCAATCTTATCCGCTTGGTCGACCAATGTCCCTTCATAGGAGTTATAATAGGATGATTTAGCCCGAAGTGGTTTGCTTTCATGACCATGATAGTTACGGTCCTTCTTGCTGTATGCATCATCTTTTCCATACAAATCCTTTTCCATATCATCAAAATTGATTTGACGAACTAGTGCATTCTTTTCGGTTGTATGGTACCCCGTTTCATTCATAGGATTTTGATTCTCTGCCGTATCATTATTGGCACAGCCAATCAAACCCCCAACGAATACCGTGCAAAGCGGCAGTGCCCAAATTTTGTTCCGCACCAACAATCCCCCCTTTGCTAAAATGGATTGAGCCTATTTTCGCTCATAATTAGCATGGGTGTATTGAAGGGATTTCAGTCTGTAAGTTATGCCCATATTAGATACTCATTACCTTTTGGAAATCATGTCCGCCAATTTTTCGTTCATCTCCATTCGCTTCGAAAACCCCTCCACCGTCATTTTCCAAACGGAATGGAATTGTGATGAACTTTTATTATTCCTGTTCCACTCGCGGAATATATCCGTAGGGAAAGCCAAAGCATAAAGAAATGCCCGATCTTTTTGATACTTTTTCAACTGTGGAACTTGCCAAAGCATCGTGGCAGCATCATCGAGATGGGGCGAAATCCGATTGGCATATTGTAAATAATCGATGCATCGTGGTGCCTTCGCCATTAAATCGAAATCGATTAAAGCAAGTGACCCATCTTCTCTTCTCAAAAAATTATGGTGGGCACAGTCACCGTGAATGATGACGTTTTTTTCCTTATCCCATTTTGATTGGTTTTTTTCAAACCCCTCCAAGGACCATTCCCCCCACCTTACCCACTCATTGATGATTTCATCTGAAACATATTGGCGAGTATACGAAATGTTCTTTTTAAATAATGACAATCTTTCTTTCCATTTTCTCACCTGATCAAATAGGGGAGCTTTGATTGACAGGTTTTCAGAAACATCGTGAAATCTTTCCAATAATTCAATGCCCTCCAACCGGTCTTTATGATGGGAAAAACGGAACTTTTTCTTGCTTGGAGGTATATAGTCCATACTGCCATACCATTTCCCTTTGAATTGGAACGGCATTAACTTCTGGTGAATCTGATACGTTTGTTCGAACCCTTTTTGACTTAACAAAGAAGTCAATTCCCTTTGTCGATCCCATTTTTCAAAGCTATCGAATCCTTTAAGAATGATGGGAGCGTCTTTTTTGAATGAAATCATATAGACATTGCTCTGAAGATGATGGACGTTCTTTGGTCGGCGGTTTAAATAAGAGAGGAGACGAGTGTAAAAAACACTGTCCCCCTGATAATTAGTAGTCATCACTTTCGTCCGCATACGTAGGCATTCCAAATGTTTCAGGTGCTTGAACGCCTCCGAATTGACCTGGTTGACCACCCATTTGTCCTGGCATCATTGCTTCAGGGTGACCTCCGAGCTGTCCACGCATCATTCCGGGCTGCCCGCCAAACTGACCTGGCATCGCACCTGGTTGGCCCCCTAGTTGATGGCCATATGGATTCCCCATCATGCCTCCCATTTGGTTGCCGGGCTGGTTCCCCATCATGCCTCCCATCTGGTTGCCGTATGGATTACCCATCATGCCTCCCATCTGATTGCCGGGCTGGTTCCCCATCATGCCTCCCATCTGGTTGCCGGGCTGGTTCCCCATCATGCCTCCCATTTGGTTGCCGGGCTGGTTCCCCATCATGCCTCCCATCTGATTGCCAGGTTGGTTCCCCATCATGCCTCCCATCTGATTGCCGGGCTGGTTCCCCATCATGCCTCCCATCTGATTGCCGGGCTGGTTCCCCATCATGCCTCCCATCTGGTTGCCGGGCTGGTTCCCCATCATGCCTCCCATCTGATTGCCGTATGGATTACCCATCATGCCTCCCATCTGATTGCCAGGTTGGTTCCCCATCATGCCTCCCATCTGATTGCCGGGCTGGTTCCCCATCATGCCTCCCATTTGATTGCCGTATTGGTGGTTCCCCATCATGTCTCCCATCTGATTGCCAGACTGGTTCCCCATCATGCCTCCAGGAGGTCCTCCTTGATATTCTTGTATTTGAATTTCATCCACCGATTCTACTTCATATTGGATTGGTTGCTGTTTTTCCCCCATTAGACTTTGAATACTAGCTCCCGCATAGGATTCTGAGTATTGTGGTCTGCCTTTATGGAATTGATGATAATCAGGGTGATGGTGCGCCTTGCTTTGCGTTTCTTCCATAGCATAGTATTGGCCCTTCACTTCTTTCTCTGGTCCATATGTTCCTATTTCTCCCTTGTTGCAGCCACAATCCTCACTTTCGGCTTGCATATTGGACTGCATATAGGGCTGCTGTGGATAGTATTGGAAATTCGGAGCATTCGACGATGACGACTCGGAAGATGACTCATAATGGTGCGGCATATACGCACCTGCAACTTGTTGTGGAGTTCCGCCATACATATGATGTGGGACGGGTGCTGAAGCTTGATATGGATAGTATTGTTGACCGGCCTGGTTTTGACTGGCTCCTTGGACGGTACTTTGACCCATTGAATGCATATCAGGAGATTCTCCCCATACGTCTGAACTTTCTTCCATCATTTGATAGCCTTGCATGCCTTGAACACCTTGTTGATAGTGAGGGGCTCCCTGAAAAGCTCCTTGGACTCCATGCATGGGCATGGATGCCCATGGCGGTGGATCGATGCTAAAACCGCTTCCTGGCATGATAGGGGTGATTGGAATGCAATCGTCTACCGGTTCACATATTTCCTGAACAACTGGCTTCTTTTTTGATTTTTTCTTTACCGGTTTTTCTACTGGCTTCACCGCTTCAACCTTTTTTGGGGGAGTTGGCGGAGTTGGTGGCTTCTGTACACTCATGTTGGTCATATTGACCAAATAATAATTATTGATATCTATTTCTGGTATCACTTGTTTCGGTACCTGAACCTCTTTCGGGACAACGATTTGTTTTTCCTTAACGGGCATTTCCTTTATAGGCATTTGCTTTTCTTTAACAGGCAATTGTTTTTCCTTAATAGGCAATTGATATTCTTTTATCACAGGCTGTTGATATTTCTGCTGTTCTTTTATAGGTGCCTGATACTTTTGCTGTTCTTTTATGGGTGCTTGATATTTTTGTTGTTCCTTCATCACGGGTTGCTGTTGAATTTGCTGTTCTTTCATTTGAATCGGTTGAATTTGAGATTCTTTGGATTGATATGTCACTTGTGGCGTGCCCATCTCTTTTTTAATTGATCCCGATGTATTTCCAGGTATATTAATTTTCATGCCCGGCATCATCATATCCGGATTACTTAACTGAGAATTGGATTTTTTCAGTTGTTCATAACTCACGCCATATTTTTTTGCGAGCTTCCAAAGCGTATCGCCTTTTTGGACTATATGAATTTTCACGCTGATAACCCCTCCTGTGCATATGTCCATATATACTATGATGTAGTGGGTAAATTGCCATTATTATTTATCATGAAAACTTATGCTTGATGAAACTAAAATATGAATGAAAGCCACACAGTCAGAAAAACCCGTTCAAATGAGGGGGGTAGCAGGATTGACCGCTTTTTGCCAGCGTGCATCTCTGTCTAATCAATCCGAACTTTGGGTATAGGGTATAGGATTTATAAAATGCTGATTTAGATGGCACTACATAAAAAACAACAGTCTAGGAGGGTATCTGAATGAAATGGAAAGGAAGACAAAAGAGTTCGAACGTTGAGGACAGAAGAGGAATGGGTGGAAAGAGCATCGCCGGGATTGGTGGCGGATTTGGTATAGTTGTCGTTTTGATCGTTATGTTCCTAGGTGGCAACCCAAGTGATCTTTTGAATGGCCTTGGTTCCAATGATACTACAGACAATGACTCCTATGAGGAAACGGACCAGGAGAAGGAGCTCGCTCAATTTGTCTCGGTCGTTCTTGGAGATACCGAGCGGGTTTGGGCGGAAGAGTTTCGTAAGCAAGGTCTAGAATATAAAGAGCCCACTCTCGTTTTGTATACAGGAAGTGTCGACTCGGCCTGTGGAACGGCCGGTTCTTCAGTGGGACCCTTTTATTGCCCCGGTGATATGAAGCTTTATATTGACTTGAGTTTCTATCAGGAACTTCAAGATGAGTATCAGGCACCCGGAGATTTTGCAATGGCTTATGTCATAGCTCATGAAGTGGGACATCATGTACAGACCCTATTGGGCACGTCTAGAAAAGAAATGCCCGACCGGTCAAGGGTCAGTGAAAAAGAATATAATAAATATTCTGTTCGACTGGAACTTCAAGCTGACTATTTAGCAGGGGTATGGGCTCATCACGCTCAAGGAGAGAACTTACTTGAGGAAGGCGATCTCGAAGAGGCTTTGAGTGCAGCCAGTGGAGTGGGAGACGACACCATCCAAAAGAAAGCTCAAGGGTATGTTGTTCCTGACAGCTTTACGCATGGAACCTCCGAGCAGCGAAAGCGCTGGTTTAATAAAGGATTCCAATCTGGTGATATGAACGGGGGCAATACTTTCAAGGCAAGTAACCTATGATTGTACAAGATTAGGGCGGACGTTTCCATGTGCCTCCCTCTTTTTTGCTGCATTCACCCGCATGCATTTAAGGAACACCATGGGTAAATCGACTTTCATTCGATTAGCCCCTTTATTTTATGGTAAACTATTTGTACATAACGAGGTGAAGGATCATGCAAAAAAAGAAATTATTAGGCGAAGAAAGACGAACCAAGCTCTTACATATCCTACAAACAAGTTCACAGCCTGTTACCGGTAGCGAACTCTCCCAAATAACCAATGTGAGCCGGCAGGTCATCGTCGGTGACATTACCCTTCTTAAAGCACGAAATGAGCCGATTATCGCTACTAGCCAGGGGTATATCTACTTGCAAACCGAGACTAGACAAAACCCTGAACGGACCATCGCTTGCCAGCACGAGCCCACGCGAGCCCAGGAGGAATTATTTCTACTTGTCGATATCGGCATAACCGTCAAAGACGTGAAAATAGAGCATCCCGTGTATGGGGACTTAACGGCTTCCATCATGGTCAGTAATCGGAAAGAAGTGGCATCCTTCCTTTCAAAGGTTACTAAAACAAAAGCCACATTATTATCGGAACTGACTAGCGGCATTCACCTTCATACCATTAGTGCCGCTTCAGAAGACTTACTGGACGAAGCAGAAGAAGCATTGAATAAAGCCGGGATTTTAGTTAACTAAAATAGGACACTTCGAAGTAAAGGCATTCGAAGTGTCCTATTTTCTTACGAATCGCTCTCGTTTTCGCCTTCATCTCCACTCTCCCCCTCTTCATTGCTTATTAATTGAGCGATCAGGTTGAGAACGGCTCCTATCGCTTGAATCCAGCTCCCTAACGTTTGTAATGTTTCCGGGTCTAATTGTCCCTCATTATACCCTTGGTTCCCATTCCCTTGGCTTCCGTACCCTTGGTTCCCATTTCCCTGGCTCCCATTTCCTTTGCTTCCGTACCCTTGATTCCCACTCCCTTGGCTCCCATTTCCTTTGCTTTCCAGGCTTGGATTCGTATTTTCTCTTTTCAATTCAATAATCCCAGACAGTGCTTGTAATGAATTTCCCAACAGCTGCATTAAATTACCAACTATATTTATCCCTTCAGCTGGTGCATTTTCGGTTATATCCGCCGCAGATACGCCACCGCCTAAAGCCTGAATAAAATTTCCGTTTATAATCAATAGATCATTCGTGTCATCTGAAAAAGTACCTATCAATCCTGTAATAACCGTCGAATTTCCAATGGCCTGAACTGCACTTCCGATTTGATCTAAAGTGAAAGCTTCCTCTCCATCGGCAATTAAAGCATTACCTGTTCCCTGGAGAGTGTTCCCCACCACATCCAAGTTATTTGCAGAATCGTAATCCGATATAAGGGTTGGTGTATTTGCGATGGCGGATAAAACCGTTCCGATGGCTTGCAGCCAAGATCCGAACGTTTCTTTGAACTCATTACTCATCTTTACCGCACATCTCCCATCCCCTCTTTCATCTTTTTCAGTCTTTTACATTTAAATTCTGTAAGAGGATATTGTAACGATAAATCTGGTTTACCTCTTGGTATGTATTTCTCCCAACCCACTTCATAATTAACCCTATTAAATCCTATTATATGGGCTTAATAGCTTTACGTTCTTTAAAAAAGGCAGAACAATGTGTCACTCCCTATTTTTCTAATTAGATTCAAGGCCTCCTAAAAAAATCTCCTTGGACTTTTATCCAAGGAGATTTTTTAGGAATGTACTTTAAAGACCATTTAACTGTGTTTCCTTCTGTCTACATCTGTCCTTATCGGTGCACCAATCCATTTTGAACGGTAAAGCATGGATAACTGCCCAAGATTGACACGGTACATCCAAGGGCCTCAAGTTCAGAAATCGTGCCTGGGATGAGCACCTCGTCAAGTGCCATTTCTACATCGATAATGAAGAAATAATGACCTAGTCCTGTTTTCATCGGCCGAGATTCAATTTTGGACAGGTTGAGCTTTCTCCATGAGAAAGCGGAAAGGACTTGATGAAGCTGTCCCGAATGATCGGCTGGGAGCTGGATCATCAACGTCGTTTTACTGTCTCCCTCAGTAGTTAAATGCCCACTGAAATCGACTTCGCCGTTGGATACGACAATGAATTTGGTATGGTTATGCTCATAGTCGTGAATATTTCGTTCAAGAATCGTCAACCCATACTCCTGTGCTGCCATTTCGTTCGCGATGGCTGCAATTTTGGCATCCGGATTCTCCATTACCATTTTTGCTGCTGCAGCCGTTGACGTAACATATTCAAATGGGATGCCACTTAGATCTTTATGTAGGAATTTACGGCATTGTGCAATAGCGTGTGAATGGGAATAGACCCTATCCGGTTTAAAGTCAGGATTGGCATGATCCGGATGAACCATGTAATGCTGTTCGATAGGAATCGTGATTTCCCCTTTAATCGGAAGCCTCACTTCATGAACCAGGTAATCCATCGTTATATTTACCGAACCTTCCAACGCATTCTCGATTGGGACCAGCGCATGGCTTACTTCCCCATCGCGGACAGCGTCGAGACTGTCTGGAATCGTACTCATCGGAATTTTACTATCATTAGGAAATAAGCGAGAGACAGCTAAATCCGTGAACGTTGCTTTCGGTCCAAGAAATGCTATTTTTGAAGTCATATTATAATCCCCTTTTCACGGACAATCTATTGTTTATGTTATGCCATTTTCTGATTTATTACAATAGTTAATCTTTAATGACCACACATAAAAAAAAGCCTGTACAATGAACTGTACAGGCTTTATTCTATGCACCATTCCCAAGGATTTCGACCTTTTCGACGAATTCCATTTTACGCAATCTTGTTAAAAGATCATCAATATCCACCGTCATCCCACTCGTGTTGAGCGAGAGAGTGACGTTGGCACGACCCTGTAAGGGAATCGTTTGGTGAATCGTCATGATGTTGCAGCCAGATGAGGCGACCAGTCGTAAGAGCTCCGATAGAGTCCCGGAACGGTCTTCGAGGTAAAAGAACAGAGTGATTAGCTTTTCTTTGACAATCGTATGAAACGGAAAGACCGTGTCCCGATATTTGTAAAAGGCGCTTCTA
Source organism: Peribacillus sp. NPDC097284 (assembly GCF_044761765.1). NCBI lineage: Bacteria > Bacillati > Bacillota > Bacilli > Caryophanales > Bacillaceae > Peribacillus > Peribacillus sp. NPDC097284. Next base: position 385,861 of record NZ_JBIWCZ010000001.1, read on the forward strand.
CTCAGATCCACTTTTTGTACCGCTTCCCAAACTGAATCTGCTTTTCCCCGTTCAATCATTTCTTTAGCATCCAGCGTTTTTTTCATCGCTTCGGGGAGGACATCCTCTCGAACGAGGAAAAATTTCTGATCGGCCTTATTCAAAGTCCGCACGCTCCTTTTGCCTACCACCATGGTTTTTACATATTATCAGTCAATAAATTCAAATTCATATTCAAGGATACGAACGATATCCCCGTTTTTCGCACCTTTTTGGCGCAATCCTTCATCGACACCGAATGAGCGAAGTTGTCTAGCAAAACGCTTGATGGATTCTTCACGTGTGAAGTCCGTCATTTTGAATAGACGTTCAATCTTGAATCCTTTAACAGCAAAGCTGCCATCCGATTCACGCTCGATATCAAATTCATCTGAAAGGGCTGTATGTTTATAAAGAACACGATGAACCCCGGTATTCTCTTCTTCATGATCAAGCGGGAATTCAGGTGTTTCTTCGATTTTATCGGCAATTGCATAAAGAAGTTCACGGATACCTTCACGTGTTACAGCTGAAACCGGGAAGACCGGGAATTCCTCTTCAAGCTTTTCTTTGAATGCCGCTAAATTATCTGCTGAATCAGGCATATCCATTTTACTGGCTACGATGATTTGCGGACGTTCAGTCAAACGAAGATTATACTCTTCTAGTTCCTTATTGATTGTCAGGTAGTCTTCGTACGGATCTCTGCCCTCAAGGCCAGACATGTCTATCACGTGAACGATGACTCTTGTTCTTTCAATATGGCGCAAGAATTGATGTCCAAGACCTACTCCTTCAGAAGCACCCTCAATTAGCCCCGGTAAATCGGCCATGACGAAACTGCGGTGATCTTCCGTTTCAACCATACCAAGATTCGGCACGATTGTCGTGAAATGATATTCGGCAATTTTAGGTCGGGCTGCTGATACGACTGAAAGCAATGTAGATTTACCAACACTCGGGAATCCTACAAGGCCTACATCAGCCAATAACTTCAGTTCCATGATAATATCGCGTTCTTGTCCTGGTTCGCCATTTTCACAAATTTCCGGTGCCGGATTGGCTGGTGTCGCAAAACGGGAATTCCCGCGTCCACCACGGCCGCCTTTAGCGATAATGGCACGTTGTCCATGTTCAACTAAATCTGCGATGACTTCTTTCGTTTTTTCATCAATGACAACTGTACCAGGTGGAACTTTAATGACCATATCCTTCGCAGTTGCACCATGCATATTTTTAGACATGCCGTGTTCCCCGCGAGGCGCCTTGAAGTGACGTTGATAACGGAAATCCATCAACGTCCGCAATCCTTCTTCCACTTCAAATACGACGTTTGCTCCATTGCCGCCATCTCCGCCGGCAGGTCCGCCTTTTGGTATGAATTTCTCTCGACGATAAGCAACGATTCCGTTACCACCATCTCCGCCTTTTATATAGACTTTCGTTTGATCGACAAACATGCTATCACTTCCTTGTTTTCTGCAAGTCATTTCTTGCTGTATACTTCTCTAAAACTTAATATCCATCTTAAAGAATAATTCATTCTCACTACAAATACGCATTTCTATTGATTGCTCCGCTGTTAAGGATTTTTCTATAAATTCCACCACCGCGGATTGATCATTGAAACGGCCCTGCAAATGAAAAGAACAACGCATATCACTTATTTCTTTTTTACACATAGAAACAGCTAGTACATTTTCTCCAAAAGGATCGAGATTCTTTTCTAAAACTTTAAAGTAATCGTTCGTCCAACGAGACATCAACTCGTCCAACTCATTGGAGCCCGCAAAAACATCGATAATTTCAAATTCACATTGAAATGTTGAATTACTCCAATTCGACGTCAACAGCATCTCGCTGAACTTTGGCATATTCAAACTAGAGAGCCTTGCCTCATTCTGGGTTTCAATTATGATCTCGTCAATGAATCCTTTGACGCGATCAATTCTATTCAACTCCAAATTCCCTTTTATAATTTGAATTCTATTCAGCCAATCATGTCTAGTCTAACGAAGCGTTTCAATAGTCGTCCAATTTTTATCCATTATTAACACCTTCAATTATGATAAAGAAACTTTTTTTGGCTCTATCATGTTGAATACTTCCATTTGTATCAGTATATCAAAAAACAAAACAAACAGGAAATGAAGCTCGATTCACATGCCTTCATATGAAAGCCCCCGTCCAAAAAATACAGCCACACACCCTGAGTTCTTTGGACGATGGTAGAGCCGTTTGAACTTGCAAAGAGAATGGGCTTATTCATGCAACAATTGGAGATATAATAGTTGAATTGAACAGTCTATTTAAATTCAATCAATGTGTTAGTTAGAGCAATCCAGGATTTTACCCCCTAAAGTATAAGAAAGCCCGCCAAAACTGGCGAGCCTTTTGTGAATCAGAGGTGGTTTTCCATACTAATTGACTAAAATCTCCTGCAAAACGCTGGTTATTCATCATATTTATAGTATAAATAAAGGGCCGGACCCCTTCTACACTATATAAAGCATACCATTATCAATAATGACGCGATATATAGTGTCTCATAGAAGGAATCAGACCCTTTTGAGTCAGCCTCTGTTCAAAGATGCCAATTATGCTTCTTGTGCAACTGGATATACGCTTACTTTTTTACGGTCACGTCCGAAACGTTCGAATTTAACAACACCGTCTATTTTTGCAAATAGAGTATCGTCTCCACCACGGCCTACGTTCTCACCTGGATAGATTTTTGTTCCGCGTTGACGGTAAAGGATAGAACCACCAGAAACGAATTGACCATCTGCACGTTTAGCGCCTAAACGCTTAGAGATTGAGTCACGTCCATTCTTTGTAGAACCTACTCCTTTTTTCGAAGCGAAGAACTGAAGATCTAATCTTAACATTTGTTCCACCTCCTACTGGTTGAGGATAATTTTCATATATTTACCATAATCACGTTCGATGGTTTGTAGCGATATGAGCATTGCGTTCAAGAGCAATTGCACCTTCTCTTCGGATTCCGGCGAAAGATTCCCCGGGATGACGCAGCGAAGGTAGCCGCCGTCTTGCCCTTGCTCTATCTCAGGTTCTACATCCGTTAAGGACATAATCGCATTGACCGATCCAAAGGATACGGCCGATACGCCTGCACAAACGATATCGGAACCTTTTTTAGCAAAATCAGCATGTCCGCTTAATGTGAACGAAGTGATCCGTTCTTGCGGAGCATCAAAGATAACTTTAATCATCTTGATATCAGCCTTTACGCGTTGATTGCTTCAATAACAACTTTAGTGTATGGTTGACGATGACCTTGTTTTCTACGATTGTTTTTCTTCGCTTTGTATTTGAAGACAGTGATTTTCTTTTGCTTCCCTTGTTTCTCAACAGTACCTGTTACAGTAGCGCCTTCCACTAGTGGAGCTCCGACTTTCACGTCCTCGCCACCTACGAATAAAACTTTGTCAAATGTAACAGTTTCGCCTGCTTCAGCGTTTAATTTTTCAATGTAAACCGCTTCGCCAGCTGCTACTTTAATTTGTTTTCCGCCAGTTTCGATAATTGCGTACATACTTGCACCTCCTTGAATGTCTCAGACTCGCCAATCACAGGCGTTTTGTCCAGAAGACAAAAAACTTAAGACCTGTTGTTGAGCGGTTGTAGCACGGGTGCTACAAACATAACATTAAAATCCTATCATGAAACCTGAATGACTGTCAATACATTTGTTGGATTTCTTGTCCATCACTTTACTGACCGCTTGATTTCTTCATACCTTCCGAAGCGCCTGATGGAATATGTATGGACCGGGCCTGGAACATAAGAGATCACTAGCTTTTTGGATATTAGTTCTTCCAATGTCGCTTTATATGATTCCTTTTCCCCCAACAGGACATCCCCCACTGATTGGCTAAGTTCCACCCAAACGGCCTCATCGTCCGTTTTGCGGTGCTCCAGCAACTCCCGCTCCAAGCGGAAGGCAACGGTTTCAGCGCTTTCCACCTTTCCACTTCCATTGCAGGTTGGGCAAGGAACCGTCATGGTTTCACTAAGCGAAGGGGATGTCCGTTTTCTCGTCACTTGAAGGATTCCTAGTTCAGTAAATCCGACAACCTTCATCCGCATCTCATCTTTCGCGGCTTCCTTTTTAAACAGATCGATGATTTCAAGCCTGTGTTGCGGTTTCTCCATATTGATGAAATCAATCAAGATGATTCCACTAATATTTCTAAGCCTCAGCTGACGGGCGACTTCTTTTGCTGCCGCTGCATTCACTTCAAAAAGCGTCGCTTCCTTTTCCACCTTGCCTGTAAACTTCCCTGAATTGACATCGATTACGGTGAACGCTTCGGTTTCTTCGAAAATCAGATAACCCCCATTATCGAGCCAGACCACTTTTTTCATGGCCTTTTCGAACTGGTTATCTAGATTCCGTTCTGAAAAAATGTTCTTCGCACCAGTCTCATAGGATATACTCCATTCCTTACCATTAGCCAGCACCCACTTTTTCAACTCTTGACTCGCATCAAAATCGTCGATAAAGAGCTGACCTGATACCGTTTTCTCCATTTCAGCGATAACCATCTCCAGGAATGTATCTTTCTCATAGAGGAGGGCAGGTGCCTTCATCGTACCGGACTTTCCTTCCAGTTCTTTATACAGCTGCCTCAGTGTATTCAGCTTGTCGAGAAATGCCGACTCACTTTCCTTCTCCATCGAGGTGCGAACAATCACCCCCTCGTCCTTTTGCTTATATTCTGTTGCTTTTTCTCTCCAATACTTTTGCAAACGTTCATTTTTGAATTTCTTCGACACACCAACATAATCTATTCCATGTATGTAAACGAGGGAATCCGTCGAAAACTCGATCAGCCCCGTCAATTTCGCCCCTTTTGTACCCGTTTCATCACGGCTCACCTGAACGAGCAGCTTTTCACCCTGTTTAACATAATGATTGATGGGTGATTTTCCATCACGCTTCGTCAGTTGATATGCCGGAATTTCATCCCGATGCAGAAAACCATTCTTGTCTGCACCATAATCGACAAACACGGCATCCATTCCTGGCAAGACCTTAGTCACTTTGCCAAGATAAATATTACCTACCGTACTATGTTGATGAGGTGGCATGACTTCGACTTTCCGTAACACTTCATCTTCTAGGACAGCTACTCTCTTCTCACGCGAAGATAGGTTCACAATCACTTTTTTCATCAAAAAAATCCTCTCCTCAATTTGAAGAAAGGATATCATATTTAATAAGAATATAACAGGTCACCAATTTGCCCATTGGTCATTTTCTCGGAAAAATAGGCATGAAGTATTTCCGTCTCATCCAATGAGCCACTCTCTTTCCCATTTTTCATGATGATGACGGGATGCTTGCAGCCACGTTGAAACAATTCCAGCACTTTATAAATCGGTTCATGGGCATCCACCATGATGGGTTTTAATTTGGCCAGATCATTCGTGTTTCCGTAATGGCGCTGCAGAAGAAACCGCATGAACGCATAATATCGCTGTCGCCACTCCATGATTAGAGAAAGACTGATAAAAAAGATGATCAGCCAAATATTCAGGTTAAGCGGTTCGAGAAGAAGCCATGTTAAAAACGCCAATACAGCGAATGCACCAGAAAAATATAAGGTATATTTCTGAGCCTCAAGGAAGGTACAGTATAGGGAAACACCAATGAAGAGTAGCCTTCCCCCGTCCAATGGCCAAATTGGCAGCAGGTTAAAGAACAACAACATAAGATTCATATAGAAGAAGGAATGATACAGATCAGAAGAAACGACAGAAAAGAAATAGAGCAGGTAAGCCGCTCCAATGAGCCATATATGTTGCAGTGGACCCGCCAGTACGACTGCAAGATCTTCCTTCAAACTTTTATTGCCATATTCCTCGGTCTCGACAGCCCCACCAAAGGGGAGGAGCTGAATCGACTTGATCCGCCATTTAAAATACTGTGCACACGCAGCATGTCCCATCTCATGGATAAATACGATGAGTAAAAGCATCATCACTTCAATAAAGTGTGCCGTAAGGATGGCGATTCCTATGACGAACCACAGCGTCGGATGAATCTTGATTTTGGACAGTAAGTTCGCATATTCAGTCAAAGGAAATCACCTTTTTAGGATCGATGAATGCATCATTTTCTTTAATGGCTAAGTAAAACCTGCCTTTGGAACCATCCTCGCTTACGGTGACCTGTCCTACTTCTTTCCCTTTCTTCACCAGATCATAGAGCTTCACATCAATCTTTTCCAACTGGCCATACCATGACTCACTTTTATTGGCATGCTGTATGACCACAGTCTTACCGATTCCTTCTTTTTCTCCTGCAAAAATGACCACCCCCTCATTGATGGCTTCGACCTTGGACCCTAAGCTCGTTTCCATTATGATTCCCTCGCCGTTCGCCTCGAAGGTTTGGGTGATCTCCCCCGATGCAGGCATCGCATATTCTTCACCCGAATCCGCCGTTTCAGTAGTGGATTCAGTCGGTAAAAATGCGATAGGTTTGCCAAATGCATTTTCATACCAACTGGAAACCGATGCAAATTGGAACTCTTGGTTCATGTTTTCCGTAACAAAGCTTCTGGCTGAGTCCAAGCGAACGGAAGGGTGCTTGAACATCACGGCAACCACTAAGAATAGGCAAATGCTCACCAAGATTTTCAAAAAGAAATATTCCTTCTTAAAGAGCGGATGATCTTTTTCTGAATACCCGTCAAAAGATTCGAATTCGTACGGGTTCTCCTTTTCAATCTCCGTCCAAGTACTGTTAACCACTGGGCTATCCTTCACCTTTCGTCTCTTGGCGATACGATTGCGGATATCTTTCCTGCGATCATCCATTCCAAATCTACCCCCTGCTCATATCAAAGCGCTCATATTAAAACTTATGAGCAACCTGTCCAGACTATGACGAGGAATCGTTTTTCTTTACGACAGATGAATGGTTTGCGTTTTAAAAACGAATGGACGAAAGAAAAAAAGACTGATTTTCAAACGTTTTGAAAGCCTTTCCCTTTTAATAATGGAAGAGGTGAAAAATCCAATTGATATTCTCCTACTTTATTTGTTATAATGAAGTTGTTTTAACATTATTGAGGGGGAACAATTTTAATATGTCAATCGAAATAGGCAGCAAAGTACAAGGTAAAGTAACAGGTATCACTAATTTTGGAGCATTCGTAGAATTACCAGGAGGCTCAACAGGTCTTGTGCATATCAGTGAGGTAGCGGACAGCTATGTAAAAGACGTTAATGACCATCTTAAAATAGGCGACCAAATTGAGGTAAAAGTGATCAGCGAGAAAGACGGAAAAACTGCCTTGTCCATCAAAAAAGCTATAGATAGACCCGAAGGACAAACCTCTTCTTATACTAAACGCCCACCACGCCAAGGCGATAATCGTAATAAAGATTTTCGTTCTAAAGGCAATTTTCAACCTAAGGAAAACTTCGAAGATAAAATGGTCCGTTTTTTAAAGACTAGCGAAGAGAATTTATCTACGCTCAAACGTAGTACAGAATCAAAACGTGGCGGTAGAGGCGGAAGACGCGGATAACCTGTTGCATTTTTAATACTTTAGTACAATAGATAAGGTAAGCCTATTATGAGGCTTACCTTTTTTATATCCATTTTTCGATAAAAATAAAAAAAGCGAGGGCATGGAATGCTCCCGCTTACTAAATTAACGCACACTAAAGAATTTTTTCAATTTAGACATGAAACCTTTTTGCTCTCCACCAATTGGAGTCAACGGCACAGATTCACCGAGAATCCGGCGGGCAATGTTCCGATAGGCAATCGAGACCCTGTTGTCCGGATTGTAAGCTATCGGTTCCTTTTTATTCGCAGCCACAATGACCTGATCATCATCAGGTATAACACCGATAAGATCAATTTTAAGGAAATTGGTTACTCCGTCAATATCCATTTCTTCATCTTCATGTAAAAGATGTCCACGGATTCTATTGATGATCAATTGAGGAGGATCGATATGCTCTTCTTTCTCAAGCAGGCCGATGATACGGTCTGCATCACGGACGGCCGGTCTTTCAGCGGTGGTGACGATGATGGCCCTGTCCGCACCCGCTATCGCATTCCTAAAGCCCTGCTCGATACCTGCCGGACAATCGATCACGATGTAATCATAGTCCGGTTTCATATCACTGATCAGTTTCTTCATCTGTTCCTCATTCACAGCTGATTTGTCACTATTTTGTGGAGCCGGAAGCAAATAAAGCAAATCTTCGAAATGCTTATCTTTAATAAGTGCTTGATGAATTTTACAACGCCCTTCGACTACATCGACCAAGTCATAGATGATACGGTTTTCCAACCCCATAATCACATCTAAGTTCCGAAGACCAATATCCGTGTCAATCAAGCAAACCTTTTTGCCTAGAAGAGCTAACGACGTTCCTAGATTGGCCGAGGTGGTCGTTTTGCCGACACCACCCTTACCAGATGTTATAACTATTGCCTCTCCCACGATTAGAGACCCCCTTCTAATCTATTTAAATTAGGTCTATATTTCTTTAAAACTTGCAGTTTATCAATGATGATATTTTCTTCGTCGTCCATGAATGCACATTCCAAGTCATGTCCAAATTTCGTATATTGGTCAGGAGATAAATTCACTTTCCCCGCAATTCTCAATTGTGCAGGTTTCATGATGGATGCAGCGATGATGGCCTTTTTATTCCCCAAATAACCAGCGTGGGCAATGCCTCTCAGCTGTCCCATAATATAGATGCTCCCACCAGCTCGGACAGTACCATCTGGATTGACATCGCCAATGAGCAACAAATCGCCGGGCACTTCAAAAACCTGTCCCGATCTTATCACCCTGGTCAAAGTTGTCACTTGGTTTTCGTCTTTCCACTGTTTCGCATCTTCCTTTGACATGACATTCGAAATCAACTCATCGACGATAAGCTTTTTCTTTTTATGAATAACTTCTTTGATTTTTTCCTTCTGTTCTGCATCTAGATAGCGGTTCCCGGTATGTACTTTAACGGAAATGGACGGGTCGTTCTCTTGAAACTGATAGTTTGCCGAAAGCTTCACTTCTAACTCTTTCAATAATTCGGAAAATGAGCAAGAATCATCGAGATGAAGCATAAACCCGTCCTTTGTCCCCTTAATCATAACATTTTGCTGAATTCTTTTATTCATGACGTTTGTTTCACCTCAATGAAATATAATTCGACATAGGAAAACAATTTACCTTTTTCTACGCACATGTTAAAGAGAAAATACATTTTAGACCGCATCCAACAGTCCAGTGAACGTTATTCCATTTCTCCCTGCAAATCAAACTTTTCAATAAGTCTCTTTAAAGGGTAGCAACTAATAATTATAAAAATGAGATTCAATATGAGTGTTGGAATGAATCTCCGGTCCACAAATTCCCCGAATCCCATATCCGCAAAAGTAAGAATATGATTCATTTGATAAGATACACACTCTACAATTGCCGTAAAGACAAGTGCCATTAAACAGTTAATGAGAATATTGTTTTGAAGGATCTTCATACTTTTGGAAATCAAATATGCTAGAAAAGGTAAAAGGAACATATAAATCCCCAAAATCTCCGTATATACGACATCATAGGTCAGCCCCAAAATGGCTCCATACAACATCCCCAGCTTCCTTGAACCATACATGGTCAGGAAGAAGACGAAAATGATCATGAAACGGGGAACGAGAATGTTATTGCTTCCAAAGACATCCCCCGCGAATAGTTGCGCAAAGATACTTTCAAAAACGAAGAAGAGTAAGGCTACAAAAGAAAGGATGAAATGTTTCACTTAGCTTCATCCTCCCCTTCACTTTCTTCTTCAGCTCCCTCAACTTCACGTTTAACGACCATGACATTATTGATATCATAGAAATCCGTTGACGGCTCAATATATGCGGTTTGGTTCAACCCATATTGATCCACCTTCACGTCAACAACCTTACCGATTAGCAGACCTTTAGGAAAGATCCCGCCATAACCGGATGTGATGACCTTAGAGTTCTTCTTGATCTTTTTATCATAAGGAATCCGTTTCATTAATAGAAGATTCTTCTCATCATCGAACCCTTCTATCAAACCATATGCCTTATCATTACCCTGGACGATAGCTGAGACGCGGTTCGCTTTATCGATTGAACTCAAAAGCTGAACGGAAGCCGTGAATTCAGTCGTGGCTTTAACTTTACCGATCAAGCCATTGGCAGTGATGACAGCCATATTTTTTTCCACACCGTTACGCTCGCCTTTGTTAATTGTTAGCATTTCATGCCAGCGGTCCGGATTACGACCAATGACCGTTGACTGAATAGGTGCATACTTTCGCAAGTCATCTTCTTTTTTTAGATTATCACGAAGCTCTTCATTTTCTTCTTTCAAATCCTGCACCTGCGTTTTCAACAAGACGTATTCATCCAGACGAGCTTTTAATTTCTTGTTTTCATCGTATGTATGCTGAAGGTCTTTTAAATCCCCTACAAAACCTGTAATACCCGATACTGGTTTATTAAACACATTACCAACCCAACCGGTTGTATCCTTCAAGAACTTTTCGGGCCAAGTTAACTCTTCTCTCTCTTTTAATGAAAAACCGATCAATGCCACGAGAACGATAATACTAACGAGCAAGAGAAGGAGCTTTTTATTAAAAAACTGTGGCATGATGATCTGCACCTCTATTTTAATTTACTCTATTTGCATGAAGTATAATAATATCCTCTGTCAAAAAACTACACATTTAAGACAGGTAAAAAAATAGAAAAGCCGGCTCAAAATTGCGATCTTTTGTTGAGCCGGCCTTTTTTATAAGTACCGCTTAGCGAGAATCTCTAGATTTCGTCTTGAATAAGTGAATATGGTCCAAAGCTTTCCCTGTTCCAATCGCTACACAATCAAGAGGGTTTTCGGCAATAATAACCGGCATTTGCGTTTCTTCACTGATGACTTTATCCAAATTACGCAGTAAAGCACCGCCACCTGTTAGTACTATGCCTCTATCCATGATGTCAGCTGCAAGTTCCGGTGGAGTTTTTTCCAACGTGTTTTTGACAGAATCCACAATGGCTGACACTGTATCACGTAATGCTTTGGATATTTCCTCTGCCGTAATTTCAATCGTTTTTGGAAGACCCGTCAATAAATCACGACCACGAATTTCCATGTTTTCGATTCCTTCTGTATCACCTGCAGAACCGATTTCCATTTTAATAGCTTCCGATGTACGCTCACCAATCATCAAGTTGTAGTTTTTACGTATGTAAACGATGATTGCATCATCCATCTCATCACCAGCAATTCGGATTGACTGGCTTGTCACGATACCGCCAAGGGAAATGATGGCCACTTCCGTAGTACCTCCACCAATATCAACAACCATGCTGCCTGTAGGTTCCCAAACAGGAAGATCCGCTCCGATAGCAGCTGCAAATGGCTCTTCAATCGGATAAGCATCACGAGCACCAGCTTGTCTAGCTGCGTCAATCACTGCACGTTGTTCAACAGCCGTAATTCCTGAAGGCACACAAATCATGACATATGGCTTGTTGCCAAATACGCCTTTTTTCTGAGCTTCTTTCATATAATATTTCATCATCGTAGCCGTTGTTTCATAATCAGCGATTACGCCATCTTTCATAGGGCGAAGTGCCACTACATTTCCCGGTGTACGGCCAATCATGTTTTTTGCGTCTTTACCGACAGCAACGATCTGCTTCGTATCTGTCTGCACGGCAACAACCGACGGTTCACGGACGGCAATGCCTTTTCCTTTAACATAAACCAGCGTATTCGCCGTTCCTAAATCAATTCCTATATCTCTTGCGCCAATTCCAAACATTATGGTATCTCCCTTTCGTAAACAAAAATGCCTTTTTATAAGTTCAAATGATAATTTGTCGTTTTTTGACAATAGGTTTTTGAAAAAAGTTCCCTCTTTTAAAAATCATAAACAACATTATATCGTATCGTCAAAAATTTGGATAGTGTCATAAATAACCTTTTTCCTTTAAACTCACATATTTATGCTCCCCGATGATGATATGGTCCAGTACTTCTATCCCCATTATTTTACCACATTCTACTAACCTTTTTGTCACTTCAATATCTTCTCTGCTAGGAGAAGGATCTCCGGAGGGGTGGTTATGAAGACAAATGATAGAGGCTGCCGACCTACGGAAGGCTTCTTTAAATACTTCGCGTGGGTGCACAATCGAAGCGTTGAGGCTGCCTATGAAGACAGTTCGTTTATGAAGGACTTGGTTTTTCGTATTTAAGTAAAGACAAACAAAATGTTCCTGCGACAAAAAACGCATTTCTTCCATGCAATAATTGGCCCCGTCTTCCGGGGAACGGATCACATAGCGGTCTTGATCATTTAATTTATGGATTCGTCGGCCAAGCTCTACCGATGCTAGAATTTGAATTGCTTTCGCTTCCCCGATTCCCTTGATTTCAGTCAATTCCTCTACGGACGCTTCTTTCAAAAGCCGGAATCCCTCAAAAGCCTTGATAAGCCTATTGGAGAGCTGAAGCACAGATTCCTCCTTAGATCCCGTCCTTAACAAAAGCGCAAGTAACTCTTGATTCGAAAGGCTCTGGGGACCATCCTGCAAAAACCTTTCACGAGGCCTCTCTTCTTTCGGATAATCCCTGATTAACATCTTTTCACTCAAAGCATCCACCCTTCCTTAATAAAAGGGAGGAAATCAGTCCGAAATCTTACGTCCACGCGGATTCCATCATCTTTAATTCTCTTGCTAGCCTTGAAACTGGGAGTCCGACTACCGAGAAATAGTCCCCATTGATTTGTTTGACAAGAAGCGAACCCAACCCTTGGATCCCATAGCTCCCAGCTTTATCAAATGGTTCACCACTGTCCAGATAACGTTCGATTTCAGGTTCTGATAGCTCCCAAAAAGTCACTTCTGTTTTTTCTGCGAATATGCTGCTGTGCTCACCATATAGAATGGCCACACCTGTATAAACTTCGTGTGTTCTACCCGATAACATTTCAAGCATTCTTTTTCCATCAGCACGATTGGCCGGCTTTCCGAGGATTTGCCCGTCAAGTACCACGACGGTATCGGAACCGATTACCCAGCTGTCCGGATATCTTGTTGCAATGGCTTCCGCTTTCCTTACAGCTAATTCTTGCACTGCGTCCTCTGCCTGCATGTTTTCGTCAATACTTTCATCGACATTGGAATTCATACTTTCGAAGGGGATTTGTAGGAATTGTAGAAGTTCTTTACGGCGTGGTGATGAAGAAGATAAAATTAATGAATGCATAATAAAAATTCACCTTTCTTTACTAGGAGAGATACCTTTTCATCCTATCAAATTATGAAGAATTCCACAATTATTGTTTACCAGGAATCGACAAAGATTCAGTCTTATTTCCTGGAAAATAAAAAAAGGTCCCTAATTCAAACAATTTCCTCCTAAAGGGGAACTTTTTCTTTAGAAAACAGCTTCCCCTTCACATACCTGTTCTTAACTCCCCATACTTTGAAAACCCTTTAGAAACTTCAATAGTTTTCCCTGTGCCTCTAATAGCTGTTCATCCTTTTCGGACGTCTCATACTCACTGATCAGCTTGGCTGCAGCCGCTAAATGGGTGTTCATTTGTGAAAGCTCTGATGAAAGTTTCTCATCCTTTAGCTTATCCATATCTTTTTTCAACGTTTCAGCATCCCATTTCGTTTCCTTCCCACGAAGCTCTCCTGATGAAATCTCTGATAGGGATGAATAAATCCCCTTCATGACATCCAGCGTTTTCTCTTCTTCTGCACTTATTCCCGACGCTTTTAAATCAATTTCCTTCCAAAATACTTCCACATCATAGGTCTTTAAAAATAAAGCTAGCTCTTTACTTGAAATCAAGCTTTCAGCTGAACCTAGGAATAAATAATAGCTGTCCTCCATTTTGAATATTTCAGCAGGAACCTGTTTTTCCACGATTTTCTCCTGGATTTGTTTCGCGGCATCCTCGCTACTGAATATCCCACCTTGAACCAGGAACGTTTTCAGTCCCATCCCCTGCCCTTTTTCACCCCCGCTATCATTCTTTACAACTGGGGATGCCGTCGTCGTGATAGCTGTTTCGACCGGAGAATCCGTTGCCTTTTCCTTCGTTATGGTATTTACGGCGATAAGGCCCAGTACCGATCCAAATAAAATCGCACAAAAAACAGCAATCACAAAAGTCTTTAAAGACCTGTTACCAGGACGTTTGCCCGTATGTGTATTAAAACCGATAAGCTTCGGCATTTTCTTCTTAGGTGGTGTAGGAACCAATACAACCTTGTTTTCTACGGAATCATCCGGCAAAATCCACTCGAAACTATCATCCGGTTGTTCCTTACTTGCAGCCTCTGGAATTTCCTCTGTAGACTCCCGCTTATTTTCACCCACAAATATTTTTTCTTCTCCATTTATTTTAATCTTTACCCCTTTACGTTTTTCGGACTTGTCCACTTTTCTTCCTCCTCTCTGCTTCATTTTTTTCATCCTAACATAGGGGCAAAAAAAAATAACAAGACTTTTGTCGTCTTGTCATTAATAGGTTTCGTCATTTTTCTCTTTTCATTTATCTGTCACTAATTCAGGTGATACATCTTCAAAAGGGATAGCTTTCCCATCTCCTTCATCACCGCAAAGTTTACGTTTCTCACCGTATAGACATATTCCTACGACCTTATTATCCAAGGCAGTCACATAGGATTCATTAATTGAAGGGTCCCAGTACTCTTTCGTATCAGGGTCTACCACCTTATCGAGAAATCCAGCTTCGACAAGCTCCTGATAGCTGATTTCTGTCACACGATCTCCACGCATGACTTTATCCTTTAAATAAAAATTCGAAGCATCCCTAAAAGCATAACCATTTGAAACGAACGCATTCGTCCGCGAATTCTGTATCACATTGAAAAAAATCGGGACGGCCACTGCAGCCAGTATCCCTAAGATGACAATCACCGCCAAGACTTCCATCAATGTCATGCCCTTCTCATTATCCACATTCCTATATTTTCGCACCATCTTCCTAATTTCCAGTATCCATATCAGCATCATCTCTTTCATTTGTGCTGAATGGATTTTTCTTTTCACTAGGTTTTGGTGTTGCGACAATCGGGGTCTGGTCTTGCAAATCCGTTAATGAGGGGTAGTAATAGGCAGACACAGTCAGTCCATACTCTAAAGGTTCTTGAATTTGGTCACGGGACCTGACTTCCTTAGCTCCCTCGAAGGTTAAGCTGTCTATCGTAAAAATTCGATTTGTTGCTTGAATGGAATGAATAAATTCCAACATTTCATCATAAGAAGACGATTTTACATTCATCGTCGCTGATAGCTTTTTCAAACTATTCGGCAGTGTTCCTGGTGCCTCAGTTACAATTTGATCCTGAGCTTCGGTCGTTGTTTCTTTTGAATCCGTTGCTTCCCCTTCAACTTCAGGATCTTGGTCATTAGTATCTGTACTTTCGGATGCCTCATCTGTCGCTGCAGGTTCTTTCGCTCCTGGTGCCTCAGTTGGTTCAGGCTCAACCGGAGTTTCTCCATCGGCAAATGCCATATCGACAATAAAGCTATTGGACATGACTTCTGCTTTTTCCAGGTTCAATACAAACTGATCAGTTAAGGGTTGCACAGGCAGTCTTTTTTGCAATTCTGTCGTCGATTCAAAATCAACACCCGTCCCTGTACCAACTTTCATTTGGACCATCTCTAAAATCTGTTCTTCATTTTTTAATTCGGATGTCTTAGAGGCCAGTTCTTTTTTTACCGGATTTAATAGATAAAAGTATAGTAGAATAAAGACCAAGGCAAAGACAAAAAGGGTGCCAGCTAATAAGAATAGTTCCTTTTTATTGAAAAACCTCATCATTCAGAAGCACCACCCTTTTCCCCGGCTTGTTCCTCATCGTCTTTTATAGCTTCTTTTACGGCAGATTTGTCGAGATTAATAGTATACACAGCCAGATAACGCGGAAGAAAGTCATCTGGCTCTTCTAAAGTGTTTTCTATATCTCTATCCATTTCCTCAGTGTTCACTGATACCAATTCAGCGGTACCTATCAGTTTAGACTTAGTCAATTCGCTCAAATAATAAGCAGCTTGCCTTGAGGTATCAAACTGGACGGTTAATTGGATGGATCCATCTTCATTATAGGAAAAAGCATCGAAGAAACCTCGTTCTGGAAGCAGGAATGTTAACTGGTTTAACACAAACACCGTATCGATTGGAAAAGTATCGGCCCAGTCAATGACACTATGTAATTCGGTAACGGAATTTCCAGACTTCTGTGTATTAATCATGTTTTGTTCGACGGTTGCTGTCGCTTCCCTCACTTGTAATATCTGCTTATCCATGCTTCTAATTCGGTCTGATTGCAAAGAATATTGCCAATAAAACAACGTACCCGCCGCTAAAGCCAGTATGAGTAAGAAAATGAAATAAATGAAGAAACGTGGATTTCTTTTTTCTTTCTTGGGGAGTAAATTAATGTCAACTAGCATGATTATTTCACCCCTTTGATGGCCAATCCAACGGCAGAGTGATAACGACGCAATAAAAGAGCATCATTCATTACCATTTCCATGCTCTCATTTAAAATAGTGATAGGAAGGTCCAAATGATCTGATAGTTTTTCGCAAATTTCTTCTAAATATGGATGATCTCCAGTCACTAAAATTGTAGAAACAGAGTCCCGACCACTGTTCAAATTGTATTTATAAAAAGTCAGCAATCGATCAATCTCTACATACGTATCCTCAATCGTTTGAAAATAGCTAGCTCTGTCACCTTGATAAACGAGTGTTTCCACTCCGCTGCTTGATGAGTGATTGACTTCCCATTCGGAAACCTCATCCGGAAGCAAAATATGACGCATAAATACCGGTTTATCTTCAACAAAAATGGTGGCCGTCACTGAAACCACATCTAATTCTAACAACATGAGCTGTTCGCTGGAATCCAGGTCTCTAGATACATCCCATAATCGATAGATTGCCAGTGAAGCGATATCAGCAGCCAAAGGCTCCAGTTTCGTGCTTTCCAGCAAATCACTATATTGCGAGACCAACTCTTCCGAAGCTGCAAACAAGAGAATTTCCTTACCTTCCGAATTATCCTGGAGGGATACCGTATCGAAAATCGGATCCTCAAACGGTAAATGAATGCTTGTGCCCAGCTCCAAATATAAAAATCCTTCGATTTCATCTTCTTTTATTTCTTCTGGAATCATCATTTTTCGAATCACGACAAACGGGTCCGGCACTAAAAAGCGCACTTGTCTTTTCAAAAGACCCCACTCTTCAACACATTGCTCTACAATCATCTGCAACGTTTCATAATCGAGGATTCTCCCTTCTTTAATGATGCCAGGAGGCAGATAACGTTCACCATAAGCATGCACGATAGGTGGATCCACTTGCTTTAGCTCTACATACCGGATTACATAATCTTTGAAGATCAAATTCACTATTCGGTTTTTTCCGCTAAAAAAAGAGAAAGCCATAGATAGATACCCCTTACTTTAAAGTCATCTTAAAAAGTGCAAATACCACTGTAAAATAGAATCGCCCCAAAAATAGGCAGTTAATGTGCCGAAAACAATATACGGTCCAAACGGAATGGCCGTTTTCTTCTTAATCATACCTGTCAGAATCCCGATGATACCAAGAAACGCACCATAGAAGGTGGCAAATAAAAATGATAACAGCACCAGTTTCAACCCTAGTGCAAAACCCAGTACGCCAAAAAGCTTGATATCGCCGCCACCCATGCCACCTTTACTTGCAACGGCAATCAAAAGCAGCAGGCCAAAGCCAACGACCGCGCCTAGAATGGAATCCCACCATGGAGATAGTGGATAAAATACTCGCAAAAATAAAAAAACCACTGCAAAAAAAAGCAGGATCTTATCTGGTATAAGCATATAAGCCATATCGGAAACGAAGATAATCATCAATAAAGAAATCAATGCCCAGGCCATCCATAATTCACTTGTCCATCCTAGGAATAAAGGAGCGACAGCGAACAAAATGCCTGTCAGTAATTCAACAACCGGATAAAGCGGGGAAATCCGGGCTTCACAGCCACGGCATTTCCCGCCTTGTATTACATAAGAAACGACCGGTATTAACTCGAACGGCGACAAGGTTCGTCCACAAGAAGGACAAGCCGAACGCCGATTCGTAAATGATTTGTTTGCCGGTACACTTAAACCGACTACGTTATAGAATGAACCTAGGATTAGACCTAGGATGAAGAGTAAGAGATAGGTAGTCATTTTTATAAGTTAATATCTTCTCTTTTTAATTCACTTGGGGTTTTGGTTCTTTCATCTGATTTAACGTAATTATGGCTGTCTTTTATCAAAGTAACTACATAGGTAAGATTTCCCGTATCAGAATCTTTTGTAATAGTTACTTTTGTTTCGTCATCATCATATTTATCTCCACTAGGATTATCTACATCTTCTATATACCCTTTAGCTTTTAAATCTTCTAGTGTAATTTCTCCTGTTATTGTTGTCGTACCACTAAACTCTATATCATTCCCCGCAACAGCTGTCCGCGCACCACTAACCATCTGCTGTGCATTGGCAATATGTGCATCTTTCTTCGAGTTATTGATCAATCCCCCGATGCTTGGGATGGCGATGGCTGCGATGATTCCCAAGATAACGACAACGGCCAATAGCTCGATCAAGGTAAGACCACGTTCGTTTTTAAGATGTTTTTTAATAAAATTCATATAAATCCTCCTCTTCTTAATTTCCATTTCGTTACTTTACTGCTACTTTTCTATTAGATTACTATATATTTCTAAAAAAATACAGCGTTTAGGGGTAATTATTCTTACATTTTTTACATATTATCCACTTGGTTGAAGATTTCAAACATCGGCACCATGATCGAGATGACGATCGTGCCGACAATTCCCGCAAGGAGGACGATCATAAGCGGCTCGATAAGCGATTTCAAGCGGTCTGTGCTTGCTTCTACTTCCTTCTCGTAAAAGTCCGCCACTTTCCCGAGCATCGCATCCAGGGCCCCTGTTTTTTCGCCAATCGATATCATCTGGGTGATCAATGGTGGGAACGCCCAATGTTTTTTCATCGGGTCCGTGATCGACTGTCCCCGCTCCAAGGAATCATGTGATTCCCGGATGACTCGGCCGACCACTTCATTTTCAACCACCTGTTCGACGATTTTCATCGCCTGTAAAATCGGTACCGAGCTACTGAACAGGGAACTGAGGGTCCGCGTCATTCTTGCCAATACTGCTTTTTGCATCATCTTTCCGAATAGGGGCATTCTCAGCATTGCAAAATCATAATAGTATTTCGTCTTCGGATTTTTCTTCACAGACATAATCGCAAAGAAAATCAAGAGTACACCCAAGATGACAAGGTACCAGGCTTTTTGCATGAACCCGCTCGCCCCTAAAACAAAGCGGGTTATAGCCGGTAATTCGCCACCAAAATCGCTGAACATATCAGCAAACGTTGGCACAACGGACGTTAATAAAAAGATGACCACGAAAAATGCTACAAAAGCGACGACAACTGGATAGGCCATGGCTGATGTGATTTTCTGCCTCGTTGCCTGTTGCTTTTCAAAATGATCGGCCAGCCGGTCCAGGGTGCTGTCCAAATTACCACCAGCCTCTCCAGCCTTGACCATATTGATATACATCGTCGAAAAGATTTTTTTATGCTTGGCACTTGCTTCAGAGAGTGCCTTCCCTTCCTGTAAATCCTGTTCGATGCTTTCTAGCGCTTTGCTTAAAGACTTACTCTCCGTCTGTTGAGATAAAATGCTCGTTGCGTCAACGACTGTGACGCCTGATTGCAATAATGTAGAAAATTGGCGGATAAAGATAACAAAATGCTGTAGTTTCACTGGGTTTCCGATGGAAAGGTCCCTTGTTAAAAATGTTTCGGGTATCATCGTCATTTCGATGACCCGAATGCCTTCCAGCTTTAACTTTTCCATGGCCTCACGCTTTGTATCGGCTATGACGACTCCCGCTTTTTTTCCTGATTTATTCCGACCTGAATATTTAAACCTAGCCATTTACTCCACCTTGTCCTGTAAAAATGCATGGGCGCTTTCTTTGGATATGAGGCCTTCTGCCAATAGTTCCTTAATGCTGCTTTCAAGGGTATGCATGCCTTGTGCCTTGGAAGTTTGCATAACATTGACGATTTGATGGATTTTTTCATTTCTGATCAAATTGGCCACAGCTGCATTATTGACTAGAATCTCGGTTGCTGCTTTCCTGCCTTTTTTATCGACGGTCGGAATCAAGCGTTGCGAGATGATGGAAACAAGGACGTTAGCAAGCTGGATTCGAACCTGAGGTTGCTGTGCCGGTTCAAAGACATCTATGATCCGGTCGATTGTCGTCGGGGCACTCGATGTATGTAATGTCCCAAACACCAAATGACCCGTTTCGGCTGCTGTAATCGCCGTCTGGATGGTCTCTAAATCTCGCATTTCCCCTACTAGAATCGTATCGGGATCCTGCCTTAGAGCGGCTCTCAGCCCATTTGCGAAATTATTCGTGTCGAAACCCACTTCACGTTGGTCAATGATGCAATTTTGATGCTTATGCAAATATTCGATGGGATCTTCCAAGGTTATGATATGCTTACGCATCGTCTGATTCATATATTGAATCATGGACGCGAGTGTTGTTGACTTTCCGCTTCCCGTTGGTCCCGTCAAAAGGACAAGGCCTTGGGGTTTTTCGACGATTTTCTTTAAAATGGACGGTAACTGCAGTTCATCTAAAGTAGGAATTCTTGTCGGCACGATTCGGACGGCCAACGCCACGCAGGACCTTTGCATATACGTGTTGATTCGAAATCTGGAAATCCCAGGAATGCCGTAAGAAAAATCCAGTTCACCATGTTCTTTAAATTGCTCCCACATCTCTTCGGGGATAATCGCTTTAGCCATCCCTTCCGTATCGGATGGAAGCAACAGTTCTTTTCCGTATTTCTTCAACTCACCATTCAAGCGCATAACTGGTGGCACACCCACCGTTATATGAATGTCAGATGCCTTTAGTTCAAAGCCAGCCATTAGTAAACTATCAATTTTAGCTCTCAAACTGACACCCCTATTCCAGAACTGCTACTCGAAGAATTTCCTCGGTAGTGGTCAGTCCTTGTTTGACTTTCAATAAGCCGTCATCCATTAAGAAAATCGTTTTATATTTCATGGCCACTTCACGGAGCTTGTTAAGCGGCTCGCCATTCATGATCAGTTTTCTCATCTCATCATTGATGACCAATATTTCTTGAAGGGCAATCCTTCCTTTATACCCAGTCATATTACAAGACGTACACCCGCGCCCCCGGTTAATGCTTTCGATTTTCATGCCTCGTTTTGCAAAAATATCGATTTCCCGCTTACTCGGCTCCTGTTTTTCGACACAATCCCGGCACACTTTTCTTACTAATCGCTGCGCCATGATTCCGCTCAAGGAAGAAGCGACCAAAAAAGGTTCGACGCCCATATCTATCAATCTAGTGATCGTTCCTAGTGAATCATTCGTATGGATCGTGCTTAATACTAGATGTCCTGTCAAGGATGCACGGATGGCCACCTCTACCGTGTCCTTATCCCTGATTTCCCCCACCATGATGATGTTTGGATCTTGTCGTAGGATGGAACGTAGACCGGTTGCAAACGTCATGCCGACATTCGTATTGACTTGAATCTGGTTCACACCTTCAAGCTGAAACTCAACAGGATCTTCAATCGTAATGATATTGACTTCCTCGGTATTCAGCTGATTTAAGGCCGCATATAAGGTCGAAGATTTCCCTGATCCAGTCGGACCTGTAATCAGGACAATTCCATTTGGCTGGGCAATCATGGATTCAAATCGCTGTAGGTTCAATTTATTGAATCCAAGTTGTTTCAAATCATTCAACTTATTGCCTAAATCAAGAATCCGCAAGACGATTTTTTCCCCAAAGACTGTGGGAAGAGTCGACACCCGTAGATCGACAGGATGATGGCCGAGGTTCACTTTAATCCGGCCATCTTGTGGAACTCTATGTTCGGTAATGTCCAATTTCGCCATGATTTTGATTCTGGCAATTAAAACGTTTTGCATATTCTTGGGTAACACCTTTTCCAACCGTAATACACCATCCACGCGATACCTGACGACCAATTTCTTTTCCTGGGGATCAATATGAATATCACTTGCCTTATGCGTCACGGCATTCGAAAGCAACTGATTGACAAGTCGTACGACCGGTGAATCCTGATCGACTGTTTCCTCTTGATTATTTACATCGCGATTAAGGGTAACCATCAATTCTTCTAGTCCG
This sequence comes from Peribacillus sp. NPDC097284, assembly GCF_044761765.1. Classification (NCBI taxonomy): domain Bacteria; kingdom Bacillati; phylum Bacillota; class Bacilli; order Caryophanales; family Bacillaceae; genus Peribacillus; species Peribacillus sp. NPDC097284. Next base: position 408,263 of record NZ_JBIWCZ010000001.1, read on the forward strand.
TCTTCATCCGTGTAATGTTTAGCAATCGCACGCAAAATATCATCTTTTGTCGCTATGGCTGGTTCGATTTGAAAACCGGTTGAGAGCCGTAGATCATCGATGGCATAAAAGTCCATCGGGTCAGCCATGGCGACATATAGTTTTTCGCCTTCTTTTTTCAAAGGAATCATTAAGTTCCGCTTAGCCATATCCTCCGAAATCAAACTGAAGATATTCGAATCGAACGGGTACCGATATAAGCTCACATGGGGGATACCTAATTGAAATTCCAATACTTCAATCAACTGTTGCTCCGTGATATACCCTTTTTGCAGCAATACATCACCAAGCTTTTGTGACTTACTTTTTTCTTCCAAGGCAATTTGCAGCTGGTCCTCAGAGATCAAACCAGCTTCCACCAATAAGTCTCCAAGCCTTTTTCGGGTTTGAGCCATATTTATCCCTGCTTTACCTTATTTTTGGGGAACGTTGGGATCTTCCACATATTTGGGGTATCCACCCGCTTCCTGGATACTATCACCCTTAACTTGATCACCATCTTGTTTACCTTTTTCGATGTCCTTATTGTTTTCTTTCCTATCGCTATTCCCACTGGCATCTTCGGGCGATTCATTCTCTGTTTCCCCCTGATCCTGCTCAGTGTCTTCGTCAATCCCTTGATCGTCTTTTTCCGTGCTCTCATCCTCCGCATCAGAGGTATCTTCATTATTAGAATCAGAAGGAGGTGGAATGACTTTGAGTTCCAATCCATATACTTCAATTCGATGAATCGGTGCATAGAAATCTTCAGATACGGTTTCCGTCTCCAGAAGATCTCCCGCGGAGGACTCGATGCGACGAAGAACCTTGACTGTTATACCGTCTTTGCCATCCTTTTTCACCTGCATGGCAGCAGGGGCCAACTCATCACTATATTGTTTAATCGTTTTCGGCGTGTATCTTTTTTCATCGGTCGTCTTTACCTCATAGGAATTCAGGAAGGATTGCCCCTTTAATGTGGCCTTTAATTTCTCACCTTCTACCTGAAGTTCAACCCGGTAAGCATGATCATTCGTATTGGCAAAAACCAGATCATGGCCCATTTCAGAATCGATGTGTGCCTCAAATCCCAATTTGGCATAACCAGGAAGTTGATCACTGATATTCCGCTCAAGAATCGTAAAGTTAGTCGGCAGGATCACACCATAAATCGCTGTCGCCAACCGGCTCAATGTGTCTGAGTTATATTTCTTTCCTTCAAGCTCCGACATTTTCTGCAAAAGAGAAAATTGAGTTTCCCCTTTCACTTCCAACGGCTGTATCAAGGGAATCAATTCCTTAATGGCAGTTGCAGCGTCTCCTACATTCACCGTAGCCTCAGCAATTACCTCGTCCTCGCCCACATCTCCATCGATGTAGTTTTCCAGCTCAAGGGTTTTGGTCCCTTCCGTTAAGAACTCCGCACTTACCGCCAGGTCATTGGCAAGTCTATCTATGTCCAACGTAGTAGATGCAAGTGATAAGGACATGTCATATAAATCTTCTAGCAAAGAATCTTTGTCGACCGAGACGACTGCTTTATTTTTCTTGCCTGAAAGCAAAGAAACAACCGTCTTTTCCCTTTGAAAATTGAAAATCCCATTATCTACGGTCATTTGACCTTCCTTATAAGTAATGCCCAAGACCATATTCTGCGTCCACTTTTCAGTTGCCTCGCTCAGTAGCGTACTTACTTCCCGCTTACTTTGACCCTCTATATCCAGGCTCCCAATCGTCGTGTTTTCACCAAATTGTGCTGAATCTTTGAAAATCTGATTATAAGCCGACGCTCCAAAATGCGAAAAACTAAAAATATATGCGGTTGATAAAATAAAGACCAGAAAAATTTTCAGCATTTGTGGATTCTTCACATAAAGGCAACTCCTTTTTATGCTTCAACATTCATGGAAAGCCCGACCAATACACTCGGACCCGCCGATTGTGCGTTAATAATATCCTCTTTCGAAAGAACGCGACCTTCCGAGAAAAGGACTTTTCCGTCTAGGCCCGTTACATTATTCACCAATCGCTTTCCTTGAAGCAATTCAATTTGCTTATTCCTTAAATCAGCTTCCCCATTGGGGTTTTCTTCGCCGGCAGCCACTTCTGCCTCAGGGACTTGTTCACCCATCAACTGTTCCGCCTGCTCGAGGAAGCGGGATGAAGCATCCTCCGTCACGATCAAAATGTCCTTGCCAAAAGTCAAAACAGTTTCAGATGGGAGAATCACTTCATGATCCCCGACTTTCACCTGCATCCCGATGACTTGACCGTTATCTTCATCCGTAAAATACTCGCGGACGCTTCCTAATAATTCACCTTTTCGGGTCATCACTTTGGCATCGGTAATCTTGATCTTTTTATTCACGAGCTGATTTGCAATCGGGATTTCATTTAAATCGATGACAGAGTTTTCGGTTTCGATCGTTAAAGCGTATTCCCCAATCCCTATTACCTTTTTGAAGGGAATGGCCCTTACACTAACCTGCCAATCTTCATGTTCGATTGTGATAAAATCTAGTGAACCTTTTTCAGGATTGATCACTAATGATTTCACCTTTCCAATTTCCATACCTTCTGAAATGCTGATAATGGGCAAGCCTAAAATTTCTGTACTTTTTTTCATATTTTCACCATACCTATCTTCTGATTTTTCATCTTAACAAAAACGGTTTTCCATGAATGCTAACTCTTCTAGAAGAATTGGGTGCGCGCTGAACTTTTCCTTTAACTGCACGATCAATTCACGAAGCTTTTCCGTCTTTTTCGCTGTGATATACGTTTGAATTAAAAATGATGCAAATATGTAATACTGTTGATCCGGTATTTCCGGATGCAAATGGCTCATAACCAGTTGCTCGAACTCGCTATCATTCAACTGATGCTGTGCGATTTGAATATGGGAAACCATCGTTTGAAACATCTGTTGTTGCAATTCGCTGACATGTTCTGTTGGACTCTCAAGAGTTGTTTCTTCAGGCTTAGCAATGACTGACGACGACTCTTGCTCTTCTTTTGCTTTATCTATTTCTAGGACAAGCGCTTCAGGAATCTCTAGAAGGCTTTCCGGTTCTAAAGAATCTTCTAACTGAATATCTGGTTCTTCCACATTCATTTCCTGACTATCTTCACTACCTGTTTCATCGGACGTATTTTCAAGAGTTCCAGGCTCTTCGGGATTTTCCCCTAAACCATTTGATTCTAAGTAACCATGGAAATCCAGTTTCTCTTCCGCAGTATTCACTTCGATAGTTTCTGTGTCATTTTCCGGCTCTATTACTTCCGTTACCCACTCGCGTTCTTCAGGTAATACAGCCAGTTCTTCCATCTCTTCTAGATGAATAGGGTCACTCTCTTCGTCAATCTCCAGCTCCACATACTCATCATCAAGTAGCTTTTCAATCTCGCTTAAATCGTTTTTCATAGGCATTTCTATTTCTGGGATACTTTCTGTTTCTTCAGTTACCGGCTCCATGAAGTCTTCTTCTAGTAATCTTTCAATATCACTTATTTCACCTTTTACCGGCATTTCAATTTCTGGGATACTTTGTGTTTCTTCGGTCACCGGCTCCATAAAGTCTTCTTCTAATAATTTTTCAATATCACTTATTTCCCTTTTTGCCGGTACTTCTATTTCTGGAATACTTTCTGTTTCTTCGGTCACCGGCTCCATGAAGTCTTCTTCTAGTAATCTTTCAATATCATTTATTTCACTTTTTACCGGGACTTCTATTTCTGGGATACTTTCTGTTTCTTCAGTCACCGGCTCCATGAAGTCTTCTTCTAGTAATTTTTCAATATCACTTATTTCACTTTTTACCGGGACTTCTATTTCTGAAATACTTTCAACTTCTTCTAAGTCATTCGTTCTCGTATCCAAAAACTCTGCCTCAAAAACAACGATCTCATCATCAGCGAATTCTTGCTCTTCCTCCGTTTCTTGAACGCGTTCCTTAGATACCGCAACATGATGCTCGCTGCTCTCATATCCCATTTTTTCTTTCTGTTCCGCCTCTGACTCTTCTATTTTGGATAACGAAGCACGATCTCTCGACGTTTCAATCAAAACGGCAGAATCGTTATACCGTTCATAGAAGTCCGACGCTTCTTCTTGATTCGAGAGCATTAATGGCTCGATTTTTTTACCGATAAGGAATAAAGCGAAAAATAACAGCAAAGTCATAAGTAATAAAGCCTGCCAAAGAGGATAGTTATTTGCCACAACTAGACCCGCCAGTGAAACGGCAACAGCACCCCCGATTATGACCAGCTTTCCCTTGAAAGTAAGGGACAATGGTAAAACATAAACAATCGGAATCAATAAAACGAGGGATATTCCAGCAAATACGATCGTCTCCAATAAATCACTCCTATACTATTTTATTATATATTTTCCGTTTTTCGAAAATAGCTCCTTAATTTGGGTAATAAATCCTAAAAATATTGTATAATACTTATAGATATTTTGAAAGAAGGGAAAAGTATGGAAGAAAATATTTTTTCGAAAAATCAAAAGGGATTCACCCTCGTTGAAGTACTTGCTTCTATCGCTATATTAGGAATTATTACCATAACGGTAATGACCTTCTTTACACAATCCTATGATTATACAAAAAGGAACCAGAGTAAGACAGTCGGAATAAATGTTGCGAGAAATGTGATCAATTACTTTGACCAACTTGAGTTTAATGAACTTTATAAACAATATGGAATCGCCTCACTAGACTCAGAAGGCATTAAAATATCTCTACCAGACTGCAACACTCGCCCTTCCCTCTATACAACAAGCTGTTCCGAAATCTTGCAACCTACCATAAATAATTACAAATATGATACAGAAATTACCCTTAAAAAATATGAAAATGTAGCAGTGAAGGATACAGGCTATGATCTTAATAAGAATTTGATTAGAATCGAGGTGAAGGTGGTTTGGGAAGACAAAGAAACAGCTGTCACCGGCCTTTTGAAAAAGTAAAAAAATCTCTCTCGAACGAGAAGGGCCTGAGCCTGATTGAGATATTACTTGCTGTAACCATTACAACCTTCATCACAGGCGTTATCTATTCACTATTCATCACCGGCCTTAGCCTCTATCAAAAAATCCAAATTGAAGGCCAGCTTAGAGAAGATGCGGATTATATTGCCACCATGATTATGAATGAACTGACAACCAACCAGCCTAAATATGTTACCCCTCTTAATGAAGATGGAAAAAACGGCGTTACGTTGAACGTACAAGAAGAGAAAACGGTAGATGGATTCATCATAGAAGATAGCAAGGGAACGGAACCAGTGGATATTTATTTTAAAGATAGCCAGTTCATCATCGATAATAAAGGCGTGTTGACCACTCTTGATCTTTCCACTTCTTCTTTTATTGATATAAACGAAGGTACACAAACGGAAAAGAAAACGGGCATTAGACTCGATACGGATAGTTCTGACTGCACGAGGGACCCCTCAGGGACCTTATGTACGCATAGTACGATTCATGTCACGATGGTCATTGAAAATAATATTCATGCCAAAGGGTTCTTTGTTACTACTGAACCACTTGTATTAGAAAGCTCGTTTGGATTTTAAGGAGTGAAATTCATGAAATGGAATAACGAAGAAGGATATACCCTTTTATCCGTGTTGCTTTCTTTTTTGATTCTGACCACGCTTGGCATGGTACTTCTTGCTGCGAGCATTAATGGAGCAAAGAGAACGGAAATAAGGGAGACAGAGATTGTGGACGATATCGATGATATTAGTGCCGTAAAAGAGGGGGTTTCGATTATTGAGGATCATGTGGATACAATGGAAACACCTCTCCTTTCTGGTAGTAAGTCAGAATACAATAACGATTTAGCAACATTCATAAACGAGGAAAACTTGAAAGGTATTTTCACAATAGAAGATTTAACGAAAAATTATCCAACGATTGATGACCAACATGATAACACAAGAGTCTTTGAGGTAAGCAGCGGCAAATATCATCAAAAGGTCTACATTACGGCGATGCCAAGCTTTCTAAAGTATGCTCTTGGTGCCGGGAAAGATTTGACCATTAATGGTTCTCCCTTTATTGATGGAAATATCTACGCGAAAGAGCAATTTAATATCAGTAACCAAGCTTTATATATGTATAAATCTTCGCTTCTTTCAAGGAAGACAGAATTGCCAGCGGTCCAAGATTATAGTGAGTTGCATGCGAATCGACAAGGGATGAACATGTGTATATCCGCCCCCTCGTGCTACGGTGGTGCAGGACATGACAAGGAAGAGCTGAGATGGCAGCGATTGACTGTTCCTACCCTGAAAGACGCTTTTTTTTCTGGAAATATCCTTTTCAATGATGTCGACGATACATTCAATGATATTGATATAAAAGAAACGTTTATTGATAAACTATCATCTAGTAGTATTGGGATTCCCGGTCTAAATAAGGATATGTCGATTGAAGCCTTGAATCAATCCATTAATCAAAAAGATTCCCCTACAAATACAGAAGTCAGATTCGATGATTTATCGCAGTATGGTACAATATCGCCGATTATTCATCCAGGTGACGCCTATATAGATAGCTTCGATATCGAGCTTGGGGACAAGCAATGGCTAGTCATTTCCGGTAATGCAACGATTGAAAACTCTTTATTGGAATCTATGGATGTTAAAGGCAATATCTTAATTACGGGTGACTTGACGATTAAAGGGAAAGTAAGTTTTGATTCCGTCATCTATGTACTTGGTTCTACTACCCTAAATAATGCAGATATTCCTTGTTACAAAAACAAATGTGGAAATCAACCAGATGATTCGTCTTTAATCATAATGACACAAGGTAAGCTTAGCATTGCACGGATAAATAAATTTCAAAATGAAACCAATACAATCAATGGTTATTTTTATACAGAAAGTAAATCCTCCTGTGACTATCGCTTTGTTTCTGAATGTGGTTCCAAAGAGGTTTCGAATATAGAAGACCCGACGTCTTCTGAGATTTTTGCAGTGGGATCCATTCTGAATATTAATGGTGGGGTCTTTTCTAAGAGTTATTTAACTGTCAATAGTTATCGTGGAGACGTAGAAGATGATAAGGGTGATGGCGATTTAAGCTTTCCTGCAGTAAAAGAAGACGCCGAGTCAAGGTTGACCATAAAAAACAACAAAAGGCTTTTTCTAAATAAGACGCATGCCCTTCCAAAGGTGGAAGGATTGGATGTCATACCCGATAAGCTGAATAAAGAAAAATAAAACAGGGAGCTCCCTGTTTTATTTTTTCAATAGTTTAATAATCCCTTTATGGTCCCACTCTTTAGCGTAATCATAGGCAGTCTTTCCCTCTTTGCTTTTTATTGATTTATCCGCTTTGGCGTCGAGTAATAACTGGACTTGTTCTTTCTCTCCGAACTCGCTGGCATACATAAGGGCTGTCTTACCCAGCTCATTTTTGCTATCAACCGGAATCAATCCCGTACGAGTAAGCAACTTCACTATATCCGTTCTACCACCAATCACCGCTATAGTTAGTAAAGTATTCTTTTCATGATCCTGTATCTTTGTTAGTTCTTTATCGCTTTCTATCAACGCTTGACTAGCTTCGACATTCCCTTCCTGAACGGCAAGCATGAGCGGCGTTTCTCCTGCTTTATTTTTGGTTCCAGGGTTAGCCCCATACTTGATAAAAAGTCGTGCTAGTACATCATCCCCTTTTAGGGAAACGATATGGAGGGCCGTGTTTCCTTGTTCATCCTTTTCTTTTAGCTTTGCTTCAGCTTTTTTCAGCGCCATTTTAAACATCTCATTTTTAACTTTCTGCTTTTCTTCGACTTGCATCTGCTGGTAATGATCTAAAGAATAAGCAAGCTGAATGAATAGAGGGTTATCCGCTTTTGGACTCACATCTGCCCCTTGTTCTAAAAGTGTCCTAGATAAAGAATAAAGTTGCATGTGTAAGGCGTATTCCAATGGGGTCTCCCCTTCTTCCGATTCTTTATTGATGAATGCCTTCGTCTTATTCTTCTTTAACAGCTTTTCCGCTTTTTCTTCTTCGCCTGATTTTATATAGAAAAGCAACGATTCGTACTGTTCTTTCTTCTCCGCTTTAGCAGTCTTGTATTGATACACTCCACCAGCCACAATTAATATAGTTAAAACCATTGAACTGATGAGTATGATTCTTTTTTTCATAAGATGTCCTTTCCCGTTTAATATAAACGAAAACCGGGTTGCCCCGGCTTGATAAACGATCAGTATTTATCTTGATTGTCATTTGAACCTTCTTCTTTTTTTTGTGTAACGGTAACCTTAACGATAGCGTTATACTTTTTCCCAGTATCATCAGCCACCGTAACAGTAATTTCAGTTTTCCCTACCCTCACTCCATGAACGACTCCATTAGATATGGTTATATAATCATTCTTTAAAGGAGAGAAATCCGTTCTATCCACGTTTGTCGCATCTGCTGGACTATGGTGAACGATAATGGGTTGTGAAGTACCTTTTTGTAGCGTTATCTCTGGCACCCTAATTCCCTCAAGAGGTTGGCCTACTTGAACCTTAATTGTTGCCTTTACCTCAGGATTTGATTTTGAAGTAATTTCTATGTTTGCAGTCCCGGTACTGACCCCTTTTATTTTCCCATTTTCCACCACTTCAACAATACTCTCATCAAGTGATTTCCACTCTACTGTTTTATCGGTTGCGTTACTTGGAACGATAATTACTCGAATATCATTAACTACATCAAATTTATTCATGGTAACCGAGGACCGATCCACTTCAATACCTGTTACGGGTACCTTTCTCACCGTAATAATCGAAGTATGTTCTACTAGATTACCATTTGAATCAATTCCCGTAACAGTCATAAGGGTTTCACCAGTCGTTAACCCTGTTATGGTGAAGTCTTCTTTATTAACACGAGCTATGTCATTGTTACCCAATACAATCTCTAAGCTAGACTTGCCATCCTTTGGTGATATATTACTAACGGGTAATGGTAGTGTCTCGCCAACATGTAATGTTAGGTCCGTTAAAGTAAACGAATTGACCGGAATTCTTACTGTCACAGGAACTCTCTTTTCAAAAACATTCCCGAAATTGTCCGTAACTTTCACTTTTAAGAATGTATTTCCTTCTTTTATTACTTTAGCCGTTCCTGAAGCAGGATTTAAATCCAAAATATTTCCTCTGCTTTCTTCACTCCATGAAATACTCCTGACTCCTGCATCTGCGGGCAACTTTTTCAAGTCAATCGAAAAGTTTTTTTCTGTACCCTTACTGAGTACGTAAGAATCAGGAAAATCAATCCCAGTTAAGGCGAAATCCGCATTGAACGTTAATGTATTAAACGTTAACTCCTTTTGGATATTAGTTAAATCCTTATATCTCAATATAGAATTAGCCAATATATACTGTTTTTTTGCAGTTGGCGTGACATGGACACTGAACGTCAAAGGACTAGCAACGAAGTCATTGCCCACTTTTTTGTAGACAATACTCAATGTCTTTTCTAGGGATATACCAGTTGATGCTGTCCCACTTTTCGTACCGTCACTAGTGACCTCCAAATCTGCCGGAAAACTTTCTCTCAATGCCATGGCTTCTAGAGTGACGGAATTGCCAGAAATGGCTTGAGCTTCTATTCCAGTGATTTTTTTCGGTGTTACCGTATATTCGATTTCTACAGGTTGTCCGACTTCCACTAAGTTATTTGATTTCAAAATCCTGCTTACTTCAAGATTGGCATTTATTTTTTGTACTTTTACTTTCACTTCTTTTTCACTGACTGCGCCAGATTGGTCTGTTGCTTGGACCTTGATCGTCACAACTTTACTATCCTGTAAATTATGAGGTAGAGACATATTGATTGTCGATCCATTTATCACATCTTTTTCTTCCGATACTTCTTTCTCGTCCATAAACACTTTAGTGGATAGATTTTTATCTTTTAAATCATAATCTTGTAGTGTGTAAGATAATTCGATGTTCTGGTTTAAAGGGATGACCTGATTTTCTGTTGGAGTATGAATGGTAATTTCAGGTGCATGATTCGACCCTAGGAACGCTCTGTACATCGTGTTAACGAATAACTTTTGCTCATCATCAGGGAAGCTATCACTCCCCCCCTTATGACCTGTTCCAGAGTACGTAATGTTCCCTTTCGAGTAGGTATAATAATGATTCCAGCTATCATTTTCATCCCGACTGTTTCCAGTGATATTATACCAAGGAATTATTTCTGGATCCTCCAAGTCAAGCGTGTAATACTGATTATGGGTTAATGCCACTGATAATTCATTTTTCAATGCATATGGATAGGTTGTCATTAAACCATCATTGATTTTTTTCGTCGTTCTCGAAGTATTGGGTGCACCATATCCAAGATTCGTCTGAGGACTGATTTGACCTGTATCATTCATGAAATTATTTACCCAATTATTATTATTTTCGAAAATGGTATCGTGGGTAAACATGATGCTTTGTTTAGAAGCAATAAACCTTTTCAATGAAGCCACTGCATTTGTATTTATATTCGCCGATCTATTATAAGAATCGGCAAATCCAAAGATGACCATGTCATATTTTCCATTGATGACCTCATGCGAATAACTCGTTTCTTCTTTTTTTGACTTATTAAAAGTGTCCATGCTCGTTGCGTCAATTGAGATACTATATTCGTTACTATTTAAATAGGATTGATTCATATTATTCGGGTTGCTATTCCTTTTTAACGAACTTTTTTCATTGGTGTAGACTTGGAGCACTTTTACTTCCACTTTTTTGTCAACGAACTTAATCATCCCTTTTTCATAACTCTTTAAGTTATTACCGGAATCCACAAGCTCCATTTTCCAATAACGTACCCCTGAATAACCTTTTGGTAGTTTGAAAGAGAGGTTCATTGATTTCGAAGTAACATTCTCTTCCAATACAATTTCATCTGTCGTATATTTGTCGTCAAAGTTGGAATCGATATAAAGCTTGGCTTTTAAGCTCCTCGAGTTGAAATCTGAAGGAGCGACTACATTCATCGTGAATTCCATGTTTTCATTTGGCTGATAAATCTTCTCTTTATCAGGAGATTTAGTTAATGTAAAGCGTGGGGACTGCTTGTACTTATCTCCTTTAAGGAAATTATTAAAAGCCTTTTCCATATTATCTTTATCTGTTTGTGTACTTTCATTATTATTTTTCCCACTTCCATACCAGAATTCGTTCCAGCGATCCCAAAAGCTTCCGCTTGAATTAGTACTAGTACTATCATAGTTGATGACATTACTTTTACTTAATAGATTTTGATCGTTAAACTTCGCTTTTAATTTTGAACCGGTCGCTAGACTTTTGGTATTCAGGATAACCGGTTGCCCTTTATTAATGAAGTCATTAATGATCTCATTCGCCTTTAGATTCGTAATATCATTCATGACCGCTGATGTATTATGTTCTTTATTTTTAACCGGATCAGAAGTATAATTCCCCTCCATAATCGCAATAACATCATATTTGCCATCCAGCTCTTCCCGCTGCGCGACAAACTTCTTCATCGTTATCAATGTATACTCATATGAATTCTCACCTAGGATCCCCCTTAACTGCGAATTTCCTGATGCTACAATCTCAAGGATTCTCAGTTTAGGACCAGACGTTTGAACAGCTGCTTCTAAAGGTTTAGGTAGAAATAGAAACGAAAATAGTAATACCAATGATAAGACTAACCCCACTGATTTTTTCATAATTTACACATCACTCTCATTTATAATTTATCTCTCCTCTGCCTTATACGAAGCAGTTCAGTTCCTGGTAATGTAAGTCTATATGTTTCTCTCTATCGATTGCTTATACCATTATTAGTTATATAGTCTTATTACTTAAGCATATTTTATCAAAAAATGCACAAGAATGGGCAATAAATCCATTAATTTTTAATATTGGTAAAATCACCCTTATAAAAAAGACAAGACTCCAAGGAATCCTGCCTTTTTACCCTCCATATACTGCCACTTTATTTCTCCCAGCTTGTTTTGCGCCTGTATACATGGCACGGTCAGCGTGCCTGATTATCGATTGGGCATCTTCGGCATCGACCGGTGCTGTTGCGACCCCGATGCTTGCTGTAATGGAAATGGACTCTTCCCGTCTATTTTCATTTAAATCCGAATGGACGGTGAAGGGTTTGTTGGCAATCGAGAGTCTGATGAATTCTGCGAATTGATAGACTTCTTCTTTTCCAACATTGGGTAAGAGGATAACGAATTCCTCTCCACCGTACCTTGCTGTTACCCCTAAATGACCAACAATGCCCTCTAGACGCTCCGCCAATTCACAAAGGATTTCATTACCGCTTTGATGCCCATATGTATCGTTAACCGATTTAAAATGGTCAATATCAAGAAGGATCAGCGACAAATGATTGAGTGATTGGTTTTGTAAACGTTCGAATTCCTTATGTAACACACATTCAAAATACCGAAAGTTATATAAATGAGTTAATGCGCATCGTTCACTACTATATTTGGTTTTTTGATAATGGCGAGCATTTTCAAGAGCCACCCATAGGTAGGAGGAGAGAATGTCCATAATCTTCGTTTGATGCGTACCATACGCCCTCTTCTTGGAAGATGTAACAATGATTACTCCTGCCACAACGGAGTTTCGAAGAATGGGAATGGCCATGATGCTTTCCACGTCTTCTGGAAAATTCCCATAATTGGACAGATGCTTCCATTCCTTTTTAGAATGAAAGACCTTGGCTTTTTTCAATTGAAAAAGGGTTGCATAGATTCCTTCTTTTATGGAAACAGGTTGAATCCTTTTTTCTATTTGTACGCCATTTTCTGCATAACGTAATATCTGGGCGTTTTCTTTTTCATCGAATATTTCGAAGACCAGCGTGTACTTAGAAAGGATGATTGCTGAACTACCATCAATAAATAGATCCAGTACCTCGTTCGCCTGTAGCCTTTGAGTCAACTGATGACCAAATTCACTTACCTTTTTTAAATGCCTGTTTATTTCCTTAGTAAAATAGTATTGTTTCATGATATAAGCCAAACTGATCAAAGCCGCCCCTACGAGCAAAATGGCCAAGGTCCCCATTTCGATATATAAAATAAATAAAATAATCCCGATTGGCATGGTCATGAGGCTTAAGAAACCGTCCCATAAAGCATCCTTTGTTTTCATCTCCATCTTTTTCCCATATAACAATGAATGGGAGACGGTGACAGCTAAATGATTGAATAAAAAATAAGAACACAGATAAACGACAATCAACAGAATGTCGAAAATATCAATACCGGAAGTGAAATCATGATCTCCACCTAAGCCATAATAGACCAGTCCACTCAATAGGCAAAATATAAATGACGTGATGGAATTAAGCGGAAACCGATACCAATCCTTTTTGGCTAATCGAAGCCTGACTATAATGAACATGAAGGTAACCTGTGTGACCAGAATTTCGATAGCTAATCCGAACACAAGAAAAACCGCGAGCGAAACGCCCTGTACGACTGTGATCGGGATATTGTTAATCATAATCGGCATCAAGGTCAATACACTTATGAGTACGAGAAAAGCAACAATGTCCCCCGTATTCCCACTCGTGATTGGCGGAAATACTTGAAAAGTCCCGACTAAACCAGCGGGTATAATAAGAAACCACATCACATAGACAGCCATTCTTTTTTTTCTAGAAATAATCATTTATTCTCCCCATCCCCATGAGTATCTTGACACATTAATCATACCAGTAATCAGTTACTTTAGCACTATACCCAAATTAAAAAACTTTAAAACTAATAGGTTAAAAGTCTTTGTTTCTTTGTTTTTGGAACCTAAAAAAACCCTTCTGTCTTAAAAGACAAAAGGGTATAAAGCTAAATATGATAGAAAAAATGGCTGCAATAAGTGGCACATGCTGATGATCACTCAGCACTGTATACAAATTTCCGGACAAGAGAAAGGAAATAGAGGGAACCCGTGATGACCAGTACTTCTCGTGCGTTTGTTCTTTGTTTGCCGATTATGATTGCTTTCTGCCAATCCTTCTCCAATTCCCGTTTCTCCTTAGAACAATGTTCATAAAGCGCTTCCGCGTTCGCTGCCCGTTCATGCTTGAATTCAGTAACGGTTATTTGGCTTGCTTCCGTGTCGAGTAGATGAAGCATTGTAGCATAATCCTTATCACGAAACGAACTGAATATAAACCGATAACTATGATCCGGATAGCGTGTCTTTAACGTGTCAAGTAGCACCTCAATACCGGCTGGATTATGCGCCCCATCAATGATGATCAACGGTTCATCGGAAATTATCTCAAAACGGCCATTCCACTGTGCTTCCCCTATCCCCTTCCGAATGCTTTGTTCATGGATGTCCTCTCTTACAATTGTAGCAGCTGCGATGGCCAGTGCCGCATTATTGATTTGATGGCGCCCTAGCATCTTTACCGCTATATTTTCGATGGTGGTATCCTTGAATGAAAAAGAGAAGCTTTGACCGAGTTCATCCTGCTTAATGGCATGTACATGAACGTCTTTATCGATTTGATAATAGGGAACGTCCATGGAACGTGCTTTATCTTCTATCACCTTTGCTGGCTCTTCGGTTGTCACTCCACTGATGATCGGTGCCCCTTTTTTAATGATCCCTGCCTTCTCAAAAGCAATTTCCCCTAGCGTATTACCGAGGATATTCGTATGCTCCAAAGAAATGGAGGTGATGATGGAAAGAAGTGGCTTGACGACATTGGTGGTATCGAGCCTTCCCCCAAGTCCCGTTTCCAGTAAAACCAAATCCGTGCCTTTTTTGCTAAAATAAGAAAAAGCCATCGCTGTCAGGATTTCAAATTGAGTGGGTCCATTTCCTTCACCATCCATCTCTTGTACGATTGGCCACAGTTCTTGAAATCCAGAGACAAAGTCCTCATCGCTGATTTCCTCCCGGTTTATCTTTACCTGCTCATTCAGTCGAATTAAGTATGGGGATGTGAAAGAAGCCACCCGTAGCCCTTCAGCTAAAAGGATTTCCTTTATGAATTGGAGCGTAGAACCTTTGCCATTGGACCCTGCAATATGTATATATTTAAGCCCTACATGGGGGTTTCCTAATTTAGCTAATAATGTTTCCATTCGTGACAAGCCAAAGTTCATACCTAATTGGACCTGTCTTTCTTCAAAAAATCGGTTGATTTCATTCATGTCCGTTACCATTTATCGATAAGCCTCCTCTTTCTTTATACCGCTCTTATGCGTTAAAATTATTTTATCAATATATTAACGATTTACCTAGATGAAAGGTAGTGATTGACCATGAAATCTTCTTCACTCCATTGTTGGATTGTCGTCAACGGCTATTTGCAACATGAAAAGTTTTCTAGCTTGGCTTTATTCATACAAGAGTCCGCTGAAAGAAAAGGGATATCGGCAACACTTGTCCGAAATTCCGACCTGGTTTCCGTTATTGAAAAGGGAACCCCGTATCTAAAAGGAACTGATGGAAAATTACCAGATTTCGTCCTGTTTATGGATAAGGATATTCATTTGGCACGCCATCTGGAACTGCTCGGCCTCCCCGTATATAACAGCAGCTCGGCCATCGATATATGCGATAGCAAGGCCAAAACGCATCAAGCTTTAGCGGGTCACGGCATCCCGATGCCAAAAACCCTGTTTCCCCCGTTTACTTATGAAGGAATAGAAAGAAAGAACCTGGATGCATTCAAAAAAATCGGCAATGAGCTTGGCTACCCCCTCGTTGTAAAAGAAGCATACGGTTCATTCGGGGAACAGGTGTATTTAATTCCTACGGAGGATGAATTTATGGAAACGGTGAAAAAGCTTGGGCACCGGCCTTTTATTATGCAGGAATTCATTGAGCATAGTAAAGGCCGGGATATCCGTGTCAATGTCGTCGGCAATCAAGTCATCGCTTCCATGCAACGGAAGTCCGAGCATGATTTCCGAGCAAACATGACAGCTGGTGGAACAGCCTTCCCCTACACACCCACCAAGGCAGAAAGTGATCTTGCCATCCGTTGCGCTACTCTATTGGGTGCGGATTTTGCCGGGGTAGATTTGCTGTTCGGAGAAGATGGCCCGCTATTATGTGAAGTGAACTCGAACTCGCACTTGCTTAATATTTACGAATGTACGGGCATTAATATTGCTGACAGCATGTTTGATTATGTGGTGGATGTATTCGAAAGAAAGGGATTCCAATGAAAAAGCATACAGGCTGGCTGATTTATAACCAAGAAGATGCCGCAAAAAACAGGGGATACATAGATTGGATGCTGGAAGAGGCCAAAAATCTCGACCTAGATTTGCGTTTATATTATCGCGACCACCTACAAATCGGTCACCGTTCGAATCAATTGTATGTCGTACATAAGCTCGAACCGATAGATTTGCCTGATTTTGCGATAGTCCGGACCATCGATCCTTTCTTCACCAAACAATTGGAAAGGCTACATATCACATGCTTCAACTCTTCTTTCATCTCGGAAATCGTGAATGACAAAGCAAAGACGCATCAATATGTGACTTCTATCGGCATTCCAATGTCAGATACAGTTTATTGCTATGGTAATCCCTCAACAAGCGATATGGAATTACCATTCATTGCGAAAGACGTTCATGGACGTGGTGGAAAACAGGTTTACTTGATTGAACATGAAAAAGACTTGAGAGAACTGCCTAACGCAAAATGGATCGTTCAAAAACCGGGTGTATTCGGAAAGGATATCCGTGTCTTTGTCATTGGGAACAGAATCATTGCAGCTGTCCTTAGAGAGTCCTCTTCTAACTTCAAGGCCAATTACACGTTAGGCGGATCTGCTTCGTTATATGAGCTGTCAGCTGCCGAACGGACACTTGTAGAACGGGTAATCGCTGCCTTTGACTTTGGCATGGTCGGGATCGATTTCATTTTCGCCGAAGATGGCAGCCTCATGCTCAATGAAATTGAAGATGTAGTGGGAAGCAGAACGTTAAGTGCGCTCAGTAATCTTAATATTGTAAAAGAGTATCTATTGTTTATAAAAGAGAAACTATCGGTTAAGTAACAAATAAAAGGATGAACCAGCTTCTTACATAGCCGGTTCATCCTTTTTTGTTTTTTTAAAGCTGTTTCAATTCATTGATTCTATGAATAACAGAATCACGTTTCTCACTATAGTCTTTTTCTTTGGCACGTTCTTCTTCAATGACACTTGCTGGCGCTTTTTTGACGAAGCCTTCGTTGCCTAGTTTTTTCTGTACGCGTTCTACTTCTTTATTAAGTTTGTCGAGTTCCTTTTCAAGACGTTTCACTTCTTCGTCGATATTGATCAGTCCTGTTAGTGGAAGGATCAGTTCAACACCCGTAACCACAGCTGTCATGGCTTGTGCTGGTTCTTCGACATCGATGCCGATTGTCAATTGTTCAGGATTACAGAAGCGCTCGATATAGCTGCTGTTTTTTTCTAATGTTTCTAAAATGGACTCATCTTTTGCTTTTAGAATCAAGTTGATTTTTTTGCTTAAAGGCGTGTTGACTTCAGAACGGATATTCCGGACTGAACGGATGATTTCAACAAGCAGTTTCATTTCCTCCGCTGCAGCTGTATCCGTTAACTCTTCCTTCACTTCAGGCCATGCAGCAACCGTGATTGATTCGCCTTGGTGCGGAAGGTTTTGCCAAATTTCTTCCGTTATGAACGGCATGAATGGGTGAAGCAATCTCATCGTGTTATCTAGCACGTATGCAAGAATCGAACGAGTCGTTTTCTTCGCCGCTTCGTCTTCGCCATATAGCGGAAGTTTAGCCATTTCAATATACCAGTCACAGAAATCATCCCAAATGAAATTATAAAGCACGCGACCCACTTCACCGAATTCATAACGGTCCGCAAGTCTTGTCACGTTTGAAATCGTTTCATTCAATCGAGTAAGGATCCATTTATCAGCAACGGACTTTTCACCGCTTAAATCGATTTCATCATAGGTCATGCCATTCATGTTCATTAAGGCAAAACGGGAGGCATTCCAGATCTTATTGGAGAAATTCCATACCGCTTCCACTTTTTCCGTGCTGTAACGAAGATCTTGCCCTGGTGAGCTTCCTGTTGAAAGGAAGTAACGTAGCGAATCTGCACCATATTGGTCGATGACATCCATTGGATCGACACCATTGCCAAGCGATTTACTCATCTTGCGTCCCTGTTCATCACGAACAAGACCATGGATCAGAACGTCTTCGAATGGGCGCTCTCCCGTAAATTCAAGCGCTTGGAAAATCATCCGTGATACCCAGAAGAAAATGATATCATATCCTGTTACAAGTGCTCCGGTCGGATAGTAACGTTTGAAATCGATGCTTTCCTTGTCCGGCCAGCCCATAGTCGAGAACGGCCATAGTGCGGAGCTGAACCACGTGTCCAGGACGTCTGTATCCTGTTCCCAGTTCTGTGCATCAGCAGGTGCTTCCTGTCCCACGTATACCTCGCCTGTCTCTTTATGGTACCAGGCCGGGATGCGGTGACCCCACCAAAGTTGACGGGAAATACACCAATCGCGGATATTTTCCATCCAGTGCAGATATGTTTTCTCGAAACGATCCGGAACGAAGTTGACCTTTTCATCCTCGGATTTCTTTTGAAGGTCAACCGATGCATCAGCAAGAGGCTGCATTTTAACGAACCATTGAGTAGAAAGATATGGTTCTACAACTGCTCCGCTACGCTCTGAATGGCCAACAGAGTGAAGGTGGTCTTCAATTTTGAAGAGTACTCCAGCTTCTTGCAAGTCTTTGACGATTTGCTTACGGCATTCGAAACGGTCCATTCCTTCATATTTACCGGCCTTCTCATTCATCGAACCATCTTCATGCATGACAAGGATGCGTTCTAGATTATGACGGTTTCCGATTTCAAAGTCATTAGGGTCATGAGCCGGTGTAATTTTAACGGCACC
This sequence comes from Peribacillus sp. NPDC097284, assembly GCF_044761765.1. NCBI lineage: Bacteria > Bacillati > Bacillota > Bacilli > Caryophanales > Bacillaceae > Peribacillus > Peribacillus sp. NPDC097284. Next base: position 427,225 of record NZ_JBIWCZ010000001.1, read on the forward strand.
CGAACCGAAATCCATATCCACATAATCATCGCCAACGATCGGAATTTCACGACCTGTGATTGGCAGACGAACCATTTTCCCGATTAAATGCTTGTAACGGTCATCTTTAGGATGTACCGCAACTGCCGTATCACCAAGCATCGTTTCTGGACGGGTTGTCGCAATTTCAATTTCTCCCGATCCGTCAACTAGCGGGTATTTCATATGATAGAATGCACCTTGAATATCTTTGTAGATTACTTCGATATCAGAAATGGCCGTTTTCGTCGATGGGTCCCAGTTAATGATATATTCGCCACGATAAATCAATCCTTTTTTATAAAGGGTAACGAATACTTCATTGACCGCTTTAGAAAGACCTTCATCTAGCGTGAAGCGTTCGCGGGTATAGTCAAGGCCAAGACCAAGTTTTGCCCATTGTTCACGGATATGGCTTGCATATTCCTCTTTCCATTTCCATGTTTCTTCCACGAATTTCTCACGACCTAGGTCATAGCGGCTAACGCCTTCAGCACGAAGCTTTTGTTCCACTTTCGCCTGTGTTGCGATACCGGCATGGTCCATACCAGGAAGCCATAGCACGTCATATCCTTGCATACGCTTCATACGTGTCAAGATATCTTGTAGTGTTGTATCCCAAGCATGACCAAGATGTAGCTTACCTGTTACGTTTGGTGGAGGGATGACGATTGTATACGGTTCTTTTTTATCATCACCTGTTGTTTCAAAGTACTTCCCATCAAGCCACCATTTATAACGGCCTTTCTCTATCGTTTGCGGATCATATTTTGTTGGCATCGAAATTTGGTTTTCTTCCATGTTGTTTTCCTCCTTTTGGGCATAAAAAAAACTTCCATCATCATAAAAGGACGAAGGAAGTTGTTCGCGGTGCCACCTTTTTTCCGAAAAAGAAAGAAATCTTTTCTCGGCTCTCAAATCGGATAACGGCTCTTCACCGGCCTTCGCTACTAACTATTCACGAAGACTGCTCGCGGACGACTTCTGATGCTGCCTGCTTAGAAACCTCGCACCAATGGTTTCCTCTCTGAAAAGGGCATTTCATCTTACTATTTCCGGTCTTTACATTCATTTATATTCATATGTAAAATCATTAATTGCATATAGTATATAGTACAAAAAAAAGGGGGGTCGAGTCAATCATCTTTTCGTTTACTTTCGTAAGTATGGCCCTATTCACTAAGGGAGGCTCACAAGAACAGAGCGATCTTCCTATTATACCATCAACGTTTCATGATGTTCCGCATTTCTCACATGTTTCGCAGCCCTCCCATACAATAAAAGAAGTCCTACAAAGGAAGGTGCAATCTTGAGACGAAAATACTCACCTTATACGTTGCCACCTTGGATGAAAAAGTTCCGCGGTGTTTGTCAGCAATTCATTGTCCCCTTCATTGTTTTTCAAGGAATACGTACGTTAATATTTCCAACTTTCTTCGATATGCTCCTGTTGGTCGCCTTTATTTTCTTAGCCATGTCTTTATATTTAGAATGGATATAATTATTCCCCTACAACAAAAAAATATACATGATTGGATATTCATCCATTCATGTATATTTAGCTTGGGGGCGATTGTTCCTCTTTGGCCGCCTCGGCAGCCGCTTTTTTCTGTTTTTCGACTTCCTCGACCTTCATCACCATATATTCCACATTCTTCAAAAGCCAGAATTGTCGTTGCAACTTCGTGACATTATCCAGTTCCGTCCTTAGACCTTTACCCTCGGAATAGTTCTTCACCACATCCAGTGCTGATCCCGGGAAAGCCAAATAACTTTGCATCAGCAGCATTTCCTCTTCTTTCAAAGGAAAGAAACGAAGATAATTATAAAGCCAATCGACGCAATCATCACATTGGACTGGATAGGTCCTCGCCGTTTTGACGAGAAAAGGTAGTAAGTCAAAATGGGGAGGGGCCGTATTCGAATTCTCGAAATTGATAAAGTAACCATATCCTCGTTCATCATATACAAAGTGCTTCAATGAAACCTTTCCGTGGGTGAGGACGGTCCTTACTTTTTCACTTTCCTTTGTCTTTTCGAACCATGTTTCAAACTTTTTGATAGAGTAGTTCAATGCCTGGGTGATATCCGTAAAAAAGGTGCAGACCGACATCTCAAATGGAGACATATACCACTTTCTTTCACAGGTGACAATGTACTCCTCCATAAAGTCCTTCTGCGTATTCCACTCACTCAGCGTTCTTTCATAATGAGCTTCCCGCTCCTCTGTATCCACCTCTGTTTCTTTCACAGACAGTGTATGCATCCGTGCAAGTTCTCTGAACATTTGCTTATGTTTCTCATCACGTTCGCCATTTTCTTCATTATTCAACCAAGGCATCAGGTAATATAATCGGCCATTATGAAGCACAGCATAGCGCTGGTCCATCGTTTGGTAAATAGGCACAATTCGGTTATATCCCCGGTGATACAATGTTTGGATATTTCGGATAAAGTCCATTCCATTGTGGGGCGTAATCGATTTCAAGGCAAAGGTACCACGGTCGCTATACACTTTTTTCACTCGTCCAAAGTCCTCGATATATTGTACATAAAGCGCGTATTCTTTTAAGACATAGGCTGAATCACTATCCTGAATATTCTTTTGTTGATTCTCGTTTTCCCTCACGAGACTCACTCACTTTCTTTTTAAAAAAGCTCGCCAATCGTTTGAAATGCAAGATAAAGCAGGAGCAGAGCCAAGGCCCTGCTTTCTGCTTGTGATTAGTTTTTGTAAGCAATGGACTTTGGAATGTAAATGACTTGCCCTTCGGTAACGCTCTGATTGCCTTCTAGTTCATTACTAAGAAGCAAGGATTGTACCGTGACGCCATAACGCTGGGCCAGATCATCTATCGTTTCCCCCTGCTGTACAATACAGACCTTCATCCTGACCAATTCTTCTTCCTGCTTTCTTCCGAAAAGATCCATGATGGTGTGTTGCTTATCCGTATTATCCTGGTTTTCTTTTTCACCTTGTTCGGCATTTTGCTTTTTTCTGCCTTTATAATTTTTCATTTCTTTTGCCTGTTTTTCTGGTTTTTCTCTTCTTTTGAATAGATCGGTCAAAGATGAAAGGGATTCCGGATCCTTTTCGAGGCTTGAGGATTCATTCTCATCACTAAGATTGTCATCTTGCCTATTGACGATGACATCCTGTTCTTGATGAGGCGAACCCGGAATTTTAACCACTGGCACATTTTCCACATCGGTCAAATAAACGGAGCCTTCCTTTTCTTCTTCTATTTCAGCGACTTTTCTTTTCACTTCGGTTTCAATACGTTTTCCTTTTTTATCTTCTATCTCAGCCACTCTTCTTTTGACCTGTTCCTCGATGTTCCCTTTGTTCTCTGCATCTTTTTTTGCCTCGATTTCATCCACTCGCCTATTGACCTGTTCCTCGATACTTTCTCCTTTTCCTCCCTCTATCTCATCCACCCTTCTTTTAACCTGCTCTTCAATTCTTCCTCCTTTTTCTGTCTCAAACGATGCTGGCCACTTTTCCTTGGAAACAGGAGTCTCATTTTTCTCTTCCTCAATTTCAATTACTCTTCTTTTCACTTGCGTCTCTATGTCGTTATCCTGTCTGTTGACCTCGGCTTCCCACTGCATCTCCTCAGGAAATGGGGATACAGGAATTTCAAAAACAGGGGCGTTATGTTGATGGTTGCTTAGGTATACCGGTTCCTCTTCTTCATCCTCTTTTGCTTCCGCGACTCGTTTTGCTTCTGCGGAAAATGGCGTATATAGATCACTTTGCTCGTCATTGCGGAAGACATGATGGAAATCAGGGACGGGTGGTTCTGCAGCCGCATATGGAACGTATGATTCATTTTCGTCATCTGATTCCTCAAGAAACTCAGTCTCCTCGGTCTCTTGCTCTACTTCCATGCGCTCTTCCACATAGGAATCATTGTAAATACCGGTTATCAACAAATCCGCCTGTAATTTTAGGCAGTTATGTTCAGGCAGGGCATAGTCAAAACTCTGAATCGTGATATCGATTTCCTCCAATGAGGAGATTCGGTTATTCGGTATCGTTATATCAACCGGAAATCGGTGTGTGAATTCATTGAGACCATCTGGATGCCTCTCAACCTTTTGAACGGCTTTCGGCAAAAAGCTTTGAGGAAATTCCTCATAATCACCGTTTTGCGAGTCTTTGTATTCACCACTTAAATCTAATGAACCCCGGATAAACACATATTGATCGCTTTCCTGGATCGTCACATTTGGATCGAGGGATATGGAATAGAGCTCAGCCACTTCCTGTCCCTTATGAAACCAAACGGACTCTTCCAAAGAAAATCGCAAATACGATTCGTTTTCTTGCGACAAGACAACTCCTCCTTTCAGCTTCAGAAAAACAGTACCTATACCAATAACAATCTATGAGGAAAGGGAAATGATTATTCCTTTAATCAATGGGAAAAATGGATGAATGAATCGAACAAACGGTTGAACGGAGGGGGGAAATCATCACAAATAAAAAAGGGCTTCCCCGGAATGGGGAAACCCTTACGATTATTTTTTCAATGTAGCGAAAGCTTTTTCAGCTGCTGCGATTGTTTTTTCAATGTCTTCATCGCTATGAGCCGTTGATAGGAATAAGCCTTCGTATTGAGAAGGCGGAAGATAAATCCCTTGGTTCGCCATTTCCCGGTAGTACGATGCAAAAAACTCTAAATCAGATGTTTTGGCTGTATCATAGTTCACTACATCTTCATTTGTAAAGAAAAGTCCGATCATGGAACCGGCACGGTTAAATGTATAGGGAATGCCATATTGTTTCGCCGCTTCTCCGATTCCTTTTTCAAGCATATCGCCTTTACGGGTAAACTCATCATACGATTCAGGTGTCAATTGACTCAGGGTTTCAAGTCCTGCTGTCATTGCAAGCGGGTTACCAGATAATGTACCTGCTTGATAAATATTACCGCTTGGCGCTACTTGCTCCATGATTTTACGTTTGCCGCCGAAAGCTCCGACAGGTAAACCGCCGCCGATCACTTTACCTAGGCAAGTCAAGTCCGGATCAACCCCGAAATAGCCTTGAGCACAGTTATAACCTACTCGGAAGCCTGTCATGACTTCATCAAAGATCAATAAGGATCCGTATTGGGTCGTCAAGTCACGTAGTCCTTCAAGGAAACCAGGTTGTGGCGGTACGACTCCCATATTCCCTGCAACCGGCTCGACGATTATACAGGCGATATCTTCACCAAACTGTTCGAACGCGTATTTAGTGGCTGCAAGATCATTATATGGTACCGTGATGGTATTCTTTGCAATTCCTTCAGGCACTCCTGGACTATCAGGTAAGCCGAGCGTAGCCACACCAGAGCCGGCCTTAATCAGCAAGGAATCACCATGTCCATGATAAGACCCTTCAAATTTCAGGATTTTATCGCGGCCTGTATAGCCACGCGCCAATCTCAATGCACTCATCGTAGCTTCTGTTCCTGAAGAAACCATTCGGATCATTTCGATTGAAGGGACCCTCTCGATGACTAGCTTAGCCAGTTCATTTTCAATCAGTGTAGAAGTACCGAAGCTTGTACCTGATTCAGCTACCTTTTTCAATGCCTCAACTACACGGTCATTCGTGTGACCAAGAATAAGTGGCCCCCATGAAAGAACGTAGTCAATATATTCGTTGCCATCAATATCATAGAGTTTGGATCCTTTCCCCCGTTCCATGAAAATGGGATCCATATCCACTGACTTGAAGGCACGGACAGGACTGTTTACGCCCCCTGGCATCAGGTCTTTAGCTTCGGCAAACGCCTTTTTTGAGTTTTCGTATGAACGCATGTATCCGTCCCCTTTTCTCTAATAAACTATATTATTTTTTCCTCACTTATTATCTTCATCGATCCAACGGGCTACATCTTTTGAAAAATAAGTAATGATCAAGTCAGAACCTGCTCGTTTGAAGCCTGTCATCATTTCCATTACGATTGATTTTTCATCGATCCAGCCGTTTTGGGCGGCAGCCTTCACCATTGAATATTCCCCACTTACGTTATAAGCCACAATCGGAAGTGTGAAGGTATTTTTCATGTCCCTGATGACATCCATGTAGGAAAGAGCTGGTTTCACGATTAAGAAGTCGGCTCCTTCTTCTACATCGGATTCTGCTTCACGGAAAGCTTCTAGACGGTTAGCCGGGTCCATTTGGTACGTTTTCCGGTCGCCGAACTGAGGAGCCCCATTCGCCGCATCACGGAAAGGACCATAAAAAGCGGACGAATATTTCACAGCATAAGACATGATCGGGATATCTTCGTAACCCGCTTCATCTAGTCCTGCACGGATGGCCGCAACAAATCCATCCATCATATTAGAAGGGGCAATGATATCTGCACCTGCTTCTGCTTGGCTGATGGCCGTTTTGGCAAGAAGGTCAAGTGACGCATCATTTAAGATTTTGTCTCCCTCAACTACTCCACAGTGACCATGGCTTGTGTATTCACATAAGCATGTGTCGGCAATGACCATGACTTCAGGGTATTGTTTTTTGATGAGTCGGGTCGCTTGTTGGACAAGTCCATTATGATGAAAGGCTCCAGTGCCTTGTTCATCCTTATCATGTTCAAATGGAACACCGAATAAAATGACTGATTTAATGCCAAGACCCACGACCTCATCCATCTCTGCCGCTAGATTATCCATCGAAAGCTGGTAAATTCCTGGCATGGAGGCGATTTCCGTCTTTATGTTCTCGCCGTCGATGATGAAAATCGGGTAGATTAAATCCTCTTTATGTACGTATGTTTCACGGACCAAAGCCCTCATGCCGGCACTTACACGCAGGCGGCGGTGACGATTGAATAAAATATCTTTCATTTTATGGTTCCTCCTTTAGGATTCTTTTTAACAATATATCGTACTACTTCCTCAACCATCGCTTCTGTTGTATAGACATCAGGACAGACAGAAACATGTAAACCATTTCTCGATGCCGTCCTGGCACAAATCGGTCCGATACAAGCAATGACAAGATCTTTTATGTATGTATTCAATTCATATTGTTCAATGATCTGTATAAAGTGATTCACCGTGGAAGAGCTTGTAAAGGTGATGATATCCACTTTCCCGTTCAAGATTAATTGGACCAGTTGTCTTTCGCTTTCTTGTGGAAGTATGGTGTGATAGATAATCATTTCATCACACGATGCACTCGTTTCATTAATGGCCTCCGCTATGACCGTCCTTGCGAGGTTCCCTTTCGCAAGGAGGACACGTTCACCGGGTTCGAGGTGAGTAATAAACTCCGAAACAAAACTTTCTGCAACATATTCGGATGGAACAAAATCCGCTTCATATCCATACACGTTCAAAGCCTCTTCCGTTTTGGATCCAATGACGGCTATTTTCGGAAGCACCACATGTTGTTGCTTGCCGAGCAGCCTGAACAAAAAATCCACACCATTCTTGCTCGTTAATATGACCCAGTCATAGCTGCTCAATCGATTCAACCGTTCTTGAACCTCTTCCAGATTTTCTGGAAGGGTAAACTCAAGCAACGGCACCATCAGAGGAGTTCCCCCATTTTTTTTCACTAAGGTTTGCAAACCCTCAGCTTGCCCTTTCCCTCTGGTGATTAAAACCTGATAATCTTTAAGAGGCAAAAACGGCTTCATTACTGATCAAGCTCCTCTTTTACACGATCAATCAACTCTTTGCCACCGAATTCACTAATCAATCTAGCAGCTTCAAGGCCAACAGCTTCAGGATTTGGGCCCTCAGCCATTTCTTTATAAATCACTTTACCATCCGGGGAAGCGACTAAAGCTGTTAAGGAAACATCTCCATTGTCTTTTGCAACTGCCAATCCTGCAATCGGCACCTGGCAGCCACCTTCCATTTTATCTAAAAAGGCACGTTCAGCTTCTACGGTCTTTTTCGTATTTTCACACGTGAATTTAGCAAGCTCAGACAATAAATCATGATCATCTGCACGGCACTCAATGGAAAGAGCTCCTTGGCCAACAGCCGGTAAACAAATGTCTTCATCTAAAAATTCCGTTACGACGTCTTTCTTCCAACCCATTCTAGCAAGACCTGCAGCAGCTAGAATGATGGCGTCATACTCTTCATTTTTTAGTTTATCCAAACGGGTATCAATATTCCCGCGAATCCATTTAATTTCAAGATCCGGTCTTCTTGACAAGATTTGGGCACTGCGACGCAAACTGCTTGTTCCAACAATAGAGCCCGGTTTCAATTCAGAAAGCTTTTCATGATTCTTTGAAATCAATGCATCACGGTGATCTTCTCTTGGTGGAATGCAGCCAATCGTCAATCCTTCTGGAAGCACCGCTGGCATATCCTTCATGCTATGTACAGCCATATCAATTTCCTTATTCAGCATGGCCTGTTCGATTTCTTTAACAAATAGTCCCTTACCGCCTACTTTCGAAAGCGTCACATCTAGGATTTGGTCACCTTTCGTGACTATTTCCTTCACTTCGAACTCGTAGGGAAGGCCAAGTTCCTTAAGTTGATTAATCACCCAATTCGTTTGGGTAATCGCTAGTTTACTACGTCTAGAACCGACAATGATTTTTCTCATAGTTTCCTCCTATGTATTCCAAACATGGAATGATGAAAGACTTCCAAAAAGGAAAAAGTTAATTAATACAATCATGAAGAATCCAATATTCAAAAAGGCCAAAGCCCTGCCATAAACCTGTTTTCGGATTTTCAAGTATAAATAAACACTGTATCCTATCAATATAACAAACGAACCGATAATTTTCATATCCAACCAAGAAACACCTGGTAATTTAAGATTGGCCCACTGAATGCCCAGTATCAAAGATACCCCCAATAACGGAACGCCGATTACAGCGAGAACATACGACAGATTTTCAAGCTTCGTCAAATCACCCAGTCGAAGCAACCGCTTACCCCATTTCTTTCGCTTCAATAAGTCATATTGAATCAAGTAGAGTAAGGAAAACACGAATGAAAGAGTAAAAGCACTATAAGATAGTAAGGCAAACGTGATATGAATAAATAAAAGCTCAGAAACCAGCTGTTGTGCAAGGACTTCCGATTCTATCTGGACAGGGGCAAACGTATGGATGGCCATCACCATGAACCCAAGTAGATTAGTAAAGAATACGATAAAATCGACACGTAACAACCGGTTAATGATCAATGATAATGAAACGAGGAGCCAAGCATAAAAATATAGCCCTTCGAAAATCGTCAAGATTGGAAATCTTCCCGTTTTCATTACATAAAGAAATAAAAAAATTGTTTGCAGTACCCAAACAATAGAAAGCAACCAGAAGGCGATTTTATTAGCCTTCTGGTTATTATTTAGAAAATCGAAGAAATATAAAAGCATACTGACGGCATATAACAATACAGTACCTTCATGTAACCTTGTCATTAGTAATTCCATATCTACCTCATTAATGGACAGGAACTGGATTTAGTAGAGAAGACTTCGCATGTGCCTTTTCAGTTTCATTGTCCTCTACCATCTTTTCTTCAACCAATTCCTCTAAATGAAAGATTTTCACAAAATTATTCAATTGTTCTTTTGCATTTGGTTCCTCTGCCAGTTCTTTGGCATATAAAATCGGATCCCTCAGCATTTGATTAATGATGCTCTTCGTATGTTTGTTCAATACTTTTATATCACGTTCACTCAAGTGTGGGAGCTTTCTTTCAATGCTCTCCATCGTTTCCTTTTGAATCGATAACGATTTTTCCCGTAGGGACGAAATGACTGGAACCACACCAAGCAAATTCATCCACTGATTAAATTCAACAATCTCGAATTCAATCATTAAGCCAATCTTTTCAGCAGCTTTCTTACGTTCTTCGATATTCGCTTGTACGATTCCTTCAAGGTCATCGATGTCGTATAGGAATACGTTTTCCAGTTCAGCCAACGTTGGATCCAAGTCACGTGGAACAGCGATATCCACCATGAAGATAGGACGGCCTTTGCGAAGCTTGTTCACAAATGTCATCATTTCTTTTGTGACGAGAAGGTCTTTCGATCCAGTGGACGTGATTAAGATATCCGCTTCCACCAATGCACATTGCAGTTCCTGAAGCTGTTTTGCATCTCCATTAAATCTCTCAGCTAAATCAACCGCCTTCTGATAAGTACGATTGATGACAGTAATGTTATCCGCACCATTACTGTGAAGATTTTGAATCGCCAATTCACCCATTTTACCTGCTCCGAGAATCAGCACATTCTTGCCACTTAAGCTTCCAAAGATTTTCTTCGCCAATTCAACGGCCGCATAGCTCACGGAAACTGCATTCGTATTGATTTCCGTTTCCGAATGGGCTTTCTTGGCCAGTGTAAGGGCTTGCTTGAAAAGATGATTAGAAACCGTTCCTATTGTATCTTCCTTCTGTCCCAACATATAACTCGAGCGAACTTGTCCCAAAATCTGCGTTTCCCCAAGAATCATGGAGTTCAGGCCACATGTAACTGAAAATAAATGCTCAACAGCAGCGTCCCCTTCATAGAAAAACAGATATTTAGAAAACTCCTCTTTATCGATGTGAAACCACTCAGAAAGGAATTCCTTAATATAGTATCGGCTAGTATGAAGTTGATCACCTACCGCATATATTTCCGTTCTATTGCATGTGGAAATAATGACATTCTCCAAAATACTTTTTTTATTTTTAAGAGCTTTCATTGCCTCGGCAAGTTCGGCTTCATTAAACGACAATTTTTCCCGAATTTCTACAGGGGCAGTTTTGTAATTGATACCAACCGCTAGAATATGCATCTTTTCTTTTGCACCCCCAAAATTTTTCATGTACCTTCATTATACCATGTACAAAAACTGAAACAAAAAAATATATGAACAGTTTATGAACGTATGCTACCATAATAAGAAAGCTTGTTCACCAACTAATATAGTGAATGTATAAGCCGTATTTTTATATTAAATACATATTTCGACATTGTGTACAAAAGAACCATATCAAAAATACCAATAAACTTCAAGTAATCGAATTGATAGGAGGATAAAATGAAAAAGCAACGAATTTTTCCCGGAATCATTTTAATCGGTTTCGGACTTTATTTTTTTCTTGAACATTCACGAATTGAAATTTTCCCAGGTTTCTTTAGCTGGCCTACACTATTATGTATTGTCGGTATTGCCTTTTTAATCCAGGCCTACAGTGGGAGTGAGTATGAATCCATACTTCCCGGTGTCATCCTGCTCGGATTCGGCGCCCATTTCCATATCGCCAATAACCTCGAGATTTGGCCGGATAGCCTTGGTATCTTTATTTTAATCATTTCTCTAGGTTTTATTCTTAGGACACGTAAAACGAATACAGGCATGATGCACGGGATGATTTTATTCTTCATAGCGATCCTCACTTTGTTTTATGACAAAATCACCTCATCTTTCGGAATACTGGAAACAGGAACCTATAATATAGAAAAATTTTGGCCATTTGTTTTAATCGCAATTGGTGTGTATATCTTACTTCGAAGAAAATGAAAAAGGCCTCCCCGATGGGAGACCTTTTTTCATTAAGAAGAGAAGGGCATTCCACTTAGGGAATGTCCTTTAGCTCTTACATGTATTTCTTCAAAACGCCCCAGACTTGTTCTTTACCTTCTCCGGTTTCACCTGAGAAAAGAAGCAATTCATCTTCTTTTTCCAGATTAAGCGTTTGGCGTGTGATTTTAAGATGTTTTTGCCATTTCCCTTTTGGGATTTTGTCCGCTTTCGTCGCTATCACGATTCTTGGCAAATCGTAATGCTTCAGGAACTCATACATGGCTATATCATCTTTAGTCGGCGGATGGCGTAAATCAACAACCAGTATCGCTGCACGAAGCTGTTCACGGGAGGTGAAATATGTTTCAATCATTCTCCCCCACGCATCACGTTCGCTTTTAGAAACCTTTGCATACCCGTAACCAGGTACATCCACAAAATGCATGGCTTCATTTATGATATAGAAATTCAGCGTTTGCGTCTTTCCTGGCTTGGAAGAAGTCCGCGCTAAATTTTTTCGATTGATCAATTTATTGATGAAACTTGATTTCCCGACATTGGAACGACCGGCTAAGGCAAATTCCGGAATGGGGGTGTTAGGATATTGTTCAGGCTTAACGGCACTGATGACAATATCTGAACTTGTTACTTTCATTCATCCACACCTACCAATGCATGTTCTAGGACTTCATCAACATGTGAAACTGGAACAAATATTAATTCTTTACGGACACTTTCCGGGATATCATCAATATCCTTTTCGTTATCTTGCGGGATGATGATTTTCGTAAGTCCTGCCCGATGAGCCGCTAAGGATTTTTCCTTAAGGCCACCAATTGGGAGAACCCGTCCGCGTAATGTAATTTCGCCTGTCATGCCTACCTCTTTTCTGATCGGCCTATTAGTTAGAGCCGATATTAACGCTGTTGCAATCGTGATGCCTGCAGATGGACCATCCTTAGGAACGGCTCCTTCCGGAACATGGATATGGATATCGTACTTTTCATGGAAGTTCGTATCGATGTGGAGTTTCTCGGTCTTCGAACGTACATAACTGAAAGCAGCCTGAGCTGATTCTTTCATGACGTCGCCAAGTTTCCCAGTCAAAATGAGCTTTCCTTTTCCTGGTGATAAAGATACTTCGATCTGTAACGTATCCCCTCCGACGGAAGTGTATGCCAATCCATTAGCGACACCGATTTGGTTTTCTATCTCCGCTTGTCCATAATGGAACATCGTTTTCCCTAAAAACTCCTCGACATTCTTATCAGAAATCACGACTCGTTTTTTCTCACCGGAAACGATGATCTTCGCCGTTTTCCTGCAAATACTGGCAAGCTGCCGTTCTAGACTACGGACACCGGCTTCCCGAGTATAATAACGAATGATCTTAGTAAGGGCTTCTTCACGGATTTGCAGTTGTGTCTTCAATAGACCATGATTCTCCAACTGTCTAGGCAGTAGGTGATCCTTGGCGATATGAAGCTTCTCTATTTCAGTATAACCTGCAATCGAAATGATTTCCATACGATCACGAAGCGGTCCTGGAATTGTTGAAAGATTATTGGCTGTCGCAACGAACATAACTTTAGAAAGATTATACGTCTCTTCAATATAATGGTCACTGAAGTTATGGTTTTGTTCCGGGTCAAGCACTTCTAACATCGCGGCCGATGGGTCTCCCCTAAAGTCATTGGACATCTTATCCACTTCATCCAGTAAAAATACCGGATTAATCGTGCCCGCCTTTTTCATCCCTTGGATGATTCTACCTGGCATGGCCCCTACATATGTGCGGCGGTGTCCCCGGATTTCCGATTCATCACGCACGCCACCTAGGGAAATTCGAACAAACTTCCGGTTCAATGATGAGGCAATCGACTTAGCCAAGCTTGTTTTTCCGACGCCTGGAGGACCTACCAAACAAAGAATCGGTCCCTTTAACGAATTAGTCAGCTGCTGGACAGCCAAGTATTCAAGCACCCGTTCTTTGACCTTTTCCAATCCATAATGGTCACGGTTAAGGATTTTTTCCGCTTTATGAATATTAAGATCATCTTTCGTGGCATTCGACCATGGAAGCGATATTAACCATTCGATGTAATTGCGGATAACGGAGCTTTCAGCTGAACTGGATGGTACTTTTTCATACCGGTCGAGTTCTTTTAAAGCCGTTTCTTTAATATGCGCTGGCATATCAGCTTCTTCTATTTTTTCAGTAAGAACGGCGATTTCTCCTGTCTTACCTTCTTTATCCCCTAGTTCCTTCTGGATGGCCTTCATTTGTTCACGTAGATAATATTCTTTTTGTGTCCGTTCCATGGATCGCTTGACACGCTGACCGATCTTTTTCTCCAGGAAAAGGACTTCCTTTTCGTTATTGATGATTTCAATCACCCGGCTTAAGCGCTCTTTCATATCAATGGTCTCAAGCACTTCTTGCTTCTCTTTCAATTTAAGAGGCAAATGGGAGGCGATGATATCAGCCAATCTACCCGGTTCTTCAATATCTGAAGTGGAAGAGAACGTTTCACCGGTTATTTTTTTGGACATCTTTATGTATTGTTCAAAATAATCCAGCAAGGTGCGCATTAACGCTTGATGTTCCGCATCTTTTTCATCGCTGTCTTCATATATTTTAACCTTCGCACCATAGTGTGTCTCATAATCATAAAATTCACTAACCTCTGCCCGGTTTAAACCTTCCACTAAAACACGGATGGTACCATTTGGAAGTTTCAGCATCTGTTTTACTTTTGTTAATGTACCCATGGTAAATAAATCTTCTTCACCAGGTTCATCCAACGTCACATCTTTCTGTGTCGTCAAAAATATAAGATGGTCTTCCACCATTGCTTTCTCAAGGGCTTGTACCGATTTATCTCGGCCCACATCTAAATGAAGTACCATTGTTGGATATACAAGCAGTCCTCTTAGCGGCAGGAGGGGAACGATGATTTCTTGATCAGTCATTTCCTGACACCTCCAAATTTAGTATCGTCGTTGTAAACTAATTACCCAAGTTATCAACCTTTTAACAATTCTATCCTATTTATATAGAAGTGTCTATTTGTTTACCTTAACAGGTATAATTGCTTTTATTATCTCCAATTTCCGAGGAAAAAGCACGCCTGAATTCATGATTATTTTTTTCGGCCAGAAAACGCCCCGGTCTTTTTCAAACCGGGGTTCTCCTGTTATACGCTTTCTTTTTTCGAAGGGTCCAAGGAGGCTAATATCTGATCGGATATTATCTCTTTCTTCAGCGCCCTATCCAATACTTCTTTTACATTCGTAACAGGAATGATCTCGATATCTTTAATTTCCAACAGCAACGGTTGCATGTTTTCAGCTGGAATAATGACAGTCTTTGCCCCAGCCAGTTTTGCGGCCTTTATCTTCGGAATGACGCCTCCGATTGGTTTAACGCCACCATGAATACTAATTTCTCCCGTCATCGCTACCGTATGATCCACAGGCATTTTATAGATGGCCGAGTATATGCCCGTTGCCATCGCTATACCCGCTGATGGACCGTCCACAGGGCTCCCGCCTGGGAAGTTAACATGGATATCGAATTGGTCGGCTGGAACGCCCATGGAACGCAGGACCGTGATGACATTTTCAATCGACCCCTTGGCCATGCTCTTGCGACGAATGGATTTCCCATTTCCACCACCAATGCTTTCTTCTTCGACTATCCCTGTAATATTGATTGAACCTTTATCATCGTTAGCAGCCATCACAGTCACTTCGATTTCCAACAAAGCCCCACTGTTAGGACCATAAACGGCAAGACCATTAACCAGTCCTATTTTTGGACTTGACTCTATTTTCCGGTCCATCCTCTGTGTAAGTTGGCTGCTATGAGCCATCCAATCAATATCTTCTTCCCTGATGTAGCTTCGATTTTCATTAATGGAGATACCGGCCAATGTTTGAATCATATTGACAGCTTCCCTACCATTTCGGGCGTAATCCGAAATCGACTGAAGTCCCTTTTCACTAATAGTGATACCTACCTTATCGGAAGCATTTTTGGCAACGGATACGATTTCCTCACGGTCCAGTTCACGGAAAAACACTTCAATGCACCTTGAACGAATGGCTGGGGCAATTTCATTAGGCGTTCTTGTTGTAGCCCCAATCAAGCGAAAGTCGGCAGGAAGTCCATTTTTAAATATATCATGGATATGGGTCGGAATATTTTGATTTTCCTCTTGATAATAAGCACTTTCGAGAAACACTTTCCGGTCTTCCAGCACCTTTAACAACTTGTTCATTTGAATGGGATGGAGTTCCCCAATTTCATCTATAAACAGTACGCCGCCATGAGCATTACTGACAGCCCCTTGTTTGGGTTGCGGGATACCCGCCTGGCCCATGGCCCCGGCGCCTTGATATATCGGGTCGTGCACTGAACCTATTAACGGATCGGCTATTCCCCGTTCATCGAATCTAGCAGTCGTTGCATCCAGTTCGATAAAGACTGCCGACTTCTTGAAAGGAGACTTCCCATTTTTCTTGGCTTCTTCTAGAACGATCCTTGCAGCTGCGGTTTTCCCCACTCCTGGAGGGCCATAAATGATCACATGCTGAGGATTCGGACCGCATAAAGCTGCTTTTAGAGATTTGATGCCGTCCTCCTGACCGATGATATCCTTAAATGTAATCGGCCTCACCTTTTCCGACAATGGCTCTGTTAGGGAGATGGACCTCATCCTTTGTAGCTGATCCATTTCCTTTCGTGAATCACGGTTAATCGAAACTTTTTGTGTCCGTTGGCCTTTTAATAAATTCAAAAAATACAAACCAATCACAATACCAAAAAACAGCTGAATAAATAACGCTATTCCTGTCCAGTTCATCGTTTTCCCTCCTGCTACTGCCTTGTCATTTCTGATAGTATCTCCTAGGGGAGGGCGAAATAATCCAATAAATATGGGATGTAAATTTTGGTGTTTTGAGATATAAACTTAGAAGCACTGAGGTAATGAAAAAGAACATAAAAAAACTGCCAGAAGAACTGGCAGTTTTTTCACTAATCGGATTAAGCTGATGTCTTCTTCCCTTGTCCCTGAATGGTTGTACCATCTTTCAGGACAAGCTTTGGTGTTTCGTTTTTCGCGATTGTGCTTCCTGTAATTACACATTTGGCAACATCATCACGTGATGGAAGATCGAACATCACTTCAAGGATAATTCCTTCAATGATGGAACGGAGTCCACGCGCACCTGTTTTACGTTCAATCGCCTTTTTAGCAATTTCACTAAGTGCTTCCTGTTCGAATTCCAATTCCACGTCGTCAAGCTCAAGCAATTTTTGATATTGCTTCACAAGAGCATTTTTCGGTTTTGTAAGGATTTCAATCAAAGCGGCTTCGTCCAATTGCTCTAGTGTAGCAATGACAGGAAGACGACCGATGAATTCCGGAATTAGACCGAAACGCAGTAAATCTTCTGGAAGAACTTTAGAAAGCAATTCTTTTTCTGCGATATCATCTTTTTTAACATCAGAACCAAAGCCAATGACTTTTTGGCCTAAACGGCGTTTGATGATTGGTTCAATGCCGTCAAAAGCACCACCACAGATGAATAAGATATTAGTCGTATCGATTTGGATGAATTCTTGATGAGGATGTTTACGTCCTCCTTGTGGCGGAACGCTTGCCACGGTACCTTCAAGAATTTTCAATAAGGCCTGCTGTACACCTTCACCGGATACATCGCGTGTAATCGATGGGTTCTCTGATTTACGGGCCACTTTATCGATTTCATCGATATAAATGATGCCTTTTTCCGCTTTTTCCACATCATAATCAGCCGCTTGAATCAGCTTAAGAAGGATGTTCTCTACATCTTCCCCAACATAACCAGCTTCCGTTAATGAAGTTGCGTCAGCAATGGCAAAAGGTACATTCAATAGACGCGCCAATGTTTGGGCAAGTAGCGTTTTCCCGCTTCCTGTCGGTCCAATAAGAGCGATATTACTCTTGGATAACTCGACGTCATCAACTTTGCTATTGGAATTGATGCGTTTATAATGATTATAAACAGCGACGGCCAAAGACTTTTTAGCCTGTTCTTGTCCAATTACGTATTCGTCTAGTATCGCACGAATTTCCTTAGGTTTAGGTACATCTCTAAATTCTACTTCTTCATCAGTACCTAGCTCTTCTTCAACGATTTCAGTACAAAGTTCGATACACTCGTCACAAATATATACACCTGGACCAGCTACCAGTTTGCGGACCTGTTCTTGAGTTTTTCCGCAAAAAGAACATTTTAATTGTCCTTTTTCATCATTAAATTTAAACATGAACGTTCACCCCTTTAAATACTCTTCCAACTCTAGTGATGTAAAGGTGTCAAATCCACTATAGGAAAGACACACAAATACTTTAGCGTTCCAAAATTCCTAGTATGTTTTGCATTCTATCACGTTCTTGGAAATTTTGTAACAAAAACGCTCACCCACAAGTTGTCCAATAAGTACAAATTTTCATTTCATATGTATGTTTCCATTTACCAGTATGTCCAAACTTTTCGGTTTTTAAAATAAGGTTTTTCTGTATAAATATGTATATGCAGCATTAGAATTAATCTACACTGAAATGAAAAAAAAATCAATCAGAAACTATCCGATAGTTAAAATTACCAACAAATTCTTAATATGTATAAAACAAGGCACGATTACTCGCGCCTTGTTTCTTTGAAGAAAATATTAGTAAACACTTACTTAAAATAAATTATTTTGCTTCAACAGTTTTGCTGTTTTCCACTAAGAAGTCAATTGCTTTCTTAATTTTAAGATCGCCTTTGATGCTTTCTAAGTTTCCAAGAGCTTGTTTGATTGCTTCAACTTCCATGTTGTACATTGTAGCCATTTCTGCAAGTTCAGCTTCAACGTCTTCATCAGTTGCTTCAATTTTTTCAGCTTCAGCGATAGCTTCAAGAGTCAAGCTTGTACGAACTTGTCCTTCAGCTTCTTCTTTCATTTGTGCTTTTAATGCTTCTTCGTCTTGACCTGAGAATTGGTAGTAAAGTTCTAAGTTTAGGCCTTGAGATTGAATGCGTTGAGAGAACTCATTCATCATGCGGTCTACTTCGTTAGAAATCATAGCTTCAGGAATGTCCATTTCTGCACCTTCAACAGCTTTACCGATTACAGTGTTTTGTACGAAGTTTTCTTCTTCGTGTTTTTTGTCATGCTCTAATTTATGTTTTGTTTTTTCTTTAAGTTCAGCTAACGTTTCAACTTCTTCGTCAACGTCTTTCGCGAATTCATCATCCAACTCAGGAAGTTGTTTTGTTTTGATTTCGTGAATTTTCACTTTGAATACAGCTGGTTTACCTGCAAGTTCAGCAGCATGGTATTCTTCAGGGAATGTAACTTCGATATCTTTTTCAGCGCCTGTTTCAAGACCAACAAGTTGCTCTTCGAAACCAGGGATGAATGAGTTAGAACCGATTTCTAGTGAATGGTTTTCTGAAGCTCCGCCTTCGAATGCTTCACCATCAACGAATCCTTCAAAATCAAGAACGACTGTATCGCCTTCTGCAGCTTGTCCTTCTTCTTTAACGACAAGTTCAGCTTGACGTTCTTGCATTGATTTCAATTCGTTATCAACGTCTTCGTCAGTTACTTCAGTATTGAATTTTTCCACTTCAACACCTTTGTAATCTCCTAATTTAACTTCAGGCTTAACTGTTACAGTAGCCGTGAAGATTAGGTTTTCACCTTTTTCCATTTTCTCGATGTCGATTTCTGGACGATCTACAGGCTGAATTCCAGCTTCTTCGACAGCATTTGCATATGCATCAGGAAGGATGAAATCAAGAGCATCTTGATATAATGATTCTACGCCGAATTTCTTTTCGAACATTTGACGTGGCATTTTACCTTTACGGAAGCCAGGTACGTTTACTTGTTTAACTACTTTTTTGAATGCTGCGTCTAAACCTTCGTTTACTTTTACAGCTTCTACTTCGATTGTTAATACGCCTTGATTACCTTCTTGTTTTTCCCATTTTACAGACATGTGTTTCCCTCCAAAAAGATCTATATACTTCAATAATAAGCATTGGATGAATATGCTTTGCAAGTGTTAACAAGTCATCCTTCAAATATACCCAAGAAAAAAATTGGGAATTCGTCAAAATTAGACGATTATACATTACAACCACTACATTATAACACAGGTTCAAACCGTTACAACAGCAATAGGTTAAATAATGGGATAAGAAATTTCTTCGATTTCTTTTATAGTGGCTAGAATATTCGTAACCGCTTCCCCATCAACGGAATAACTATTCGCTATTTCTTGGATCCTATCTTCCCCTGTCATGTACTCTTCGGCTAACGCATGATAGGCAGCCGCCCATGCCGGTATCATATCTGATTCTGGTTCGAATGGATACAATAAAAAGGAATGCCGCTCAATTAGGCTGTGCACCATTTCAAATAAACTCGGATTTTTATGACTGATTTCCTCTTCTGTCAGGTTCGTGATCGTTTTATGGAAGCTTGTTTCCTTCAAGGTCACCAGCTCTTTTGGATTGACAATCTTGGACTGCGTGAACTTCCAAACGGTTACTTCTTCATTATACTCCTGGTCTATAAGGATGTTTAATAGCATCGTTTTAAAAAATGGGTGTCCATCACGGTCTTGAAGAAACTGCTCGATTTGGGGGACAAAAGGTCGAATATTAAGATTCGTAAGTTTAGAAATCACAAGTAGCATTTCTTTATCCGATTTCCCTGCGAATAACTCTTCCTTCTGTAATTCTTCTTCCCGCAGCTGTAATTCCCTTTCGGTTTCCTCTTTTTTATCTTCAAGGGCCCGCTTGCTGAAGTGAAGCATCTTTTCAAAATGCTCCTCTTTGTCGAAGGGGATCTGGTTTTCATCAAATAAAAGTTCAATTGTCGTAATCATTTCCTGATGTTCATTCAATTGGAGTAGCACCATTAAATAGATGTTAATCAATTGGAAATAGTCACCGATTCCTTTATTAAGCATCTCTTGGCACAATTCTTTGGACTCTTCATAATACTCGAGCTCAACCAGGGAAACGACAAGGCCCATACATACTTCATCATTATCCGGCTCAAATTCCCGTGCTTGACTGAAGAGCCGGGCTGCGTCTTTAAAGTTCCTTTTTCCAAGCTCGTCGAGGCCCTTTATGATTAACCTTTCCCCTAGATTAGGAAATGGGACGACCTTCGAATCCTCTGTGCTCTTTCCATGTTTCCCAACCATCATTATTCACCTCGCCGTTCGCTTTTGGAAAATAGTTTAGCATGTAATAGAATGAAATTCAAAAAACAGTCACCTTCCAAGGTATCCATTCCACTTATATGTAATTTAAAACTCCACAAAAAAGAGCTTCCTATTTTAATGGATAGGAAGCCTTTTTTTGAATTCATTACGCATTAGAAACTGCATCTTTTTGCTTTTCATAAGCTGCTATTTTCTCATCATATTGAAGGGTGATCGATATTTCGTCCCAGCCTTTGACGAGCATTTCCTTCCAATATGGATGAATCTCGAAGCTTGCTTCAAACCCTTGGCCATCTTTCACCGTTTGATTCGGTAAATCGACAGTCAGTTCATAATCAGGGGAAGCGGCCCTCTCCATCAGGTACTGGACTTGCTCATGGTTTAATGCGATGGGAACCATTCCGTTCTTCATGCAGTTGCTTTTGAATATGTCGGCATAAGATGGTGCGATGACAATATCGAAACCATAATCTTTCAACGACCATGGTGCATGCTCCCTTGATGACCCGCAGCCAAAGTTTTCACCCGCAATCAAAATCGAGGTATCACGATTTTGAAGCTGATTCAATTCAAAATCAGGGCGTTCATTTCCTTCTTCATCAAAGCGCCAGTTATAGAACAGGAATTCGCCAAAGCCGCTTCGTTCAATCCGTTTTAAAAACTGCTTTGGAATGATTTGATCGGTATCCACATTTTTCCGATTTAGTGCCGCCGCTCTTCCTTTATATATAGTAATGGGTTCCATTTCCATTGTGCACCTCCTATTAATTTGTATTTACTGAACTCTCTCAGCTTTTTTCAAGTTTCTTATATCAACGAACTTCCCGTATATGGCCGCAGCCGCTGCCATGGCTGGACTTACTAAATGGGTCCTGGCCCCTGCCCCTTGTCGGCCCTCGAAATTCCTGTTACTCGTGGAGGCACAGTGTTCACCAGGAGGCACCGCATCCGGGTTCATGCTCAAGCACATGCTACAACCTGATTCCCGCCATTCAAAGCCTGACGATTTAAAAATTTCATCCAATCCTTCATCTTCCGCTTGCTTCTTGACACTTTGTGAGCCTGGTACCACCATTGCTCGAACACCTTTATGAACCGTCCTGCCTTCAATCATTTCAGCAGCCTGACGTAAATCTTCAATTCTGGAATTGGTACAAGAACCGATAAATACATGTTGAACCGGAATATCCGTAATCGCCATTCCTTCTTGAAGTCCCATATATTCAAGCGCGCGGCCGAGTTCCTTCGAATTAGTGATATCCTCTGCAAAAGTCGGTACCCGTTCATCCACTCCACTAGCCATGCCCGGATTTGTTCCCCAGCTGACCATTGGCGAAATCAAACTGCCATCAAGGACGATTTCCCGGTCATAAACCGCATCTGCGTCACTAACAAGTGCCTTCCAGTCCTGAACGCAACGCTCAAACTCTTCACCTTTTGAAACATATTTCCGACCTTTCAAATAGGAGAAGGTTGTTTCATCTGGTGCCACTAGCCCAGCACGAGCACCGCCTTCGATTGACATATTACATACGGTCATTCTTTCTTCCATTGACATGGCATCGAAAACTTCCCCACAATATTCAATGATATGTCCTGTCCCAAAGTCAACACCGAATTTGGATATAACATATAAAATGACATCTTTCGCCATGACTCCATGACCGAGTTTCCCATTAACCTCAAGCTTGAGCGTTTTTGGTTTAGTCTGCCATAGGGATTGAGTGGCCAAAACATGCTCCACTTCACTTGTTCCGATTCCGAAAGCAATCGATCCGAACGCCCCATGCGTAGATGTATGGCTGTCCCCGCAAACAATCGTCATACCAGGTTGTGTAAGACCTAATTCCGGACCGATGACATGAACGATTCCTTGTTCTGGGCTGTCTAGGTCAGCAAGACGGATACCGAATTCCTTACAGTTTTTATCAAGTGCCTCCAACTGTTTTCTTGCAATATCATCCGAAATGAAATGGCGATTTATAGTAGGCACATTATGGTCCATTGTTGCGAAAGTCCGGTCGGGCCTTCTTACTTTACGCCCTTTCAATCTCAAACCTTCGAATGCTTGAGGGGATGTTACTTCATGAATATATTGAAGATCTATATACAATAAATCCGGTTTATTTTCCTCTTCATATATAATATGGCGATCCCATATTTTTTCAATTATAGATTTACCCACTTATATCCACCTCGATCAATTTTATATTTTTTAAAAAACACGGCCTAGATTTAGGCCGTGAAAGAAGGTTATGCATAAGCTCCCATGATGTTGGAGATGGCTTCCTGGTCTAATAGAGTTGCTTTTATTTGGGCAATCATTTCTGTCGTCGTCGTGATTGGTGATTGACCATTAGCAATATCACCTGTTCTTAATCCATAGTTCAGTACCGTTTCCACCGCTTGCTCGACCGCGTCGGCCTCATTTTCCAATCCGAATGATAGGCGTAACAACGATGCTGCCGATAAAATCGTCCCAATAGGATTTGCTAGATTTTTTCCTGCAATATCAGGGGCAGATCCGTGGATCGGTTCATATAAATTGGGACCTTCCGTAGAGATCGAAGCGGAAGGCAACATGCCAAGTGAACCAGTCAAGACGGATGCTTCATCGCTTAAAATGTCACCAAACATATTTTCCGTCACAATAACGTCAAATTGTTTCGGATTCTTTATGAGCTGCATCGCAGCATTATCAACAAGCATGTGTTCAAGTTCCACTTCTGGATAATCTTTGGCGATTTCTTCAGCCGTTTCACGCCACATCCGACTGGATTCCAGGACATTGGCTTTGTCGACCGATGTCACTTTTTTCTTGCGGTCAGAGGCTAATTTAAATGCAAGTTCAATGATGCGCTTCATTTCATCTTTCTGATAAAAAAGGGTATCGACGACCGCATCCTTCCCCTCTCGTTCCACCCGCTCACTCGGCTTCCCGAAATAAAGGCCACCCGTCAGCTCGCGTACAATAACGAAATCGACATCTTCAATGAATTCCTTTTTAAGAGGTGAAGACTCCGACAAGCTGGAATAATAGCTAATTGGCCGGATGTTAGCATAGAGATTCAGGTCTTTGCGGATTTTCAATAAACCACGCTCTGGCCTTAGGTGCGCAGGTTGAGTGTCCCACTTCGGTCCCCCGACCGCCCCTAATAATACCGCGTCGCTATTCTTGCAAATCTCTACTGTCCCGTCCGGTAGTGGCGATCCCGTGTTATCGATAGCGCTACCACCAATTTCGCCATATTGAAATTCAAAATCATGCCCGTACCGTTGAGCAACGGCTTCAAGAATTTCTACAGCGCCTCTAGTCACTTCTTTACCGATGCCATCTCCTTGAAGCACCGCAATATTCCTTTTCATCGAAATCTCCCCTTCCTACTGCATGACTGCTTTTTCTTCTAATTCCTTCATGATGACTACACGGTTCACCGCGTTTAAATAAGCTTTTGCCGAGGCTTCCAATACATCCTGGTCCAGTCCACGTCCACTCGTTTCCACACCGTTGTAATCGATTTTTACGAAAACTTGTGCTAAGGCATCCATCCCAGCTCCCACAGATTGGATTCTGTAATCCTGGAGGTTGATTTGACTACCCAAACATCTTTCAAGCGTGTTATAGAGGGCCTCAACACTACCAGCACCCGTTGCCGCTTCCTGTATTTCTTCACTATCGCCTTTTTTCAACGTAACCGTTGCCGTGGCAACTTGATGGGTACCATGAGATATTTGAAAGGAAATCAGGTCATAAAAACTGATATCCGTCGCTTTTTCTTCAAGGACAAGAGCTACGATATCTTCGTCCGTCATGGTTTTCTTGTTATCCGCCAATTCTTTGAACTGGACAAATAAAGAATTCATTTCTTCATCCGTTACAGAGAAATTCAATTCTTGTAATCTCTCTTTGAAAGCATGCCGTCCAGAATGCTTACCTAGAACAAGCGAATTGGCAGACACACCGACCAGTTCCGGTGAGATAATTTCATACGTCGTTTTTTCTTTCAACATGCCATCTTGGTGAATCCCGGATTCATGCGCATAGGCATTGGCCCCGATAATGGCTTTATTTGCAGGTACCTGCATTCCCGTTAAACGACTAACCAGATCACTAGCTCTTTTGATTTCATTCAAGACAAGACCCGTCTCCGCCTGATAGAAATCCTTTCGGATATAAAGAGCCATCGCCACTTCTTCAAGGGCCACATTGCCGGCACGTTCGCCAATTCCATTTATCGTTCCCTCGACTTGGGTAGCCCCACCTTCAATGGCAGCCAATGAGTTAGCTGTTGCCATTCCAAGATCATCATGGCAGTGAGCCGATAGGCTCACCTTATCGATGGAAGGAACATTTTCACGTAGGTAACGGAAGATGTTTCCGTATTCAATCGGGGCGGCATATCCCACTGTATCCGGAATGTTGATAACCTTCGCCCCCGCCTGAATGACCGCTTCGACTATTTCAGCCAGATAGTCAAGTTCAGTTCGACTGGCATCTTCGGCAGACCATTGTACGATTGGGAAACGCTCTGCCCCATACTTGACCATGGCAACTGATTTTTCAATCACTTGTTCTTTTGACATTTTCAACTTGTATTGACGGTGGATCGGAGACGTGGCGATGAATGTATGCAACCTTGGTTCTGCTCCGACTTTCAATGAGTCCCACGCAGCGTCAATGTCTCCCTTTACAGCGCGCGCCAGCCCTGTAACAGAGCTGTTTCTGATTTTGCGCGCGATTTCCTGTACGGAATTGAAGTCCCCTTTGGATGCTGCCGGAAAACCGGCTTCGATGATATCCACACCAAGCCTTTCAAGCTGATAAGCAATTTCCAGCTTTTCGGTAAAATTCAAGTTCACACCGGCCGATTGCTCCCCATCACGAAGTGTTGTTTCAAAAATATTAATTTTTCGCAACGGCTACCACTTCTTTCTCTGTTTGTTGAGGTTTGACGAATGGCATCATTTTTCTTAATTCACGACCTACCACTTCGATTTGGTGTTTGTTTTCACGGTTATTGATAGCATTGAAGACTGGACGATTCGCTTGGTTTTCTAGGATCCATCCTTTTGCGAATTCCCCGTCTTGGATGTCTTTTAAAATGGCTTTCATCGCTTCTTTTGTCGTCTCTGTCACAACGCGTGGTCCTGAAACGAAATCTCCCCATTGAGCCGTATCAGAGATGGAATAACGCATATTTTCCATACCGCCTTCATACATAAGGTCGATGATTAATTTCAATTCATGTAAACACTCGAAGTATGCAACTTCCGGTTGGTATCCAGCTTCCGTCAATGTTTCAAACCCAGCTTTTACAAGGGAAGTCAATCCGCCACAAAGCACTGCCTGTTCTCCAAAAAGATCTGTTTCTGTTTCTTCTTGGAATGTCGTTTCCAATCCACCCGCTCTTAGTGCTCCGATTCCTCTAGCGTAAGCAAGTGCCAATTCTCTTGCTTCACCCGTCACATCTTGGTAGATTGCGAATAATGCCGGTACCCCTGCACCTTGTTCATATGTACGGCGAACAAGATGTCCTGGACCTTTTGGAGCCACTAATAATACATCCACGTCGGCTGGTGGGACAATTTGGTTAAAGTGAACGTTGAATCCGTGTGCGAACATTAATGCTTGACCTGCATGCAACACAGGTTTGATTTCTTCTTGGTATACTTTTGGTTGCGTTTCATCTGGTAAAAGGTTCATGATTACATCTGCTTGTTCTGCCGCTTCTTTAACTGTATATACATTGAATCCATCTTCTACAGCTTTATCGAATGATTTACCTTTTCTGATTCCGATGATTACATCCACACCGCTATCACGTAAGTTTTGAGCATGTGCGTGTCCTTGTGAACCGTATCCGATTACCGCTACCTTTTTATTGTTGAAAAAATTCTCGTTTGCTTCTGCGTTATAATATACTTTTGCCATTATTAATACATCTCCCTTTTCATATCCATAGTTTTTTTTTGGTTGTTTTTATACGATTGTTGCGCTTTTTGCATGTGACAACTGCATTCCGCGAGGGAAGGCCGCCGTCCCGGTTCTTGCCAACTCTTTGATGCCATACGGTTTGATCAGTTCAATGAAGGCTTCGATTTTGTCTGATTCCCCAGTGATTTGAACCGTCAGGCTATCTTTACTTACATCTATAACAGAGGCCCGGAAAGGCTCAATTACCGAATAGATTTCAGGTCGGGTCTGGCTTGTCACCAATATCTTGATGAGCGCCAGTTCCCTGGCTACAATCGATTGATTCGTGATATCAATCACTTTAAGCACTTCTATCTGCTTATTTAATTGCTTTGTGATTTGCTCAATGACCGTTTCGTCATCAACATCGACCACGAAGGTCATCCTTGAAATGCCCTCCTGCTCGGATTGCCCGACTGTCATGCTTTCAATGTTATAATTCCTTTTCGTGAACAGGTTCGTGATCCGGTTAAGGACGCCTGGTCTATTGTTCACGGTAAGGCTAAGAATTCCCCTCATTGCTTAAACTCCTTCCATTTCATCCAGCCCTTTTCCTGATGCTACCATCGGAAAGACATTTTCCATTTGTTTGACACGGAAATCGATCAAAACCGGTCCATCTATCGTGAATGCTTCATCGAGGCATGCATTGGCTTCTTCCTCGGTAGTCGCTTTAAACCCTGGAATTCCATATGCTTCAGCCAATTTAACGAAATTGGGTTGAGACTGGAAAACACTGTGTGAAAAGCGATTGTCATGGAAGAGTTCCTGCCATTGCCTTACCATTCCAAGCGCACCGTTATTAATGATGATGATCTTAATCGGCAGATTCATTTCCGCAATGACCGAAAGTTCTTGAAGGCACATCTGAAAACCACCATCGCCAGATATCGAAAGAACTGTCGCTTTTGGATTGGCCATTTGTGCTCCAAGTGCGGACGGTAAGCCAAAGCCCATCGTACCTAGGCCACCGGATGTGACCCATGAATTAGGCTTGTTAAATGGATAGTACTGGGCCGCCCACATTTGATGCTGACCAACATCCGTCGTGACAATGGCTTCCCCCTTCGTTTTTTCATGGAGCATTTGAATGACACGTTGAGGTTTCAGCACCCCTTCTTCTTGGGTATAACGTAATGGGAATTCTGCATTCCACTCATTCAACTGTTCAGTCCATTCCGTAATGTCAGGCTTTTTACCACTTTGGGCAATCAACTCCGTTAAAGCTTCTTTCGCGCTGCCGACTACAGGAATCTTGGTTGGTACATTCTTTCCGATTTCCGCTGGATCAATATCGATATGGGCAACAGTTGCATATTGTGCAAATTTGGCTAAGTTTCCGGTCAAGCGATCATCGAACCTTGCCCCCACATTAATCAACAGATCACATTTCGATAACGCCATGTTTGCCGCAAAACTACCATGCATGCCACCCATTCCAATAAATTGCGGATGCTCGGCTGGGAAACCGCCAAGGCCAAGGAGGGTGTGAACTACTGGTATGCCTTGTTGTTCGGCATATTCCTTCAAGAGATGAGATGCCTTTGCATGAAGGACACCTGCTCCAGCAAGGATGACGGGCCTTTTCGCACCACTTACCGCTTCAACAAGCTTTCTTATTTGCAAGTAATTCGGCTTTGTCGTTGGCTGATAGCCTGGCAGGTCCATCACTGGATCCTCTTCCGTCGCTACCCCTTCCAAGATTGCCATGTCTTTAGGAATATCTATTAAAACAGGTCCCGGTCGTCCGCTTGAAGCGATATAAAATGCTTCTTTGATGATACGTGGGAGGTCTTCCGGCTTTCTCACTTGATAGTTATGTTTTGTAATTGGGGTTGTAATTCCGAGTACATCTGCCTCCTGAAAGGCATCCGAACCAATTACGCTAGTAGCTACCTGACCCGAAATAACAACAAGTGGAAGAGAATCAATCATTGCGTCCGCTAGGCCGGTTACAATGTTCGTTGCTCCAGGACCGGACGTGACGATGACCACTCCCGGTTTGCCAGTAATCCTGGCGTACCCTTCTGCTGCGTGGATTGCACCCTGCTCATGTCGTGTCAAGATATGAAAAAGCTTTGAACTATAAAGCTTGTCATATATCGGCAATACAGAACCACCAGGGTACCCAAAGATGACTTCAACATTTTCCTTTTTCAATGCTTCCATCAAAAATTCGGCACCACTATAATGTGTCTTTCCACTTTTTCGATCAGCCACTACTGCTTTTTGTGTCATTCGTAAAGACCTCCTCCGCTTTCTCACTCGATTAAATTCATAATATTCGGATTTTTAGGCATACAAAAAAGCCTTTTCACCCCAAATGTACTTGCACTTAGCAAGTTAAAGGGGTGAAAAGACTTAATCAGCCGCTCCACGGTACCACCCTTTTTCGCATGAACTTCCATGCGCACTTTGAATAGTATACAACTATTCTCTGTTTTGGTAACGGGTACTGGTACGCACCCGTTCAGCCCTACTAGTATAACGTTCAAGCTGAAACTCCAAGGTGAGTTCATCTTTTGGGACAATACCGGTTCTCAGCAACCCGGCTCTCTGTGAATGTCTTGAAAAAAGACTACTTATCCTTTTCAATGTTTTCTCATTATTCATATTTTTTTGAAACGCTAATGTTTGATGTCTTGTATTTGAGATTATCTTACTCGCATTTTGGAGTGTAGTCAACAGGTATTCAATGAATTTTTAGACAATTCTAAATTATAAGTTTTATTGTATGCGCTTTCATCCCTACCATTATCCTATTTTCACATTTTAAAAAAATATTTTTTTAGTTTGAAAATAATGAAAAAAGATACAAACTAAAGCATAATGCATTCCATATTCTTACCAAACATCCAATTTGCCTGCAACCGATGTTTATTTTGAAAGGCTGTTTCTGCATTTTATTGGTAATTACAAGAAGTGGTGTCCCCTTGGCCCCCTCCCCCAGACACTTTATAAAAAACAAAGGGAAAAGGCTGAATACACAGGAAAAGGAATGGTAATCCATTCCTTTTCCTAGAGTCCAGCCCTATATCGTTACTTAGCCAATACATCTTCATATGCTTCATTTTTTTCAAATTGCTTTTGAACGAATGTACATTCCGGAACGATTTTAAGATTTTCATTACGCGCTAGTTCAATCACTTTTTCAACAAGCGCATTCCCAACCTTCTGTCCGCGTAGTTTGTCGGATACAACCGTATGATCCACCGTGATTTCGTGATCACCTGATTTAAAGAACGTAATTTCAGCCAGCTTTTCACCAGAGTCCTTGACAAAAAATGACCCTTCACCTTTTTGGATATCTACCATCTTGATGACCTCCTTTTATATCCCTTATCATATATCATAATCTGGTTACTAAACAAATAATTGGAATTCACATAGACTTTATAAATCTGAGTGAGCCCTCCCCTTACTTCTAACCTATACTAGAGGATTGTAAACAGAAAAAAGTTTTCGTAAAGAAAATAACCCGCAACACCCCATAAAAAAAAGCCCTAACAAATAGGGACAAATGGTTATAGTTTGATAAAAAGAAAATATAAAATGACCATCAATAGTAAGATGAGCATAAAGACTGCAATGAGAATGACTTGGGCCGAGGAAGGCTTGAAGGTCTCCTCATTAATTTGCTTCTTCTTCTGAAGATAACTAACCGTTGCCAATATGGTGATCACTAGACCCAAAAAGCAGGTGAACATCCCAAGCACGATACTGATTAAATCGATTCGGGCATCTCGGTACACACCTATCGTAAAATGCAAACTTGTTGTTAGAAAGCCCACCCCCACAATTGCAATCACGGTTCGGATCCACGCCAAAAAGGTTCGTTCATTGGCCAAATGCTGTTGTGCATATTTCAATTGGTTCTTGTCCATTTTTCATCACCTAATTTTTTAAAAAATCTCCCCTAAAAAAAAGGCTGATATTTAGGAGACTCCCCAATTGTACATAGAGTCACCCCACTATATCAACCCAACCGGTCATTATTCGCTTCTCTTAAGAAGGGAAAAGGCCCTAAACATAGATCCAACGAACATAAGACCCGATCCTCCGAGCAGTAAATATATGCAAACTGTTTTACTGATAACATTCAAGGGATAAAGCAGGGCAAACAATGCGATCAAAACCCCTATTCCCGTTACAAACCAACCAAACTGTTTCATGAGCAACTCCTATAAAATGATTATTTATTAAGCTCTTAGCCTCCATTTTACTATATTCAAAAGACAAATGGTCCAAAATCTTGATAAAGTCAAAGTTTCAACTTTTATTATCGAGCCAAATTAAATAAAGAAGCCAATATAGCCTCCTTAGTTACAAGTATTTATTAAAGGTCCTTATTATCTTTTTTCATATATTCTTTAATTTTTCTTTCTTCCCATTGCGACCCGAAGTTCCCGCTCGCAAACGTTGTTAAACCATGTATAAGGATTCCGATTCCCCAGCCGCCAAGGGGATAGAGAAACCACAAATAACTAGCATCGGTCAATAAGTTTATCATTATAAGCAAAAGATTCACCAAGATGTAAACGATTAAATGGATATAAAAACCCTTTAATTTCTCCACCCTTTTTTTTGCTTTCAAATAGCTTTCATCCTTTTCCATCGCTACGCCTCCTTCATCAAAACTCAAACTCAAACTCACTTTTTCATTATACTTTTAATTTACTTTATTTACCATTATTGAAATCAGATCTATATAACCGACGCCTTCCCGTTACTCACTCAAGAAAGGATTTCATCCCTTTCACACCCTCTTGATGAAATTAGCAGCTGGCCTAATAATATCCTCCTATAATATTTTATTCTGCATGAAATCCAAATTGAGTTTAATTCCCCATGAAAAAAACATGTCTTCCATGTATAATTACCATATCTCAATAATAAGCTATGTATATTCACATCAAGCTTTAGAGGAGGATATATTATTGAACTCTGATTCCGGAAAGGTTGTTTCTTCTATCCAGAACCCTGAAATACATAAAGCCCTACAAGGCGTTTCGGAAAAATTCAATATATCAATGCTTCAGTTACGCGATACCATTGATATATTATTGAAAGATCAATCTAATCTCACACCATTTGAAAATGAACAAGATGTCATCCGAACACCGCTTGAAGAAATAAATACCGCCATAATCAAAAACCGTGAAATCATCAATAAAAACCGCGAAACGTTAAATAAGAATTGAATGAATCAGACACAGAAAAAAGCATCCAACTCGTTGGATGCTTTTTTCCTCTTCCTAACTGAACCGATGGTATTAACTAGGAATGAATTTAAGGATGCCTTCAAGGTAAACGCCTTGATTTTGCGACTTACACTCTCTTAGTTTGATTCTGCCTTCTTGTTCTAACTCCTTGGCCATTTGAACTACTTTGGTTCCATCTTGGGCTATCTCTACTGAAAAGAAATTCCCCCGCGTGGAAGTTTGAATGAATTTAAATAAGCTATCTTTATTCATCTAAACATCTCCCTTATTCTTATACAGTTCGACATAAAAGAGAATCCACCTTCTCTAAAAATAGAAATATAAACAAGTTAGAAAAGAAACTAAAAGGCAATAGATCTATGGCCTCAAATCATTGTCTCCATGATCAACAGTATTCTTCATCCATATCCTCTAGTGAAATGTTCCCCTCTTGAATCCTATGGGAATAATGATAGGGGAAACAAACATATCATTATAAAATGCCATGACAAACCTTTATATAACGAAAAAACAACCAAACCCTTCAAAAGGTCTTGGCTGTTTTTGATAGTGTCCCAGGAGAGATTCGAACTCCCGACCGACGCCTTAGAAGGGCGTTGCTCTATCCAGCTGAGCTACTGAGACATTGTGTACACGTATGTATGAAAATATTAGTCGTTTAAGACAACTCTTATTATAGTGAAATATAATAAGAAAGTCAACATTTTTTTATTTTCACCAGAAGATTTATATTCAATAAAAAAACAGACAAACCCTAAAAGGATTTGACTGTTTGGTAGTGTCCCAGGAGAGATTCGAACTCCCGACCGACGCCTTAGAAGGGCGTTGCTCTATCCAGCTGAGCTACTGAGACATTTTATGATATAAGTTGCGGTAACACTTATGTATTAACCTTACTTAAGATCCCTTAGGACAATTCTTATTATATTAGCATATTAAAAGAAAGTCAATGGTTTTAATATTTTTTTTTGCAGACAGGAAGCACAGAATGCTTCCTGTTCATTATACCTTAAGTCAGTTGGTTTTATAAGCTTTATTTAGTTCCTCGACCGTGTTTCCTTCAAGATCGTAATACGTGATTTCAAGTACGTTTTCTTCAATAGACAAAATTACATACGTTTTTTCTTTTCGCCCCCGAGGCTGGCGAATACTGCCAGGATTGATGAATAACCTTCCATCGATTCGTTCAGATCCCGCTGCGTGAGAATGCCCAAAACAAACGATATCAGCACCGGATTCTTCACTTTTATATGATAAGTTCATCAGTGTCATCTTAATATTATACAGATGTCCATGGGTAATGAAGAAGCGTTTGCCAGCAATGTCTTGAATGAGCTCGTTAGGAAAGGCATGATCATGGTCACAGTTCCCACGTACCGCTAAATACCCTCTCAAAAGTGGATCCTTGCTTTTAAGTTCCGAATCTCCACAATGTATCATCGCTGTGACTTCTTGTTTATGACGAGCGGTGATCATGCTTATTTCATGAGTAAGCCCGTGGCTATCACTCATTATCAGGACCTTCATGATCACATTCCTTCTTCCCGTTTAAGGAATTCTTCCAATTTCTCATCCAACGCTTTCAATGCGTTTGCACGGTGACTGATATTATTTTTTTCTTCTTTTGTCAATTCAGCATTAGTTTTGCCCTGTTCTTTCACAAAAAAGATTGGGTCATAGCCAAATCCATTGGTTCCTATCGGTTGCTTCGTAATGAAACCTTCCATCGTACCTGAAACCGTTATCGTTTCTTGATTGGGAGAGGCCAATGCCAATGCGCAATAGAACCTAGCCGTTCTTTCCTCCTCTGGTACACCCTCTAGTTCCCTCAATACTTTTTCCGTGTTCGCTTCATCAACCTTATCTTCACCGGCATAACGGGCAGAATATACGCCAGGTCGGCCGTCTAACGCATCTACGATCAGCCCCGAGTCGTCTGCGAGGACAAAGTGGCCTACCTTATGGGCAATCGCTTCCGCTTTAAGAATTGCATTCTCTTCGAACGTCGTTCCAGTTTCCTCGACATCCGGTGCATCCGGCAGGTCGAGGAGAGTCTGGACTTCATAACCTTTTGCTGCAAACATGTTCTTGAATTCGTTGGCTTTTCCTTTATTCTTCGTCGCAATAATCACGGTTTTCATCAATTCATCTCATCCTTTTCGTTTATCTTCACTGAGTTCCCTCTTGCCCCTTTGACTTCCGAGTACGATATGGACTTATTCATCGTTCGAACAAGTAAATTGGGTGCTTGTCTTATGTAAATATTAAGTATGTTCCTCACTCGTAGTTCACTTCGTTCTCCGCTTCCTGTCGGGACAGCTTGATGACCACAAGGAAGATCGAACTTTATTTGATAAGTTAATTTTATCATAAATTCAGCTTCGTCAATAATCCGGAAACTTATGAGGTTGCTTTTTAGAAATAAATCCTTTTTATTTTGAAAAATAGAATAAGAGGCAGCTGAACGCCTGCCCCCATTTTTTATAAGTAATAAATCATTTCTTTTAAAAACTACCTGTGTTCACCTTTTCTGGACGGATTACTGGTTCCGATAATGGCTTACCTTCTTCATTTAGAAGATTTGCACTCCCCTTAACATGAACTTCCACGCTTTCAATTCCTTTTTGCTCCGTTAGTGATAAAACCAGGGCATCAAGCACATCCTGGGAAACCTTTTTCTCCTTGAAGCTTCCAAGTATATTTTCATTGAAATTCAGGACGACCTTACCATCCGCAACCTTAGGCTGATCAAGCAACGCTACGTCACTCATGAAGCTCGTTTGCAAGTTAGAACCCGCTGGCCCCTTCGTTAATTCCTGAATGGCCGCTGTCACGTTATCCGACTCCTTTTCACTGACCCTGCGCGTCACTGGTACATAATAAGAATACTCCTCGTTCCCACCGATGTAATAGACCGTCACAGCTTTCGAGTTAGAGATATCGACCACATCACTTGCATCAACATTGATTCCTGAAGCACGGGAGATATTATCATCGATTGGCGTACCATTTACCGGCATTTCCGATATATCTTCTCCATTGATCCTCAATTGGATTTTATCGACCGAATCAAATTGGGTCAATGTCCAGGTGATGGCTTGCAGGATCTTGAGTTCGTCCTCTTTTTGATAGTTTTTAAACTCTGGTGAAAAATCGGCAACAGCCACACCTTCCTTTATGTTTACACTTATCGACGTATCTGCCGGAATCACTGCGCGGAACCCATTTGGCAGCTTATCTGTGACAGGTCCATTATTCACTAAATAGTCCAATGCCTGTTTTGCGACCGCTTCGGATTTAGGAAGCTCCATTGTTTGCGGAACTACATATCCACTTTTATCAATTAAATAAAGCTCGGTCTTAACTGTACTTTCAGTTGACGCCTTTTCTCCTTCATCTACAGGCTGTTGCTCCCCTTTCGGCTCTTCCAATGAAGATTCATCCTCCACTAAAGAAACATCCTTAGGGGGATCGATTTCCGTTTTCTCGCCCGCTCCGAACAAGCCACAGCCAGAAAGAAAAAGAGAAGAAGCCAGGATTGTCACTGCTGCTGTTACTTTTGATTTATTGGACATAAAATCACTCCTAGGACAGTTTGTACTCCTATTTATACGAGCCCTAGGCAAAAATAGAACAGTTATTTTCCTTTCTCTTTAGGCAACTACCGCCACCCGCCCATTCACCCAAACCAAAAAGACCTCCATAGGGAAGTCTTAAAGATGGTCGATCTTGATGGTCTCTATCGTATCAATTTCTATGCCAAGCCAACTCGATGCGATTGCACCAAATATATCTTTAGAACCCGTTGTATAGAAACGGTGTACAGGAACCCTTTTGCTTCTATTGCTTAGTCGGTAGTAATCCAAAATGACACTCGCTTCACGGGCCGTCTCTTCCCCTGAGGAAATGACTTGTACCTTATCCCCCATGAATTTCGAAATCACGGGTCCTAAATGAGGATAGTGGGTACAACCGAGAATGAGCGTATCAATGTTTATTTTCTTTAACGGCTTCAACGTTTGCGCCACGACCCTCTCGACGATTTCCCCCTGAAATTCCCCGCTTTCCACAATCGGGACAAATTTTGGACAGGCTAAACTATCTACTTCCACACCCGAGTTTATGGAAACGAGTGCATCGTCATAGGCTTTGCTCTTCACCGTTCCCTCTGTGCCAATCACACCAATATGTAGGGAATTAGAAACCTTTAAAGCTGCCCTTGCCCCAGGAAGGATGACACCGAGTACAGGAATCGGAAGAATCGCCCTGATTTCATCCAGCACCGCTGCAGTTGCTGTATTACAGGCTATGATAAGCATTTTGATATCCTGTTTCATCAGGAACCGGGTCATCTGCCATGTGAAGTTTTTGACATCCTTTTTCGACCTTGGTCCATACGGGCATCTGGCCGTATCGCCTAAGTATATTATATTTTCATTCGGTAACTGGCGCATGACTTCTTTAGCCACAGTCAAGCCACCGACACCCGAATCAATAATTCCAATTGGTTGTTTCAAAAATCTCGCCTCATTTTTCTTTCATTTCATGATGATATTCTCTATGAAGGAACCCTATACCTAAGCTTCTCGCTTACTTCATGAAACTTATCATACTACCATTTTGGGAGAAAGTGAAATAAATTTCAAGACAGAAGTTTTCTGAGCCCGAGAAAATCTCTTCATAAAAATAAGCAGCATCCAAGGAAGTGGAAACATGGAAATGTTTCACCCTTCCTTATATGCTGCAAATGAACGGGAGAGTATAGATATATAAGGCTTACGTATTAATAAAGCAACACATTAGAGCTTAAGTTCTCCCATACGAAGGAGCTCTATAACTGCCTGTGAACGTCCTTTGACTCCAAGCTTCTGCATCGCATTCGAAATGTGGTTTCGAACTGTTTTTTCGCTAATAAACAATTCACCTGCGATATCTTTTGTTGTTTTGTCTTGTACTAGTAACTCAAATACTTCTTTTTCTCTTTTGGTGAGTAGTGGCTTATGAGTGAATTCGTTCTCCTTCAAGTAATGTTACCCTCCTTGCCTTCACCAGCATAAAACCCGGAGTGGGTGTCTATTTAGTCAAGATATAGTATGTCGGCTAGGGCAAGGGAGTGACTCATTTACTTGTCTAATTGAAATTTTACTTTTAAAGTTGTTTGACACTTGTTTTTGACATCCACTTTTTCATTTCTTCAGCCAGTGGCACCGGCTTCCCGGTCGTTTTCGATACTTGGACGACCGTTCCCCTGCCAGTGAGGCAAATCGTCCCATCCTCTTTCGTTCCCATATAATGAATATCCACCGATGAGTTGCCCACGTGGGCCGCTTTTACATGGATTGTCAGTTGTTCGTTAAAAAACACCTGCTGAATATAATCACATTGTAAATCGGCAACAACCGGAATTTCATCACTTTCTGCCGAAGACCAGTCCACCATGAAACCCATACTATTGAAATACTCGATCCGTGCCTCTTCAAAGTAAGTGAATGGAACCGTATTATTGAGGTGTCCGAACATGTCAGTTTCTGAAAAACGGACTTTAATCTCATGCTTAAAAGAAAATCCATTGCTCCACTCTTTTATATTATCGATATATGATATTCTACTCACTGTGAGAACTCCTCCTTAATGAATGACTATTCATTCATTTTATAAGAAAAAAGAAAAAATGGGAAGATATTTCTATCTATAATTAATTTACTTCAGAAAATTAATTAAAAAGGAAGAAATAACTCCTTCCTTTTTTGACTTACTTATATAGAGAGTAATAAACAATCCCACATTATCTAGTACCTTATTTTTCATGAACCCTTTTTTTCTTTTTTATTTCCTTGATTGGCACGCTAAGCTCTTCAAGAAAATACTTGGCCCACTTATCTTCTTTATAAATAAATTCTCCCTTTTCATTTTTATCCGTTATATCAAGGAGTTTTCCGTTCCACATTGTCAATTTCCCCTTATCATCAAACGTAACATCCAACTGGCCAAGAAATCTCCCATACCTACCCGCTTGTACTATTAGGGTCGGTTTCTTTTTTTGATTAATGACGTCAGGTTCTTTCAGTTTATGATGTGAATGACTACCAACAATAACATCTATTCCGTCAACTGTATTAGCTAACTTTTTATCGTTGCTGTAACCAAGATGTGAAAGGACAATGATTTTATTAACTCCCTTAGCTTCAAGTGCGTTAATTGTTTCTTTCGCTTTCTTGAAAGCATCTTCAAACACGATATCCTTATTAGGATTTGATAAAAGGGTCGTCCTCTGCGTCGTAAGACCAATAATCCCCACTCTCTGCCCTTTGATTTTCTTGACTACTGAAGGATGAATAGTACCCTTCCAGCCTGTTGTATCGATTTCTATTCGAGACAGATCTTTTAATTCTTCATCTTTAGAAAAATCAATATTAGCACCAACAATAGGAAATTCTGCAGCTTTTATAAAGTCCCTTAGTATGACCGATGACTTATCAAATTCATGATTACCGAGTACCATTGCATCATATCCGATTTTATTCATAAACTGTATATCTGCTTGACCAAGATATTGCTTAAAGTAAAGAGAGCC
This sequence comes from Peribacillus sp. NPDC097284, assembly GCF_044761765.1. Classification (NCBI taxonomy): domain Bacteria; kingdom Bacillati; phylum Bacillota; class Bacilli; order Caryophanales; family Bacillaceae; genus Peribacillus; species Peribacillus sp. NPDC097284. The sequence goes on from NZ_JBIWCZ010000001.1 coordinate 465,804, forward strand.
TGTAAAAACATCTCCCGCATCGAGTAAAAGGACATTTTCTTTTACATTCCTTATTTTATTGATTGCTGTAAACCTTCGTGGAATATCTTTTAGGTGAGCGTGAGTATCGTTCGTGTATAAAACTGTCAAGTCGAGTTCCTTATTTTCAGATTTAGAAGAAGCATCTACTTCACTACCTCCTTTTGGATCTTCCACCATTTCCAACAAGACCGTAGCTTTTGCATTGCCTAAAAGGAGAAAAGCACTTATAAACACCAAGCTAAATATAACTAAAAAGAAAGAAATTTTTTGAACAGAGCCGTTTTTCATACTTCTGACCCTCCTATAAAGGTAGAATCTCCTTGAAAACGGAAAAAATACTGCTTATTATTTGAAACTTATAAGACAGAGCTATTATATTGAAATGTATTCTTCAGGTAAGATACCCCAGAGGGAAATTTACTTAACCCCACTTCACCTATATTCATCTTCCGCTTCTAATAAATACAGGCTTATTCTTTAAAATTGATGAGTATTTTTTGTAGAGCTAATATAAAAAAACCCCCTATCCAAAGGATAGGGGGTTACTACTTATTAAACTTCGTCGCTTCCGAAGAAGTTACGGAATTGTTGAATCGCTGTATCACGGTTTAACGCTGCAATCGATGTTGTCAATGGAATACCTTTAGGGCAAGACTGCACACAGTTTTGTGAGTTACCGCAGTTTGCAAGGCCGCCATCTGACATGATTGTGTTTAAACGTTCTGCTTTGTTCATTGCACCAGTTGGATGTGCATTGAATAAACGAACTTGTGATAATGGTTGTGGTCCCATGAAGTTGGAGTTGTCATTTACGTTCGGACAAGCTTCCAAACATACGCCACAAGTCATACATTTAGATAATTCATATGCCCATTGACGTTTCTTTTCTGGCATACGTGGTCCTGGTCCAAGATTATACGTACCATCAATTGGAATCCAAGCTTTTACCTTTTTCAATGAATCGAACATACGGCTACGATCGACTTGAAGGTCACGCACAACCGGGAAAGTACGCATTGGAGCAAGACGTACAGGCTGTTCTAACTGGTCAATAAGGGCTGTACAAGATTGTCTTGGCTTACCATTGATGACCATTGAACAGGCACCACAAACTTCTTCAAGACAGTTCATGTCCCATGCGATTGCAGTTGTATGTTTACCTTCTACCGTTACCGGATTACGACGAATTTCCATCAAAGCGGAAATGACGTTCATATTCGGACGGTATGCTAATTCAAATTCCTCATCATAAGGAGCTGAATCCGGTGTATCTTGGCGAGTAATAATAAAACGAACTGTTTTAGTCTCAGATTTAGTTTCAACCATTTTTATGCTCCCCCTCTTTAATGTGTAGTCGTGTAATCACGTTTACGTGGTGCAATCAGTGATACATCAACATCTTCATAATGGAATGCAGGAGCTTTGTCTGCTCCTTGGAATGTAGCCATTGTTGTTTTCATGAACTTTTCATCATTACGTTCTGGGAAGTCAGGTTTGTAATGCGCTCCACGGCTTTCATCACGGTTAAGAGCACCGATTGTGATTACACGGGCCAATTGCATCATGTTTTGAAGCTGTCTAGTAAAGGCAGCACCTTGATTGCTCCATTTAGCCGTGTCATTGATGTTGATTTTTTTGTAACGTTCCATCAACTCAAGAATTTTATTGTCTGTTTCTTTAAGTTTGTCATTGTAACGAACTACAGTAACATTGTTTGTCATCCATTCACCAAGTTCTTTGTGAAGGATATATGCGTTTTCATTACCATTAAGAGACATGATAGAATTCCATTTCTCTTGTTCTTGTTTTTGGTAGCCTTCATATAATGAAGAAGGAAGAGAATCTGATGTTTTATCAAGTCCTTGAATGTATTTAACAGCATTCGGACCAGCCACAGAACCACCATAAATGGCTGAAAGAAGTGAGTTCGCACCTAAACGGTTACCACCATGTTGTGAATAATCACACTCACCAGCAGCGAATAGACCTTTGATGTTTGTCATTTGGTCATAATCTACCCAAAGTCCACCCATAGAATAGTGAACCGCAGGGAAAATTTTCATTGGCACTTTATGAGGATCTTCACCGACGAATTTCTCATAAATTTCAATGATTCCGCCTAATTTAACATCTAGTTCATGTGAATCTTTATGTGAAAGGTCAAGGTAGACCATGTTTTCTCCGTTAATACCCAATTTCATATTAATACATACGTCGAAAATTTCACGTGTTGCAATATCACGAGGTACCAGATTACCATAAGCCGGGTATTTCTCTTCTAGGAAGTACCATGGTTTTCCGTCTTTATATGTCCAGATACGTCCACCTTCACCACGAGCGGATTCACTCATTAAGCGAAGTTTATCATCACCAGGGATTGCTGTCGGGTGAATTTGGATGAACTCACCGTTCGCATAATGTGCACCTTGTTGATAGACGATAGATGCTGCTGAACCTGTATTGATCATAGAGTTAGTAGATTTACCGAAAATGATTCCAGGGCCACCGCTCGCCATGATGACTGCGTCGCCAGGGAATGATTGAATTTCCATTGAAGTCAAGTTCTGAGCTACGATACCACGTGCTGTTTGATCATCATCGATAACAGCTCCAAGGAATTCCCAGCCTTCATATTTCGTTACAAGGCCTTGTACTTCGTAACGACGAACTTGCTCGTCCAATGCATAAAGTAATTGCTGACCAGTTGTTGCACCAGCAAATGCAGTACGGTGAAATTGTGTTCCACCAAAACGGCGGAAATCAAGTAGACCTTCCGGCGTACGGCTAAACATAACACCCATACGGTCAAACATATGGATAATAGATGGTGCTGCATCACACATTGCTTTAACTGGAGGTTGATTTGCTAAGAAATCCCCACCATATACTGTATCATCAAAGTGAAGCCATGGAGAATCGCCTTCACCTTTCGTATTTACTGCCCCGTTGATTCCGCCTTGCGCACAAACAGAGTGAGATCGTTTTACTGGAACTAATGAGAATAAATCAACATGTTGTCCTAACTCTGCTGCTTTGATCGTAGCCATTAAACCAGCTAGACCTCCACCGACGATAATAATTTTACCTTTACCCAATTGTGTCACTCCCTTATTCCATTAGAAAAGCTATGTTTTTCCTAGTACGTATAATTAATTTCTTCTGCTACTTATACGAAAGCGAAAACTGCACTAATTCCTATATAAGAAAGAAGAACGAAAATGATCAAAGTAACATATGTCATAACTCTTTGCGATTTAGGTGAAACTGTTAGTCCCCAACTTACTGCGAATGACCATAATCCATTGGCAAAATGGAAAATAGCAGAAACAATACCAACAATGTAGAACGCGATCATGAATGGATTAGAGAAAATCTCAGCCATCATATCAAAATCTACTGTTGCCCCAAATGCTGCTTGAACCCTTGTTTCCCAGATGTGCCAAACAAGGAAAATCAAAGTTATGATTCCTGATAAACGTTGTAGCATGAACATCCAGTTACGGAAGAAACTGAATCTTCCTAAGTTGTTCTTTGCCGTAAAAGCGATATAAATCCCATAAATAGCATGGAAAATTAATGGTAGATAGATAATTACACATTCCACCACGATTTTCAATGGAGTAAATTCGATTAAATGAACTGCCCCATTAAATGTCTCTGCTCCCTTTGTTGCCATAAAGTTAACCGATAAATGGAAAATTAGGAATAGACCGATTGGTAATACCCCTAGAAGTGAATGAAGCCTACGATTCCCAAACTCACGATTCTTTGCCACTAAGTGCCCCCCCTTAATTTGTCAAAACTCATACGAAGATGGTTATCTTTTATCTCCGCGTGAAAATAAAGTATAGAGTTAAACCGCTCTCTATACTTTCTTACAATTATGTGACAAGTCCATTTTACTCCTGACTTCAATGTGCGTCAAGAAAACGGATACAAGATTTCTCTTTTTTAGAATAAATATTATCAATAAATTAATAAGGTTTTGGGTGTTCATTTACAAGTAATATGAAAAAACTAACTATTTTTTTAATATATTGAGATAATTTAACATATTTTTACATTTTTCTGTTGAAATATTAAAAAAAACTGTATAAATCGCAAAAGGAAAACGTTTATAATAGATTTACAGAAAGAGGCGATAATACATGAAAAAAAATATTGCTGCAGCTATAGAAGAAGAAATCCAAACAGATGAATTCCAAGTTCCAGCTTTCGGGTATGAACTGATCAGGGAAACTTTATTGAACGATATCCTGGGGAAAGATTCTTATCAGATCTTATATTGGGCGGGTAAACAACTCGCAAGGAAATTCCCTTTGAATGGCGATCAGGAATTGGTTGCATTTTTCCATAATGCAGGCTGGGGCCATCTTGAAATCATAAAGCTTTCCAAATCCGAGATGGAGTTATCCTTGTCAGGAGAAATGGTCGCCCGTCGTCTGGATCTATATCCCGACAGTCATTTTCAACTTGAAGCAGGGTTTCTTGCCGAACAATTTACCTTACAAAAAAGGTTCATCAGTGAAGCTACGGAAGAAGTCAAACGTCGTGCAAAAAAAGTCGACTTCACCATCTGCTGGGATCCGAAAGATCCCATTTAACGACTTCATCAAAATGGTTGAAATGTAAGGAACCTAGGTCAAGTTTGACTATTTCCAAGTGGTCTTCTTCCATGAGTGATTCTTTAACTAGTACTCACATCCATAACACAAAACAGCATATACGATACATAAAATAGAAATTATTGGTGTGTAATTCCAAATCTTCTTTTCCTAATGGCTATATAATAAGAAGAAAGTAATCTTTTTTTGGATAGATTGTACCCTAATTTAAACAAAAGGAGTCAAATAACCTGAGTCCCCCTCACTCTCGGACTCAGGTTATCGGACTCCTTTTTTTCATGACCGATAATCATTTAACACCATTACTTTGAAATTGAAGGAATTCTCGTTCTGAACATAACACGAAGTGTCCTGGTTTCACTTCTCGCATTTTGACTTCCTCATCCGCCGTATAAGCATGTGTAGCGGGATTATAGCCCTTCCGTTGCCTAGTCCGTTCCAATTCTGGATCCGGAAGCGGAATCGCAGATAACAGGGATTGTGTGTACGGATGTATCGGGTTGTTATAAAGCTCTTCACTTGGTGCAAGCTCCACTAACTTCCCAAAGTACATGACGCCGATTCTGTCACTGATATACTTGACCATCGATAAATCATGGGCAATGAATAAATATGTTAAGTTTTTTTCTTTTTGAAGCTTTTTCAACAGATTGACTACCTGTGCCTGAATGGACACGTCCAGTGCTGAAATTGGTTCATCCGCGATGATGAATTCCGGTTCCACGGCAAGTGCCCGCGCAATTCCAATTCGCTGGCGCTGTCCCCCTGAGAATTCGTGCGGATACCGATTTGCATGTTCGCGATTTAGCCCGACTGTTTCGAGTAAATGGTAAACCCGTTCCATGCGCTCTTCTTTTGTCTTAGCCAGCCCATGGTTATCGATGCCTTCTGCGATAATATCGGCAATCTTCATTTTAGGATTCAAGGATGCATATGGATCTTGAAAAATCATTTGCATCTTTCTGTTCATATCTTTCAATTTTTTCCTCGATTTCTTTCCATGGACATTTTCCCCTTTGAAAAGCACCTCGCCATCGGTTGCATCATACAGGCGAATGATTGTACGTCCTGTTGTCGATTTACCGCAACCTGACTCCCCAACAAACCCAAGCGTTTCCCCTTGATAAATATCAAAAGAAATATCATCGATTGCTTTCACCATATTAGGCTTTCCGTTATTGAAGTATTGTTTTAAATGTTTGACTTCCACGAGTTTTTCACGTTGTTCCATTATTTAGCGACCCCCTGAACGAACTGCTTCATGCGTTTTTGTACAGCTAGAGGCGGTGTCACCTCAGGTGCATCCGGATGTAAAAGCCATGTGGCTGCATAATGCGTTTCGGATACTTTGAATACGGGTGGCTGTTGTTCTAAATCAATCTGCATTGCATATTCATTTCTCGGAGCAAACGCGTCACCTTTTGGCGGATTCAGCAAATTGGGCGGAGTGCCCGGGATCGTGTACAATTCATGTTCCCCCGTATCTTCGAGGCTAGGCATGGAACTGATAAGTCCCCATGTATAAGGGTGCTGCGGATTATAAAAGATTTCATCCGCCGTACCTATTTCAACGATTTTCCCTGCATACATCACAGCTACACGATCCGCTATGTTCGCAACCACTCCCAGATCATGGGTGATGAAGATAATCGATGTTTCTATTTTCTTTTGTAAATCCTTCATCAATTCAAGAATTTGAGCTTGAATGGTCACATCCAATGCAGTCGTAGGCTCATCCGCAATCAATACTTTGGGGTTACACGCCAAAGCTATCGCGATGACCACACGTTGTCTCATTCCTCCCGAAAATTGGTGGGGATATTGTTCGAAACGTTGCTTAGCATTAGGAATTCCCACAAGTTCCAATAGTTCGATTGAACGTAACTTCGCCGCCGCCTTACTGACGTTTTGATGCTTTAAAATGGGCTCCATTATCTGTTTGCCCACCTTGATTGTTGGGTTCAATGAAGTCATTGGATCTTGGAAAATCATCGAAATATCTTTACCTCTGACCTTTTGCATATCCTTATTAGAAAGTTTGGCCAGATCCTTTCCTTCAAAAAGGATTTCACCACTTTTAATTTCTGAATTATTTGCTGGCAATAATCTCATGATTGATTTGGATGTCACGGACTTACCCGATCCGGATTCTCCTACAATCGCCAAGGTTTCCCCTTTTTTCAGTTCAAAATTCACACCCCGAATTGCCTGGACTTCACCAGAAAAGGTATGAAACGATACATGTAAATCTTTCACTTCCAATAAGTTTTCCATTTCATTTCCTCCTTCTCTTAATCTCGCATTTTTGGATCCAATGCATCACGAAGCCCATCGGCGATCATATTGAAGCAAACCATGATCAGACTGATGAAAAATGCTGGGAATAACATCAGATGTGGGTATAGTCTAAGCGTTTTGAATCCATCGTTGATCAACGTCCCAAGGGATGCGAGTGGTGATTGTAGACCCAGTCCAATGAAACTCAAGAAAGCTTCGAAGAATATCGCACTCGGAATGGTGAACATTGTATTGATGATGATGACGCTCGCTAAGTTTGGTAGCAAATGTTTTAAAATGATCTTGAAATTTGAGCTTCCCAATGTCCGCGAAGCCAAGACGAATTCTTGTTCTTTTAATTTCATCACCTGAGCACGAACGACACGGGACATGCTTGTCCAGCTCGTAATGGCTAGGGCAATCGTGATGGACATGATCCCAGGCTCGAAAACAAGGATCATCAAAATGACCACAACTAGGTTAGGGACACCTGAAACGACTTCGACAATACGTTGCATGACATTATCAAGTTTCCCGCCGTAATATCCGGAAATGGCTCCATACGCTACACCGATAAGCATATCAAGCAAAGCCGCTAAAAAGGCGATATACAAAGATATTTGAATCCCCTTGGCCACTCGGGTAAGTACATCCCGGCCAAGTCCGTCCGTTCCGAACCAGTAATGTTCTTCAATGTTTTTTTGTTCGTAAACATCCACCACATTACCATTGGCCATTGTCCTTGTACCATCAAAAGGAAGCCAACTTACATTTTCCAATCCTGGAATTTTCGCTGGTAAATTGGTTCTCTTTAAATCTTGTTCATCTAATCCATGTCCACTAATAAGGGGACCCACCCAAGCAAAAATAAAGACCAAAGCAATTAAAACCATACTGACTAGGGCTGCTTTATTTTTACGGATACGCATCCAAGAATCCTGCCAGAAACTTATACTTGGTTTATTGATCGCTTCGCTTATGGTGGCGTCCATAATGGCAGGCGCAAATTGACTTTTTGACATTCTCACTATTTTGTTTGCCATTATTTTTTCCCCCCTGCTAACCTAATACGTGGATCGATAATACCGTAGAGAATGTCAACCAATAGAACGATGACGATAAAGAGGAATGAAAACAGCAATGTCGTTCCCATGATTACCGAGTAATCATTCACCGTTATCGATTTAACGAATTGTTCCCCGATTCCAGGTATACCGAATATTTGTTCAATGACGAGTGAACCCGTCATAAGTGACACTGTTAATGGTCCGAGTACAGTTATGACAGGAATCAGAGCATTTCGCAGTCCATGTTTAAACGCCACTTCAAAATTACTTGCCCCCTTCGCTTTAGCGAGGGTGATATAATCCGAACCGAGTACATCGATCATTTCCGTCCTCATGAAACGTGCCGATGTGGCTATAGGGAACATTGCTAAGGCAAGCGTTGGCATAATGCTATACTCCCAACCCTTCCAGAACATGACGGGCAGCCATCCCATCTTCACTCCAACATAATATTGCAGCAAACCGGCAAACACGAAACTTGGTATCGATTTACCCAAGACCGCTATGAATGTTGTTCCATAATCGACCCATGTATTTTGTTTGAGGGCTCCTATCACACCTAGAATAATCCCAAAAATCGTTCCGAAAAACATTGCTTGAAATCCTAATACCAAGGAAGGCTGAATCCTTTCGCCCAGCAATTGCGTAACTGGTGTATTATTGAATTGAAACGAAACCCCCAAATCTCCCTGTACTAGGTTCAGCATGTATTTCCCATACTGGACAGGCACCGGCTCATTCAATCCATACTTGTTCTCCATGATTTGGAATTGAGCCTCCGATAACTTGCTTGCATTTGCAAATGGAGAGCCCGGGATCAACTTCATGAGGAAGAACGTCAAGCTCGCGATGATAAACAAAGTAATTAACATATATATAATCCGTTGCGTTAGATATCTGGCCATTTGTACACCTCACAAAATAAAATTCTCACTTTTTCGACAATAGTTTTATAGTGAAAAGAGAGTATATACTAGTGATATACTCTCTTTTCTAGTTTGTTTTAGAAGATGCTTATTCTACTACTGTTACGCCTTTGTAGTAATAATGTGGTCCTAAGTCACTCTTAACAATTCCTTTGACTTTAGGATTTACTAGGATGTTCTCTACTCGTTGGTAAATTGGTGCGATTCCGAAGTCTTCAGTCAAGAAAAGCTTTTCAGCATCTTGCATGGCTTTCGCATATGCTGCCGGATCGTCCGTCAATTCGTTTGTGGCTTTATTGATCAGTGCATCGTATTCTGGATTAGAATAGTCCATTTCATTATTTGTTCCACCTGTTAACCAAAGATCGGTAAATGAGATGGCATCTTTATAATCCGGTCCCCAACCTGATACGACCAAGTCATAATCGCCTTTTTTCGTACGGTCCAATCGAATCGAGAATGGAACGCTTTCGACTTTGATTGTTAAACCAGGAAGGTTTTTCTCTAATTGGTTCTTCATATACTCACCGATTTTTTTCGCAGAATCGGTTTCATCCCCCATATATCGAAGGGTAAGTTCCTTCACGCCCAACTCTTTTAATCCTTTTTCCCAAGCAGCTTTTGCTTCTTTTGCGTTAAACGTAATCAAATCTTCATTTGCCGAACGGAAATCTTTTCCATCATAACTAACGAAATCTTTTGGCACGAAGTAGTTGGCTGCTACTGAACCATCGCCCAACACGCTTGATGCAAGATCTTCTTTATTGAAAGCTTTTGCAAGCGCTTCGCGGATATTGACATTCTTAAGTGCTTCATTTTTCTGGTTCATCTTCATCCAGAATACCGTTGGTGCCAAGTTGGTTTGTAACCGCTCGTCCCCTTCATATTGTGGGACCAGTTCAGATGTCAGTAAATCCGTAATGTCTGCTTCACCAGCTTCAAATGCATTAACTTGCGCATTGTTATCTTTTGAAACATTGACCGTGATTTTCTCTAATTTAACTGAATCTGCATCGCGGTAATTCTTGTTCTTTTGAAGTTCCCATTCTGTCGCAGTTGGGCCATTCCAAGAAGTCATGACAAAGGGACCATTGTATAAGAGCGTTTCTGCACTTGTAGCGTACTTGTCACCTTGTTCTGTAACGAACTTTTCGTTTTGCGGGAAGAATGTCGCAAACGATAAATACTCTTTCCAGTATGCAAGTGGTTTTTCAAACGTAATTTCCAATGTTTTGTCGTCAACCGCTTGCACACCAAGGCTGTCTAAATCGTATTTTTTCTTTTCAGCAGCTGCCTTGGTAATTTCTGTTGCACCTGCGATTTTGCCATTCATCATATATGGACCATATTCAGAAGCTACTTCAGGATCCATCGCCCGTTTAAAAGCAAAAACGAAATCATTTGCCGTAACTGGGTCACCGTTCGACCACTTTGAATCTATTAATTTAAACGTATATGTTTTTCCGTCTTCACTGACTTCAGGTTCTCCGTCAACAAGAGCCGGCACTGTCTCTCCGTCCTTATCAATGGTATATAAGCCTTCGTTCACGTTGTTCAAATAGTTGAATCCTACTGTATCTGTTGTTTTAACGGAATCCATGACTGGGATTTCCGATTTACTCATAATACTAATCTCTTGTTTTTCAGCTAATTTCGTTCCATCTGACTTCTTCTCAGAATTATCTGAATTGCCGCCACATGCTGCTAGAATGACGCTAAGAACTAGCATAAGACCAGCAAAGATTGTGATTTTAGACTTTTTCATCTACTTTGACCTTCTTTCTATATTTTAAAATCATATTTTCATTATACTGATTTTTTTGATTTTGTATATAAGTTAGAATAATAAATTATTTCTAAAAAATTAAAAATACTCAAAAACCAAGGAAAACCTAGGTTTTTACTACTTTAAGGCTTTAAAGTGCTGCTTACGCCGTTTTATCGGATTTTTTAGAATACTATTATGTTTTTTACTATCGCTTTTTCATACTATTTCAAAAAATCATTTTTGTTTATTTAGTGTTTTTGATATACTTATAAAAAGAAAATCGAGGTAAAAAGAATGAAAAAAATACTTATAGGTACGGGATTTGGTATCGTGCTATCCATTTTGTTATCCCTTATATTCCATCAAGATCTCTCTCTATTGAATTTTATTAATATGACCTTTTACATCAGTGGAGGACTGATTCTTCTAGCATTGGTTACTTTCGTCGTCCAACGAGGATTTTTCGACGTAGTCTTTTATAGTTTCCGGAGAGTATTCCAAATACAAAATCAGCATGTAGGGGAGGAAAAAGAAGACATCCCTAAACTTTCCGATATCATCTCCCTTTCCTCTTCCTTTTCCCTGGTCTTAGGCCTTATCATGTTGTGTATCATGCTACTCTCTCTAGCCGTCTATTATCTTTAATCTTAATCTTTCCATAGAGTCCGGGCACCGAAAAAGGGCAACCTTTTTTTAGGTGCCCTTTTTCTTTATAAAAGCATTAGGTACATCTTTTCATCAGTTTTAATCAATCAGGCAAGGACTTTGGCGTGCTGTCCAAGTTTGAATGCCTCGTGTAGCGCTTCGACCGCTTTGACCATTTCCTTTTCGTTTACGACGGTAGAAACTTTGATTTCCGAAGTGCTGACCATTTTCACTTGGATCCCTGTATTCGCCATGACTTCAAACATCTCTGCGGCCACTCCGGGATTGGAAACCATTCCTGAACCTACGATAGAGACTTTAGCCAACTCGCCTTCCGTTTCTATACCATCAAATTCCAACTGGCTTTTATTGTTTTCAAGAACCATTAAAGCTGCTTTTGTATCTTCGCTTTTAATAGAGAAAGAGAGATTGGTCGTATCTTCTGATGTCATGCTCTGGATGATGATATCTACATTTATGTGATTTTTCGCCAGTGTCGTGAAAATCGTGGATAATACACCAAGTGATCGAGGCAAGCCGTTCACTGTAACTCTTGTGATGCTATCCTCAAAAGCAATACCCCGTACAATTAAATTCTCTTCCATATTCGCTTCCTCCTCAATGATGGTCCCAGATTCTTTTTCTAAGCTTGAACGGACTTCAAGCGAGATTTGATAGTTTTTTGCATATTCAACGGCCCGTGGGTGCAGGACCCCAGCCCCTAAATGGGCCAGCTCCAACATTTCGTCATAAGATACGGATGTTAATTTCCTGGCGTTTTTTATGTAGCGTGGATCTGTTGTGAAAACACCGGTTACATCGGTATAAATGTCGCATCGGTTTGCGTGTAGTGCTGCGGCTATGGCAACCGCCGTTGTATCGGAACCGCCCCGACCCAATGTCGTGATTTCCCCATGTTCATCCATTCCTTGAAAACCGGCAACGATGACGATCTTTTTTGCTTGCAACTGCGCTTGAATTCTGGAAGCATCGAAATTTAAAATTCGCGCATTTCCGTGAACGGACTCTGTCTGCATCCCAGCCTGCCAGCCCGTAAAGGATACGGCTTCATGCCCCTTTTCCACCAATGCCATCGTTAACAAGGCAATCGTAACTTGTTCCCCGGTCGTCAATAACATATCCATTTCCCTCTTACTTGGGGATGCGGAAATATCTCTCGCCATGGAAACCAATTCATCCGTTGTCTTCCCCATTGCCGAAACAACGACAACGACGTCATTACCTTTTTCAGCTTCCTCGATTACACGATTAGCGACATGTTTGATTTTCTCGACACTCCCTACAGAAGTACCGCCAAATTTTTGTACAATCAGTGCCATTCTCATGCACCCTCTCTATCTTTTTTGGCAATAAAAAAAGCAATGAGAATATCTCATTGCTGTGGTTACGTATCCGTTCAGTAATCACAGTGAAATAGCTCTCCAAGGTATCAACCCTGACAATCTGCCATCTTTTAAATGGTCAGACCAGAAAAACAAGGTATGAGTCTTGTTTTCCTTCGGCGTCATTCCCTTTCAAAACCCTTCATTGAAGCTCATACTTCTCTAGGTTTTTACTATTGAATTCCGCACCTCTATCAGCACTTTAAATTGTCTTGTTTAAAAATCCCTTTTAAGCATAGCATAGGAAAAAGACACTCGCAAGGTCATTCTTGTAATTTTCTAAAGATTCCATCCGCTACATTTTTAGGCATTCCCGCTTCGATTATCTGTTCAACTGAGGCCTCTTTCATTTTTTTCAATGACCCGAAATGCCGTAACAGCTGCTTTCTTCTTTTCTCACCTACACCTGGAATATCATCCAGAAGTGAATGAATGGCATTTTTCCCACGAAGCTGGCGATGGAAGGTAATCGCGAACCGATGCACTTCATCTTGGATTCTTTGTAGCAAGTAAAATTCCTGACTTCGCGAATCAAGTGGAATCAGTTCGAGCGGATTTCCAATCATCAATTGGGATGTCCTGTGTTTTTCATCCTTAATAAGGCCAGAAAGCGGAATATCCAGACCGAGTTCATTTTCCAAAATGTCCCGAACGGCCTCCACATGTCCTTTCCCTCCATCGATTATGATCAAGTCAGGAAGTGGAAGGCCATCTTTTAAAACGCGTGAATATCTTCTTCGGACAACTTCACGCATCGATTCGTAATCATCAGGCCCTTTCACCGTTTTAATTTTATACTTTCGATACTCCCGCTTTTCCGGTTTGCCATCAATGAAAACGACCAAAGCGGATACAGGATCACTTCCTTGAATATTCGAGTTATCAAAAGCCTCGATACGATGTGGAGTGTAGATGCCTAACTTATCCCCTAAATTCTCCACTGCCTTGATCGTTCTTTCTTCATCCCGTTCAATTAATGAGAACTTCTCTTGAAGGGCGATGGAGGCGTTTTTATTTGCCAATTGCAGCATATCCTTTTTCGCGCCCCTTTTCGGATGAAGCGTTTTTACACCAAGCAAGCTCTCCGCCAGCTCGGCATCAACAGACTCCGGCAACAATATCTCTTTTGGCTTAAAGTGATTGGCCTTTTCATAAAACTGTCCGAGATACGTAAGAAGCTCCTGTTCCGGTTCATCGTAGACCGGAAAGAGCGAAACATCTCTTTCAATCAGTTTCCCTTGTCGCACAAAAAATACTTGTACGCACATCCACCCTTTATCATAGGCAAAACCGAATACGTCCCTGTCAATGAAATCAGTCGTCATCATTTTCTGTTTTTCCATTGTAATCTCGATGTGGGCAATTTTATCCCGATATTCCTTCGCCCGTTCAAAATCGAGCATTTCAGAGGCTTCAAGCATTTTTTCCGTGAGTTCTTTCTTTATCTCGGTATGACCGCCATTTAAAAATCGGTTAATATCATCGACGATTTGCTTATATTCCCGTTCCTCTACATCATAAACGCAAGGGGCCAAGCACTGGCCAAGGTGGTAATATAGGCAGACACGGTCTGGAAGCGTATTACATTTCCTTAATGGATAGATCCGATCCAGAAGTTTTTTCGTTTCATTGGCCGCAAAAGCATTGGGATAAGGACCAAAGTATTTCCCTTTATCTTTTTTGACTTTTCTCGTGATGATCAAACGCGGGTGTTTTTCAGCCGTCAACTTGATGAATGGGTAGGTCTTGTCATCCTTCAACATGACGTTATATTTTGGATCGTGTTTTTTGATTAAATTCAGTTCTAAAATAAGCGCCTCGATATTGGAGGAGGTAACGATATACTCGAAATCCTCGATTTCATTTACGAGCCTGAATGTTTTCCCATCATGTGAGCCCGTGAAATATGAGCGGACGCGGTTTTTCAATACTTTCGCCTTGCCAACATAAATGATCGTTCCCTGACGATCCTTCATTAAATAACAACCAGGCTGATCAGGGAGAAGGGCAAGTTTATTCTTTATCCGTTGATTCATGCATTCAGCCTCCTGTTCTCCCATTCTACAATCAATTATATATCAAGATACAAAAAAAAGCTTCAAGTCCGTAGACCTGAAGCTCTTCCTTCATTCAAATTAAGCGTGTTTAGCAAGAAGTTCAGCAAGAGCTTCCTTCGGTTGGAATCCAACCACTTTATCCACAACTTCACCGTCTTTAAGAACGATTAAAGTAGGGATGCTCATAACGCCGAATTTTCCAGCTGTTTCTTGGTTTTCATCAACGTCCACTTTTACGATTTTTGCTTTGTCGCCAATTTCTTCATCTAACTCGTGAAGAACAGGAGCGATCATTTTGCATGGTCCACACCATGGAGCCCAAAAGTCTACAAGAACGACACCTTCATTAGTATCTGCTGTGAATGTTTGATCAGTTGAATTTACGATAGCCATATATTTTATCCTCCTAAAATGTACTCAAATAACTAAAGACAGTATAACATTGTAACAGGAACAGATGCTATTATTTTGCTTCAATGGTAGCATGTCCATAAACAGAGAAAAAATACTGCCTAGAACCTAATAGATTGTCATAAAAAGAAAAGGCGCTTGCCAGTTCATTCCCTGACAGACGCCTTTTCTTTTATATCAACTTACAAATCAAGCATTCACCTTTAACTTTTTGAATTCTTCCGTTAACAATGGGATAACTTCGAATAAGTCCCCGACGATTCCGTAATCGGCCACATTGAAAATATTGGCTTCAGGATCTTTATTGATGGCTACGATGATTTTGGAGTTGGACATCCCTGCTAAATGCTGGATGGCTCCGGAAATTCCGCAGGCAATATAAAGGTCAGGCGTAACAACTTTACCCGTTTGTCCGATTTGTAAAGAGTAATCGCAATAATCAGCATCACACGCACCACGAGAGGCTCCGACTGCTCCCCCAAGAACTTCAGCAAGCTCTTTCAAAGGTTCGAAACCATCTTCACTTTTCACACCTCGCCCACCGGCGATGACCACTTTCGCTTCTGAAAGGTCGACCCCTTCACTTGCCTTTCTTACTACATCCTTGATAATTGTACGTAAATCTTTAATATCCACATTTAATGTAGATACATCCCCAGAACGGGACTCATCTTTCGATAGAGGTTCAATGTTATTCGGACGGATGGTCGCGAATACAATACCGTCTGTGACGATTTTCTTTTCAAAGGCTTTACCTGAATATATCGGGCGAGTGAAGACAATATTTCCGCCTTCTTCTTCAATGGACGTCACATCTGAAATCAAACCTGATTCCAGCTTACCAGCTAATTTAGGAGCCAAGTCTTTCCCTAATGCCGTATGACCGAAGAAAATGCCTTCTGGTTTTTCTTGCTCGATAATAGCTAGTAAACTTTGAGCATATCCATCTGATGTATATTGTTTTAATTGATCGTTTTCAACCACTACTACTCGGTCGGCACCATACTGAATCAATTCACTCCCAAAAGACTGAACACTGTCACCGACTAAAACACCTACGATTTCTCCGCCGTCTGCAGCAAGTTTAGCCGCTCCAATAGCTTCGAACGATACATTTCTAAGAGAACCATCGCGTACTTCGCCCAATACAAGAAACTTTCTAGCCATTTTTAAAAACCTCCTGTGCTCTATTTTATCTTTTTGTTGTGTTTTATTTTCAATAGAAATCCTTCTATTAGATTACTTTTGCTTCACTGCGTAATAATTGAACAAGTTCGCTAACTTGGTTCGGAATTTCACCATTCAATACTTTACCAGCTTCTTTTTTGGCTGGAAGGAAGATCTCAATCGTTTTTGTTTTTGCCTCGACATCGTCTTCTTCCAAATCCAAATCATCCAATTCCAACTCTTCAAGCGGTTTCTTCTTCGCTTTCATGATCCCCGGTAAAGATGGATAACGAGGCTCGTTCAAACCTTGCTGCGCCGTTACCAGCAGTGGAAGTGAGGCTTCGATTGTTTCTGAATCCCCTTCTACATCACGGATAACGCTTACATTTCCACCTGAAATGCTTAATTTCGTAATGGTTGTGATATAAGGGATATCCAATATTTCTGCTACACGCGGTCCTACTTGTCCAGATCCACCATCAATGGCCACGTTACCTGCAATGATCAGATCAGCTTCTTTATCTTTTAAGTACTCTCCAATAATTTTGGCAGTCGTGAATTGATCGCCATTTTCTATGTCGTCTTCGATATTTATTAGAACAGCTTTGTCAGCACCCATAGCAAGCGCTGTACGCAATTGTTTTTCAGCCTCTTCAGAACCGACGGAAATAACCGTTACTTCTCCACCTTGAGCATCACGCACTTGGATGGCTTCTTCTACGGCATACTCATCGTATGGATTGATGATGAATTCTGCTCCATCCTCATTAATTTTCCCGTTAGAAAGCGTAATTTTTTCTTCTGTATCAAATGTTCTTTTCAGTAGCACATAAATGTTCACGATAATACCTCCCGAATAATTTGAGTTTTGAAGATGTGTTTTTTAGGCATACTTATAATGGTATTCTTCAGAATCCCTTAAAATCCTGCATTTTTTTTAAATATAAGTAATAAATTTACTAATCAAAAGGATGGCTTAAGGATCATTCTCCTTTAAATACCGGTTCCCTTTTATTTATAAAAGCATCGATTCCCTCTTTTGCATCAGCGCTGTCAAAGGCTTCTCCGAATAGGACGGTTTCCTTTTCTACACCTTTATAGTAGGAATCACCCTTCGAATAATTCAATAGTTCGATAGCGGACTTCAAGGCTAGCGGGCTTTTCTTGACAATCTTAGCGGCCAATTCCTTAGCTTTAGGCAATAATTCTTCATCAGTGTAAGCGTGGTTTGCCAATCCCCACTGTACAGCTTGTTGACCCGTTATTGGCTCACTCGTAAATAGCATTTCAGCAGCTTTTGCCGTTCCAACATACCGTGGTAGGCGCTGTGAACCAGCATATCCAGGAATCAATCCAAGTTGCAACTCAGGCAAACCTAATTTTGCACGTTCAGTTACTAACCGAATGTGACAGGCCATGGCCAGTTCCAGTCCTCCGCCAAGAGCAGCTCCGTGAATGGCTGCAATTACCGGCTTTGAAAACGATTCGATTCTCTCAAACACAGATTGACCATTTTGGGCTAGTTTCACAAAGGCTTTACCGTTTTCCACACTAGTGAATTCTTTAATATCCGCTCCAGCAGAGAAGAACCTTCCCTCACCATGGAGTAACACCACACGCACTTCTTCATTGCTTTCGATTTGATCGAAAGCCTGTGATAATTCTTCCACAATAGCGGAAGAAAGAGCGTTAGCAGGTGCATGGTTTATCGATATAATAGCAACGCGATCTTCGATTGCGAGTGTAAGGTATTCCATATTGATCTCCCCCATCATAGTCAAACTTTTTTGAAAATTCTTTATGTACTTCGGTAAAAGGCAGGTAGCCAAATGGCTAGAGGATGGTTCTGGCCATCCTCTATTTTGTCTTTACCGTTTCGTGCCACAACCACCGAGTAGAAGGCGATGAACATCTGACGCAAGGTCAGCAAGTGAATATTTTTGTTCATTCATCACCCAAGTTGTTGCTGTTTCATCAATCGTTCCAAAAATCATTTGCCTTGCGAGTAAGTTATTTAAATCAGGCAGGAATTCACCATTTTCTTTCCCATCGGTAATGATTTGATCAATTACATTTAAATATCCTTTTAATACTTCATTAATCCTAAGTCGTAATTCTTTGTTTGACTGTCTTAATTCCAATTGAGTGACAATTGCTAAATTCACGTCTTCTGAAAGGATTTGAAAATGTTTTTGAATTAATAGGAACAGTTTTTCTGAAACTGATGTCTTACCCTTTAATTCTTCTTCAATTTGTTCTACAAAGTAGCCCATTTTTTCATGAAATAATGATATTAAAATATCTTCTTTATTCTTAAAATAAAGATATATAGTACCATCTGCCACGCCTGCTTGCTTGGCAATTTTTGATACTTGCGCTTGGTAATAACCATTTTGTGCGATGACGATAACAGCTGCATCAATAATTTGGTTATACTTTGGTTTGTTGCGTTTCACTGGATGTCCCCTTTCAGAAAATGAATGAATCATCATTCATATTTCTATCATAAAATGATGACTCTCTACTGTCAAGCAAAAACTTCCATAGAGTCATAACATCCTTTTTCCATTCTACCCCTCATTACTTAAGGTTGTCCAGTTGTTCCGCAAACGGAGCTCACTATTACAGCTCCGTAAGATGTTTACGCCTCCTTTTTTTCTGGTGGGATTTTTTTCTTTTCCTCATCAATTAGGACTCTCCTCAAGATCTTACCAATGGTCGTTTTAGGAAGTTCCTCTCTAAATTCATAAAGACGTGGTACCTTATAGGAAGCTAAGCTCTTTCTCACAAACTGATTCAATTCCTCTTCCGTTACACTTGCCCCGTTCTTCAATACAACATAGGCTTTGACGGTTTCCCCACGATATGGATCAGGAATTCCTGCCACTACTACTTCCTGTACGGCCTCATGTTCATACAGAACCTCTTCCACCTCACGTGGATAAATATTAAATCCACCTGCAATTATTGTATCCTTCTTGCGTTCCACTACATAAAAGAACCCTTTTTCATCCATATAACCTAAATCACCCGTAAGAAGCCAGCCGTTTTTAAATGTGTTTTCCGTGTCTTCAGGACGATTCCAATAGCCCTTCATAACCTGGGGCCCCTTAATCGCTATTTCACCGATTTCATTTGGCGGAAGTTCTTCACCCGTTTCCAACGAAAGGATCACTGAGTCTGTATCCGGCCAAGGCAAACCGATGCTTCCTTTGACCCGAGGTTGATCCCAAATGAAATTGGCATGGGTAACTGGAGATGTCTCCGAAAGACCAAAACCTTCAACTAGCTTTCCACCCGTCACTTTCTCAAATTGCTCCTGAACTTCTAATGGTAGGGGTGCCGATCCACTCATGCACGCTTCAATGGAGGACAGGTCATACTTGGAGACGTCAGGATGATTCAATAGACCGATATACATCGTAGGTGCCCCTGGAAACAATGTCGGTCTCTGCTTTTGAATAGTTTTCAATGTAGACTCGACATCAAACTTCGGCATGATGATCATCGTATTTCCTTCCATAACGGAAAGAATCAAAACTGTCGTCAATCCGTACACATGAAAGAATGGTAGGATAGCCAGAATCCGCTCTTCGCCTCGTTTACATCTATAAAGCCAAGCATTGCACATTTTCGTATTCGCAAGTACATTCTTGTGGGTAAGCATGACACCTTTAGGGAAACCGGTTGTCCCCCCGGTATATTGCAAGAGCGCCAAGTCATTCTCCACATCGATTGGCTCTGCTATTTCTTCTGACATTTTCCGCTTCATGATTTCCGTGAATAAATGATGATTTCCTTCATGCTCCACTTTGACCACTATGCCATATTCCTTCTTTTGAATGAACGGATAGATAAGATTCTTCGGGAAAGGCAAGTACTCCTTGATAGCGGTTACAATAATATGTTCGATTTCCGTACTCCGGGCGACTGCGGTGACACGAGGAAATAATATGTCCATCGCTATGATGATCTTCGCTCCAGAATCCTTCATTTGATGTTCTAATTCACGTTCCGTATAGGTAGGATTCGTTTGGACGACCACTCCACCAGCCATCAAAATTCCAAAAAAGCTGATGACTCCCTGTGGGCAGTTAGGAAGCATGACCGCAACACGCTCTCCCTTTTGGAGACCGATGCTCTTTAAGTAGGATGCAAACTTCGTAGCAGATTCATAAACTTCTTTGAAAGTTAATTCCTTTCCCTGGAAATGTATGGACACCTTATCTGGAAATTCATCTGCAGCCTCCTTCAATAATGAATAAAGAGGTTTATCATCGTAGGTTAAAACGGTTGGTATTTGTTCCGGATACATGGCTTGCCATGGCTTATTGCTCATTTGCCCCCTCCTTCTGAATATTCTTAATACTCATACTCATTATAATACAACCGGTATTTTCTTACAATTACTGTATTCAGAAAAAATAAGCATAAAGGAGGATAATCGGTTTTAAAGGAGTAAAAGTCCTTTCATCTTTGGTTGTTTCGTGGGAGTCACTTACTCTTTATATTTTTAAGGTAGATTGTTAGATGACTTTAAAGCGACTGTGCATTGAGCCTTGAATTCTTTTTTAGAAAGCACTACGAAACTTTTAAAACTCTGTATCGTTCGTCCATGTCGACTTCCTATTATTAATCTAAACTACATAACAAAATTGTTGAATGTGTTGATTCTTTTTTTTCTTCCTAAAAGAGATTGCTGCTGATATTGGGATGGTGTAACCCCTTCGTATTTCTTGAATACCCTGGCAAAGTAATTTGGGTCGGAGAACCCACATTTCTCGCTTACTTCCATTACATTTTCCCTACTGTAAAACAAGTATTGTTTTGCTTTTTCAATGCGACGGACTGTGATATATTGTGTGATTGTGTAACCCGTCTCTTGTTTAAAAAGTCTGCTAAGATATTGTCCACTAAGAAAGACCAACTTAGATAAAGCATCTAAATTAATTTCTAAGTGAAAATTATTCTCGATATATTCGAGAATAGTTAAAATGTCGTCATGATCACAGACTGCCCCTAAAGAGTTTGAAACCGGCCGTTTTGCCACAGGTATATATTTTATTAAGGCTTTCTTGATATCATTCGGATGAGCAGGCTTTAATAAATAATCACTTGTACCTGTATCAATAACTTTTCGAGTGAAGTTACAATCATCATACGCCGTCAGAAAGATGATTTGGCAATCTGGCACCTCATCTTTTATCATCTCCGCTGCAACCAAGCCATCCATAATGGGCATTTTAACATCCATAAGAATAACATCCATTTGATTTTGCTTTGCAAGTTCCAAGGCTTCCGCTCCATTTGTGGCCTCGAATAATTGGCTTATGCCCAGATACTCTTTTTTAATTATCATTATAAGGACTTCCCGTTCCAATGGTTCATCATCTACAATCATTACCTTCACGATAGAACACCTCCTGATACTGGAATGATTATTCGAACCATTGTGCCAAATCCAGGTTTACTTTCGATGGTTGTTATACCGTACTCTTCCCCAAAATGAAATTGAAGTCGTTTCTTTACATTATCTATCCCAATTCCTGTTGTATGACCATTCTTTTTTTTACTGGATGGTAAAAATATCGATGATAACTTTTCTTTCGTCATTCCAACTCCCGTATCAGAGACTTCAATTACTATATTCCCTTTATCTAAAAACACGTGGGTTTTTACCGTAACTGTACTATTATCTGGTTCAAATCCATGAATGATAGCGTTTTCAATAATAGGTTGAATTGAAAATATAGGTAACTTTACTAACTCAGCTTCTACGTCCACTATTTCTTCATATTGAATTAAGCTACGAAAACGAGATTGTTGAATATTTATGTAATTTTTCACATAATCTAATTCTTCCTTCAACGTTACAGGCTGATCTATATTACGTAGACTGTACCTCATGATTTTAGCCAATGAATATGTGACTTTTTGTGTTTGTTCTGCATTTTCTAAATAAGCAAGTCGGGAAATGGTATTTAAAGTGTTAAATAAAAAATGAGGATTTATCTGTGATTGAAGGATTTTTAACTGTGCTTCCTCTAATAGTTTTTCTAGTGATGCACGGGCATTCATTTCCTCTACCAACTTTTGATTCATAGTATTTAACTCTTCCTGTGCAAGAAAATTAACTGCCGTTTTTATAATATAATTCGCTACAAGTTCGAGCATTTCCATTACTGCCTTAATCCGCTTTCGACTGGTAAATTCGATCTCACCTAAATAAAGCTCTAGGAGCCCCTGATTAATTGGTAGACTTCTCAATTTTTCTCTACTCTGTTCAATACGCTTCTCATCTCTATTTTCTAGCAACAGTTGACCACATAGAACAGAACCGAGATATTCGCCATTAAGAATAATAGGTGCAGCTACATCAACTAGACCCGAATGACAATAATGCATAATGGGCTTTGCTTGTTCAGCTGCAATTAGCCCCACTTTCTGATCAGATAATAGACAGCATTTAAATCCTTCTTCGTTGGAACGTATGTGGTTACAAAAACTTGTAAAATTAGTTGGTATGGTGACAGGTATTCCTTGCTGATCCGCAATTATTACTCCAAAACCGGTAGCGTCTGAAAAGCGTTTCTGGATATCCTGAAGCATCTCTACATCCACAATATTACGTAAAGTCAACATAGTCACCTTATACCTCCACATTAATTTTCTTTCTATTCTAAAAATAATAAATTTTATATCCTTTATTATAACTAATTAGTGTCCATTAAAAAGTATAAAGTTCCAGAATCTACAAATAGTTTGTTATAGATTGAAAAATATACTTGATTTTAGTCTCAATAAACCTTTTAAAACCAATGATGCTCTACCGGCTTTCATATAATTGATACCCCTGAAACCAGGAACTCCGTAATATTACTAGGAGTTTTTTTAATAAAGTCTATATTCAAAGGATAATAAGGTGTTCGAGTACCAAAGGACCATTTAGTTCTATTCAATTAATAAAATCAGTGAAGATAAAAATCTTCACTGATTGTTAAATTGCTTTATTCAGAGAGAATCCCGATTAATTTTATATCCTTCAGTGCATTAACTGCACTCTGGGCTACCAATATATCTTCTTCAACCGAACCACCACTTACACCAACTGCTCCAATGATTCTGCTATTATTGTACAATGGAATACCACCGCCGAATACAACAACCCGTCCGTTATTAGTTGTATTAATTCCATAAAGTTCTTTTCCATTTGCAGCTACTTGCGTTAAACTCTCCGTGGTCATTTTCATGGCCACGGAGGTCCATGCTTTATTTTGTGCAAGTTCAACACTTACCAATAAAGCATCGTCCATTCGGTGAGATGCAATAAAATTCCCACCTTCATCCACAACGCTTATAACCATTGGAACATTGATTTCATTTGCTTTCTTTTCAGCACTTTCAATGAGCTCCTTAGCTACCTTTAAATTGAGCTGAGTCATTTCCCCCATCCTTTCCTCTTAAAAAAATAATGGTAACCCTTTAACTAATCGAGCTGCATTCTTTCCTGATTTCCGACCATTTTGAACGATGTCTCGTATATAAGGTTCTTCCGAATTTAATTTCTCGTGATGAACACATAAATTCCCAAACTGGTCGATGCCAATACCTACATTTAAAGGAGACATATCTGCTGCGATAGTTCCTAGTTCAGTAAAGCTATTCGTTTTATCGCATTCTTCCAATAAGAACGAAACTCCTTCTTCTTCTAGTCCCGCACAGACTTCTTTAATTAGATTAGAATCAAGAACACTGTGATATAAAATAGCAATATATACTTCGTGATTATTCATTTCAATACCTCGTGCCTGACAGAAGCTAGTACCAATCCAGTTGCAACTGCATTTCTAGGACCTTCTGTGCCGCGAATATTGGCAAAGCCTGCTACAATTCCGTACTTTCCTAATTCCTCTGTTAACATTTGTGGAATTTCAAAGTCCAAAGCCGAGCCACCTACCATAACAACAAAAGATAGGTGTTTTAAATTGCCTGTTGGAACGACTCGCTTCAGGGCTCGGAGTGCATTAGTCACAAATACTCTTCGTTTTGCACTTCTGCGGATTTCTCTAATTTTGTCCATAGTTGCCTTGGTTGCTAAAGGGGTAAGTTCATCTTCTTCTCGGACCACCACTTTTCCGAAGGTATGGGGAGGATAAGGTTTTTCTGAAAATAACATCGTTCCGTCTTCTAGTTGCATATGGAATAAGCTGAGTACTTTTCCTAAAGGATTTCTTTTTATTTTTTCAGCCAATTCCTTGTCGTCTAAAGCCAATTCAGAATTGATGAGCATCGTGACCATGGATCCTGCCCCTGCTAAGTGACACGAGTTAATTTTGCCACTTTCATACATCAGCGCAGCATCAGTAGACCCGCCTCCCATATCCAGAATCACAATTGGTTTTCTCGTTCCGGGTGTCGTTAAGGCGCCACAAATTGCCATCTCTGCTTCAACCCCACCAATTTCCACCTCGATACCAAGTTCTTTTTCCAATAAAGAAGCAACTTTTTGCACAGGAACCTTATCCGTTTTCACCATTGAGGCTAAAGCGACACCGCTTTCCATAGAAAGCTCACCCGCCATAGCTCCGGTAATTGAATTGGGGATTACAGCATCCACAGCGAGAAAGTCAGAGATTGTAATATCATCTGGTGATTGTCCAGTCAGTTGGGCTAAATCTTGCCGTAGACCATTAAACATTCCACCAACATTGGTGCCTGTTTCCCCATATACGTCTATCAATGTTTCTACCTTTCCATAGGTATTCATTATCTCCTCAGCACCATCATTAATGGATACTTCTAGCTTTTGGGTATTCGCTCCTTTTAAAAAGATTTTACCTGCCTCTATTTTGCGTTCGACGACTTCTCCTTTTGGTGTTCGAATAACCACAGCTGAGCGGTTGCCAACTAACGCTTTGGCAATTAACGCAATTTGTATCGTTTCGTCAGGATCCAACTGAAAAATAGTAGAAAGACCGTATGGATTGCTTAAAGTTCGGATTACATGGCCCGGTAAAGCAACCTCAACTGCCGCTAATTTCCAAAGTGGAATTTTTTCAATTAATGCGACTTCATCCACAATCGGTATCTTTTTCTTTAGACGGTTGTGTATTAAAACCCCATCGTCTTTTTGTACCACCGCACCAGTAATAGAAATCCCTTCACTTTCAGCTTGGTTCAAACAGTGAGCAACCCATGCATAATCGAAATATTTCGGGATTACCGCAATATAATCTTGTTCTTTTTGTTCCACTTTCCTTATTTGATCGATTAACACTGTTATTCCAACGCCTAGACCTGCTCCACCCGGTGTATCGGGGTTATGTCCAACCATAGAGGATTCTGTGATAATGGTTTCACTAATCAGATCCATGGCCAAATCGCCTATAACCGGTACCGCATCATTCAATCGGATAAGATCAATATCTTCAAACTCAATATCTGCTTTCTTGACCGCTTCCTGCAAAGCGCGTCGAATACCTTCAACATTCTCAGACGTTCCTTTTATACCCGTAGTTCTCACCAAACACTGTGAAAGAAATTTTATATCGTTTCCATCCAACCTTGCAATTGCTACTTCCGTTGATGAATTACCGATATCTACACCAGCTAAAATCCTTTTCATACCCCTTTAATCCTCATCCTTCTTCAGCCTTCCTCTTCTTTCATATACGTCTGCAGCTTCACGAATCAAATTTGCATTCTCTAATGCTCCATACTCTTCTTCTAATTCATCGGCAATTTCTAAAAGCTGTTCTCTAGTCGAACGATTAGGACGCATGGCATTATATATTTGTAAGATACGTGCATCCGATATATTAATCATTTCAGCTGCTCGACGGAAGTTTTTGGCGAGTTGTGGTCTTCCTAGCGTTTCACTAATATCAGCGTGCATTTCAAGCGTGTTTGGGCTGATACGTAAGTCTGCTTCTGCTATGTCTCCCTTTAAAGCGGCATCTAGATTCAAATCATTGTAAGACTTTTCTGTACGTGTGTATAATAAATCTGGCCTTTTAATACCTAGCGGATAGTCATTTTTTGTTAGATTTGCCCCATCTTTCTTTATTACTCTCTCCATATTCACCCTCCTAGTCTTTTATTAAGAATTCAACTTTAACTTCAACTGGTTTCTTATCCGGTATAAGGGATTGGCATTCCTTTAAATAGAGCAGAGCTGCTGCTGCTTGATATTTAGGTCGTGTCATTTCATCATTTAATACCGGTACAGGATTTGGGCTTTCCCCTATCGCATACATTGCTGCATTTCGTCCAATCGCCCGATACATCTCTAAAGTTATTAATGGGGATTGAGGAAATAATTCAAGATTAGTTAGGGGGTCTAAATCACGCTGATGAATCACTGCAGTTCCTCTGGATTGTAAGCCGATGCTGATACCTGAACCACTTAATTGGGCTCCTCCATGGGCCATGAAAGCCAAATCAGCAGTACGCAAGCTTCGAATTACACGAGGTACAGCCCCTTGTTCTTCAATCCCGGAAAGGATTTCACGTAAGACAGAAGCATGAGCGACTTTCACGATGGTCTTATTCATTTCTTTCCCAAAGGCCGGAGCGATAGCAACTATTACTTCTTTTGGATTTGTTCCTTTTTGGGCAGACCCAATTTCCGTTAATTTCATCTCAATTGATAAAGCTGTGGTCATATTCCATTCCTCCTTAATCAAAATCTTGCGGACTAATGGCCTGACGAATATCTTTTATTTCATCCCATCTTTCCGGACTAAGTCGATAACCAGTCCCGGGTCCCATGTAATCGTTTTCATCATTCACCGCACTTATAACCACATTGTCTTTATTAATAATGGCAGATGTATGCAAATAATCACCAGCTACCCTATGTTTCAACATATTGAAAATTCGTTCAGCTGTTTGTCGATAACCACGCTTGGCCAGGATGAGAGCCACATCGAAACCAGAAATCCCATCTCTTAAAATCCGTTCCGCAGCCTTTAAATCTTCGACTACATTTCGTTGTGGCATATCTTCACTGCTGTTAGCATATGTGGCTGCCTCTACCTCTTCATCTGTAATCACTGGGAAGCCGAGTTCTTCAAAAATAACCTGTAATGCTTTAGCAGCTTCATAACGTACTTTGATAAGGCTTTCTTCATCCACTGGTTTTAATCCACCGTCCACCATCATATCTCGTTGGATAATTAAGTAATCGTCCAAATCACTTGAATCCATATTAGATCCTGCAAACATATCTTCGTTATTTGGTACAGCCGAGAATCCAGCAAAAATGAAATCCGTACCAGGAAGCATTTGACATAGCATTTTAGCACTACGTCGAATTTCCGAATGAGAAAAGGTTTGGTCATTTCCCGAAGCTACTTCCATATCAAATAATGTAGTAGCTAAGTTTTCTGCTAAGACGGCCCGGATTCCGCTTGGTACGGAGGCTGGTATGCCAATACAGCTGATTGATCCATTTTGCAACCCTTGAACGCCTGCCCCTTTTGCCATCATCACACATCGAATCTCTAAATAAAGCATGGATTTCCCTTCTGCTCCCGCCATTTGCACCTCAGAGCCAGTACCTGATGTAAAACGCATTTTAGCCCCACGTGAAGCATAGGCTGAAGCTAAAAATGATTTCGACCATGGCGTGTCATCTCCATCCATAAAAACAGATTCCGTACCATAAATTGAAACAGTTTCCGCATAGGAAGTCATTCCCAGCATCGCTAAGCGAAGTTCAGTTGCTTCTTCTAAGGAATCTTGCGTTAAAATTCCATTCCTTGCCGTTTGGGACCCCACTAGTAAGGCTAATGCATTAAAGGGTGCGTAACGGGCAACACCAACGGTTGTCTCTTGTTCATCAAATCCGTAGAGACCCGCTTCTGCAGCATCCGCTGCCATTAATACAGGATTATCGCGTACATTGGTCACATGGCATTGGTTAGACGGTGTTTTCCTTGCTCTCATTTTTTGTAAAGCCATCATCATTTCAACCACATTCATATGATTGAGTACTTCTAGTACTTTTGCGGGAGTGAGCCCTTTTGACAATTTGACAATCTCTGACCTTGAAACGTTTATATCTACAAGTTTCTTAGCAATCTCCAAAGAATCAAGAGCCATGACTTGTTCAGTTAAGCTTGAATCAATTGTGTAATCTGCAATAAATTGATCTAACATATCAAAATCTTCTCGTTTTTTTCCATCCAGCTCTATTATTTGGCCATTTTTTATCTTAATAGACGGCTTGGGATCATTAGGGCTTGACATGGCAACAAACCCCATTTCAGGCCATTCTTTTACGAATCCATCTTTATTGACCGGTCTTTCTTCTAAAATCTCAAATCGTTTTGAGCGTTGCATAAGCGATACCCTCTTTCTATGATTATTTATATTATGCTTTCATAAACGAAAGACTTCTAAAGGCCAATCTTTTTGGATAATCATAAAGCCTCCAATATGCAACTTTAAGTAATCTACTATTCAACAACTTATTTTTGACACCATCCCCCTAAATTTTATTTCATATAATTTATTATAATTTTCAGAATAACAAATGTATCTAGACGCATTTTACATTCATTAGCATTTTTTATGCTTTTGGCTATTTATCAATTACCAACTAAGACTTATACTCTGGGGAAAGAACAAACGTATCTTAGAAACGTTGACATTCATTTTTATATCTGAGTAAACAAAAAAGGAGTATCTCTACTCCTACACATTTAATTTCTAACCCTAAACCAATATCGATAGAGTTCTTTAAAACCTAATGTTGCATAAAGATTCCGTGCAGGTTCATTCGTTAACACCACTTGGAGATAGGCGTTATTCGCTCCATTCTCCTTTCCCCAATACAGGAGATTTGTAACGAGTTTCGTTCCATAGCCCCGGTTTCGGTAGGCCTCCTCGGTGGCGATATTAAATAGACCTAGGTATTCATCCTCCAGAACACCGAGTCCACATGCTAGCGTTTTCTCCTTTTCATCCGTCAAAAAGATAAAACAGGTAGTTGGAATGATTTGTTCCAGCACCTTCCTGAAAATGGGCTGATTTCTTTTATGTATGTTATTTAATCTACAAAAATCTGCAAACCGCGCTTCTGGCATCTCGTTATATATGAGCACATTGGTTCCACTCGGTACTTCCATATGTGCTAATGACAAAGCTTGCACACTGGTCCTACTTTCGATACTATAATTCAAGGCTTCAAGGGTATCGTCTAAATCGTCCGGACTAGCCAGTGGAGTGATTTTATAAGACACCTGGATGTTCCGTTCCAAGAAAGCTTTTTCACTAGATTCTATTTTTCTATTCACATCTTCATAAGAAGGATAAAGGGGATTTACCGAATTTGCCCTTTTGGTATACCCATCGGCAAAGCGTAAAATCCACCCATCACACAACTGCGTTTGCAATGCCGGCAAAGCGTTCATTGATAGCTCTTCAATTTTCCTTATCAGTTTAGGCTGAACCATTATTTCTTCCTCCATGTACTAGGCTTCGTAAATAATTATATAAAAAAGAACCCAAATAAAGAAGCGACGCAACGGCCGCTTCTTTTCAGGTCAAGAATACCATATAGATGATTCCGAGCAGAAAAAAAATTCCGCAACAAATAATTAAAACTTTTGCAAGCTTCTCCACAGTTTTCTCCCTCTCATGCAGGACATTAAGATATTCCAGCGCCGATGACAAAGGATAGGGCGATTGAAATGATCATCGCAAGAAATCCCACTGCCCGATTATCTTTTTGTATCTCTTCATCTATTTTAAATCCCGGGGTCATAAATTCAAAAATAAAATAACCGATGAGTAGCAGGATAAAACCGTATACACCCCAGCCTATCATTGTAAGTAGCGAGTTCTGATGGAGAATGGACTGTTGAAACACATAGGCGATTCCAAAAATCTTGCCCCCGGTGGCCATCGCGACAGATAAATTCCCCTGTTTGATTTCCTCCCAGTTTTTGTACTTGGTGACAAGTTCAAAAACGGCTAAAAAAACAATTATGCATAATATAACGACACTATATCTGGCTGCTATATACACATACTCATTTTCCCATATGTTCTCCATGAGACAACTCCCTAACGGTATTCGGCCATTCCTGCTAAGCAGCGTGCCTGAATGGCCACTTTCCTTTATTTAAATTCTACGACCGTCACACCAGTTCCGCCTTCTCCAGCTTCCCCGAAACGGATTTTCTTGACTGATCTGTGATTCTTCAAATATTCTTGGACCCCGGACCGGAGCGCACCCGTCCCCTTACCATGAATGATGGACACACGCGAATATCCTGCCAGCAATGCATCATCGACATACTTTTCGACTCTCGACAATGCACTTTCATATCGTTCCCCACGAAGGTCTAGCTCCAGGCTAACATGGTAATCTCTTCCTTTGATCGTGGTTAACGGCTTCGTTTCTTTCGCCTTTGTCGTTTTAATGAATTCAAGGTCGGACTCTTTCACCTTCATTTTCATGATGCCGATTTGTACCTGCCATTCATTATTTGAGACTTTTTCAATCAGACTACCTTTTTGTCCAAAGCTTACAACCTTCACTTCATCTCCAGGTTTCAGAGTTTTATCCAAAGGCTTAGCTGCTTTTTTTGTTGACTTCTTCACTTTTGGCGCTGCTTCTTCCAGCCGTTTTTTCGCATCGATCAGTTCGTGCTCTTTTACATCGGCATGCTTTTCAAAACGGAGTTGGCGCAAGTCAGCAATGATCGCTTCCGCTTCTTTTTTCGCTTGTTCAACGATTGCCTCTGCTTCTTTGGCCGCTTTTTCACCCATCGCATCTCGTTCTTCATTATACTGTTCCATTTGCTTTTGAAGATCCTTGTGCAGAATGTCGGCCTGTTTTAGAAGCTCGGCTGCTTCTAGTTCCTCTTCTTCTGCCTTCTTACGGCTATCTTCAAGAGAAGCTATCATATTCTCGACTTTATTCGTATCCTCGCCAATATGGCTACGGGCATTGCTAATGACGCTCTCTTCCAAACCAAGACGCTTGGAAATTTCAAATGCATTACTCCGACCAGGAACACCGATAAGGAGCTTATAGGTCGGGCTCAAAGTCTCGACGTTGAATTCGACGCTTGCATTAATGACGCCTTCACGGTCATACCCATAGGCTTTCAACTCAGGATAGTGAGTGGTAGCAATCACGCGTGCACCACGCTTGTAGACTTCATCCAATATGGAAATCGCCAGTGCGGCACCTTCTTGAGGATCGGTTCCCGCTCCAAGTTCGTCGAACAATACAAGGCTTTCATGGTCGACATTCTTTAATATATCGACAATATTGACCATATGAGAAGAGAACGTACTCAAGCTTTGTTCGATTGACTGTTCATCCCCGATATCTGCATAGATGGAGGAGAATACGGCCGTTTCAGAACCATCAAGAGCAGGGATTTGCAGACCTGCCTGGGCCATTAACGTACAAATGCCTATTGTTTTGAGTGTTACCGTCTTACCTCCTGTATTCGGTCCGGTGATGACAATCGTCGTAAAATCTTCTCCAAGGAAGATATCATTGGCAACGACGACATCCGCTGGAATAAGCGGGTGTTTCGCCTTGAATAGTTTCACGCGGCCTTCATTGTTCAAACGTGGTTTCGATCCTTTTATCGCTTTGGCGTATTTTGCCTTTGCAACAAGGAAATCCACGTGGGCAAGCACCTTGACGTTATGGAATAGTTCTGGAGTGAACTCGCCTACTTTTTCGGAAATCTCGACCAAAATGCGTTCGATTTCCTGTGTTTCCTTTACACGTGTTTCCTGAAGGACATTATTCAATTGGACAATCACCTGTGGTTCAATGAACAGCGTTTGTCCTGATGAAGATTGGTCATGGATGATTCCACCATACACACTACGGTATTCCTGTTTTACAGGAATGACAAAGCGGTCATTTCGAATCGTAATGATGGCATCTGACAACATTTTCGTTGCATTCGAAGAACGAATCATGCTTTCGAGTTTTTCACGAACCCTGCTTTCATTCGTGCGAATCTGGTTACGAAGCGTGCGCAACTTATCACTTGCCGAATCCATCACTTCCCCATGTTCGCTAATAGCATAGGTAATTTCCTGTTGCAAATCAATCAGGGGATGAAGCGAATCGATAAACTCAGCCAATAGCGGAACTTCAATCTCCTGTTCCGCGATTTCTTCGAAAAATCGAGTCAAGATCCGACCAGCACGAATGGTGCTAGCCGTTTCCATCAATTCCATCGGGGATAACATGCCACCGATTTGCGCCCTTTTAGCCTGCAGGCGGATATCGAATATTCCTCCCAATGGAAGATTACCTTTTAACCGGACAATTTTAGCCGCCTCATCCGTTTCATCCTGCCATCTCGATACTTCCTCGAAGTCGGTGGAAGGCATTAATTGCTGTGCCTTCTCCTTCCCGATTGCAGACGAAGCATGGGAAACCAATTGTTCTCTAATTTTATCAAATTCCAATGTCTTTAAAGCTTTATTATGCATGGAGTTAAGACTCCTCCTCAGTGAGTAAATAATTAGTCATTTCTCTTTAAAAACGTCAATAAACCATCCGTATCCATCGCGTTAAGAACCGTTGTTTTTTTAATCCATCCTTTTTTAGCAGAAGATACGCCAACCGGCATATGTTCAAGCATATCAATACTATGGGCATCAGTATTGATCACAACCGTCACGCCCGCTTCTTGCGCTTTACGTAGATGAGGCGGAGCCAAGTCCAAACGGTTCGGGTTAGCATTCAACTCAAGTGCCGTATTCGTCTCGCGTGCCAGTTCAATTAGCATATCCATATCGACATCATATCCTGTTCGTCTGCCGATGATTCTTCCTGTCGGATGGGCAATAATATCGACATGCGGGTTATTCAATGCCGTTTTTAATCGTTCCATGATCGTTTCCCGTGGCTGAGAAAAGCTCGAGTGGATGGAGGCGATGACCAAGTCCATCTCTGCCAGCAATTCATCATCGTAATCAAGGGTTCCATCTGGAAGGATATCCATTTCGATTCCTGATAGGACCGTAAAATCATCATACTTTTCATTAATGTCATGAATGATCTGTTTTTGTTCGCGCAACCGCTCTGCAGTCAAGCCATTCGCCACTTTCAAGTATTGTGAATGGTCAGTGATAGCCATATATTTATAGCCTTTGGCCCGACATGCTTCAACCATTTCTTCAATCGAATAAGCACCATCGCTCCAAGTGGTATGCATATGCAGGTCACCCTGAATATCTTCTACCGTTATAAGCGGTTCACTTTCATTGTACTGTTCCACTTCCGTCCCATCTTCACGTAATTCGGGTGGAATGAGCGGGATGCCGAAATGATTGTAAAATTGCTCTTCTGTTTCGAAGGTCAGAATTTCTCCCGTTTCAGCTACCTCCACGCCATATTCACTTATCTTTTCTCCCCGTTCTTTAGCCAACTGGCGCATACGTACATTATGATCCTTCGAACCGGTGAAATGGTGAAGAGTCGTGGTGAACTCTTTATCCTGCACGATCCGGAAATCGACAGAAATATCATATTCATAATCAAGGACGACCGAAACCTTTGTATCACCTGCGGCAATGACTTGCTTAATGCCAGGCAATGAAAGAAGCTGTTCCTTCACCTCTTCGGGGTGGTCCGTGGATATGATGAAATCAAGATCTTTAACCGTTTCCCTCATTCTTCGCATACTGCCGGCTCTTGATGAGCGCGTGATATGCTCCATATTGCCAATCGCCATCTCGATATCGTCAGCAATCGGTCTCATGAAAGCAAGTGGAAGACGGTCAGGCCTTGATCCAGCCTCGGCAATGGCTGATAAGATCTTTTCTTCTGTTTTTTTACCGAAACCGGTCAGAGCCGCGACACGCCCCTCCACACATGCCAGTTTAAGGTCATTCACATCATTAATATGTAATTCTTTGTGTAGCTTGGCGATTTTTTTACCGCCTAATCCCTGAAGTTGTAAAAGCGGTATCAAGCCCTTCGGCACCTGCTCCTGAAGCTCTTCAAGAACGGTCGACTTCCCTTCATTGATAAATTCTTCAATAACGGATGCCGTCCCTTTCCCGATGCCATTCAACGCCGTAAAGTCATCGATGGCCGTTAGACTCCGGTCATCGGTTTCCAATGCACCAGCCGCCTTGCGGAAAGCCGATACTTTAAACGGATTTTCTCCTTTAAGTTCCATGTATATGGCTATCTTTTCTAATAATTTTATAATATCTTTTTTATTGATTGTCATTTTTTCACCACCAAAATTAGTAGGGAAACTCCCTTGGATACTTTCTTAAAGATACCTTTCTTAACGCCAAAGTACAAGCCGTTCGATTATTACTTATACGAATCAACGATTAGGTAATTCCAGGCTGATCCACAGAAAAGGGCCCGCCCTTCCAAAGATGACGGTTTACAACTTTGAAAGGTAATGGACCCCAATTTAATGCGCTTATGAATTTACTTATTAAACCAAAGGTCTTCCACCTGTTCGGATAGGAACGGAGTATGTTTCACGATTGATTCTGCCAGGAAGGAGCCGGTAAGCGGTTCCTGGATGGAATCCATTGGCAGCAAGGCACCTATGTATAATATAATAAACATGATAAGATAGACTTCGGCAAATCCCAATATCGCGCCTCCCCAACGATTCAACTGTTTTAGGATCGGCAGGTAGGTGATGAAATTGAGCATTGATCCAAGCATTTGCCAAAGAATCTTAGTGGCAAAGAACACGATGGCAAAGGCGATGGCATTGTAATAAGCCGTCTCAAGCCCAACCGATTCGAAAAACATATTAAGCGTCGAAGAATCACCTATGGAAGGGAATGGAATCCACATTTTCAAGTTGGGGGCAAGATCCCCATAGAAGACATAGGCAATAATGAAGGCTACGATAAAACCTGTCATATGAACCAGTTGTAAAATAAAGCCACGCTTCAAACCGATTAATACACCGATTAAAAGAATGGCCAGAATTGCTAAATCAAGCATGTACTCAGTCCTTCTCTCTCTTTAATTCCAGTTGAAGCTGGTCCAGTTCATCTTTTAATTTAATATATTCGTGGATCGTGTTCACTGCGGTCAGTACCGCAAGCTTACTCGTATCCAAATGTGGGTTTTTCATACTGATTTCTCTCATTTTCTCGTCGACCATCGAAGCAACTAGGCGCATATGACTCGCGCTTTCCGTACCGACGATTGTATATGGTTGTCCGTATATGTCAACTGTCGTTTTATTTCGTTTATCGTCTGACAAAATGATGCCTCCAATCTAAACAATCCTATTTCTATCATATCATGAACTTTTTCGTCATGAAAGAGAGTACATCGTCATTTCTCGCATAAAAATTGCAATAATTTGTCAGTTATAAATTCCTTTAGTATGAATGATCCCTTAATAAATCAAATTGAGCGAGGAGTCCATTAATTATGTCCCATGTTGTATTACTTACAAGTCCTGTCCAAATCCAAGCAATGAAAGCCCATTATATGAATAGCTCAGTTGCAAAGCTTCCACCTGGGAGTATATTTTCAGCCAAGCCCCCGCTCTGTACCGTAACCGGTTATAAATCCGGAAAGGTCCTGTTTCAGGGAAAAAATGCAGAATTGGAAGCTGCAAAATGGCAAAAGGATGCAGTAGCACCGAAGAAGAAGCCGGACTCTTCTTCCACTACCACAGTCAAAGTTCATCGTTATTTGCCACCGGCCAACATTGCCACGATGTCGGTTATTGGTTCTGATGAAGTCGGGACCGGCGATTATTTTGGCCCCATCACCGTCGTTGCTGCTTATGCAAAAAAAGAACAGCTACTTTTATTGAAAGAACTCGGTGTTCAAGATTCAAAAAACCTGAAAGATCCACAAATCATCGAAATTGCTAAACAAATCAAGGATGTTGTCCCATTTAGCCTGTTGACGTGTGATAATCCGAAATACAATATGCTTCAGGCAAAAGGGATGTCTCAAGGAAAGATTAAAGCACTCCTCCATAATCAAGCCATCAAGCACCTTATTCAAAAAATACAGCCAGAGCAAGCGGAGGCGGTCCTGATAGATCAATTCGCCCAGCCAAATGTATTTTTCAATTATTTGAAAGGCCAGGAGCCCTTTCAGGCTAACGCTACCTATTTATGCACGAAAGCGGAAGGCATTCATCTTTCCGTTGCGGCCGCTTCGATTCTGGCTCGTTACGCATTTGTGAAACGCTTTGACCTATTGAGCGAAAAGGCCGGTTTTAGAATCCCCAAAGGAGCAGGCTTTGCCGTCGACGAGGCAGCGGCACGCTTAATCCATGAAAAAGGGATCGACGCCTTGAATGACTTTACGAAAACACATTTTGCAAATACGGAAAAAGCAAAAAAAATATATCACAAGAAATACGGGAAATGAGAACGGGAATCGGAAACGTAAATGCCTTTTTGGGCTAGCTTCTTATGATAGTAAGATGAATGTATTCAGAAGATCTTGTCGACTATAAGAAAGTACATATTATTAGGAGGCGGTCTTCATGCAATTATCAGCAAGAAACCAATTAAGTGGAAGAATCACTGAAGTTAAAACAGGACCTATTTCAACGGAAATAACCATGAGTATCAATGGTGTAGACATCGTATCCAGCATTACAACGGCTTCTGCAGAATCGATGGATCTAAAAGTGGATGATCAGGCGACAGCAATCATCAAAGCAAGTTCCATCATGATTGCAAAGTAACTGATACATATCCTAATAGAAGACTCTCACCCACCTTTCATTCTAGAGAAGTGAGTGAGAGTCTTCTTTTAAATTTGCATGCTATCAAACGGAGGCGTTACACCCAGAAAAATAGCCTCCTGAAATGTCAGGAGGCTGCCTTTTTTGATGCGATTTATCCTCGTAATTCTGCTCCGGCTTTTTCTTTAACCGCTGCAAGCACTTTTTCATGCGCTTTGGTGATATCCTCGTCCGTCAATGTACGTTCCGGATCGAAGTATTTCAATGAGAAAGCGATGGATTTCTTGCCTTCTTCCATTTTTTCGCCTTCGTATAAGTCAAAGATGCTGACTTCTTTCAATAACTTGCCACCCGCTTCCAAAATAATATTTTGGATGTCGCCGGCTTTCGCTGCTTGCTCGACTACTAACGCGATATCGCGTGTGGTCGATGGATAGCGTGGGATCGTTTGATATGCAATCGGCGCCACTTCCGCTTCAGCCATAGCTTTGAATGAAAGTTCGAAGATGTACGTTTCCTTTATATCCAAATCCTTCTGAACGGTTGGATGCACTTGGCCGATGAAGCCGATTACCTCACCATGCAACAGTACTTCCGCTGTCCGTCCTGGATGCATATCTTTGATTTCCGCTTGGCGATAGCTGATTTGATCAGTTAACCCCAGCGTATCGAAAATTGCTTCGATCACGCCTTTTGCTACATAGAAATCAACCGATTTCTTTTCGCCTTGCCAAGGTTGAGATTCCCATAGTCCTGTAATAACTCCAGCTACATGCTCTTTCTCTTCAGGAAGCTCTTGATTGTCTTTTTTGAAGAAGACAGAACCAATTTCATATAGAGCAAGTGAGTCAAGCTGGCGAGCATTATTATATTTCACGACTTCTAATAATTGTGGAACGATGCTTAAACGCAACTGGCTCCGTTCTTCACTCATCGGCATGGCCAAACGGATGGAATCACGGGCGTTCAATGCAAATTGAGCCGCTTTGTCCTCGCTTGTCAACGAATACGTAACCGCTTGATACAGTCCTGCTCCTTCAAGGGTACGGCGGACTTTACGACGTTTCATTTGATAATCCGTCAATTGGCCAGGAGTCGCGGCACCAACCGGCAATGTTGCTGGAATGTTGTCATATCCATAAAGACGGGCAGCTTCTTCCACTAAATCCGCTTCAATCGTAATATCTCCACGGCGTGTAGGAACGGTGATCGTGAACGTTTCATTGTCCAGAGCCACTCCAAATTGAAGACGTTTGAAGATGGATTCCACTTCAGCGACAGACATATCCGTGCCAAGAAGCGTATTGATTTTTTCAAGGGTAATGCTAATGACAGCTGGCTCCATTATCAGTTCATCAACCTCTGCCGTTCCTTGTAGAATCGTTCCGCCTGCATATTGTGCAATCAATTGAGCTGCACGTTCTCCAGCTTCACGCACGCGAGCTGGATCGACGCCTTTTTCAAAACGGGCACTTGCTTCACTACGTAATCCATGATCTTTCGAAGCTTTACGTACAACCGTCCCGGCAAAATAAGCACTTTCGATAATGACGGTCGTTGTATCATTCTTCACTTCTGAGTTTGCCCCGCCCATTACTCCTGCAATCGCAACTGGCTCGGTGCCGTTCGTGATGACCAGATGATCTGGCGATAATGTACGTTCCGTTTCATCCAAAGTAACGATCTTTTCGGCTTCGTTCGCTTTACGGATGACAATTTCCTTTGAACCCAAACGATCATAATCAAAGGCATGTAGTGGCTGACCATATTCAAGTAAAATGTAATTCGTAATATCGACCACGTTGTTATGCGGACGAATGCCTGCTGACATAAGGCGGGTCTGCATCCAGAGTGGAGATGGACCTACTTTTACGTCCTTGATGATTTTAGCGATGTATAATGGATTATCTTCTTTTACTTCCACTTTGATGTTAATATAATCAGTGGCTTTTTCCGTTGCTTCTTCTTTTTCGATGACTGGCCATTTCACATCACGACCAAGAATGGCTCCGACTTCATAAGCAACACCCAGCATGCTTAAAGCATCTGATCGGTTTGGCGTTAAACCAAGTTCCAGCACTTCATCGCTTAAACCAAGTTCTTCTAGTGCATCTTTGCCAACTTCCACATCATTAGGGAATACAAAAATGCCTGTTGCATAATCTTTAGATACAATCTTGGATTCGAAACCTAATTCTTGAAGCGAGCAAATCATTCCGTGAGATTCTTCTCCACGAAGCTTGGCTTTCTTGATTTTAAAGTTACCTGGAAGTACAGCGCCAACAGTCGCTACGGCTACTTTTTGGCCTTTATCCACGTTTGGGGCTC
The DNA here is from genome assembly GCF_044761765.1 of Peribacillus sp. NPDC097284. Taxonomy (NCBI): domain Bacteria; kingdom Bacillati; phylum Bacillota; class Bacilli; order Caryophanales; family Bacillaceae; genus Peribacillus; species Peribacillus sp. NPDC097284. The sequence continues at coordinate 505,198 of NZ_JBIWCZ010000001.1, forward strand.
CACAGACGATTTGTACAGGGGCCTCCGCTCCAATATCAACCAGGCATTTATTCAGTTTATCGGCATTCGGATGCTGTTCGCGTTCTAGTACGTGTCCGATGACAATCCCTTTAAGCCCTTCACTTTTCTTTTCTACCCCTTCAACCTCAATGCCGCTCTTCGTGATTTTATCCGCAAGCTCAGTTGCATTGATGCCGGAAAGGTCTACATATTCCTGCAACCATTTATATGATACAAACATGGTAGGTCCTCCTCTTTAAAATTAAAATTTATGCTTCATGATGATGGAATTGTTTTAAGAAACGAACATCGTTTGTATAGAAGTGACGGATATCATCCACGCCGTATTTTAGCATCGCGATCCGTTCTACACCGATTCCAAAAGCGAATCCGGAGTATTTCTTCGAATCGAATCCAGCCATTTCAAGGACATTCGGATGAACGATTCCTCCACCCAGCACTTCGATCCATCCTGTTTGTTTACATACATTACAACCTTTACCGCCACAGATTTTACATGAGATATCCACCTCTACTGATGGCTCCGTGAAAGGGAAGAAACTTGGACGAAGACGGATTTCCCGGTCTTGGCCGAATACTTTCTTAGCAAATACATCAAGTGTTCCTTTCAGGTCGCTCATGCTGATGTTTTCATCGATGACCAAGCCTTCAATTTGCTGGAATTGATGCGAGTGCGTTGCGTCATCATTATCACGACGATACACTTTACCTGGACAAATGATTTTAACCGGACCTTGGCCTTTATGTTTTTCCATCGTTCTTGCTTGTACTGGAGACGTGTGGGTACGCATCAAAATCTCATCCGTTATGTAGAATGAATCTTGCATATCACGTGCTGGATGGCTCTTCGGCAAGTTCAATGCCTCAAAGTTGTAATAGTCCGTTTCGACTTCAGGACCTTCAGCCACTGTGTATCCCATACCGATGAATAGGTCTTCAATTTCCTCGACGACCCGTGTTAACGGATGAAGATTTCCTTTCTTAACCGGACGGCCTGGTAATGTCACGTCAATCGTTTCTGTTGCAAGCTTCTTATTAACGGCAGCTGTTTCTAATGCCGCTTGTTTTTCCTCGATTTTCGACGCGATGGCTCCACGGACCTCATTAGCTAGCGCTCCGATTTTCGGACGTTCCTCAGCTGATAATTTCCCCATTCCGCGTAATACCTCTGTAATCGGCCCTTTTTTCCCTAAATAAGCAACACGGACTTCATTCAGTTCTTTTAGTTCGGAAGCTGCGGCAACTTTTTGCAACGCTTCTTCCTGCAGTTCTAGTAAACGTTCCTGCATCATGTCTTCCTCCTTTAGTTTTCCTTTTATAAAAATGAACACAAAAAAACCCCACTCCCAGAAAGGGACGAGGTTTATGTATCGCGGTACCACCCTTATTAGTGCTATCTGCTAAAAAGCATGAAGCACTCACTCATAAAAAATAACGGCTCTTCACCGGAACATTTTTCAGACACTCTGTCTTCCCAATGCCAACTCGAAAGGTGAATTCCCTTAAGCAGTGCCATAAAAATGCTTTCAGTCACGGCATTTTTTCCCTGGTTATGGATGTCTTAAGTTACTACTCTTTGTCATTGTTGTTTTCATTATAAAATTCTGTTTCATTATATTATAAATGAACGGCCGTTTCAAATTGATTTTCTTAAATAGTACATTAAAATACCGGCCGCGATCCCGACATTCAGTGATTCACTTTTCCCGTAAATCGGAATATAAAGATTTTTCGTCGTTTTCGCCAATAATTCCTTGGAAACTCCTTGGCCTTCATTACCGACGAGCAGTGCAAATCGCGAAGACCTTTCCACCTCTTCAAAGGGCGAGCCACCTTCTAAGGCCGTGCCATAAACCGGCATGCCTTGTTGCTTCAGTTCATCAATGATCTCGGAAAGATTCCCTTTAACCACCGGCATATGAAACAGGCTTCCCTGCGTGGAACGGACCACTTTCGGATTATACAAATCGGCACACCCTTCTCCTAGAATGACAGCATCGATTCCGGCTGCATCAGCTGTCCGGATCATCGTGCCGATATTGCCTGGATCTTGCACCGCATCGATCAACAGTAGTTTGTCCGGATTGATGGAAGACATGCTCATGGTTTTCTGTTCACAGACAGCGGCTATTCCTTGTGGGCTCTCCGTATCGCAAATCGCCTTCATGATATCAGTTTTCACATAGATGACATCCGTGCCTTCAAGCGAAAAATGGGCCGGCATTTCTGTTTCTTCATTTACGATTACTTCCATGACGATTTCTGCCTTCAATGCTTCTTCAACAAGATGAAAACCTTCTACTAAATACGTACCGGTTTTATCCCGTTCTTTTTTGGTCAATAATTTTTTCCACTGCTTCACCTGAGGGTTTTTTACAGACTCAATATATTTCAAGGTAAACGCTCCTTTAATATTTCACGCTAATTATCCTATTATAACGTAATTCGTATACATATTGAATGCCTGTTTGTGAAATGCTAGTTATGTGAGTCATTATGTGTTAGAGGAGGAAAAATCATGAATTTAAATTTACGCAATGCCATTATTCAGAATGTATCCGGAAATACGCAAGAACAGCTAGAGGATACGATAGTCGATGCGATTCAAAATGGTGAGGAAAAAATGCTACCAGGTCTTGGCGTATTATTCGAGGTCATCTGGGAAAATTCATCCGAACAGGAAAAGCAGGAAATGATTACGGCTCTTGAATCTGGATTAAAAAAATAACAGCCATCATCGGCTGTTATTTTTTCGGCTTATAAGCGATCGGTGTTAATACGATTTTTAATGTATTTATCCGTTAAGTCAGGGTTCTCATCACTATCTTGAGGCACCTTTCCGTCACGGGGAGCGGTGTTTTGATTTAGTGTGTCACCTACATTCAGAGAATTTTTGGTATCAGCGGAAAAGGGATCCACATGGGGATCCCTCGCTATCGTTCCCTCATAATCCTCTGGTCTTGGTTTCTTATACTGCTCCGTGGAATTCGACTTCATCTCTTTCTCCTGTGCCCGTTTCGATCCCATCTCTTGATTATCATAGATGTTGGTTGAATTCCCATGAAGTTCTTCGCCTTTACCTGGCTGTGCCTCTACTTCACTTGCTTGATAGGCATTCGCCGTCGTTTCAGGGAAAAGATTCGGATCCGGATTATTCACGATACCGGTTTTAAGTGGGTTATTCTCTTGGGAGGTAATATGATCTTCGGTCTCTATTGGGGTCTCGTCGTCAAGAAGAATCAAGAACTTCCCGGCTTCAACTTCATTTATATAAGCCGTGGCTTCACTATCGGCTAAACCCAGATTCCCTAAACGATTTCTGATATCACCGGATCCTTCATTCAAGAAGAAGTGTTTCACTTTTTCTACGAATGAATCATCATCCTGGTTCGTGATAATATCGACGTCCTCATTCTGGCTATTGTTCACAAAAGCCACATCTTCTTTTTTATTCGCGATTACGGTGATTTTCTCACTATCCCATCCTTTTAAATGAAGCGCCTGGATTTCCTTGTTTGCTTCGGAACTAGAATCATAAACACCATGCAATGTTTTTCCCATGAATTATTCCTCCTTTTGTAGCATTACTATTTAATCTTGTTATACCCTTACCATCCAAAATTAAACAAAAATCAGGCTCTGGCCAGTCGATAAGGATTTAATTCCACTCGTCATGCACCTAAAAAAAAGACCTGCCGTCTCGTAAACGGCAGGTCATTCTCTATTATTCCCTTAACGAAGTTTTTGTTGTTCTTCAAGGGTTTTCACATTTCTCTTTTCTTCCAATGGGTCATGCCCTACTCCGGTATTGACCCCAGTATTGACTCTTCCGGTATTGAGAGAATCGCGATTCTTCACTGAATCTGTTTTATTTAAAGCATCTCTCTTGGTCGTTTCACCTAGATTTTTTTCACGTACGATGGATGAATCACTACTATCAAGCTGGATATCTTCTTTTTTAAGAGTATCCTGAACTTGTTCAGTGTCTTGTACCACTTGTTTCTTGATGACAATTTCATCAGTGACCACCGGTTTTTTGGTCACTTCCAATTTTTCCTCAACAACTGGAATTCTTACAGTTTCCCCATCTTTAATGCTTCCTGCTTCCAGTCCGCTTTCTCTACCTGTAACAGGCCGACGTTCAATCGTTACTTCTTCGTGCTCAACCGGAACATTAATGGTTTTTTGCTGTTCCTTCACTTCTTTATCGATGACGACTTCGCCTGCCTGAACTCTTTCTTTATCAATATTCAACTGTTCTTCACGTAGTCGAATCGTTTTTTCATCTTCTGTCGTTCCACGACCACGGCCATTCATGACAGAAGTATCCTTATCGTTCACTAAACCATTCTGTACAGTTCCGTTGGTTCCGTTGAAACGCGGGTTTTCCGAGTTGCTATCCAACGTCTTTCCAACCGGACGGGTGCTTCCTTCTGTTCCAGCCTTGAATGAATCTCTTGGTGCAGTTAGATGACCTTTGCCTTCTTCAACTAAAACCAACACTTTTCCTCGTTCTACATCATACACATATTCAGCTGCTTCACTATTAGAAAGCCCTGCATCCGCTAGTTTCGTTGAAAGGTTCGCATGCTCATCTGGCATGAAGAAGCGTGCCACCTTGTCCATAAAGCTATCATCATGTGATGCATTCGTAATGGTATGGACATCCGTTTCCCTTTGTTGATTCGTAAAGTCCAGTGTTTCTTCTTTGTCTGCTACAACCGTTATATCTTCCCCTTCATAGCCTTTCGCTTTAAGTGCATTGATTGCTTGGATCACTTCTGCATTAGATTCATATACTCCATAAACTGTCTTATTCATATTAAATTCCTCCTCGTATTTTATCGATGTATTTGGTAGTTGGTATATTTAGAATGTACCCGTTAGTATGCGAACTAAACGAATAAGCCATATTACATTTGTGTTATAACATTACATTACGTTCTCAAAAACGAATGCCTTTTCCCTCCAGACCCCATCTGGACTAGGGATGCAAGCATTATATAAATGTAATGTTTAGAATCAATACCCCATTTTACTAGTTTTCATAAACTCAATAGATTCGCTTTCTTCTATATATAGGCGTCCTACCTACTAAAGAAGTGTCTCCAAATCTCCCCAACTAGAATTTTAGAAACAAAAAAACCCCCTCCTGTTTAAGATTATCCTTAAAGCAGGAGGGGGTTTTACTCTCATTATGGAATCATCCAAGAAAGGATGCCATTTTGCAAGAACGTGATAATACATACAAGAAGCAATAAGAACAAACTATGCTTGAGGGTGAATCTCAATAATTCGGACTCCCTACCAGCCAGTCCGACAGCCGCACAAGCGATGGCAATCGACTGAGGGGAAATCATCTTTCCGGTTACACCCCCGGAGGAATTCGCCGCGAGCGCCAATACCGGCTCCATTCCAATCTTTAAAGCGGTAACTTTTTGCAGGCCGCCAAATAATAGATTGGCAGATGTATCCGAACCTGTAATGAACACACCTAACCAGCCAAGGACCGGTGCGAAAAACGGGAAGAAGTCTCCGGTCTTTGCAAGTGTCATTCCCAAGGTCGTCGACATCCCCGAAGAATTCGTCACATAAGCGAAAGCAACGACAGAGGAGATCATCAAGATTGGCTTGGCTAATTCTTTCATGGCTTCCACAAATGTATCCAAGAATACTTTTGAAGACATATGTACGATGAACTTTGTCACAATGGCCGCCAGTAAAATGGCCGTTCCTGCTGTACCGAGCAGTTCGATTTTATAAAAAGCTGCAATGGGCAGGCCATTGCTACCAATAATTTCATTATGCAAACCAGGCACTTCAATTTGGAAAGTTAATAGTTTACCAATTTCATTAATTCCTTTTAAAATGGCATTCGTTCCCTCATAATGACCGGATAATGCCGGCTTTATTGGATTCAATCCCCAAATGGAAATGAAACCCGTCAACAGAAGGAATGGGGACCACGCATGGAATATCTGCCATTTCGTATACTTTTTCTCTGGTTCTTGTTCGGAAGCAAATTCTTCAACAGCTGCTGCCGTTTCTTCCGACTTGAATCGAAAAATCGTTTTTGGCTTCCAGAATTTCAGGAAGATGGCTAAGGCAAACAATGATACTAATGCAGAAAGAATATCCGGTAATTCAGGTCCAAGGAAATTCGAACTTACATATTGGGTAATAGCAAAAGATAGACCGGAAACGATGACAGCCGGCAACACTTCAATCGTCCGTTTCCATCCAGACATGATCATGATGAGATATAGTGGGATGAAAGCCGACAAGAAAGGTAACTGGCGACCGACCATTTTGGATATTTCCATAGCCGCAATACCAGTAGGTCCTTCCATCGCAATAATCGGAATCCCTACCGCACCGAATGCAACAGGTGCCGTATTGGCGATTAAACAGATTCCCGCTGCATATAGCGGATTAAATCCAAGTCCCACCAGAAGAGCTGCAGAAATGGCCACTGGTGCACCAAATCCAGCCGCCCCTTCTAAAAAGGCCCCGAATGAGAATGCCACCAATAAAGCTTGAAGGCGGCGATCTTCCGTCAAGGACAGGACAGAAGATCGGATAATGTCAAATTGCCCACTTTTCACAGTCATCTTGTACAAGAATACGGATGTGATGATGATCCATCCGATAGGCAACAGTCCGTAAACGGCCCCTTGAGAAGCTGACATCACGACTTTTCCTGCCGGCATCCCATACGCGAAAACGGCAGTTACAAAAGCAACAAGCAAGGTCGTCAAACCCGCTAGGTATCCTTTCATCCGTTTGATGGTAAGAGCCCAGAAAAAGTACAAAATGGGTATAAGCGCTACTAGAGATGATAGTACCAGATTATCAAGAATCGGTGTAAAGTTCTGTGTCCATGTCATTCGTTTCGACTCCATTCACTATATTTTTCAAACTTTCAGATATTTATATTCAATGAAAACCCTTTCATATATATATTTCTTCATATTGCTGGAAGTCATCAGATGACTTGATGATTATTTATTTAAGGTAAATGATTAGAAATGGAAAATCAAGGTTTTTTTCTTTTTTGATCATATTTCCTTATCGACAGATGAGAAACCAACAATGTGTTATATAATAAAGATAACTAGAAAAAGCAAAGAAAATCGGGGTGTTCCTACTTGACCTACAAAAAAATCAAACCAAAGAAAATTTATGAAGAAGTCAGTGATGAACTGTATGAAATGATTCGTTCCGGTACTTTGAAACCGGGCGATAAATTAGATTCCATTCAACAGCTTGCGGAAAATTTCCAGGTCGGCCGCCCGGCCATTCGTGAAGCATTAAGTGCCCTTAGCTCGATGGGGCTCATTGAAATTAAGCAGGGCGAAGGAACATTCGTGAAAACTTTCGACCCTAGCATCATGAACTACCCATTGACTACAGCTCTGTTGATGGATAAAGAAAATATTAAAGATTTACTGGAAGTCCGAAAAATACTTGAATCTGGAACTGCCGAGTTAGCCGCGAAAAAGCGGACCGCTGAGGACATTGCCGAAATGGAGACGAAGCTTGCGGAAATGCTAAAGGTAGCCGACGATGAAGCATTGAGTGATAGAGCTGATATAGGCTTTCACGTGACCATTGCGAACGCTTCTAAAAATGAGTTGCTCATTACATTGATGAGCCAGGTGTCAGTGATGATGACCGAAAAGATGCGTGACATTCGACGTCTTGCTCTCTATTCTGAAGAAATGTCCCTTAAACGGCTTTATCAGCAACATACCCAAATTTACCAAGCAATCGTCGACAAGGACGAAGCCGGCGCCCGCCATGCCATGCTTTTCCATTTGCAAAATGTCGAGGAATCTTTTGATAAATTCATCCTCCAAACCAGTGAGAAAAATCAATAATACGCACGATTTCTAAAAATGAACTATACAAATTATACAGAATTTGATATATTATTCTGAAAAAGATTCCATGTTTCTAGGGAAAATGGCAAGTTATTCAACCATTTCCTTTTTTTATATTTTAGTCATCAGATGACCTGTTAACTCATTTGAAAAAGGGGGAAAATTTATGAAAGTGACTTTATTCGCCACATGTTTAGTGGATTTATTTCAATCCAATGTCGGAAAAGCGACGGTGGAACTGCTCGAAAGACTTGGTTGTGAAATTGACTTTCCGGAATCACAGATTTGCTGTGGACAACCGGCTTATAATAGTGGCTATACAAAGGATTCAAAAGAAGCAATGAAAAAGATGATCCATACATTTGAGGATGCACAATATATTGTCACCCCTTCTGGTTCCTGTGCAGCTATGTTCAAAGAGTACCCGGTTCTTTTTAAAGGAGATCCGGTTTGGGAAAAGAAAGCTGTTGCATTGGCAGAAAAAACATATGAACTGACTCAATTCATCGTGGATGTACTAAAGGTGACGGATGTCGGTGCTAAGCTTGAAGGTAAAGCGACCTATCATACATCATGCCATATGACTCGATTGCTCAAAGTGAAAGAAGCTCCTGCCATTTTATTGAGCCATGTTAAGGGACTGGAAATGACACCGCTTCCGGACGCCCAAAACTGTTGTGGCTTTGGGGGGACCTTTTCAGTCAAGATGGGAGACATTTCCGGACAAATGGTAGAGGAAAAGGCTTGTAATGTGGAAGATACCGGAGCCGACTTTCTTATCGGCGGAGACGCTGGTTGCTTAATGAATATCGGAGGCCGTATCCAACGTAAAGGGCAACCCATCAAGGTTTTACATATTGCGGAAGTATTAAATAGCATTTAAAGAAACCGAGGAGGCAAAACGATGTCTATGAAAACGAGTTCTGCCAAGTTTAAAGACCGGGTGGACGAAGGAATACAGAATGACTTTATGCGATTGGCCGTTTCGAGTGCCCAAGAACGTTTACATGGACGCCGCCTAACGGCCGTTGACGAATTGGGAAACTGGGAGGAATGGCGCTCCCTTGGGGAAGAAATCCGCCAACATGTACTAAGCAACCTTGATTTTTATTTACATCAGCTTGCCGAAAATGTATCCAAAAGGGGCGGTCATGTCTTTTTTGCGGAAACGGCGGAAGAAGCTAGTGGGTATGTTAAGGACGTCATCGAAAAAAAGAACGCAAAAAAAGTCGTGAAGTCGAAATCCATGGTCACGGAAGAAATTAACCTGAACGCAACACTAGAATCAGCGGGAGTCGATGTCATTGAAACGGACCTAGGAGAATATATCCTGCAGCTTGATAACAATGACCCTCCGTCACATATCGTGGCACCAGCGCTTCATAAGAACAAAGAACAAATTAGAGACGTTTTCAAAGAAAAGCTCGCCTATACGAAAACTGAAAAGCCTGAAGAGCTGACGGACCATGTCCGGGGAATCCTGAGGAAAGAGTTCCTGAGTGCCGATATTGGAATTACTGGCTGTAACTTTGCGGTTGCTGAAACGGGCTCCATCGGTTTGGTAACGAACGAAGGCAACGCAGATTTAGTGACGGCCCTTCCAAAAACCCAGATTACGGTGATGGGGATGGAACGTCTCGTGCCGACGTTCGATGAATTTGAAATCCTTGTCAGTTTATTGACGAGGAGTGCGGTCGGCCAAAGATTGACCAGTTACATTACCGCCCTTACCGGACCAAGAGATGAAGGCGATATTGATGGCCCCGAGGAATTTCACCTTGTCATCGTGGATAATGGACGTTCCAAGATTTTAGGAACTGAATTTCAATCGGTACTCCAATGCATTCGCTGTGCCGCATGTATTAATGTTTGTCCGGTCTATCGTCAGGTTGGCGGTCATTCCTACGGTTCGATTTATCCAGGTCCAATCGGGGCGGTACTTTCCCCTCTTCTTGGTGGATATGAAGATTATAAGGAATTGCCTTATGCATCGACGCTTTGTGCAGCCTGTACAGATGCCTGTCCAGTAAAGATCCCGCTTCATGATCTATTGAGGAAGCATCGTGAAGTCATTGTCGAAAAAGAAAAAATGGCTCCTTTTTCTGAAAAAATGGCGATGAAGGCATTCGGAATTGGCGCTGCCTCCCCGATGCTTTATAAATTCGGATCCAAAATGGCTCCTTCCGCCATGTCTCCTTTCAAGACTGGGGATATTATTTCAAAAGGACCAGGACCACTTAAGTCTTGGACGGAAAGCCGTGAATTTCCTGCCCCTAATAAGGAAAGCTTCCGAGATTGGTTCAAGAACCGTGACAAAGGAGGGCAATCATCATGACCGGAACCATTCAAAACGAGGATACATTTTTAGCGAAGATAGCCAAGAACTTGGGGAGGTCCCCCATTACGGAAGGCATATCCCGCCCCGTATGGAAACATGCCCCACAGATGGAAGTCTTGAAACATGCAACACAAGAAGAACTCGTCGAGGAATTACGAGAACAGTGCACCCGGATTCATACTCAGGTCCATCTTACGGATTCAAGTCAGACTGCACATGTTTTGCAACAGGTCATGGAAGAACTTGGACATGGGCCTGTCATCATCCCGAAAGACCAAAGATTCACAGACTATCAATTAATGGATGTATTGAATGATACAGGCGTCCATGTTTGGGATCATCAAATCGGGAGAAAGAATATTGAAATGGCGGAACGTGCCAACATCGGCATAACGTTCAGTGAAATCACGCTGGCCGAATCTGCTACAGTCGTTCTGTATAGTGATAAGGACCATGGCCGCTCGATTAGCTTCTTGCCCGCTTGCCATGTTTCCATCATTCCAAAGAGCAGCATCGTTCCGAGGATGACCCAGGCCGCTATGGCACTCCGGTCCAAGGTTCAGCAAGGTGAGCTTGTTCCATCCTGTATTAACTTCATTACAGGGCCAAGCAATTCCGCTGACATCGAAATGGATTTGGTCGTAGGCGTTCATGGCCCAATCAAAGCAGTCTATATCATCGTTGAGGATAAATAAAGAAAAAATGGAGAGCTCCTTTTAGTAGGAAGCTCTCCATTTTCATCTCATTGATTATTCATAGATAATCCGGTCCACCGTTTCCCGGTCGAGGCGTTTGATCACTTCAACTATGAGTTTGACGGCATTCTCATAATCGTCACGGTGTAACATCGCAGCATGGGAATGAATATAGCGCGTCGCAATCGTAATGGCTAATGCGGGTACACCATTTGCGGTTAGGTGAATGGAACCGGCATCCGTTCCACCGCCTGGAATCGATTCATATTGATAAGGAATGTTCATTTCATCAGCTGTATTCGTAACGAAATCCCGTAATCCTTTATGGGCCACCATCGATGCATCATAAATGACGATTTGCGGGCCATTCCCCATTTTACTCATCGCTTCTTTATCACTTACACCAGGTGTATCCCCTGCAATCCCTACATCAACGGCAAAACCGATATCCGGCTGGATCTTGAATGCCGATGTTTTAGATCCACGCAGGCCCACTTCTTCTTGGACTGCTCCAATTCCATACACTACATTCGGATGTTCACTATCTTTCAATTGTTTCAGAACATCGATCGCGATGGCGCAACCAATTCGGTTGTCCCAAGCTTTGGCAAGAAGCATCTTATCATTATTCATGACCGTGAATTCGAAATAAGGCACCACCATGTCTCCTGGCTTGATTCCCCACCCCTGTGCTTCTTCCTTACTGGTCGCTCCGATATCAATGAACATATCCTTTATCTCAACCGGCTTCTTCCTCGCTTCTGCCGTTAAGATATGCGGCGGTTTTGACCCGATGATGCCTGTCACATCGCCTTTGCTCGTCACGATCGTCACACGCTGTGCAAGCATGACCTGTGACCACCATCCCCCTACCGGCTGGAAACGTAAAAATCCTTTATCGTCGATTCGTGTAATCATGAAACCGACCTCATCCAAATGGCCCGTCACGACAATCTTCGGCCCATTTTCCTCACCTGTTTTCTTAGCAATCAAACTACCCAATCCATCCGTGGAAATTTCATCCGCATATGGAGTTATGTATTCAGTCATGACCTTTCTTACTTCACTTTCATTCCCGGCAATCCCTTTTGCATCCGTTAAGTCTTTCAACATCTTAAGCGTTCCATCTAATTGAACCATTCCCGTTCCTCCTCATTCATACACTTCAACTTTCATTATACAAAATATGGGTATAACCCACAATTAATAGCCATTCTTCTGCCGTTCATAATTCACTTCATTCTTACTGACATACGCGGCCTCTACATCCACCGCAGAAAAGCCAAGCATCTCCCCTAAGCGTAAGTACTCGGTAAATACCGCTTGAAAGGCAGGCTCCTCCTGCTGTACACGAAACTCATTGATGGATCCATAAATCTTTATAAATTGCGCAGTTACATCCTCCCCTTTCAGATGGGAAGCTGATTCCACTTTGGGCATAAACCCTTTTTCAATGCCAAGTGACAGAATAAAATGTATGCCATCCACATATTCAGCTAAAACCGTATCCTTATCCGAAGGGCCTTTAAGACTCCAAAACTTAAAACATCTTGTTTCGTTCGCCAGCTCGCCAAGCTCTACTAATAGAGCCAGAATTTTTCTCTCAACAAGATCCTCATTATGTAATGCATGTTTCTTCTCAATATGTTCATCCAAGGCAGCCTGCATGTCCATCAATTTTTCGATATTCATTTCATCACTACTTTCATCAGTCATGCTTAAATTATATCAAATAAATGAAACTTATTAAAAACCTATACGTAAAAGAAAGGAATCACTCTGTTTAGGAGGAAACTTGATGGTATTAATACTACGGATCTTGCTTTTGGCTCTTATCATCTTTTTCATATACACGACAATCAAATATTTATTTAATCCGAAACGAAAATTGGAACTTGCACACGAACAGAAAAAGTTCTTTTTGCTCGATGATACATCGAATATCCGCAAGAATTTTTTATTGACCTACAACGGGGTGATGTTTGAAGGGGAAAAATATTTAGGTACGACCGAACGTTCCTTTGAGGTGATCTCCATTTTCATCTGGCCGAAGAAAACTTCCGCTTTGAAAGGCTTAAAGCGTGATGATTTCTTAAAGATTGAAAGAGCCATAAAAAAACAATATCCAGATGCCATGATTGACTGGAAAAGTCCGGTTAAGGAGTTTTTGACCGACTAAAATGGCAATGGCCTTGAGTGACTTCCACTCAAGGCTTTTATTTTTCATGCGATTGAAAAAATTCTTTCCATGGCACGACCGTCTGCTTTTCCCTCAATAAGTACAGCAATAAGGTAAGCGATAATAAAATGATGATGATGAGTGTCGGGCTGAAATCCGCAATATAATGACCGAAAACCGTATAGACGAAGGCAACGGGGATATTTGTCATGAAGGATAAATAAAAGTAGTTCTTTAATCCTTTATTGGATTCCAAAAGACAGAGGGATAATAAATAGTAATGGATGAACGGAATGAGCCGCAATACCGCAATTTGACGGCTGTTAAGTTTCCGATTTCCGAATAGCTTATTTTTAAGACGAAACAGTTTTTCCTGCATTTTAGGAAACTTTTCAATGACGAAATAAAAAATCATATTAGCAAGGGTCAGACCGATGATGGAGTAGATGGTTCCAAAAGCTGCCCCGAATAAAATGCCCCCTGAAATGCAAACGACTATCACAGGTATGAATAAAAACTGTCGTAACAAATGGAAAGTGATGAAAATTAATGGTGCAAACACACTGCCGGATTGAACGTAACCCATTAAAAGTGTCAGTTTTTCATCCATGTTCTCCCTCCAGCTAATTCTTGCTGCTTCTACAAGCATATACGCAATTTCAGTAACATATGACTAACGAATGATGTTGGTGAGTAATAGCACAATCTGGATAACCATTAAAGCAGGTAGCCCCCATTTAAAAGTGAAGTGCTTCGTTTTATGGCGGAAATGACGCATCCCCATGAATGCTCCCGTTCCCCCGCCAATGATGGCCCAGGTCCAGAGTGTCTTTTCACTGATCCGGTATTCCCTCTTCCATGCCTTCTTTTTATCGATGCCCATCAGCACAAACCCGATGATGTTGACCATGATGAAATAGGCAAGAACGAACCATATCGCTTCCATCTTCTTTCCCTCCTTGCATATAAAAAGCCGCCCTCTTAAAAAAGAGAGCGGCTTATATCAGTCAGACTTATTTGTCTAATTGTTGTTTAGCAGCAGTTGCTAATTGAGCAAAAGCTTGTTCGTCAGCTACAGCAAGATCAGCAAGCATCTTACGGTTCACTTCGATACCAGCAAGCTTTAAGCCATGCATTAAACGGCTATAAGATAGTCCGTTGATGCGAGCAGCTGCGTTGATACGAGTGATCCAAAGTTTGCGGAAATCACGTTTTTTCTGACGACGGTCACGGAAAGCATAGTTTCCTGACTTCATTACTTGTTGGTTAGCTACTTTGAAAAGAATATGTTTCGAGCCATAGTAACCTTTAGCTAATTTTATAACCTTTTTACGACGTTTGCGAGTAACAGTACCGCCTTTTACACGTGGCATGTTATTTCCCTCCTATTTAACTCGATAAATCGAACTTATTTAATGTTATCTAACATATGACGAATACGTTTGAAGTCACCTTTGCTTACAAGGCTAGCTTTGCGAAGCTTACGCTTTTGCTTAGTAGATTTGTTAGCAAATAAATGGCTTGTGTAAGCGTTAGAACGCTTAAGTTTACCGGATCCAGTTTTTTTGAAACGTTTAGCTGAACCGCGGTGAGTTTTCATTTTAGGCATAAGGTATTCCTCCTCATTACAAAATACTTAATAATTACTTTTCGGCTTTTGGTGCTAAAATAATGAACATGCTGCGTCCATCCATTTTTGGATGTTGCTCGATTGTAGCCACTTCTTTACATGCATCTGCAAAACGAACCAATACGCGTTGACCGATTTCCTTATGCGTGATAGCACGACCTTTGAATCGGATAGAAGCTTTTACTTTATCGCCTTTTTCAAGGAATTTGATTCCGTTGCGAAGTTTCGTATTGAAATCATGTTCTTCAATCGTCGGGCTCAAGCGAACCTCTTTCAGACTGATGACCTTTTGATTCTTACGAGCTTCCTTGTCTTTCTTTTGCTGCTCGAAGCGGTGTTTTCCGTAGTCCATAATCCGGGCTACCGGAGGCTTTGCATTTGCAGCAACTAAAACTAGATCAAGATTTACACGAGCGGCTATTTCCATTGCCTCGAATTTCGTTTTAATTCCAAGTTGTTCTCCGTTTTGGTCAATAAGACGAACTTCACGGGCTCGGATGCCCTCGTTTACCATCGCGTCTTTACTAATAGTTAGCCACCTCCAAAGATATTGGCGAATACGAACGTTTGAATCAATTAGGTCACGCTCACAACTCGCTTACAGGATATAATAAAATAAAAAAAGTGTGGATGCATGCAGCACCCACACTGATAGACTAATTTAGAAAGATCCAAATAATCAAATCATGACCTGTTAACTGCATTGCTTGCGTCAACCAGGTGAGAAGCGGGTGCCTCTTCTTTCCTCAAACCGTATTCAATTCACTTTAGAAATATATCATAAACACTGATGACTTGTCAAATACTTAATTCGTTTTAATTCGTTCGTTTTTCACAACAGAATTAATCTTATCAAACATTAGGAGATTTGACAATACATTTTCCTAAAGTATTTTGAATAAATAACATTCACCATCATACGACCACGTCAAAATGGGAGTGCTTCACTACATCCTCGAATTCATAAACCCATCTTTTGATTCACCGATGCTCAGGCCTACCATAGCCTGTCACTCCATTTCCTGCATGATCATCACCTGTTAGGATTTTCTTTTGCCTTTTTCTTTTTCTCAATCGAATCCCACGAAAATAGAGCGATCCAAAACAGCAGGACTGGGAAAATGGCATATTGTCGGTAATCATCCAACATCAATAAAACGATGACTAACAAAAAAGCCGGTGCAAATAAATAGGAAAATTTCTTTTTCATGATGTCACTCCTTATTCTTCGTTGTCTTTATCATGCCTTAATTAAAAGGGAGACACAACAATATGTGCCTCCCTTTTTTTGTTAACGACTCACTTCTGCTTTAATGGCTGAAACGAAGTCTTCGAAAGATACCGTTTCGGATTTTTGTTCGCCGTATTTACGGACGTTCACACTGCCTTCGTTTACTTCATTATCACCAACGACAAGCATGTAAGGGATTTTTTGCATTTGTGCTTCACGGATTTTGTACCCGATTTTCTCATCACGAGTGTCCAAATTAACACGGATGCCTGCTGCCTTCAGTTTATCTTGGATTTCTTTTGCATATTCAAGATGCACTTCAGGTGAGACTGGAATCACTTGTGCTTGGATTGGGGATAACCAAGTTGGGAAAGCCCCTTTGTATTCTTCGATCAAGTAAGCGACAAAGCGTTCCATGGTAGAAACTACGCCACGGTGGATAACGACCGGACGGTGATGTTTACCATCTTCACCGACATAGTTTAAGTCAAAACGTTCAGGAAGCAAGAAATCAAGCTGAACAGTCGATAATGTTTCGTCTTTTCCTAAAGCCGTCCGCACTTGGACGTCCAGTTTCGGACCGTAAAATGCCGCTTCGTCTTCCGCTTCGAAGTAATCAAGGCCAAGCTCGTCCATCGCGCCTTTTAACATGCTTTGCGCTTTTTCCCACATTGCATCATCGTCGAAGTATTTCTCAGTATTGTTTGGATCGCGGTAAGATAAACGGAATGAATAATCCTTGATATCGAAATCCTTATAGACTTCTAAAATCAGGTTCACGACACGTTTTAATTCGTCTTTGATTTGATCCGGACGGACGAAAATATGAGCATCATTCAATGTCATTCCACGTACGCGCTGCAATCCTGACAATGCGCCTGACATTTCATAGCGGTGCATCATGCCAAGTTCAGCAATCCTGATTGGAAGTTCCCGGTAGCTATGGATGCTGTTTTTATACACCATCATATGATGTGGGCAGTTCATCGGACGAAGAACAAGCTGTTCATTATCCATGTCCATCGCTGGGAACATTCCGTCTTGATAGTGGTCCCAATGTCCAGATGTTTTGTAAAGGTCGACACTACCCATAACAGGTGTGTATACGTGGTCATATCCCAGGCGCTCTTCCTTGTCCACAATATAACGCTCAATCGTACGGCGGATTGTTGCACCCTTTGGCAGCCACATAGGCAGCCCTTGGCCGACTTTTTGTGAAGTCATGAACAGATCCAATTCTTTACCGATTTTACGGTGATCACGCTCTTTTGCTTCCTCTAAGAAACGTAGGTGGTCAGCCAGGTCTTCTTTTTTGAAGAAAGCCGTACCATAAATACGTTGCAACATTTTGTTCTTGCTATCGCCTCTCCAATAGGCCCCTGCAATGCTTAACAGCTTGAATTCTTTGATCTTTCCAGTGGAAGGTACATGAATTCCCCGGCAAAGGTCAAAAAACTCACCTTGTTCATAAATCGTTACTTGCTGTTCAGCTGGAATCGCATCGATCAATTCCAATTTATATTCGTCGCCAATCTCTTTAAAACGGGAAATGGCTTCATCACGGGTTACTTCAATACGTGAGATTTCCAGGTTTTCATTGACGATTTTCTTCATTTCTTTTTCAATCGCTGAAAGGTCATCAGGAGTCAATGATTCCTCAAGATCGATATCGTAATAAAAACCGCCTTCGATGACTGGACCGACACCGAATTTAGCGTTTTTATAGAGACGTTTGATGGCTTGTGCCATTAAATGGGCGGTACTGTGGCGAAGAACTTCAAGTGCTTCCGCAGCATCTTGTGTAACGATTTCAATGGTACCGTCTTCTTCAATTGGACGTTTCAAATCATATAGTTCACCATTGAATTTACCTGCAATGGATTTTTTTCTTAGTCCTGGGCTGATGGATGCTGCGATGTCTTCAGTTGTTGTGCCTTTAGCAAACTCCTTCACCGCTCCATCAGGAAAAGATATTTTCAGTTGTTCTGACATTGTAGCTTCACTCCTTCTTTTAGTTACCATCCGTTTCAAGTTTCAGGGGGATACCAAGCAATTGCGCGGATTAAAACACAAAAAAGCCCGCCCCTGTATAAAACAGGGACGAGCTTAGTAATTAAATTAACCCGCGGTTCCACCCTCGTTCCACTCTGCTTTTCACGGCAAAGTGACACTTGTAACTAGATAACGGCAGCTTCCCGTCAGCTCATAGTCGCAAAAAAATTGCTTTCCGAACCGAAGTTTAAAGGTGGTAAGTGTTCTATGCTAATAGGAAGCTTACAGCCTGCTGGCTTCCCTCTCTGTAAATTGGCGACTAGAATACCCGTGTCCTCATCATAACTTTTTGTTTTTAATAGTATGTAGGAAATTATAATTCGTTATGCATTGAAAATCAAGGTTAAAATTAGGTTTTACCCAAAATCCCCAAGATAATCATTCAGTGGCCTGCTTAAAGGCTGAAAGCGGCAGGACGGTCGCCCTTTCCTCGAAGATTCGTGTCATCGTTTGAATCAGGCCTTCCTCCTTATTATCCGTATAAATATATAAGCTAGCCGGTGCGATGGATAAGAGTGGTGCCCAAAGGACCGTATCAAGAAAGAATGAAATATCGGCCAGCAACTTCCTGTCAATCATGCTTGTCAGTTTTCGGCGATCCATCCTGCCAAGCTCATGATCATAGAATTGAAACCCGTCATGATTGACAAGGTGAAGCCTTGGTACCTTCGATTCCTGTTCATGCAGGCAATCCCTGAGCATCGCAATGAAATTTTGGTAATCCTGCTCGAGCTTATATTCATCGATGGCCCGAACTGCATACTTTTCCAACGCATGCTGAAAAGACCTTAACCGAAAGGTAGTGAACGAATCGAATGAAAAAGACACCTTTCCCGCCAATATACTCTGAAGGCCTTCTTCGATCAATTGCTTTTCCCTACTGAATAAACTGCCTCCACATTCGGTGTTTTCCGCTTCAATGATGGAAGAAGCTATCTCGATGATGGCATCGATTTCTTCTTGTTCTCGATAGAAAAATTTGCCGATGATGATTTGTTTAAGAACAGGAAGCGTTTTTTCTTCAAGTAAAAAGGAATGAAATGTTTCACTGAGCAGTGTCAGCCATTTATCGGTTTTTAGTTTGGACATATCGATAACGAGACCTTGTTGTGGGGAAAATTCAATATATGGTTGAACTTCTGTCCCCAAAGGATGGACAGAAACGAAATTCATCAGTTTTAAAGCTTCCGAATCATTTTGGAACATAATTTGCACTACGACATCCCCCCTTCCCCCTTGCTTTACTTTTTTCATGTATATGGGAATAGGGGCTTATTTAGAAGTAAGATGGTGTGAAAGGGCAAAAAAAAGCAGCCTCTTTGTAGAGACCACCTTCCTTTACCTTCTGCGATTGATACCATCAAGCTTTACAGGTTCCGCTAAATATTGAATCCTCTCCAATACCCTTGCCGCTTTCACTTCTTCTTTCTCACCGCGTTGGGAATAAGTCAAGTGATTCTCCAGACCCTTCATATCAAAATTGGAAGTGAAAAACGTCGGTAAATTTTCAAGCATTCTAAATTGGAGGATGGGCCCTATGACTTCATCCCGTCCCCAGCTTGTCATCGATTCTGCCCCAATATCATCAAGCATCAGGACAGGCGCCGTTTTGACCATCTCTATTTTCTCGTTGACGGTATTATCACCGATTGAACCTTTCAGTTCCCGTAAATAATCAGGAACATAGACGATCATCGAAGAGATTTGCCTTTGCGCAAGTTCATTGGCGATCGCACCCAATAAATACGTCTTACCAACGCCAAACTTTCCGTATATATACAATCCCTTTTGACGTTTGCCAGGCTCATATTCCATGATGAACGATATCGCTTTTCCTAGGACGCCTAACCGTTTATTTTCATCGTCCGTTTGTGAAAAGTCTTCAATCGTTGCCTTCAATATATCCTTGGGAACATATAGACTGCGAATGAGCCTCTCCCGTTTCCGCTTCTCATCCTCTGCCAATTTCCTCGGACAGATTTCATAATTCAAATTAAGGGCCTTCCCTTGAACAACGAGCTTTGGATAATACCCATGCATCATATTGATGCACCCATCCAGGCTTGGACATCTATCACACTTGTTGCTCTGAGAAATGAATTCGTAAAGCTTACCTAAATTCTTATCAATCATTTCCTCTGTGACCGTTGAGCTATTGGCATTCAGAAAAAGACGCACCTGTTCATTTTCAAAGATTTCCTGCTTCAACTGTTCATAGCGTTTCTGGAAATCACCCGTATTGGCCAGTTTATTAAGCGATCTATTAATCTTTTCCATCGTTTATTTCACCTCCAGCTTTCCACTGCTTCCACTTCTCTTGAAGCTCACGTTTTTGTTCACTCAGTTCAGGCTGTTCCGCTTTCTGTTCAGGCTGTTTCTCCTCGTCCTGTTCAAGCCAGTCCGGAACCACTTCTTCTCTGATCGATTTTTTCCGGCCGCCTTTGGCAACGTTCTTGCTTCCTTGTGCCCACTCTTGGTATTTCCGGTGTTCATTTTTAGCCAGTTCCATCGCTTCTATGACTGTGGAAACCTTCAATCGTGCCCAATGACCTGCCAGTTTTTCCACATATCCCTTTGTGAATTTCATGTCTGTCTTAAGCATAACGTATTCGATTAAAACATTCACGACTCCAGGATTCAGCTTCTGATTGATCATTACACCTTCCACCACTTTTAAATCACCACTGGTCGGTTCCGCTCCTCCGGATAATTGCATGAGCCGATCACGCGGGGAAGTAGTCTCCAAATGGCGAATAAGCTCTTGCTCCTGTGTTTTCGGTTCATCCTTTTGCGTCCGTTCCCGTATAGGCTGTACACGATTGATCAAGGAAGGCATGTCGGCCTGGCGTTCAATCTGGTACCAGTCCCTTGCCGCTTTCCGAAGCAGCTCTTCATCGATCTCATCGTCCAGCGTTACGGCATCCATTACTAGTTTTTGCATTTCAAGCGGATTGATGCCATATAAAAAAGCTAGTTTGGCGATGGTATTTCTAATCTTAGGCGTAAAGGCCTTCTTGGGTACAATCGAGCTCTTCATCCCAGCGAACAAAAGATCAAAATCAAACAAGCCATCGAACCCCGAAGGCTCGACACCGTCAGATTGATCGATAAATTGCTGTTTAGGCAATGGGTTCCATTCGTTTTTGGCTTCATCCGTAACATAGAGGGAATCTAGATGATCTGATGAAAAAACCTCTGCAAAGGATTTCGTCACATATTCAAACTGGTCCGTTGCAATCGTGTCCACACAAAAGAATCTCTTCAGCCGGTTGAATTGGACTTTTCCTATTTTTTTATATAAATAGATATTCAGCATGCCATCCGTGAAAAACTGCTGCGGGGATAGGGGCGGATTCAATTCATAGATGAATTCCTTCGTATCCCCTTTCGATTTCTTGTACACATTCAGCAATCCGATTCCTTCAAGTAAAAGACGTGCTTCATATATATCGCCTAATTTCAGGCCCATGGTATTCATCAATTGATAATGGGAGGAAGCCTCCGACCAAAGCCGGTTCTCCTCCAATTCGCTCCATAACGTCATGTATAGGCTAATACAGATCGGTCCAATAAGAGGTTGGTACAGCCGTGTCAGTATTTTCCGATCATAATCATGAAGCAGCCCCGCAGAGGACACCATGTACGAATCCGCGGGGAGCAGTTCCTGCCAATGCATTGACATCTTCATTCAAACCTTTCAAAAGATATAGTGAAAAAAGAGCCAAAGTAAATCTTCAGCTCTACTTTCTTTCTTTATTTATTAAATCTTTCAGTTCATCGATAAATACATTAATATCTTTAAATTGTCGGTATACGGAGGCAAATCTCACATAGGCCACTTCATCAACTTCAGCCAGTTGGTCCATCACCATTTCACCGACACTGTCACTTTTCACTTCCGAAATACCCTGATTGCGCAATTCCTTTTCTACATAACTCGTGATTTGTTCTAGTTCCTTCAATGGAACCGGACGCTTTTCACAAGCCCTGATTAGTCCACGCAGGATTTTATCACGGCTAAACTCTTCCCGAGTCCCGCCCTTTTTCACGACGATCAACGGCGTCTCCTCGACCTTTTCAAAAGTAGTGAATCGAAACCCGCATGCCTCGCATTCCCGGCGTCGTCGAATCGATTTACTTTCATCGACAGGCCTGGAATCGAGCACTCTCGTTCCGTTATATTGACATGATGGACATTTCATCATTACCAGCTCCGTATTTTAAGTGATACTCCTAATCAAACTTCCCTAAGGAATACTATTTTATCTTAATCTTATATAAAAGGGACAACCAGTACAAGTAAAAAGTGAAACTTCAAGTAAAGGATGTGTGTACTTACTATGTAAATGCCTGTTAATGGAGCTTTTCCATGAGTGAAGAATGGCCATTTCATGGCATCAAAAAAGAGATGCATATATAGCATCTCTTGTTAACCCGTTTATTATAAAGCACCCATTTTAGTTTTTTTCATTTGCACGGGACCAAGTCCACGTGGAAGTTCAATATTCTCGCGCGTTTGTGCATTCAAAGCCTCCGCGATATAATCGGCTGCAATATTAGGATCTAAGTTGCCGCATGTATAAACATCAATGCTGGCATATCCATGTTCCGGAAAGCTATGAATGGTCAGATGTGATTCAGAGATAATGACGACCCCGCTCACTCCTTGTGGAGCAAATTTATGGAATGCCACCTCGCGAACCTCAGCACCCGATTTCAGTGCAGCATCGACGAAGATTCTCTCAATTAAATCAATATTGTTCAGTTTTTCAAAGTCACAACCCCAAAGTTCAGAAATGACATGTCTTCCCATCGTTTCCATCGTGTAAGCTGTTTCCATATTCTGTTCCCCCTTACATAATTAAAAATTCTGAATCCTTAACAACTACCACGGGGGAAAGTTAGTCCAAAGAGGTCCTAACCCTTTAAGTAGCCATTACGCAAACTCCCTTTTTAGGAAGTTCACGATTCATAGTATATAATGTATGGATTTCTTTTGCAACTGCATTTTGCATTTTTGGAAATTTAATCATTAATTGTTAATCTGACAGGACCAAGGAATTAATACCCAAGGTTCCGTAACTTTCCTAAACGTATCCATAAAAATAGCCCGTTAAACATATAACGGGCCCTTACTCTTATTTAACTGACATTTGAACTTCAGAAGCCTTTGTCAACTCCGAAGCCACCAATTTTACAAGATCAACTACTCGATTGGAGTAACCCCACTCGTTATCGTACCAAGCCAGAATTTTCACTTTTCTATCACCAATCATCATCGTCGACAGACCATCGATGATGGCAGAATGCGGATTGGTCTTGAAATCACTTGAAACAAGCGGTTCTGTTGTATATTCCATAATTCCTTTAAGCTCATTTTCTGAGGCATCTATGAAAGCCTGATTCACTTCATCGATCGTAACATCACGGTTTAAATCCACAACAAGGTCGACTAAAGAGACGTTCGGAGTCGGTACACGTATGGCCATACCATGAAGTTTGCCCTTCAATTGAGGCAACACCAATGAAAGAGCTTTAGCCGCCCCTGTAGTCGTAGGGATGATGCTTTCTGCAGCCGCACGAGCACGCCTTAAATCCTTGTGCGGGTTATCGATGTTATTTTGGTCATTCGTATAAGAATGGATGGTTGTCATCAAACCATTGTCTATGCCGAACTTTTGATCAAGTACTTTGGCAACCGGTCCAAGGCAATTAGTCGTACACGACGCGTTCGAAATGACGAAATGCTTGTCAATTTCTAACGCTTCCTGATTTACGCCCATCACAATGGTAACGTCTTCATTTTTACCCGGCGCGGAAAGGATGACCCTTTTTGCCCCTGCTTCTAAGTGCATGGCGGCTTTAGAACGCTCATTGAATTTACCCGTAGCTTCGATTACAATATCTATATCCATCTCTTTCCAAGGCAATAACTTTGGATCGCGATTATTTATCAGTTGTACACGTCGTCCATTCACTACAAGAGAATCATTTTCGGCAATGATTATGCCGTCAAACTTCCCATGAATTGTATCATACTTCAATAAATGGGCTAACGTTTCAGCGGGATAGCTTGCATTAATGGCAACGATGTCCAGACTCTCATCTACTATTGCCTTACGGAAAACCATTCTTCCAATTCTTCCAAATCCGTTAATCGCTATTCTTGAATTCATTTATCGGACCCTCCTGAATATATTAATGTTATACTTAATACCCTTCATATGTAATTAGTATAACACATTACTCTTGGAATGTGTTAATAAAAAAGCGGATTTCTTCCTTTTTCAAAACAAAAAGGAAGAAACCGTTAAAGTCCCTTCCTTTTCCACTCTATAGGATCTCCCATTTCTTAAGTATTTCAACAACCTGCTTTTTGGTTTCTTCTATATCGCCATTATTATCGACGATGGCATCCGCTAGTTCCTTTTTATCTTTCAAGGGCATTTGCGAATGGATTCTCGCTAAAGCGTCGGTTTCCGTCAACGCATTCCGGTTCATTAATCGCTCTAGTTGAACCGATTCATCCACGTATACCAAAAGTGTCCTTTCCACCATGAACGTCAGCTTGCTTTCGAATAGGAGTGGAATGTCCATGAATACCGTTTCCGCTCCAGCAGCAAGGGCCTTTTCCGTTTCTTGGCGCATCCAATTTCTCACGGCAGGATGTACGATACGATTTAAAAGCAATCTTTTTTCTTGATCGTGAAATATGATCGAGCCTAACTTTGCCCGGTCGATCCTTCCATCAGATAATAAAAGATCTTCCCCAAAAGCCTTCACCACTTGTAGGTAGGCCTCTTCCCCAGGTTCCACGACTGCACGGGAAGCCACATCCGCATCCACTATCACGAAACCCAATTCTCTTAAATACTGACTGACACTACTTTTCCCACTGGCAATTCCACCAGTGATTCCGATGATTTGTCCCATAAGCTCCCCCCTTTTCTCCATTCTTTATAACTTGAATAATCCGATTAAAATCAGTAATACCCCCGGAAGAAAGGTCAGATGCTGCACGATTTTATTATTGGAAAGCAATTTACCGGATTGAAGTCCGCTCCCGATAAAGATGAAGCTCATCACGGCAATGCAAAGTGCAAGAATGATTGGGGAAATCCCCATCATGGCAGCTCCCACTCCGGCACCGAAGGCATCTAGCGATAACGCAAAGCCCAGTACAAGCGCCTCGATACCGGTAATCGTCCCTGATCTATCGAAATCGGCATTCATTGGTTTTTGTAAGATATTGATAGCCACTCCAAGTGATTTAATTTCAAAATTGAAGATGATTTTTTCGTGATATCGCTCATCATTCGTTTCCTTCTCGGGCCTAAAATATTGGTACACCATCCACGACCCCAAAAGTACGAGGATAATGCCCCCTGTTTTTTCTGCGGCCCCGACAGAGATAAGCTGACTGATGAATTCACCGATGACCATCGCAATACCCAAGCTCATTGCCGAACAGACCGATACGACAGCAATGGATTTCAAGGGTATTTTCACCTTGCGCATACCGAACGTCATGCCCACACCGAAACCGTCAATACTTACTGCAAAAGCAAGAAAAATAATTTGTAGCCACATCGGAATGAATGCTCCTTCCCATCTAGTTGCTACCCCAGTATATGGAAAGAGCCCATCCGATGTGTTTTCTCGAATTATTACTTATTCGGCTGGCAAGTCGGGCATATATGTGTGCCCCGTCCTGCGACGACTAGCTTTTCTAGCGGGGTACCGCAAATTTTGCAGTTTTCCCCTTTGCGTCCGTATACATTCAGTTCCAACTGAAACATGCCGATTTGACCTTGTGAGTTGACGTATGAACGTATCGTGCTCCCGCCTTTTTCCACCGCTTCGCTCAAAGTGGCGATGATTTCGGCATGCAGTTTTTGAATTTCTTCCAGTGTGAGGGTGGAAGCCACTCGTTCCGGATGAATGCCTGAACGGAATAAGGATTCGTCCACATATATATTACCGATCCCGACCACGACGGTTTGGTCGAGTAGAACAGGTTTGATCTTCCTGCTCGTTTTCGCAAGTTTTGCACGAAGTCCCTCGACGGTGAACTCTTCCGATAGTGGTTCAGGACCTAAATGCAACAGAGGCATTTGCACCATTTCTTCTCCTTTACGAAATAAATGCATCGTTCCGAATTTGCGGACATCCCGATACCTAAGCTCACTGCCATCCGTGAAGGTGAAGATGACATGGGTATGCTTATCGTAAGGTTCCTCTTTCGAATGGACCCCGTATTTCCCTTCCATCCTTAAATGGGAGACCATCGCATAGTCGTCCATGTTGAAAATGAGGAACTTGCCCCGACGGCCAATGCTGTGGATCGTCTGACCCCTTAATGCATCTTGAAACTGTTCAACTGGCTCAGGTGCCTTTATGATTTTGGGCCAGAAGACGGAAACCTCCAGGATTTCCTTTCCTAAAACAAGCTGTTCCAATGTTCTTCTGACGGTTTCCACTTCAGGAAGTTCTGGCATTATAATCACCTATCTTCATTTATTTAGCATCGAACCATGTTGGTCCATATGCATAATCCACTTTGAGTGGAACGTTCAATTCAATCGCATTTTCCATTTCTTCCGGTACGATTTTCATCAGGATCTCGAGCTCCTCCGGTGGTGTTTCGAAAATCAATTCATCATGAACCTGCAGAAGCATCCTCGTTTTAAGCCCTTCTTTTTTCAGGCGTTCGTTCATATTGATCATCGCTAGTTTAATGACATCTGCGGCACTTCCCTGAATTGGGGTATTCATCGCTGTCCTTTCAGCAAAACTTCTGATATTGAAATTACGGCTCGTGATTTCGGGAATGTAGCGCCTTCTTTGCAGTAATGTTGTACTGTATCCATTCTTACGTGCTTCATGAATGCTTTCTTCCATATAATCCTGCACACCAGGGAAGCTTTTGAAGTACCTCTCGATGAACTCCCCAGCTTCCTTACGTGTTATCCCAAGACTTTGAGAAAGTCCATAGTCACTTATTCCATAAACGATTCCGAAGTTTACGGCTTTAGCGTGTCTACGCATATTTGATGTGACTTCCTCGGAAGGCACATGGAATACATCCATTGCCGTCCTTGTATGAATATCCATCCCGGCCCTGAACGCTTCAACCAATCCACTGTCATTGGCGATATGCGCCAATACGCGGAGCTCGATTTGCGAATAGTCGGCTGCGAAGATAATCCAATCCTTTTCGGAAGGAATGAACGCCTGTCTGATTTTCCGACCTTCCTCTAGACGAATCGGGATATTTTGCAAGTTAGGGTCCGTTGAACTAAGGCGGCCCGTTTGGGTCAACGCCTGATTGAATCGGGTATGCACCTTATCCGTTTCCTGGTTCACCACTTTGAGCAAGCCCTCGATATAAGTCGATTGCAACTTGCCCAATTGCCGGTACAACAGGATTTCCTTTACGATATCATGCTGGCTTTCCAGTTTTTCCAGTACATCCGCTGACGTGGAGTAGCCCGTTTTTGTCTTTTTGTACACGGGGAGCTCCAATTTTTCAAATAAGATCACCCCGAGCTGTTTCGGGGAATTGATATTGAATGCCTCCCCGGCTAAATCGAAAATTCGTTCCTCAATGCTTCTTAAGCGGACAGCCAATTCCTGTCCCATCTTTTTCAGCCTTCCGATGTCCACCTTTACGCCCTGCCACTCCATATTTGCTAGGATGATGGACAATGGCAGCTCAAGGTCCGTTAACAAATCGTATTGTTCGAACTCACGCAACTTTTCGATCATCGGGTCTTTCAATGCAAAAATGCCCTTCGCTTTTCTGGCAATATGCTCACTAAGTTCTGTATCTCCAGGTATCTTCCGCTTTGCTCCTTTTCCATAAAAGACATCATCGCTCTCTAGCCGCACAAGCCCTTGCGTTTTCGTGATTTCCGCCACTTCATCTACAGACTCTCCGGGATCCAAGATATAGGAAGCTAGAAATACATCAAAATCAATGCCTTTTATATCGATTCCACGGTGGCGCAGAAGTACAACCGTACGCTTCGCATCAAAGACCGTTTTCTTTTTGGTATCATCCTCCGCCCATGTTTTGAATACTTCAGATGTCAGTACGGTTTCACCCGGGAAATAAAAATGTCCATGTTCATTACTGATGGAGATACCCAGGATTTCTGCACGATGGTAGTTATCCTCAAGAATTTCAATGTATAGGGCATTCTCATCGGCAAGCATATCCATTGTCAATTCTGAACCCGTCTGAACATGGATGTCTTCCTGTTCTAGCGGTTCCCCTCCTGATACGTCCAGTTTTTCCAGAAGAGTCGAGAAACCTAACTCTTTATAAAAGTCAATGACCTTTTCCTGATCCATTCCGTTATATTCCGTTTCGTCCACACCCACTTCAATGGGAGCTTCTCGTGTGATTGTCGCAAGCTCCTTACTTAGTAGCGCAAGGTCTTTATGCTCCTCAATCTTTTCTTTTAACTTCTGGCCGCTAACCTCATCAATCGATTGCAGCAGGTTTTCGACCGTTTCGAATTGATGCAGCAATTTAAGCGCCGTTTTCTCGCCCACACCGGGGATGCCTGGGATATTATCGGATGCATCGCCCATCAATCCTTTAAGATCAATGATTTGCACGGGGGAAAGGCCATATTTTTCATGGATATGCTTCGGTGTATACTCCTCGATTTCAGTGATGCCCTTCTTCGTAATCGAGACGGTCGTGTTTGGCGAAGCTAATTGGGTTAAATCCTTATCCCCGGAAATGACCTTCACCTCGAACCCATTTTTCTCGGCCTGAAGGGAAAGCGTTCCGATAATATCGTCCGCTTCATAATTTTCCAGTTCATACCGTTTTATTTGAAAGCAATCAAGCAGCTCCCTTATGAAGGGGAACTGTTCAGATAGTTCCGGTGGCGTTTTCTGACGGCCACCCTTGTATTCCTTAAAGGACGCATGTCTAAACGTCGTTTTGCCGGCATCAAAGGCCACGAGTATATGGGTCGGCTTTTCTTCCTCCAGAATGCGATTGAGCATCATGGTGAAGCCATATACAGAATTCGTATGGACCCCTTTGTCGTTATTCAAAAGCGGAAGCGCAAAAAATGCGCGGTAAGCTATGCTATTTCCATCTATAAGTACTAACTTTTTATTCAAAATTGTCTTCCTCCAGTCACACCCGTTTTATGTAGGTCGGCTTCTATTAATCACACAAAAAAACCGTTCATCGTCTCTTTCCATTCTACCATGAGTGGAAGTGGAAAGAAAAATGAACGGCTATGCTGTTATTTAGTATTTCCCATTAACAAGCTTGCGTACGGCGAGTCGGATGGTAAAATGATAACCGTTTGATTACCGACCGTTTTTTTGTAAGACTCCAGCGTCCGGTATAGTTTATAGAACTCAGGATCCTTGGAGAATGATTTATTATATATCTTGGCTGACTCTCCCTCTCCTTCAGCACGGATGACTTCTGCATCGGCTTCCGCCGATGAAAGCATTTCCTTCACTTTTCGGTCAGTGTTTGCGATGGTCCGGTTTTTCTTCGCATCCCCTTTTGAAAGATATTCCTGCGCTTTACTTTCCCGCTCGGATATCATCCGCTTATAGACCGACTCCTCATTTTCAGCAGGTAAATCCGTCCGTTTGATACGAACATCAGTAAGACTGATTCCATAGTTGTCCTTCACTAACAGTTCATTGACCTTATCTGTGATGCGGTCGTTCAAGCTTCCCCTCGATGACTTCTCATTTATGATTTCATCATAGTTCAGCTGCCCCAACTCTGAACGGACCGCAGAATAGATGAACTCTTCCATCCTAGTTTCGGCGTTTTCCAGTGTCCTCGCATTGGTGATCAGTTTTTTCGGGTCTTCAATCCGCCAGACCGCATAATTATCGATCAACATCCGTTTTTTATCTCTTGTATTGATTTCGGCCTCGGATACATCGGAGCTCATTTGATACTTGGGCAAGGTCACAACGCTTTGAACGAATGGCACCTTGGCTTTCAGTCCTGGTGTTTTATCAATCCTAACCACTTCTCCAAATTGGCGGACGACTTTGTATTCCCCTTCTTTGACAATATACACATTAGTGAAGATGATCAGCATGAGGATGATAAAGATGATGAAGAATATCCCTATTTTCACATAACCTCTCCAATGAAAATCGCCCTTTTTTAGCTCATTGAAATCAATCACTTTTCCACTCATGGCTGGGTGCCCCCTTTCACTGCCGACTCTTCGTTATCCGGTGCTTTCGCTTCTTCTTCCTCAGGGACAGGCACCGTTTTCGTCTCTTCTTTTTCTAATGGGCGGAGCGGTAGATACTTCATTGTATTTCCGTCATCGTTCATGATATAAATATCGGCATTCGGCAATACCTGTTCAAGCGTCTCAATAACCAGACGGTCCCGGGTGATATCCTTATTGCCTTTATATTCACTATATAGCTTTTCAAATACTGCCACATCACCGCGGGCCGCTTCCGTACGGGCTGCTTTATCGCCGTTCGCTTTTGAAATAAGGGCATCTTTCTCCCCTTCCGCTTCATTAATCCTTTTGTTCTCGTATTTATTGGCTTCATTGATTTTCGTATTCGCCGTCTCCCTGGCATCCGTTACGTTCGTGAAAGCTTTACGCACTTCTTCGTTGGGCAGCTCGACATCCTGCAATTTAACCGCGGAGATGGAAATGCCCACGTCATATTTCTTCATCAATTCCGACAGCAATTCACGAACATCCGCTTCAATTTTCGCCTTACCGGAAGTGAGGGCATCGTCGATTTTCGTACTTCCGATGATGCTCCTTAAAGACGCGGAAGTCGTATCATATAAAATCTTCTGTGGATCATCCGAATTGAAGAGATATTTAGGAGGGTCGGTAATTTTCCATTGCACCACCAAGTCAGCCAGTACAATATTCTCATCACCAGTTATCATCTTGGTCTCTCTCGGATACTCCTTCACTTTTCCTCCTTCTTCCTTATACCCGAATTGGAGGCTGAATGTTTCCTTGGATAGTTTATGGACCGATTGAATCGGCCAAGGTAATTTAAAATGAAGACCTGGCTCTGTTATCGTCTCCTCCACCTTACCAAACGTCATAATGACGGATTGATCTGATTCATCCACCGTATACCAGGTGGAAATGGCCACCACTCCAAGTATTAAAATAAGTAAAACAAGTCCCGTTACCGTATAAATCCTTTTTAAGCTTACGATATGTATCACCCCTTCTATTTGGTGTTATATCTTATTTACGCAAAGAATGGACCAAAGTTTCGTAAAATTGGAAATTTTTAATAATTAAGTGGTGACTCCCATTTCCATACAGAAAAAGGCAGGGACTAAAATGTCCCTGCCTTACTTAACTCCTTGGATGAGGGGTTGTACAATCATTGTACCCCTCCATTATGAAGCTTGTTTAAAGGAAGTGTAAAGTCTGTGTAAACTCTACCTATTCCCTTTCAACTTTTTATTCAACGTGACGGTGAATGTCGTACCGGTTCCCGGTTTACTCTCTACGTTAATTTTGCCTTTATGAACTTCCACGATATGTTTGACGATGGCAAGTCCAATCCCGGTTCCACCTGAATCTCGGCTCCTTGCCTTGTCGATTCGATAAAATCGTTCGAAGATCCTCGGAAGCTCTTTCTCCTCAATCCCGATTCCATTGTCCTGCACTATCACATCCACGGTTTGTTCCTTCTCCGCAACCGTTACAGTCACAATCCCACCATTTGGTGTATAAGCTAAGGCATTGGTAATCAAATTGATGAACACTTGTTTGATCCGATCTGATTCCCCTTCAATAACCACTGAATGCGAAGGCACTTTGACTTCGAGTGAGATTTCTTTTTTTCGTAGTTTACCCATGAGCATTTCCTGAATTTCTTTAAGGATGGTAGTCATATCTACCTTGTCCGTTTTCAGGACAAATTCCTGCTGTTCCATTTTGGATAAATTAAGAAGTTCCTGAATGAGCTCTTGAAGCCGATCGCTTTCGTTTAAAATGATCGATAAAAAGTGCTTTAAGGTTTTCTCATCCTTCCAGGCCCCATCCAGCAATGTTTCCGAAAAGCCTTTAATAGAAGTAATCGGTGTCCTCAATTCATGAGAGACATTGGCCACAAAATCCTTCCGCATTTGTTCCAGTCTTTTCAGTTCAGTGATGTCATGGAAAATAAGCAGGATTCCCTTCCATTCATCATAATCACCGATAATGGGAGCTCCATAGATTTCGAAATGCTTTCGTTTAAGGGCAAGCGGAATTTTCACCTGACGTTTTATCGTTTTTTCCGTCCTGAAAATCTCTTCTATTAGAGCTATGACTTCTTCATCCTTTATCACAGAATAATAGTCTTGATATAGGAATGTATGCGAATCTACATCAAAGGTTTTCTTGAATTCCCGGTTGATTAGCGTTGTATATCCTTTGCTGTCAATTAACAGCACACCACTCCCCATATTTTCGACGAGCGTTTCCAAACGATCCTGGTTCATTTCCCTCGCCATTTCGGTTTCTTGGAGGTTCCTTGCCAGGATATTCAACGAGTTCGTCAACATCCCCGTTTCATCTGAATGTTGCTCGAATTTTCGGGTACGGTAATTTCCTTTTGCCAGGTCAATCGCTGCCATTGTGGCCTCTTCAATCGGCCGGGTGTAATAGGAAGTGATTTTACTTGCCAGCATCAGGATGATGATCAAGGCTGCACCCAAGCAAATGACCAATATGCTCCACATTTGCCGGTTGACTTGTTGAATTGCCTCGATTTCATTACTATGGATGACAAATCCTTCAATCTCGCCATCCTTTTCAACGGCGCTCCAGTAATAATGAAGGTCCGAATCCCCCTCCACCACTTCATAGCCTTCACGCTGCTCCCCCGTTTTTTCAAGGGTGATTTTCTGAAGGACTTCTGCATGGCTATCAAGCAACTCATTTGAAGAGGACGAATCATATAAAACCTCTCCATCTGTCGAAAGAATGGTTAAGTTGGATTCAAGCAACGGCGTTAGTTTCGACGTTTTACCTTTTTCCAAAAAGGAGGTGATACCGCCATGCTCTTTAATATATGTAGAAATGAAAAACGTTTCATTTTGAATTCGTTCGTTGAATGTTTTAATATAATAGCTTTTGAAAAGATGGCCCAACAAAAAACCAACGGCCATCAGTACGACCATCACCAGCGTGATGAGGGTAAATAGCAGTTTCTTACGGTAGGTCGTCATTCTCTTTTAGGCTCCTCGAACTTGTAACCCAAGCCCCTTATCGTTTTGATATACAGAGGTTTTTTTGTGTCTGATTCAATTTTCTCCCTCAGATGGCTGATATGGACATCCACGATACGAGAATCTCCGGCAAAATCATAATTCCACACCGTGCTCAATAATTGATCCCTCGTTAACACTCTTCCTTTATTCTTCACGAGGTATAAAAGTAATTCAAATTCCTTTGGAGTCAATTCTAGTTGATTCTCCTCGAAATAGGCTTCATAGCGTTCAGGAAAGATCTTCAAGTCGCCTATTTTCAGTGAATCATTCTCTGGATCATCATTATTTTCAGTACTATTAGAATGCTGTGATCTTCTTAGTATCGCTTTAATCCGGGCAACTACCTCACGTGGGCTAAAGGGCTTCGTTAAGTAATCATCTGCTCCTAATTCCAGGCCAAGCACCTTATCAAATTCATCATCTTTAGCTGTTAACATCAAAATCGGGATATTTATTTTCTGTTGGCGAAGCTGTTTACACACTTCAAGCCCATCCAATTTGGGTAGCATTAAATCCAATACGACCAAATCAGGACAAAGCTCAACAGCTGCCTGTAAACCTTCTTCCCCGTCCAATGCTGTAATTACAGAGTAACCAGCCTGCTCTAAATTGTATTGAAGTAAGGTAACAATTGATTGTTCATCATCCACTACGAGAATTTTCTTTGACATTAGATCCTCCTGAATTATGTATTACCCTTAAGACATGCTTTTGTCTACTCATCCAATTCTATTATAAAGAATATTATCTGTAATTCACACTTAAAATTCTCTCGTCCTCCCAAAATCACCAATTCCTTTTACTGCCTCAAATAAGGTAAGGACGAAAAATCCGGGCCGATACATAAAAAGACCACCTGATAGGTGAAAGGAACACAAGGGATTCCTGTCACGTTTCGGGCAGTCTTGTTATGAAACGGATGAGTTATTGTAAGATTTTCATGACTGCTTTAACGGAATCGACTGATTTCGAAAGGGCAGCTTTTTCAGATTCCGTCAATTCAAGTTCGATGATTCGTTCAATTCCATTGGCACCTAAGACCGTAGGCACACCAAGGTAGATGCCTTCGAATCCATATTCACCTTCAAGGTAGGCGATTGATGGAAGAACGCGATGTTGGTCTTTCAGGATTGCTTCCGCCATTTCCACAAGGGATGCCGCAGGTGCGTAATAAGCGCTACCATTGCCAAGTAGGTTGACGATTTCTCCGCCGCCAGTACGAGTACGGGCAACGATTGTGTCTAGACGGTCTTTTGGTATTAATGTTTCCAAAGGAATGCCTCCGGCGTATGAGTAACGTACTAAAGGCACCATGTCGTCACCATGCCCACCCAGGACGAAACCGGTTACGTCCTTAACCGACATATTCAATTCTTGAGCGACAAACGTACGGAAACGGGCAGTATCAAGCACGCCCGATTGTCCGATTACTCGTTCTTTTGGAAAACCCGATTCTTTGTAAACCGTATAAGTCATTGCATCTACTGGATTGGTTAAAACGATGATGGTTGTATGTGGAGAGTATTTGACCACTTCTTTCGTTACAGCTTTCATGACTTTTTGGTTCGTCTGAACTAAATCATCACGGCTCATGCCTGGTTTGCGGGCGATCCCGGCAGTGATGATGACGACGTCTGAGTCTGCTGTATCTGAGTAGTCAGAAGTGCCGATGATAGAGGCGTCAAATCCTAGGACAGGACCTGCTTCAGCCATATCAAGTGCCTTACCTTTTGTAGGGTTTTCTGATTGTGGAATATCAACTAAAACGATGTCACCGAGTTCTTTTTGAGCGGCAAGGAATGCTGCGGTAGCTCCAGTGAATCCTGCACCAACTACTGTAATCTTTTTACGTGTAGACATGTTAATTCCTCCTTAAAATATGCAAATATTTCGGAATACTTTTAACATCTGTATACATAATTATACGCCTCCCGGAAAAGGAGCTGAAGTCAGCTCTTTTCCTGAAGGCGTCATTAGTAAAAATTAAAGGTTTTTGATTAGCTCGTCAGCGAACTCAGAACATTTAACTTCTTTTGCACCTTCCATTAGGCGGGCAAAGTCGTATGTAACAACTTTAGAAGCAATTGTTTGTTCTACTGATTTAGTGATGCTGTCCGCAGCTTCATTCCATCCAAGGTGTTCAAGTAAAAGAACGCCTGAAAGAAGAACTGAAGATGGGTTAACTTTGTCAAGACCAGCATATTTAGGAGCAGTACCGTGAGTTGCTTCGAAAATAGCATGTCCAGTTTCGTAGTTGATGTTAGCTCCTGGAGCAATACCAATTCCGCCAACTTGAGCAGCTAGTGCATCAGAGATGTAATCTCCGTTTAAGTTCATTGTTGCAACAACGTCAAACTCTCTTGGACGAGTTAGGATTTGTTGTAAGAAGATATCGGCAATAGAATCTTTAACGATGATTTTGCCTTCAGCTTCTGCAGCAGATTGTGCTTTGTTAGCAGCTTCTGTTCCTTCAGCTTCTTTGATTTGATCATATTGGTTCCAAGTGAACACTTTGTCAGCGAATTCAGTTTCTGCAACTTCATAACCCCAAGTTTTGAATGCGCCTTCCGTGAACTTCATGATATTACCTTTATGAACAAGTGTTAATGATTTACGGCCTTCTTTGATTGCATAGTTAAGTGCAGCGCGAACAAGACGTTTTGTACCTTCTTCAGAAATTGGCTTGATACCAATACCAGAAGTTTCAGGGAAACGGATGTTTTTAACACCGAACTCAGTTTGCAAGAAGTCGATAAGTTTTTTCGCTTGGTCAGAACCTTTAGCATATTCGATACCAGCATAGATGTCTTCAGTGTTTTCACGGAAGATAACCATGTCAGTGTCTTCAGGACGTTTTACTGGAGAAGGTACACCTTCGAAGTAACGTACTGGGCGTAGACATACGAATAAGTCTAATACTTGGCGTAATGCTACGTTCAATGAACGGATACCGCCACCGATTGGAGTTGTAAGTGGTCCTTTAATAGCGATTAGATATTCGTTGATGACATCAAGAGTTTCTTGTGGAAGCCATTCGCCTGTTTGGTCAAATGCTTTTTGTCCAGCTAAAACTTCTTTCCATTCGATTTTCTTTTCGCCATTGTATGCTTTTTCTACAGCTGCGTCTAAAACGCGTACTGCTGCTGCCCAGATATCAGGACCGATTCCGTCACCTTCAATGAAAGGAACGATTGGATTGTTTGGTACGTTAAGAACACCGTTAGTAACTGTGATTTTTTGGCTTTGTGTCATGTCTCTTTACCTCCGATTCAAATTCAAAGGCTAGTTGGTCTGCCTTATAATTCTTGGCAGAACCACTAACCTCGTTTACTCACATCTTTTAATTTACTACAAATCCGATGAAATTAAATATAAATTTTGAAAAAACTTTTATTTATTCAAAAATTTTATCGATTTTCAATCGGAATGTACTTTTGCATACCTGGTCCAACATACTCTGCACGTGGACGGATAAGGCGGTTGTTTGAATATTGCTCAAGGATATGAGCGATCCAACCTGATGCACGGCTAACAGCAAAGACTGGTGTGAATAGGTCATGCTCGATACCTAGGCTGTGGTATACAGAAGCTGAATAGAAATCTACGTTTGGCGGAAGATTTTTTTGACCAGTCACGATTTCGTGAATTTTAGTCGACATTTCATAATATTGAGGCTGACCAGTAAGCTCAGTCAATTTTTTAGACATTTCTTTAAGGTGTTTAGCACGTGGGTCACCTTTACGGTATACACGGTGGCCAAAGCCCATGATTTTTTCTTTGTTAGCTAGTTTTTCGTTGATATAAGGCTCAACGTTTTCTACTGAACCGATTTCTGTAAGCATTTTCATAACTTGTTCGTTAGCTCCGCCATGAAGTGGGCCTTTTAATGCGCCAATGGCAGATGTAACGCCAGAATAGATATCAGAAAGAGTAGCAACGCAAACGCGTGCAGTGAAAGTAGAAGCGTTTAATTCATGGTCAGCATGTAGAACCAATGCTTTGTTGAATGCTTCTTCTTCGATTGCAGTTGGCTCGTTACCACTTAACATATATAAGAAGTTAGCAGCGAAGCTTAGATCTTTACGTGGTGCAACCGCTTCCTTACCTTGACGGGTACGGGCGAAAGTTGTTACCAACGTTGGGATTTTAGCTTGGATGCGAATGGCTTTACGATAGTTAGCTTCTTCACTCATTACGTCAGCTTCTTCATCATATAGACCAAGAAGTGATACCGCTGTGCGAAGAGCACCCATTGGATGTACTTTATCAATTGGGTATGTTTTGAAATGATTAACAACTTCTGCAGGAAGTTCTGCGTTTTCAGCTAGTTGTTTAGTTAATTCAGCTAATTGGCTTTTGTTTGGAAGAGCTCCATGCCATAAAAGATAGATTACTTCCTCAAAAGTGGCATTTGTAGCTAAATCATCGATATCGTACCCAACGTAAGTTAGTGTATCGTCGATAATCGAGCTTACGGATGAAGTGGTTGCTACCACACCTTCTAGACCTTTTGTTGCTGTCATATAAAATCTCTCCTTTTTCTAAAATTCCCCTATATCCTTGCTCATTACGTATAAATATAGCGCTTCCAAGAGTAAGCTATCCTACCCAACCATCTATTTTTTAGCTGAAGACATGCGTCACCCATCGATAAGTATTCACTGATGTGAATGCCAATCAAAGGAGCATGCACGACCTTTTACAATCGCTTATACGAATTCT
Source organism: Peribacillus sp. NPDC097284 (assembly GCF_044761765.1). Lineage (NCBI taxonomy): Bacteria > Bacillati > Bacillota > Bacilli > Caryophanales > Bacillaceae > Peribacillus > Peribacillus sp. NPDC097284. The sequence goes on from NZ_JBIWCZ010000001.1 coordinate 543,214, forward strand.
AAAAATTAATGCTTGTAGCTTCGCTTCCTAGTGAGCGCTTGCTCAAATAACTACACTCTTTTTTTAGATCATCAGAAACTACTATTTCTAAATCCTAATATAATGACTCGGAGTAGTTACAACATTATTATAAACAATAATCACTTTTTTGGGAATGAAAAGCGCTTAAAATATGAAAAAATTATTATTTCATTAGAAAAATCTCTATTCCTAATCCACCTTTTTTTTCAGCTTTTTCCACCACATTCTTACAAAAAAATGAAATGAAGCAGAATAAATCTAACATAGAAAAGAAAAAAAGATTCCAGAAAAATTAAACAATTACTATTCATTCCCTGTGTCAATTATTTAAAAAAATCAAAAATCTGCATGCATAAATAAGCAATTCCAGCACCAATCAACGGACCTACAGCCACACCTTTAAATAATGCGACGGCTAGAATCGTCCCAAAAACCAATGCGGTTGTAATATGTGGATCGTGAGAAAGCAAGGTAATTCCATTTTTCGCAATCAAGGCAACAGCTATACCAGAAGCCAGCGCAATCCATGCATAGGGCGATTTAATCGCATCCCCCAGTTCCTTGAAGCCAATCGCTCCATTAGCAATAGGGATGAGCACTGCAATCGTAATGATCGTAACGCCTAGGTTGATTCCCTTTGCTTCTAAATAAGGGAACACTTTGGCATCAAGACCAATGATTTTCATGAGTAAAAGAAAACCTGCTGCGGCAATAAGGGATGTGTTTTTCCCAAACCAACCGATTACCGCAAGTAAAATTAAAAACACGACCGGGCCGTTTATCACTTCTCCTCCTCCTCTTTCCTTTTTGTTATTTTAACATAACAAACCGCCTGTTTACCTTTGTCAAAATCCATGGTATTTATTTGGCTACCAATAGAAATAGTTCATATTGGATCCAAAAGGAACTTTCCTTTCTTTACCATTGTCGTTACAATTATAATACAATGCAGCCGTTAGAAGGAGGGAATGTCTTGAATCCTGTTTACATCTACCGTTTCATTCGTTTCATATCAGTCATCGGAATCATCATTTTGGGCGGGATCGCCTTATTTTATTTATCTAAGTATACGTATCCATTCATTATTGCCATGATCATTGCTTTCTTGATGAACCCCCTTGTGACTTTCTTCGAAAAGAAAGCTCACTTGCCACGAGGACTTGCTGTATTTGTCTCCCTATTACTCATTTTCCTTATTTTTGCCGGACTCATCACCCTATTAGTTACCGAAATCATATCAGGTACTAATTACCTTGCGGGTGTGATACCGGAACATATCGAAACCATCGTAGATTACATAGAAACGCTCATTGCCACCAAGATCATTCCCCTATATAACCAAACCACAGCCATGTTCAATACATTAGATCAAGATCAGCAGGACACCATCCTAAAGAACATCCAAAATATTGGTGAATCCATCACTACCGGGGTCAGCGGTTTCATTCAGGCATTCCTGAAAAATATCCCCGCCATCATCGGCTGGTTTCCAACGACGGTGACAGCACTACTCTTTACCCTACTGGGCACTTTCTTCATCAGCAAAGACTATGACCGTTTCGGACGAATGACGGGAAATGTATTGCCAAATAAACTATTTTCCGGGGCCAAACGTTTATTCCGTGATTTAAAACGAGCATTATTCGGATTCATTCGCGCTCAATTCACTCTAGTTTCATTAACGACCGTTACCATTTTAATCGGATTTCTTATATTAGGGGTCAAGTATTCGATTACCATCGCTTTAATTTGCGGCTTAGTCGATATCATTCCTTATTTGGGTACAGGGACCATCTTCATTCCATGGATCATCTTCGAATTCATCTCTGGGAATACCAGTCTTGCCATCGGGCTGTCTGTGCTTTACATCATCGTTGTTGTCCAGCGCCAACTAATTGAACCAAAAGTTCTTTCTTCTAGTATTGGCTTGGATCCACTTGCTACTCTCATCGCCTTATTCATTGGTTTTAAATTAATCGGGTTTCTTGGATTGATCGCCGGGCCAGTAGCCCTAGTCATATTCAATACCCTTCAACGTGCTCATGTCTTTCAAGCCATTTGGTCGTACATCATGGGACCGGATACGAAAAAACCCACTCCAAACAAATTTCTTTAAAATCAAAGAAAAATCCGCCCGATATTCGGGGCGGATTTTTTCTATCTATCTCTTATTTTGAAGTTTCGAATTGTTCAGCTTCAGTAGAACCAGCAAGTGCTGTTGTAGAAGAAGTTCCACCAGATACAACCTGTGCCACTTCATCGAAGTATCCAGTTCCAACCTCGCGTTGGTGACGAGTTGCCGTATAGCCGTCCCCTTCACTAGCGAATTCTGCTTGTTGAAGTTCTGAGTATGCTGCCATTCCACGGTCTTTGTATCCAAGAGCAAGGTTAAACATGCTATGGTTCAATGAATGGAATCCAGCAAGTGTAACGAATTGGAATTTGTAACCCAGTTTCCCTAATTCGACTTGGTAGCTCGCAATTTCCTCATCACTCAATTTCGCTTTCCAGTTAAACGATGGCGAGCAATTGTATGCTAGTAGTTTTCCTGGGAACTCAGCATGAATCGCTTCGGCAAAACGACGGGCATCTGCAAGGTTTGGCTCGGACGTTTCACACCAGATAAGGTCAGCGTATGGTGCATAAGCCAGGCCACGAGCAATCGCTTGGTCAAGTCCCGCTTTCGTGCGGTAGAATCCTTCTGGAGTACGTTCGCCTGTGATGAATGGGGCATCGACTGGATCGATATCATCCGTGATCAAGTCAGCGGCGTCAGCATCCGTGCGAGCAATCAATATAGTCGGTGTTCCCATTACGTCTGCAGCCAAGCGGGCAGAAATCAGGTTACGTATGGCAATTTGTGTTGGAAGAAGCACTTTCCCACCTAAATGGCCACATTTTTTCTCGGAGGAAAGCTGATCTTCAAAGTGAACACCGGCAGCTCCAGCTTCGATCATCCCTTTCATTAGTTCGAAAACATTAAGGGCTCCACCAAAACCTGCTTCCGCATCAGCTACGATAGGGGCAAACCAATCGATATCGTCTTTTCCTTCAGCAAAGCTGATTTGATCGGCCCGTTGCAGTGTTTGATTGATGCGTTTAACGACTTGTGGTACAGAGTTTGCTGGGTATAAGCTTTGATCCGGGTACATCTGGCCAGCGATATTCGCATCTGCAGCCACTTGCCAACCACTTAGATAGATGGCCTTTAAACCCGCTTTTACTTGTTGCATCGCTTGGTTACCAGTCAATGCTCCTAGTGCATTGATGAAATCTTCTTGTTTCAGGAGATTCCATAGTTTTTCAGCTCCCCGACGCGCTAAGGTTTGCTCGATGTCAATGGACCCTCTTAATTTGATAACTTCCTCAGCTGTATACGTGCGTTTAATTCCATTCCATCTTGAATCAGTTTCCCAGCTTTGTTGTAATTGCTCTACTCTTTCGTTCGTCATTATATTTTCCCCCTAATAGTTTATAGTACGTTCATAATTGATAGAATATTAAGATAATTTTTCGTATGCTGGATTCGTTAAGAAATCAGCGAAGTCTTCAGCCACAATCAATTCTTCGAATAGTTTAGTAGATTCTTCAAATTTCCCTGTTTTGAAAGCTTCTTCACCAATCTCGGATTTAATGACTTCCAATTCTTCCTCTTTGATTTGATGGAATAATTCTTCCGTCACTTTCCTGCCATCTTCTAGTATGCCTTTAGGATGACGAATCCACTGCCACACTTGAGCGCGGGAAATTTCTGCTGTAGCGGCATCTTCCATCAAGTTATTGATAGGAGCCGCTCCTCTACCACATAACCAGGAAGCGATATACTGAATGCCGACGTTTATATTTGTCCGTAAGCCAGCCTCCGTAATGGATCCTTCTGGGACTTCCAGCAAATCTTTAGCCGTCACTTCTACATCTTCACGTTTGCGGTAAATTTGATTCGGTTTCGGAACAAGAAGGTCAAACACTTCTTTCGCAGTACTGACCATGCCTGGATGAGCGACCCATGTACCGTCATGCCCATCTCTCGCTTCACGTTCTTTATCCGCACGAACCTTCGCGAACGCCTCATCATTCTTGACCGGGTCATTCTTGACCGGAATTTGGGCAGCCATTCCACCGATTGCCGGAGCATTACGGGTGTGGCAAGTCTTGATTGCGAGAAGGGAGTAAGCTCTCATGTTCGGAACCGTCATTGTAACCTGTAATCGATCTGGGAAGATTACGTCCTCTGAGTGACGGAATTTCTTCAGGAAGCTGAAGATGTAATCCCAGCGACCGCAGTTTAGGCCTGCTGAGTGTTCTTTCAACTCATACAAGATTTCGTCCATTTCGAATGCTGCAAGAATCGTTTCGATTAGTACCGTCGCTCTAATTGTCCCCTGCGGAATTCTTAAATCATTCTGGGCATATACAAAGATGTCATTCCATAATCTGGCTTCGAGATGACTTTCCATCTTCGGAAGATAGAAGTATGGACCGCTTCCATTTTCGATCAATGCTTTCACATTATGATAAAAGTAAAGACCGAAGTCGAATATGCTGGCGGATATAGGCTGTCCATTTAATAGAACGTGTTTTTCTTCCAAGTGCCAGCCACGGGGTCTGATTTTCAAGACTGCCGTTTTTTCATTCAATCTATATACTTTACCGTTTGGATTTTCAAATGAGATGGTACCGCGGATGGCATCCCTCAAGTTCAGTTGCCCATCTATGCAATTTTCCCAAGTAGGCGAGTTGGCATCTTCAAAGTCTGCCATAAACACGCAAGCCCCTGAGTTTAATGCATTGATGATCATCTTACGATCAACCGGCCCTGTAATTTCAACCCTGCGGTCTTGCAAGTCCTTCGGGAGGGGAGCGATTGTCCAATCACCTTCACGGATATGTTTCGTTTCCTCCAGGAAATCAAGCTGCTTTCCTTGGTTTATTTCCTCTTGGACCGTTTTACGTCGCTCTAACAGTTCCCTTCTCCTTGCACCGAACTGCCGTTCAATCCGTTCAATGAATTGAAGCGCTTCCGTAGTAAGTATTTGTTCATATCCAGGCTTGATATCCCCTGTTATTTGTAAACCTTTTGCTTCAGTAATCATGTTGCTTTCCACATCCTTTCAAACTCTTATATGTTATAATACAGTTATTTTATTTCCTGTTTGTATTATATAACACGCTGTATAAATTTGTCACCTACTTTTCCAACTTTTTTAAAAAAAGATATTAATTGACTATAGAAAGCCAGGTATATAGGCATTTCTATTAGAAAAATAATTGAAAATATTCTGTTTTTTTATTTCTTTCTTTCTTCCTTGTCCATTTTTGCATGAAACAGTTAAGATTTTGAGTGGCAAGATTTCCTTCAAATGTGGAAGCATTTATGGGGTGAACGCAAAAAAGGCTATCCACATTCTTATCTTTGTGGATAGCCTTTTTCTATTTATGTTGAATGATCGTTACTTTTCCTTTATTCATCCTGTTCATCATAATCCGAATAACAATTGGTTTTAGAAGATTACGGGTGGGTGGAAATACCAGGATCAATCCCAAGACATCCGAAATCAGTCCGGGTGATAGCAACAGAGCGGATCCGATGAAGATACAGATTCCATCGACGATTTCATTTCCAGGCATCATCCCTTGACGAACCTGACCCTGTGCCTTTTTCCATATTTCCATTCCTTGGCGTTTAGCCAAATAAGCTCCGATTAAACCAGTGGCTACAATTAGGAACAGCGTTGGCCAAAACCCAATCAGATTGCCAGATAATAAGAGGACAATAATCTCAATGATCGGCATCGCAATGATAAACAATAAAAAGTACTTCATTTACATTCCTCCTGCACAGCCCACTTCTGGTGCGGTACACCTATCTTACATCAACGATTGGATTTCATCCAAAATTTTGTTTTACAAAACTTTGGCATGACCATCATAAATGATTCCACGGCTGGCATCGACCGTTATTCTCTGTCCATCCTTAAAGGCCTTTGTCGCATTATCAGCCCCGACAATGACAGGAATGCCTAAGGTAACGCCGACAACTGCCGCATGGCTAGTCAAACCGCCTTCTTCAGTAATCAATGCGGCACACTTTTCTATTGCCGGCATCATTTCACGATCCGAACCGATTGTAACCAAAACAGATCCTTCTTGTACTTTTTCTAAGGCTTCCTTGGCATTCTTGGCAACGACCACTTCACCCTTCGCTGTTTTCCTACCGATTCCTTGAGCCTTCAATAGAACCTCTCCTAACACATGAATTTTCATCAAGTTAGTCGTCCCTATTTCACCTACAGGCACACCAGCGGTAATCACCACTAAATCCCCATGGGAAACGATTCCGGATTCCAGGCTTTGGTCAATCGCTGTTTGGAGCATATCATCTGTCGTCTCTGCTTTAGGCCCCATCTGCGGATAAACGCCCCAGACCAATGCAAGCCGTCTGGATACATCTTCATTAGAGGTAACGGCAATAATAGGCGCTTTTGGACGATACTTAGAAATCATCCGTGCTGTATGACCGCTTTCAGTCGGTGTGATGATTGCACCTGCATTAAGGTTAAGCGCAGTATGTGCAACGGATTCCCCAATGGCATCTGTCACATTATGTCGATCCGACTTACTATTCCTTGTAAGGATATCCCGATAATTAAGCGCTGTTTCTGCACGTGAAGCAATATTATGCATAGTCTGAACGGCTTCGACTGGGTAAGTTCCCGCAGCTGTTTCACCAGAAAGCATGATGGCATCCGTTCCATCGAAAATCGCATTCGCCACATCACTTGCCTCAGCTCGTGTCGGACGTGGATTACGCTGCATCGAATCAAGCATTTGTGTAGCGGTAATGACCGGTTTGCCTGCATTGTTACATTTCTTGATCATATCTTTTTGAACAAGTGGCACTTCTTCCGCAGGGATTTCAACACCTAAATCACCACGCGCAACCATCAAACCATCAGCTACTTCTAAAATTTCATTGAGACGGTCCACGCCTTCCTGGTTTTCAATTTTAGGGATGATTTGAATATGCTCTGCTTTATTTTGTTGCAACAATTCCCGGACTTCCAGTACATCCGACGCCCTGCGGACGAAAGAAGCGGCCACGAAATCGATTCCTTGTTCGATACCGAAAAGGATGTCCTTTTCATCTTTTTCCGTAATCCCTGGCAAGTTTACGGAAACGCCAGGAACGTTGACGCCTTTTTTATTTTTCAATGTACCGCTGTTTAGGATTTTCGTATGAATTTCTTTTTTTGTTTCATCAATTGCTAACACTTCAAGACCAATCAAGCCATCGTCCAGCAAAATTCTAGATCCAGCTTGTACATCATATAGAAGCCCTTCATAGGTAATGGAGAATTTCTCTGGTGTCCCCAAAACTTCTTGCATCGAAATCGTTACTTCTTTACCTGCCGTCAACTCAATCGAGTCATTCTCCATGTTATTCGTCCGTATTTCAGGACCTTTTGTATCAAGCAAGATAGCGACCTGTTTCCCCGTTTTCTCTGATGCTTCTCTTATGTTGCGAATTCTTGCAGCATGTTCCTCATGATTACCGTGGGAAAAATTAAGACGTGCTACATTCATCCCTGCCTCGATTAATTGAGCCAATTTTTCTACACTTTCACTAGCTGGCCCAATGGTACATACAATTTTAGTTTTGCGCATGGTGTCAACCTCCTAAAGAAACTCGTCTTCTACCGCCATATGACGGAGAGTGACGTAGTATTAAACATATTTTTTTCAATCATTTAAATAGACAATTCTTCTGATAGGTCATACATTTTCTTATCAATCGTGTGCTTCTTCGATAAGGCATCGATGATATCGTAATCAACCAGTTTATTTTCCTCAATGCCCACAGCCCTGCCACCTAAACCTTCAAGAAGCAATTCGACTGCGCGGGCGCCAAGCCTGCTTGCCAACACACGGTCAGACGCAGTAGGAGAGCCGCCACGTTGTACATGACCCAGAACCGTAACACGCGTTTCGAACCCTGCTTTCGCTTCTATCTGTTTGGAAATCTCCATGGCACTGCCTACACCTTCTGCCACAACGATGATACTATGCTTTTTCCCGCGTTCATGTCCCCGGTTCAGCTTTCCTATCATCTCTTCCATATCGAAATCGTATTCCGGGCATAAAATGGTCTCAGCCCCTCCTGCAAGACCGGCCCAAAGAGCAATGTCACCGGCGTTTCGGCCCATCACTTCAACCACATACGTCCGTTCGTGGGAAGTCGCTGTATCCCTGATTTTATCAATCGCATCGATGACCGTATTAAGGGCTGTATCAAAACCAATCGTAAAGTCCGTTCCCGGAATATCGTTATCGATCGTTCCCGGAACGCCAATGCAAGGAAAACCTCGTTCCGTCAATGCCTTCGCTCCAAGGTAAGACCCGTCACCGCCAATGATGACGATGCCCTCAATACCCACTTTTTTCAGTTGTTCAATTGCCTTTAACTGTCCCTCTTCCGTTTTGAATTCAGGACAGCGGGCAGTATGTAACATCGTGCCTCCGCGGTGTATGATATCCCCGACAGAACCAAGCTCAAGACGTCTTATGTCGCCATTGATCAACCCTTCATAGCCATGGTAGATGCCATAGACCTCCATCTCATGAAAAATCGCTTTCCGGACGACTGCCCGGACTGCAGCATTCATGCCTGGAGAATCCCCTCCACTTGTTAATACCCCTATTTTTTTCATTATGTTCACCTCTCCTACTGCGCTAATGACATAAAACTTTTCAATAACCTCATTGTACCCTTTTTTCACCTAAGATAAGCAAGGAACTCTTCTTACTGCTTAATCCAATGTATTAAGACTAACGTATTCTGAACAGAAATTGAAGTAAATTGCGTTAAAGATTGTTTTATTTCCCAAAATAGGAATCAATTTAGTCACCTGGGTATTTAAGTATCATATTAAGGTTGAAAAAACGTGTTGCCTGCCGGCAGCACGTTTTTTCTTGGCCATGTATTTATGAATGTTGTTTTACTTCCAGTATCGGTCCTTCTGGCTGTCCTTCAAATTCATATTCACCGATATTTTTAAATTTCATATAACGCTGATTGATCAGTTCCTCACTATTCAGGGAAAGAAGCTCATTGATTGATTGCTTCAACATATCCTTAATCGCTTTGGCTTGCTCCTCGGCATCGCGATGGGCCCCGCCTTTCACTTCAGGAATGATTTCATCAATGACTCCCAATCGGTTGAGGTCAGGAGCCGTGATTTTCATCGTTTCGGCTGCACGCTTGGCTTGGGAAGCATCCTTCCACAAGATAGCTGCTGCTCCTTCAGGAGAAATGACAGAATAGGTGGAGTTCTCCAGCATATAAATCCGATCCGCTACTCCTAGAGCCAAAGCACCACCACTTCCACCTTCACCAATGACAATACTGATAACAGGTACATTAAGTCCTGCCATTTCAAAAAGGTTTTTTGCGATGGCTTCACTCTGGCCACGCTCTTCCGCTGCTTTACCAGGGAAGGCACCCTTCGTATCTATGAAACAAATGATGGGGCGATTGAACTTTTCGGCCTGTTTCATCAGACGTAAAGCCTTTCGATAACCTTCAGGATGAGGCATACCAAAATTACGACGGATATTTTCCTTTGTATCCTTACCACGCTGATGGCCGATGATGGTCACAGCACGTCCATCAAATTCCCCGATGCCGGCTACGATGGCTTCATCATCACCATAGTATCGGTCACCATGGAATTCCATGAACTCATTAAATATAAGAGGGATATAATCAAGTGTTGTCGGACGGGCTGGGTGACGAGCGATTTGCACGCGATCCCATGGCTTTAAGTTATTATAAATGTCCGTTTCCAACTTCTCGAGACGCTGTTCCAAGCTTTCAATTTCAGCTGTCAAATCAACATCTGCTCCCTTTGTTATTTCCCTTAGTTCTTTAATCTTGCTTCGAAGCTCTGTGACAGGGCGTTCAAATTCCAATTCGTAAATCATAACCATTCACCACCCGGGGCATGAATTTTCAGGATCGTTGTCAAGGTATCTTTCATTTCCGTCCGTTTAACCACAGCATCCAATTGGCCATGCTTCATCAAAAATTCAGCTGTTTGGAAATCTTCAGGAAGATCTTCATGGATCGTTTGTTCAATGATCCGTCTTCCAGCGAATCCTATCAGGGCACCAGGTTCTGCAAGGTTAATATCCCCAAGAGATGCAAAGCTGGCTGAAACGCCACCAGTTGTAGGATGGGTCATCATCGAAATGATCAATCCACCTTCATTGCTGAACATTTTAAGGGCAGCACTTGTTTTGGCCATTTGCATGAGGCTCAGAACACCTTCTTGCATTCGCGCCCCACCAGATGCGGTAAAAATGATGAACGGTATCTTCAATTCGCCGGCCCGTTCAATCGCCCGTGTGATTTTTTCCCCAACGACGGACCCCATACTTCCCATCCGGAAATTGGAATCCATGATGGCCGTTGATATTTGGAAACCATTTATGCTTCCTACCCCTGTAACCACTGCCTCATTAATTTTGGCCTTCACTTTATCCTTTTCCAGCTTTTCCAGATAATCCGGGAACTGAAGGGGGTTAACGGAAATCATTTCTTTATCAAATTCAGTGAAACTATTGGCGTCGAAAAGAAATTCTATGCGCTCATGAGAGGACATGGAATGATGGAACCCACAATGCAAACAGACTTTTACGTTTTTCACTAATTCTTTTGTATACATGATTTTTTTGCAACCTGGGCACTTCGTCATAATTCCTTCAGGTACATCCTGTTTTTCACGATCTAAAGGAACCGTTGCATATTTCTTCTTAGATTTTGCAAATAGCTCTTTAAGCAAGTCTAATCCTCCCTTTGCCACCAAACCTCTTTTTAAAGAAACTTTGGTCCAAACTATATCAGAAATATATTCAAAATCGTGTAAAATGCTGTCACTCTTCCTTCGACAAATTTCTGATTTTAGTAAGGTATGCTTCGATGGCTTTTTCTTCATCACGTTCAAGCAAATATGTAAGCAACAAAAGATAATCTTCTTTTTTCGTTTTTGTTTTGATTTGCTCTGATGCTCTAGCATAGCTGTTGACAATACGCCAAATTCTTTCAAGCAAACGATTGCGATTTAATATGGCGATCCTCAAGAAGAAATCATCATCATGGAATTCTTCTACCTTGACCCAGTCCATTAACGATTTAACCTCTTGGGCCGTGGCGAAGAAGGCCACGATCTTCAAACAATCGATTTCAATTAACCGTTTGGTCTCGGCTAAATCTTCTTGAACTTTTTTATCTTGCAAAAAAAAGGTTCCCAGAAGCTCGACTAACTTATGCTCCTGGAAATCCCTAATAAACGTTCCTTCACCACGTCTAGTTTCTATCAATCCTAAAAGCTCTAGTGCTCGCAATGCTTCACGGACAGATGAACGTCCAACATTCAGACGGTCGGATAACTCCCGTTCAGAAGGAATTTTATCGCCCGGTAAGAGGTTATCCGCTTCAATCATGCTCCGTAGGCTTTCCACAACATCGAGATAAATTTTGGTTGAAGAAGTACGTTCTGCCAAATTAGTTATTCCTCACTTTGTCCAATGTTTGCTAGTTTTCTTGTTTTTTCTTTAATTTGTTCTGGATCCGCGTGAATTCTTGCAACCCCGGTTTCCATAGCTGCCTTTGCCACAGCTGCAGCGACTGCAGGTGCAACTCTAGCATCAAAAGGGGCGGGAATAACATAGTCTTCATGAAGTTCATGCTCTTCTATTAAACCGGCAATCGCCTGTACAGCCGCCACCTTCATTTTTTCATTGATATGTGTGGCACGTACATCTAAAGCGCCTCGAAAGATTCCAGGGAAAGCCAGTACATTATTGACCTGGTTTGGGAAGTCAGAGCGACCTGTCCCCACCACTTTGGCACCCGCAGCTTTCGCTTCCTCCGGCATGATTTCAGGATTGGGATTAGCCATGGCGAAAATGATTGGATCTTCGTTCATGGAAGAAATCATATCCTTATTCAAAGCTCCCGCCGCAGACACACCGATGAATACGTCCGCTCCCTTGATAACAGTCGCAAGGTTTCCTTGAACCTTATCCCGGTTGGTTACTTTCGCTACTTGTTCTTTTATATCATTCATACCTAACGTACGCCCTTCATAGATGGCACCTTTCGTGTCACACATGATAATGTCACGCACTCCATAGCTATAAAGCAACTTTATGATGGCAATGCCTGCCGCTCCGGCACCACTGGCCACGACTTTAATTTCCGTTATCGATTTTCCTACAAGACGCAAAGCATTTACAAGACCGGCCACGGTTACAATTGCTGTACCGTGCTGATCATCATGAAATACAGGGATATTCATTTCTTTTTTTAATCGTTCTTCGATTTCAAAACAATTCGGTGCTGCAATATCTTCTAGGTTCACTCCGCCGAATGTCGGTTCGAGCAATTTGACGGTCTCTACAATCTTATCCACATCCGTCGTTTTTAAACAGATTGGAAATGAATCCACTCCCGCAAAACTCTTGAACAAGACAGCTTTGCCTTCCATGACAGGCAAGGCGGCTTCAGGACCGATATTGCCTAGGCCCAACACTGCCGTTCCATCAGAAATAACGGCTACCGTATTCCCTTTCATTGTATAGTCATAAACGGTTTCAGGTTTTTCGTAAATTTCCTTACATGGTTCGGCGACACCAGGAGAATAAGCCAAGCTTAAATCCACTGCATTCCTAACTGGTACTTTCGAAACGGTTTCTAATTTCCCTTGATTCAAGCGATGCATATGTAATGCTTCTTCTCTTAATGTCATATTCTCACTCCTAGAACGAATTGGGCAACCCGGAAATTATGCTGAAATCTAGTGGTCAGACCACATGGGCCTGCATTCAATATAACATACCTGATAAAGTTGTAAAATAGTTATTCTCTCTTATAAACGACATTTCCTTTTCCTAACAATCCATTTAAAAGATCGATTAACTTATCGCTCGGGTTGACCCAATCCCAATAGGATAGCTGTACATAGCGGTTTTCCCGCTCATAAAATAGCATGACCTTCGTTTCGCCAGTATGCTGGATTAATATTTTTTTTATTTTTTGAAGAGTGTCTTTTGTTTGCTTTTCCGCTTCAATCTTCAAGAAAAGCGTTCCGTTTTTTTGCTGGGCCATATCTTTCACTTGGTCCAACGGATAGACATATTGGATGATGAGCTGCGTTTTTCCGCTCCGCTCCTCCAATGTACCTTGAAGCATGGCCAACTGTCCGTGATTCAAGATGGCAGAGTAGTTTTTATACACATTGGGGAATACGACGGCTTCAAGATCGCCTTCTTCATCACTGACAGTCAAGAATGCCATGACATCCCCCTTTTTCGTACGAATGGTCTTAACCGCCGTGATGTACACGCCAAGCAGGATTTTTGCCTCTTTCTTACTTAATGCTTCATCGATGGTCAAGCAACCGAAGTGGCCGAAAATTCCTTTATAGCTCGTCACGGGATGATTGGAAAGGTATAGGCCAAGTACACTCTTTTCAAAGGATAACTTGTCCTCCACCGGAATGGGATCGACATGATTGTATTTAGGCTTTAGCGAGAATTCGCCATCCGAAAACATATCGAATAAATCATCATCCGGATTGACCAATTCGGTATGGCTGATTGCGACATCCAGGCTAGCAAGCAAGGTGGCACGGTCTTCGCCAAATTCATCAAAGGCACCTGAATGCACCAATGCTTCCAATACCTTTCGATTGACGATTTTTCCCGACACCCGCAAACAGAAATCGAATAGGTCCCCGAATTTCTTTTGGCGTCTAGCCGCAAAGATTTCCTTCAGGACCGTCCCACCGATTCCTTTTATGGCACCAAGACTGAATCGAATCCCTTCTTTCTCCGGTAAAAAAGGATAGCCGCTTTCATTAATGGAAGGAGGCAGCACGGAAATGCCTTTCTTCTTGGCTTCACGGACATACTGGGCAATCTTATCATCATTTCCGACGGCAGAGGTCATGAGGGCAGCCATGAAATACTCAGGAAAATGAGTTTTTAAATAGGCAAGCTGATAGGCAATGACACTGTATGCTACAGCATGGCTCCTGTTGAATCCATAATTGGCAAACCGGACAATCAGGGTATAGATATCGTCCGCTGTTTTCTCGGAATACCCTTGCTTCAAGGCACCATTCACGAAATGCTCCCTCTCCTGGTCCAATACTTCCTTTTTCTTCTTCGAGACGGCACGCCTTAATAAATCGGCCTCTCCCAGGGAGAAACCGGCAAGTCGTGATGCAATCTGCATGATCTGTTCCTGATATACGATGACGCCGTATGTAGGATCGAGAATCTCCTTCAAATCCGGATGGTGATATTCTATTGGGACCAGCCCGTGTTTGCGCTCGATGAAAAGTGGAATGTTTTCCATGGGACCTGGACGATATAAGGCATTGACCGCGACGATATCTTCAAACCGGTTTGGCTTCAGGTTCATTAACACCTTCCGTATCCCATCCGATTCGAACTGGAACACGCCCGTCGTTTCACCCCGTCCCAGCATGGACAGGGTCTGCGGATCATCCATGGGTATATGGGACAAATTCAGTTTTTTCCCCATCCCCTTTTGGATGTTTTTCAAAATATTATCCAGGAGCGTTAAATTGCGCAGACCTAGAAAATCCATTTTCAGAAGGCCGAGTTCCTCGAGGAGGTCCATTGGATATTGAGTCAGGTGGATGCCATCATGCCCTTCCTGAATCGGGATATGCTCAGTGAGCGCCTGATCGCTTATGACGACACCAGCCGCATGTGTGGAGGTATGGCGTGGAAGCCCCTCAAGCAGAAGTGCCGTTTCAAAAAGCTTCTGGTTCCGCTCACTTTCCTTTATGAAGTCCTGTAATCGTTTGGATTCTTTTAACGCTTCAGGCAAGGTAATCCCAAGGCGTCCCGGGATCATTTTCGATACCATTTCCTGCTCTTTTGTATTCAAACCGAAGACGCGTCCGGTATCACGCAACGCCGCCTTTGCGGCTAAAGTACCAAATGTGATGATTTGGGCAACATGCAATTCCCCGTATTTCTTCGCGACATAAGCAATCACTTCCTCGCGGCGGTTATCCGGGAAGTCAATATCGATATCGGGCATCGTTACCCGCTCAGGATTTAGAAATCGCTCGAACAGCAGAGAATGTTCGATTGGATCGACATCCGTAATCGACAGAACGTAGGCGACCATCGATCCTGCTGCAGACCCCCGTCCCGGCCCCGTCAAAATCTGGTGGTCCCTTGCAAATTTCATGAAATCCCAAACGATTAAGAAATAATCGCTGAATTTCATTTGCTTAATGACAGCCAATTCAAAGCGCAGACGCTCTTCATATTGGATAGATGGTTCAGGTATTCGTTTCTTCAAGCCCTGGAAGCAGAGGGTTTCGAGCATTTCTTCAGCCGTAACTCCAGTTGCTGTAGGGTATTTGGGTAGCAGGGAACGATGAAAAGGAATAGTAAGATTGCATTGCGCGGCTATATGTAGCGTATTTTGAAGGGCATCCGGCAAGTCACTGAACCGTTCAGCCATTTCAGCACGGCTTTTCATATAAAACTGTGTGGATGGAAGCACCACCCTCGTTTCGTCCGCCAGCTTGTCGCCATTACCGATGGCCAGTAGCGCTTCATGTGCCAGTGCATCACTTTGGTTCAAGTAATAGACCGGGTTCGTCGCTACAAGCTCGATTTTCAGCTCTTTGGCCAATTGACAGATTGCTTGTATTTGCTGCTCCTCCTTGGCAATATCCAGCCGTTGAAGGGATAAATAAAAGTTATCATGTCCGAACACTTTCAAAAATTGCTCGGCAGCTTTCCTCGCCTCCTCGGGCCTTTCTTCTTCCAATAACCTTTCGATTTGCCCTTCCGCACCCGGGGAAAGCGCAATCAATCCCGTAGAATAGGCTTTAAGCCAATTAAATGGAATGCCCGACGGAGATTTCGTTTTGATAGCACTGCTTATTTTCAGCAGGTTTTGGTAGCCTTGAAGATTTCTTGCTAGTAAAAGAAGAGGATGTGCGGCATCTTGTTCATCTAGAACATCCGCGAGAATCCCGATAATCGGTTTTATCCCCTGTTTTTTGCATTCCTTATAAAAATAAACCGATCCATACATAACATTTCGGTCGGTTAATGCTAGACTCGTACAGCCATCCGCTTTCGCTTTAGCCACAAGTTCACGAATTTTCACCGTACTGCTCAGCAGGCTGTATCCGCTCTGAATATGGAGATGTGTATACACGTTTTTTTCTCCCACCTTTGAAAGGGCATGTTTCTTTTTATTATAGTGTTTATTTCAAAAAAAGAAAATATGTTCTCATTGCCAATCAGGTTCGTCCACTTTGATTTTCACAGGCTATCATATTACCTCCGCGCTTCCCATATAAATAGAGTAGAAGAATATCAAGCCAAAAAGGATGATGATACATGAACGAAGCCTTTGTTCCGGCATTTATCAACAGTTTTTTCATCGCGCTCGGCGTTTTGCTTGGCGGGTCGATCATTGGCGGACTGGCGGCTTTTTTCACGGGACAAGCCCCGATGACGACCGTTTTCCGCTTATCGGACAGCCTAAGGATTTGGGCGATCGTCGCTGCCATCGGAGGGACCTTCGATATGGTCTATAATTTTGAACGTGGCATTTTCCACGGACAAACAAAGGATATCGTGAAGCAGGTGCTATTGATCCTCTCCGCCCTCGGGGGTGCACAGACAGGAGCGTTAATCATCAATTGGTTCACACAGGAGCATATTTCACCATGAGGATCCCCCCTTATCATCGGCTTCCCACCTGGCAGCGTTTTTTTGCCGGTGCAGCATTAGGCGGACTGCTCAGCTGGGTGATTTTCTTTTACATGTACGGAGTGCAGCAGGAAACGCAGATCCGGATCATTCATGAGCAAAGAGAAGAGATGAAGGATTTGACCGAAAAAATCGCGATTTGGGAGCAGGATTACAAAAAATTAAATCAGCAAAACGAAGAGATTTTAACGATTCAAGAAGTCGAGGTGAAAATCACCAACGGGCAATTTTACAGCCTCGATAAGCTGAGTATCGCCGATGCCGAGGATGTCATAGAAGATGACCTCTCTTCCCTTCTCGCTAAAGATGTCGTTAGTGTATATAACGGAAAAGTGTTGCTTAAGAAGTCGATTGAAAACAAAATCATCGAGATTAATAAGAAACGATACGAACTGGAAGTCAATGAAATTATGTTTTATACAAAAATGAATATTGAACTCACAATCAAGAGGGCGAAATGATGCTATTGGAGAGGTGAACGATGAACCCAATCTTAAACCAAATCGGTACGGTCTTTATCCCGGTTCGTAATATTGAAGTGGCCCGCGATTGGTATTCTGACCTGTTGGGCATCCCGGTGACCGGAGATATTTTATTCGGGCACCTGTATGCCTTGCCTATGATCGGAACGGGCACTGTTTTGGACAGTAAGATATTTTCCGAAGATCGCATTTTCAAAGTCCCTCCCTTTCACTTCAACACGACGAACGTCATCGAAGCGTATGAATATATGAAAGGGAAAGTAGAATGTACAACAGGAATCGAACATGACCGATGGTTCAATTTCAAAGATCCCGATGGCAACCAGCTAAAAATTTCCCAACATCGTGAATATCTACATGGCAAAAGACCAAATTCAAGATGATTTGGTCTTTCTGCTTTTCTTATTCGGCTTTGTTTACCTCTTCTAGATCAGCCAAAATATCATCCACTGCATCCCAAGAATAAATAGAGGCCCCTGCTGCAAATGGGTGTCCGCCACCATTGTATTTCCTGGCGATCATGTTGATGATTGGACCTTTAGAACGGAAACGAACCCGGATCTCCTTTTCTTCTTCAATGAAAAAGACCCAAGATTTCACGTTTTTAATCGAACCCAGCGAGGAGACAAGCTGGGAGGCTTCTGAAGGTGTCGCATGAAATTTTTCCAGGATATCCTTCGTGATAATCATCTTCCCTGTTCCGTTTGGTAGAATCTCGAAGTTTTGCAGCACATACCCATTCAGGCGGGTAATGCTTTCATCGACATCATACATCTCTTGATATAACTGTGGACGGGAGAATGAATAATGAATCAACTCACTTGCATAGGCGAATGTTTTCTCGGTCGTGCTTTGAAAAAGAAAACGTCCCGTATCACCAACGATACCTGCATAAAGTAGACGGGCTGCCTCATCGCTCATCTTCAATCCTTGATCTTTACCAAATAGATAAAATTCATAAATCATTTCACTCGTCGAGCTAGCGGACGTATCGACCCAACGCATGTCTCCATAGGGATCTTCGTTTGGATGGTGATCAATCTTGATCAGCTTATCCCCTGTCGGATAACGGCTGTCGCAGATTCGGTCGGTATTGGCGGTGTCACAAACGATGACCAAAGCCCCTTGGTACATTTCATCCGAAATCACATCAAGCCTCCTTAAATAATGTAACGAAGGCTCTTCTTTCCCGACCGTGAAAATGCGCTTCTCAGGAAATGACGCCTTCAGAATTTCAGCCAATCCCCCTTGCGAACCATAAGCATCCGGGTCAGGCCGGACATGGCGATGAATGATAATCGTATCATAACGCTTTATATCTGCTAAAATTTCAGCCTTCATATAAATCTCCTTTTTATATATGTTATTGTACAAATTAAGACGATATATTTTATTTAATCAAAAAATTGGCGAAATAGGAAGGCTCATCTTGTTTTAGGTGGCAATCACTAGAGATTACCGCTACAATAATAAGGTACATATGTTAAATTGGGGGAATTATAAACGATGCCTATCCTTGTCACCTTGATCGTTCTGTCACTAGGGATTTATGTATTTTACAAAATTAAAATGGTACGCACGAAAATGCCGATGGAGAAAAAGTGGATTTCAGGAAAATCGTCCATTGCCCTCGGTGCCTTTGTAGCCTTATTTGGAGTCAATCAGCTTTTCCTTTTCCAAACGACCGTTACATACATCATTGCTGCCGTATTCATTGTTGTCGGACTATTCAGCGTTTGGGGCGGTTATAAAATGTATAAGTTCTACCTCCCACATGCCATTGAAGAAGCCACAAATCAAAGAGGATAATCGAATTCGATTATCCTCTTTCGCTAGTTAAGAACGATCAAGCAACTGACATGTCAGCATGGCTTTCCCTACAAGCTTGCCTTGGTTAAATACCTCGACATCCACTTTCCCAAACTTACGCCCCACATCCAGGACACGAGGATGAATTTCAAGCGTACTGTCGATCTGAACAGGCTTGATGAAGTAAATCGTCATATTTTCAACGACTAAATCGCCGCGTTTATAGCCTCTGAGTGCACGATTGGCTGAATCCGTAACCAGTGTCGTGAACACCCCACTTGAAATCGTACCAAGATAATTGGTCATTTGCGGTGTAACACCATAGCTATACACTTCTTGTCCCTTGCCTTGGTTTGACGTCATCACCAGCTGGCTCGTGATCGTATCGTCAATCGTTTCACCGACCTGTGGCTGTCTTTGGCTCATCTGTAACGCCTTCAGTACATCCTGCCTGCTCACGATCCCTTTCAGGATGTGACTGTCACTAACGACTGGAATCAACTCGATCCCTTCCCACACCATCATATGGGCAGATGAGGCAACACTCATTTTATCGCCTACGGTCATCGGATTCTTCGTCATCACCTTATCAATGAGCGTCGTTTCTTCTTGGCCCATGACATCTTTTGAGGTGACCATACCCTGAACCTTCATGTTTTCATCAACGACAGGGAAACGGCTATGACCCGACTCCTGATTCAATTCATGCCAATTTTGAACCCGATCACCCACGGTTAAGAAGGTCGTTTCCTGAACGGGCGTCAAAATATCCTCTACCAATAGGATTTCCTTTTTGATCAATTGGTCATAAATGGCCCGATTGATCATGGTCGCAACAGTAAAGGTATCGTAACTCGTTGAAATGACCGGCATCTCCAATTCATCGGCCAATATCTTAACGGATTCTTCGGCATCGAACCCACCGGTAATCAGCACCGCTGCACCCGCTTTTAATGCGTGCTCATGCGCCTGGGTACGATTCCCTACAATCAACAGGTTTCCTGCACCCGTATATCGCATCATCGCTTCAAGCTTCATCGCACCGATAACGAATTTATTTAACGTTTTATGAAGACCCGTTTTTCCACCTAAGACTTGTCCATCAACTATATTGACTACCTCGGCAAACGTTAGCTTCTCAATATTCTCTTTTTTCTTTTTCTCAATACGGATCGTGCCGACCCGCTCAATGGAACTTACATAGCCTTGATTCTCCGCCTCTTTAATCGCACGGTATGCCGTGCCCTCACTTACATTCAGGACTTTGGCAATCTGGCGGACGGAAATCTTTTCACCAACCGGAAGTCCATCGATATGTTTTAATATTTGTTCATGCTTTGTAGCCAAGCGCTTCACCCTTTTCACGGTATTCCTATATCCCATTATAAGGTCAAAGAGCCTAGATTATCAAACAACTACTGATATTCACGCAACCTTTTCTTTTGATGCTGCCGTTTCACTTTCCGTTTTGCAGGTGAATACAGAATGCCTGTCAAATTCCCCGCCACGGCTAACAGCGCGAACAAAAGCCAAGTTCCCCCAAACAAACTCTCTGGGCCCCCGCTTTCCAACGATAGGCGCGGCACTGCATAATACAGCATCACACCGCATAAAAGCAAACAGAGCAATAACCTTTGCTTCATCCAACCCCCTCCTTCATTCCATCCCTTAATTTTATGCAAGAGGATGAATAAAAAGAATGGAGCCTACAGGGGATTTTTAAGCTTGTCGTCGAGACATACTACATCCATGCTTCTTGATCATTCATTTCCTATATAAAAAGGAGCCTCCGAATCAGGCCCCTGTTGTTGTGTCATTATAAATCGATTGCATCTCCGGGTTCCATAACCAGTCCATTTTTTGCTTCTAGTATATCGATGAATTTGTTAGGATCCTGTTTGATGACCGGGAACGTGTTGTAGTGGATCGGCACGACCTGCTTCGCCTGGAGGAATTTTGCGGCAAGCGCTGCATCTTCCGGCCCCATTGTGAAGTTATCGCCGATAGGCAGAAATGCCAGATCAATCGGATGTCTTTCCCCAATCAGTTTCATGTCGGAATAAACGGCCGTGTCACCAGCATGATAGATCGTTTTTCCTTCTACAGTCAACAATACGCCGGCAGGCATCCCTAGATAGATGATCTGACCATCTGCCGTATTGAATCCGGTTCCATGAAATGCAGGGGTCAATTTCACAGTGCCAAAATCAAATTCATAAGCACCACCAATGCTCATGCCATGTGTCCTGACGCCTTGATTTCCTAAATAAACGGCTATTTCAGCAATTCCGATGACAAGGGCATCGTGCTTTTTCGCTAATTCCACCGTGTCACCAATGTGATCATTATGACCATGTGTTAAGATGATTACATCCGGCTTTACGTCCGCCACCTTTAGATCCGTTAGTTCATTTCCAGTGATGAATGGGTCAAAAAGAATCGTCTTGCCATTGGTCTCCACTTTCACGATGGCATGTCCATGAAAAGATACTTTCATTAAATGATGCTCCTTTCCGATACACACTTTTTTGAATTTTTTCAAAAGCTTTACCATTTACTATTTAAATAGTTATTGCTAAGGTAATTATATCCTATCTATGGAGGAATCGTCATGAATAAACATTTGAATGAAATACAAAACTGGTTGCAAACCAATGAGTTGGACGCAGCCATTCTAACTTCTACCGAAAACGTCTTTTATTGCAGTGGATTCTTTAGTGACCCGAATGAAAGACTGCTGGCACTAGCCATTTTCACGAATGCAGAGCCATTTTTGGTTTGTCCGCAAATGGAAGTGCCTGATGCCAAGAATGCTGGATGGCAAGGCGAGATCATTGGCTACACCGATATCGAAGATCCATGGTTGAAAATCCAGAAAGCGGTTAGTCAACGTGGATTATCCTTGAAGAAAATCGCGATTGAAAAACAACATATGAATGTGGAACGCTATGAAAACATACAGCATCATTTTGATGCGCCGGTACTCGTTTCAGCCGAGGAGAAGCTACAAAAGATGCGAATGATCAAATCCGAAGATGAAATGGTCAAGATTCGTGAAGCCTGCCGACTTGCCGACGTGGCTATCGAAGTCGGAGTCAGCGAAATCCGTGAAGGGAAAACCGAAATGGAAATCCTGGCTGCAATTGAATTCGAAATGAAGAAGGTCGGCGTTAGCCACATGTCATTCTCTACAATGGTCCTGACTGGAAAGAATGGAGCTTCGCCTCATGGAACGCCAGGGGCATCGAAAGTTCAGCGTGGTGACCTCGTTCTTTTTGATCTAGGTGTCGTATATGAAGGGTATTGCTCAGACATCACCAGGACCGTCGCGTTCGGGGACATCAATGACAAGCAAGCCGAGATCTATGAAACGGTTCGAAACGCGCAGGAAGCTGCCATTGCAGCAAGCAAACCCGGTGTTGCTTGTTCCGAGATCGACCGGACTGCCAGAAGCATCATCCAGAACAAAGGCTACGGCGACTATTTCCCACACCGTCTTGGGCACGGACTTGGCATTAGCGTCCATGAATATCCATCGTTAAAGGAAACGAATTCACTTAAGTTGCAAAAGGGCATGGTTTATACAATCGAACCAGGTATCTATGTTCCGGAGGTGGCAGGCGTGAGGATAGAGGATGATCTGTATATAACCGAAACAGGTTGTGAAGTCTTGACCAAATATCCGAAAAGCCTCCAAATATTAAGATAGACTTCACCAAAAATTCGTAAATTTGTTACAATTGAATAAGGAAAATTATAGTATAATGGGAGTGAAGTAGAAGGAGGAGATTCATGATGGGTACGATAGATTATAAAAATATCCTTGTAGCGGTGGACGGTTCTGAAGAAGCAGAATGGGCCTTAAAAAAAGCGATATACCTTGCAAAACTAAGTAACGCGACACTAGTTCTGGCTCATATCGTCGACACCAGGAATTTCCCGACTATCGAAGCTTACGATATGACTATCCGCGATCGTTCTGAAACCTTTGCCAATGACTTATTGGAAAAGTATAAAACAGAAGCGGTTGCCTCTGGCATCACTAACGTAATTACGGAAGTGGAGTATGGTTCTCCTAAAGTCAAAATACCAAGAGACTTAGCGAAAAAACATACGATTGATTTAATCGTTTGTGGTGCGACTGGACTTAATGCCGTTGAACGTTTCTTGATTGGAAGCGTATCAGAAGGTATTGTTCGCCACTCAAATTGTGATGTCATCATTGTCCGTACTGATAAAAACTAAAAATTTTTCTTAAAAAAGATCGTACACCAAATCGGTGTACGATCTTTTCATTTGTTATTCACTTATGAGTTTCTCCGCTTTTTCAATCGCAAGCTGCACTTGGGCAAACCCAGTACCACCTGCACTATTACGGCGTTTAACTGCTTCGTATGGATTTAATGCGTCGTAAATATCCTCTTCAAACAACTCGGATGCCTCCTTGAATTGTTCCATGCTAAGATCAACTAAATAGCAGCCGTTTTGTACACAGAATAAAACAAGTTTGCCGACGACTTCATGGGCTTTACGGAAAGGCATGCCTTTCGAAGCCAGATAATCGGCCAATTCGGTTGCATTGGAAAAGTCATTTTTCGTTGCTTTTTCCATCACGTCTTTTTTCACTTTCATCGTTGAAATCATGCCTGCGAAGATTTTAAGTGAACCAACAATCGTTTTAACCGTATCAAAAACGCCTTCTTTATCTTCTTGCATATCTTTGTTATAAGCAAGTGGCAGTCCTTTTAATACAGTCAGTAACCCTGTTAGATTCCCGTAAACCCGTCCTGTTTTACCGCGGATCAGCTCCGCCATATCAGGGTTTTTCTTTTGTGGCATGATGCTGCTTCCCGTTGAGAAAGCATCATCCAGTTCAACGAATTGGAATTCCTGGCTTGACCAAAGAATGATTTCTTCGCTGAAACGAGATAAATGCATCATCATCGTTGCGCTGTTACTCATGAATTCCAGGGCGAAATCACGATCACTCACTGCATCCAGACTATTTTCATATATGCCATCAAAGCCAAGTAGCTCTGCACTTAACGCACGGTCAATCGGAAAAGTCGTCCCAGCAAGCGCTCCTGCACCCAATGGAGAAATGTTGATTCTCTTGAAGCTTTCAGTGAAACGTTGTTTATCGCGCTCCAGCATCCAGAAATAAGCCATTAAATGGTGAGCGAATGAAATTGGCTGGGCACGCTGTAAATGCGTATACCCTGGAATGAGTGTTTCCACATTCTTTTTAGCCTGTTCCAAAATTGCTCCTTGGAGTCCATTAATGAGTTCCAGAATCACTTTCGTTTGGTTGCGCATGTAAAGATGAAGGTCTGTTGCTACTTGGTCGTTACGGCTTCTGCCCGTATGCAATTTGCCTCCAACCGGGCCAATCGCTTCAATGAGCATGCTTTCAAGGTTAAGATGGATATCTTCCATCTCCACCTTGAAAGTCAATTCACCTTTTTCCGCTTTTTCCTGTAAACCCTTCAGTCCCACAATAATCTGATCAGCGTCCTCTTCAGGCAGGATCTGGCATGTCTTCAGCATGGTGACATGTGCCAAGCTGCCTTGAATATCTTCAAGGACAAGTTCCTGATCAAAGGATATGGAAGCCCCGAACTCATCTACCCATTCTTCGGCAGATTTCGTGAATCTTCCTCCCCAAAGCTTGCTGCTCACACTGTCACCTTCTTGTTGTTGACCATGCTGTTCACTTTCGTTGGAAGTCCCCATAATTTAATGAAACCAACTGCTGCCTCATGATCGAATTCGTCCGCTTTTGTATATGTTGCTAGTTTTTCATTGTATAGAGAGTACTCTGATTTTCTTCCTTCGACAATGGCATGGCCTTTGAACAGTTTCACACGGACAGTACCCGTAACGTTCACTTGTGTCTCTTTCAAGAATGCAGCCAACGCTTTTTGAAGTGGTGAGAACCAAAGTCCTTCATAGATCAATTCCGTCATTTTCTTCTCAATCACTGGTTTGAAATGGGCAAGTTCTTTTACCAAAGTAATATCTTCAAGTTCTTTATGTGCAGCGATCAATGTCATGGCACCTGGAGCTTCATATACTTCACGAGATTTGATACCTACTAATCTATTTTCCACGTGGTCGATACGTCCGACACCGTGTTTACCGGCAATTTGATTCAATTCAACAATCAAATCAGCCAATTTGTAGTTCTTGTCGTTCAGTGTAACCGGTACACCTTGTTCAAATCCGATTTCAATGATATCGGCAGTATCCGGTGTGTTTTCAAGGCTTGTTGTCAGATCATATGCCTCTTCCGGAGGAGCAGCCCATGGATCTTCAAGGATTCCACATTCGTTACTTCTTCCCCATAGGTTTTGGTCGATTGAGTAAGGGCTGGCTAAACCAATCGGAACAGGAATTCCATTCTTGGCAGCATATTCGATTTCCTCTTCACGAGACCATCTCCAGTCACGTACAGGTGCAAGAACTTGTAAATTAGGGTTTAAAGCCGAAATGGATACTTCGAAACGCACTTGGTCATTTCCTTTTCCCGTACAACCGTGCGCAACGGCTACTGCATTTTCTTCTTCAGCCACTTCCACTAGCTTCTTCGCGATAAGTGGACGCGATAGAGCTGATACTAAAGGATATTTTCCTTCATATAGTGTATGGGCTTGAAGAGCCGTCAATGCGAATTCATCGGCGAATTCGTCTTTTGCATCAATTACATAAGAACTAACCGCTCCGACAGTGATTGCTTTTTCTTTAATAAAGTCTAAATCTTTTCCTTCACCGACATCCAAACAGCATGCCACTACGTCGTATCCTTGATCTTGTAACCATTTAATTGCAACAGAGGTATCTAATCCTCCAGAATAAGCTAAAACTACTTTTTGATTTCCCATGTTTTATCGTCCCTTTCGTGTGAATAAAAATTCATTCGTTGTTATTTTTATTCAATCTATGTTTAGTACTTTATCATTTTTATACAAGGAATACAAGGGGTATTTTACTGATTTCAGTAAAATTTTTTCGATATTCCAAATAATTTACACAATGGATACATCGGTTAAAATATAGTAATCTAAGAGTATGAAAACTGTGATTACAGGAGGCATTATGAAAGAACTTTTTACGTATGATGAACGGCTTGGAATCTCCATCCCCGACCTCCCCATGGAATGGGATGAATACTCTAAAGGAAAGCAGCACCGCATACTCGCACACTGGGAAACTATCCGGGGTCATATCCCGGACCGTATACAGGAGCTGGAAGCCATTATCAATCGGAAACAGACACAGCTCTCTGATGAAAGTAATTTTGTCTTGTCATGCCAACTCAACACGGAAATCTCCGAACTGGCTTCCGTGATAAATGATCTTTGGCTTTGGTACCGGACCGATCAGGGGATAAGTGAAAAGATGCATAATTAAGCCCATTTCCATGCAAAAAAAGCCCCGGTTTTTAAAACCGGGGCTTTTTTTGTCCGTTTCCTTATGTATCCTTCCGAATTTCCCCGACAACATGGCCCAATTCCGGAAGTATTAGTTTATTCATCGCAAGGCGAACCGCCCCAGATGAACCAGGAGTCGAAAAGATCGCTTTATTAAATGCCACTCCAGCAATCGCCCTTGATAGGATGGCTGCCGATCCGATATCTTCTTGATAGCTCAACATACGGAAAAGCTCACCAAAACCGGGTATCTCTTTAGTCATCAATTCTTTTACCGCTTCAATCGTGACATCCCTGTTGGCGATGCCTGTACCGCCATTGGTTAGGATGGCATCGACTTGATTGCTTTTTCCGCCGGCCGTAATCGCCTCTTGGATTGCACCACGTTCGTCCTTCACGATTTCATATTCTGTCACTACATGGCCCTGTGATTTTAGGAGGTCCATCATCAAGGATCCGCTTTTATCCGTTTCTTCGTTTCGCGTATCACTGACCGTGATCACCTTGCATCGAATCGGCTCCGTAGTGGCCTTTTTATGTTCCTTGACACTCATTCTTCATCGGCCTTCTTTCCCTGTAAATAACGATACTGATAGAATTTCTGGGCGAATTCACTGACATCTTTCGTCATTTGGTAATTAGCCCCGGCGCCAATGGCCATACTGATAAGCGGAACGCCGCCCAATAGTTTTTTCCTGAAAACCGTGATGGATACAGCTTTTAATAATTGCTTTAATGGCTGTTCCATCCACTTTGGATTCGTCAGCTCCTCTATTCCCATATACCAATATTCATCTTCCGCAGTCTGAATTTCCCGGACCAATTCTACCCAAGCCACTCCTTGGAGCCGCTTAGGCATCGCCCCTGCATTGAATACCTTTAAGGCCATCATCATTTCAAAGGGTGTATTCCCTTCAAAACCATAAGACATCGCTATCAGCTGTACGGTTCGAACATTAATGACGGTCATGGCCGGGATATCACTTCCCAGTAGGAGCAACCCTCCACGTCCGCTTATTCCTCCCTGCACAAAAGAATATAAACGATGCTTCGCAATATGCTGGTTGGCTATGTAGTTCAACTGGTCGATTGTTAAAAGGTGTATATCCTTAATCTCCTCAATCTCATCATTGAATACGCGTGCCGAGGCCAAAATGCGGTCTCTTGCGTCTATTTGAATGGATGAGCTCTGTACCATCGCATGCAAGTGAAATAACCAAGTATCAAGCTTTTCAAAAAATTGTTGTTGAACATCTTCAGGCAACCGTGAAAAACTTTGCTCTAGCCATTTATCATATAATGATGCCAGGTCTGTCGGATTATATTGGTTCAGTTTATCTTGCCATTCACTAATTTCATTCCAAGTTTTCATGTCCCGCTTTGTGAATTCCATGCAACAAGCCTCCTTTATAAAGAATTGGTGGATTCTCCCTTTAAGTATACCATACGGCACAGCTTTTCAAGAATATGAAGCAGCATACAACCTAACCGAAAATCAACATCTAAACAGAACTCCGGGCAAATCCGCACGTAAAAAAGCCTCCATTCCCTTGATGGGCATGGAGGCTTTTTTCTTCTAGGAAAGCATATCTTCTAAACTTTCATTCATTGTGATATTCATCGTATCTCTGACAATCATGACTTCTTCATTCGTAGGAATGACCATGATTTTCACCGGGGAAAATGGGGAATTGATGAAGGCTTCCTCACCAGAGGTACGATTCAGGTCTTCATCCCAATAAACTCCCATGAATTCAAGTCCATCCAAGATCCTCCCCCGGATGTCCTGGCTATTTTCACCAATGCCGGCCGTAAAGATGATTCCATCCACGCCGCCCATTTTTGCTGTATAAGAACCTATGTATTTATGAATGCGGCCAGCAAATACTTCTAGCGCAAGCTCAGCCCGCTCATTTCCTTTATCGGCTTCCAATTGGATATCGCGTAAGTCGCTGGAGAAGCCAGACAGTGCAAGGATCCCACTTTTCTTATTCAAGACATCCAGTACTTCATCTGCCGTTGTCCCCGTTTTCTCCATGATGTAAGGAATCAAAGCTGGATCGATATTCCCTGAACGTGTACCCATCGTCACGCCGGCCAATGGAGTGAATCCCATCGACGTGTCAATCGACTTTCCTCCCTCGATGGCCGTGATGCTAGCGCCATTTCCCAAATGACAGGATATCAACCGTAACTGTTCTATCGGTCTTCCTATCATTTCCGCTGCACGTTGGGAAACATATTTATGTGATGTACCATGGAATCCATATTTCCTGATACCGTATTTCTCATAGTACTCAAATGGCAAGCTATACATATACGAACTGGGTTCCATGGTTTGATGGAAGGCCGTATCAAAGACAGCAACCGCCGGCACTTCACCCAATATTTGCTTAAACGCCTTGATGCCCGTTATATTGGCAGGATTATGAAGGGGAGCTAAATCCGAAAGCTTCTCGATTTCTTCTATAACTTCCTCTGTGATTAAGACGGAGTCGCTAAACACTTCACCACCATGCACAACTCGATGGCCCATGCCATCTATTTCTTCGAAAGAGTGTATGATTTGGTGGTGAATCAGTTTTTCTAGTAAAAGCCCGACAGCCACTTCATGATTTGGGATGTGTAACGTTTCAGAAATCTTCTCGCCTTCAACACTCAAGGTGAATGTGGAGTTTTTCAAACCGATCCTTTCCACAAGACCTTTCGTAATAACATGTTCACTAGGCATCTCAAAAAGCTGAAACTTCAAAGAAGAGCTGCCTGCGTTTATAGCCATAATTTTAGACATCCATCCTGCTCCTTTACTCTAAGCTAGTCTACAAACGTGCAGTATATAATGTATATATCTTATCATGGCAAATGGATTCCACCAATAAAAAATTTAATAATTTAAAAAACTCTTTATCTTCTAAAAACAAAAGCCGATGCCTTTTGGCATCAGCTTTTGTTTTTATTTTTCTTCCTTAAACCAATCGTCCATCTGGTTCATGACCGACCTAGTCGCATCAAAGTCAGATAGCTTCGGAAGTTGTACCAACAAGGCTTTCTTAGGAGCCTCGACGCCATCCTTTTTCTTTTGAAGGATTAAAATGCTCTTGGCAGCCGCTTCGTTTTTAAACATGGTAAGCGGAAGCTGCACCATTCCTTGAATGTGAGTATTTTTTTTCAAATAGTCATTGAGTTTAGGTGCTTCTTCCGAGACAAATAAATTATTCGGGACAATGAAGAATAGATATCCTCCATCTTTCACATGTTTGACACTTTGCTCTATGAATAGATGATGTGCATAGGAATGGCCGTTTTCTGCCTTCAGTTCGTATTCCGCTGCACGGACATCATTCGGGTAATACCCAATCGGCAAGTCACTGACTACCACATCCGCTGGGTCAATGAAAAGCGGCTCTAGGCTGTCCTGATTGAAAAATGATAAGGGATGCTCTTGAAGATTAGCCCCGGCATATGCAAGCCTGATCAAGGTTTCGTCGATTTCCACACCAAATGACGCCATGTTTTTATCGGTCAACTGGTTCATGATCGCAAAGAGTAGGTTTCCTGTCCCAACAGCTGGATCGAGCATGACGATCTCTTTTTGATCCTTCGTGAATTTGCCGACTAAGTAACTGACAAAAATCCCGACGGCATCCGGTGTCATGTGATGGTTAGGTTGTACGCTTTGTTGCATGCCTTTAAGGATGGCCAGCTGGTATGCTTTACGGATGGCTTCCTTTTCATACTTTTCCAATGAAAATTCAGCATAATGCTTCATCAAACTTTTCTTTGATTCTTCACTGATTTCTTCCTGCATCACTTTCCCTTGGAAAAAATTCTCTCCGGTCTCGCCTAAGGCATCGAGATACGTGCACGACAGTTCATCTTGCAATATTTTGGTTGTTTCATCAAATTCATAAAATAGTTCTTCAACTGGGGTAGACTTCACTTATTTATTCCTCCTGTTTGCTTCTGTCCTTATTTTAAAGGTAAGGAGTAAGACTTACAAGTCGTAAGCCCCGTTTATCATTCATCAGTTATTTGACAGAATGTTTCCTTATTGGAGCCATTCGGTACATGCTATCCTATCATTGGGTTGAAGCAATGTCCGTCAGTGAACTCACAGGTAGGCGTTTCTTTGGGGAATGAGGAAAAGGTCTGGTTTTGAGGGGTTCTATCTTTATTCATCATAAGGAAATCTTCCTGTTTTTAGGATGTTCGACCCAATAGAAAAACCAGGCACATCAGCGCCTGGTTCAGTGAGCTCAGTCCTTACTTTGCTGCTTTAGCTGCCTCAATGGCACCTTCATAGTTTGGATGAGTCGTACCTTCACTTACATATTCAACATAAGTGATTTCATCGTTACTGTTCACGACGAATACGGAACGTGCCAGTAAACGAAGTTCCTTCATCACAACACCGTAAGCTTCCCCAAAAGAAAGGTCGCGGTGATCGGAAAGGACTTGGACATTGTCGAGTCCGCTTGCAGCACACCAGCGTTTTTGTGCGAATGGAAGGTCATTGCTGATCGTCAATACTTTCACATTATCCAATTTGGCAGCCTCTTCATTGAATTTGCGTGTCTGTGCATCGCAAACGCCTGTATCAACGGACGGAACGACACTGATAATGCGGACTGTGCCTTTTGAGTCGTTTAATGTAACCGGTGTTAAATCATTAGCCAATACTGTAAAATCAGGTGCTTTATCCCCAACTTTAAGTTCTGGTCCCACTAAAGTGACCGGGTTGTTTTTAAAAGTAACTGAAGCCATTAAAAATTCCTCCTTTATATGCTTTATGTACAAGCTTTATGATATTTGTTTTATCGTAATTTTGCAATTAATTGGATTTTAGAATTTTACATCAAAAAGAAAAACTCGGCGGACGCCGAGTCGCATTAGAAATCCAAATCCTGTTTAGGTTGTTGATTGTTCATGTTCATTGAATTCCTTTGACCGCTATCTTGCCTTGATTGATTATTATCTTTTTTAGCTAGCATCGATTGGATCTTATCAACGACCTGCGGTGCTAAATCCATCATTTTTTCTAAAAGATGCGTACCTTCATCTAAATGAATCATCTTCACGCCATGTGTACCAACAATAAGGAAAGCTATAGGCGTAATGGATACTCCACCACCACTACCCCCACCAAATGGTTGCTTTGAATCGCCCTGTTGACCTTGATGGTTACCATCGATCACAAATTCACTGCCTCCAGCGGCAAATCCGAAGCCCACTTTGGAAACCGTTAAAATGACACTTCCATCGGGGGTTTCCACTGGGTCTCCGATGATCGTGTTAACATCGACCATCTCTTTCAAGTTCTCCATGGCTTCTTTCATTAAACCTTGTATTGGGTGATCAGACATCTAAATTCCTCCACTCTACATCGATTGATTATTGGAATCTCCAGTTAGCTTCGCTAATTTCTTAGACTTGAATTTCACTTTACCGCCTTTCCAGTAGCGAAGCAGTTTTATCCCAGTCAGTATAGCTTGCCCGACTCTGAATTCTAATATGCAAGCAATGGACGTATTGGCCTGTTTTCGATAAAAATCCGGTGTAATCGTATAGGAAGGCATGACCCGAAAATTCAGATAGGTGGTCAATAAACCAATGATCGATCCTTTAAGGGCCCAACAGTTACCTGTTAATATCCCTGTTTGGGCAGCATGTTTCGTCCCTATCATACTATGCCATGCAAACTCTTTCACTTGGACTTTCCCGAGGAAGTGCCGAATGATCCGATGCAAATCAACTATATGGTGGATCAAGGCCCGCATATCGCTTAAACCATTCATGAACTCTTCCGGTGTAAGCTTGGCCGTCGACTTCTTTTCCGTATCATTCATCGTGTCCGTTTCTTTCTCCACGATGAGAGCCGTCGATTCATCGTCTTTCTTTATGACTGGCACCTTCAATGTGTAATGCAATAAGCCATGCCAAGCCGTCATTTTCATATGGATAAGATCATCTTTTTGAATACGCTTATAGGTAAAATGCACCCTGACTTTAGTGAAAATGAGAAGAAGCAACACCGCTATGAGGATAGCCAATATCATTACAATCCATTTCACACATCCACACCCTTTCAGCCATTCATTATCGGCCTCGTCAAAAAAAAATAAACCTATTGGACCTAAAATGGCAGTCCGACAGGTTTATTTATTAAAAAGGGCATCATCTTCTAATTAAAACGACGCTCGTGTCCGCAAAGATATCATGCAAAGCCTGTTTCTTGGGTAATAGGCCTGCCAAAAGGTAGCCGACCCAGGTAACTTTGGAAATATAACGTCCAAACAATTCCCTGAATAATACCGTACCCCAGGTAATCGTCTCTTCCTTCAAGGCCACTACCTTCAAACCAAAAATCATCTTGCCTAATGTCTGATTGAAGAATTTGGTCATCAGGATGAAATAAAGGAAAAAGACAATGGCCGTCAATAAGGCCTCAGCAGAAAACCAAAGGTTATCTGACTCAT
This sequence comes from Peribacillus sp. NPDC097284, assembly GCF_044761765.1. Lineage (NCBI taxonomy): Bacteria > Bacillati > Bacillota > Bacilli > Caryophanales > Bacillaceae > Peribacillus > Peribacillus sp. NPDC097284. The sequence goes on from NZ_JBIWCZ010000001.1 coordinate 576,271, forward strand.
TATAAAACTTAAAGATGGGGTGAATCAAGATGCGATTCAAACTGCCAATCACAAACAAGTCCGCTAAATAGGCCCAAAATCTCATCCAAAAACCGGCAAAACACACGACTTTCACATCGCCATCATCCTCTAGAGGTTGGACTGGCAAAAGCTCTGGCTGTATGGGTCCCTGCTCCGATGCTAGATTGGATGGTACGATTCTTTCATTGCTATCATTTTGTTCCGTCATTCTTCAGCCCCCCTATTCCGCATACAAATACATCAAGCGTGGGGAATTTGAAGAGGAAAGGATTTTTGTCAACACGGCCGTTTCCACATCATTTCCCAATATTTTTTGCGCTCCCATACTGAACAATGAACCGAATCCGGCTTCACCTGTATAACGAATGACTTGCGCATTTTTTTGACCGATATCGTTTTTCATGGCAGCAATCACATCATCCAAATGGCCGAAGTCATCAATTAAATGAACTTCTTTCGCCTGACGTCCATCATAGATCCGCCCATCCGCAATCTTCCTTACTTCTTTTTCGGACATGCCACGTCCATTGGCAATGATCTTGACGAATTGATCATAAGAATTATCGATCATATTTTGGAGGATTTTCCGTTCATCATTGGTCATTTCCCTCGTCGGACTCATAATGTCTTTGTATGTACCGCTTTTGATCGTTTCAAATTCGACACCATATTTCTCGGCTAATTTCTCGTAATTGTACCCCTGCATGATGACACCAAGTGAACCTGTCATGGTTTCGGGGCTGGCAAAGATTTTATCGGCTGGTGCAGAAATATAATACCCACCGGATGCCGCCATGGAACCCATGGACACATATACGGGCTTTTTCACCTTTTTAATATCAAGGATTTTGTCGTAGATTTCAGCGCTTTCCACAACCCCGCCGCCTGGTGAATTCACTCGAAGGATAATTCCTTTGATATTGTCATTCTCTTCCGCCATTTGCAGCTTGTCCATGAAATCCCGGTGATTGTAGGTTTCCGAACTTAACAGGGAAGCTTCCCCTGTATCCTGAATCGTTCCTTCTACATCCAATACCGCGATGACATTGGTTGGATCTTCGCCTTCTATGACTTCTTCGTAAAATCCGCTATCGGACGCAAAAAAATCTTCGAAAACACTTTCTGTATCGGTTGCAAATAAAGTGGTGGCTAGACCTACGCCAATAGAAACAAAAAATAAAACGGCTGCGATACCCAGAGCAGCCCAACGCTTCCCATTCATATGTGTTCCCCCTTAAATTTCTATCACTCTTATCTTACGAACTGTAAACAAAAAAGTTTCAATCCATGATAAAATGAGACCATCTTAAAATTGTAGCAAATAATCCTCAAATTGGAAATGGCAAGGCATCTTGTTCTATCAACTTTTTCCTTGATTTTATTGAGTAGGCCCTAACAAGACTATACATATTTAATGGGGGAATCATGATGACCAATCGCCGGAATATTTATTTTTTTCATGTACAGAACGAGCAGATGATAAAGAACGTCAAGAGATTGACGGAGTTGGCGCAACAATATTCATTTGAAGTCGTCAAGGATTATAGAAAGGCCAACATCATCGTTAGCATCGGTGATGACGGCACCTTTCTACAAGCCGTCCGGAAAACCGGGTTTCGGGATGACTGTTTATATGCAGGCGTTTCTACCACAGGCAACTTGAACATGTATTGTGATTTTTACATGGAAGACGTAAACAGAATGATCGTTGCCATGACGAACGAACAAATCGAGGTCCGTAAATATCCTGTTATCGATATCCAGCTCGATGACCAACCCTTTTTCTATGCCTTGAACGAGCTCAGCATCCGCACATCCGTCATCAAAACCTTTATCATGGACATTTTCATTGATCACATCCATTTTGAAACACTGCGCGGAGATGGAATCATCATCGCGACCCCGACGGGCAGCACCGCCTATAATAAGTCCGTGAATGGAGCAGTAGTCGATCCGCTTCTACCATGCTTCCAGGTCAGTGAACTCGCTTCGATCAACAATAATACCTACCGGACCTTAGGCTCGTCCTTCATCCTGAGCGGCGACCGAACGCTGACCGTCCACCTTGGGCAAAACGGGCCAAGCTACCCGATCATTGGCTTGGACAACGAGGCCCTGAGTATTCGCAATATAGAGAAAATCAAGATCCGCTTAAGCAAGAAAGTCATGAAAACGGTCAAATTAAAGGATAATTCCTATTGGGAAAAAGTAAAACGCACCTTTTTATAAAACGCCTAGATTTGCAGGTTTGGAGGATGTTTCTTCCAAGCCTTTTTTATGATTGCACTCCTGTTAAGGATAAAGTCCGGAAAAGAGTCTAGTCGTCTAACACTTTCATGCAAGTACTCATATAATTATCATGTATATGCAAACACCCCTTACATTAACTTCACCAAAAGGCGGATATCATCATGATAAAAATCAATCACAAACCGATCGACGCTAGCCAGCTGCTAGCCGGTATAACAAACAAGAACCTATCAACCATTATTCAGCTGATGGCCATATATCCTACCGTTTTTGAGTTTGACACATTGGAAGATTTTCGTTTCGACTTAAAAATACGTATGAAGGCCATTCAGGCTTCCGTATTGTTAGAGGAAAGTGGGGCCGAATTTACGATCCTCGAAGATTCCCTATGCAATCCACAAGTTTGGCAACTCACGAAAGACCGGGCTTTTGAACTCTGGCCGAATATCCCTCCACACATGGCATTGAATGACATATTCATAAACGGCAGACTATACTCTTTCGAATGCGGAACAGCCATATTGGTCGTATTTTATAAAGCGATACTGGATTCAATCGGACCTAAGAATTTCGATCGTATTTTTCCTGATCTGTTTCTTTACAACTGGCACTATCATCATCATCTTTCCATCCTTGTCCATGAGGGGATGGATTATTTACCTGGTGACTGCTTATACTTCAAAAATCCGGACTTTGCTCCGAACACCCCGGAATGGCAAGGGGAAAATGCAATCATGTTAGGCCAGAACCTCTTCTTTGCGCATGGTATCGGAGTCACCGATCAACAAGAAATCATTACCGAATTGAATAGTAACAGAATTTGGGGATCCATGATCTCCGCCTACCTGACAACACATATTATCCAAATCGACAGTTCCGCTTATCGGCCCTACTCCATAAAAAGTGAACGTGACGATACGGATTCACTCGATAATATGATCGTTGGCGAGATAGGTTCCAACACCTATTTAACCTAAAAAGCGCCTGGAGGGAATCATCCCTCCAAGCGCTTTTTTAGGCACCTATATTTCTTTTTCCTTTAAATCTACCAGCACCCACTTTTCCCCATTTCGTAATGGAAAGTGTATAAACGACCAATGCGGACCAGATGAAGATAAAGGCCAAGAAGTGTGCTTTTGTAAAGCTTTCATGATATACGAACACCCCTAGGAGCAAAGTCAAGGTTGGGGCAATGTACTGCAGGATGCCAAGCATGGACAAAGGCACCTTCTCTGCACCTTTCGCAAAGTACAGTAAGGGTAGTGCCGTTACGATTCCCCCACCCATCAACATCAGGCTCGTTCCGCTGGATGCGAAAAATTGCGAATCCGAATGGAGCATCAAATATATCCAGTAACCCAACGCAAGTGGCGTCACCATCATCGTTTCAAGCGTCAGTCCCACGGCTGATTCGGCCTTGATCATCTTTTTCGCCAAGCCATAGAGTCCAAACGTGATGGCCAGGATGAGCGATACCCATGGAATCGTTCCAAAGTGGATACCAAGGATCAAGACACCAATTCCAGCGAGGATGAATGAAACGACCTGCGATCGGCTTAGTTTTTCTTTCAAGACGATGACTCCCAACAAAACGCTGACAAGCGGATTGATATAATAACCAAGGCTCGTGTCGAGGATTCGTTCTGAGTTAACAGCCCATATGAACACTCCCCAGTTAGCTGAGACCAATAGCGAGGCCGTCAATAATGCGGCAAATAATTTGGGGTTGCCTAGGATTTCTTTAACATAATCGACAAAAGCCCGCCATTTTTTCATGAATGCCAATAAAACCACCATGAAGACGAAGGACCATAATACCCGCTGAGCTAAAATTTCCGCTGCCCCAACGCCCTGAAGAAATTTCCAATATATCGGGACAATGCCCCACATCATATAAGAAACGGCTGCATAAATCGCCCCTTCTTTTTGTTCGCTTACTTTCATAACCTTTCCTTCTTTCCCTTTGCATCATTCCATAGTCACGCTCAAATTTGCTCTAATGGAACGATTTTTTCTGTACCTTCATTTCTTTGATGACTTACCCCTTACCCTTTTCCCCTTCCGATTCGATTGTCTTCCTTAAACGACAAGGACCACCTACTTAGAAAGCAAACATTGTCCTTTCAGGTCGATTTCCCCGGAAATATTGCAGACATCATTTTTCCATAAGAAGCCTGCCTCTCCCTAACTTGCCGATCTTCTTTAGCACGTAAGTTTCCCATAATATGCAGTAAGTGTATCACCTCATTTGATTTAATCCCACATTTTTGCTTCACTAAAAAAACGCCAGCACAATGGCTGACGTTCGAGTTTCCTCCTACTTTTCCAGGAGTCTTTCTTCCATTTTACGTAAGTCGACCCGCTTGATCTTACCGGACGTCGTTTTAGGAAGTTCCTTTAAAAATTCTATTTTTCTAGGGTATTTATAAGGAGCCGTCATGTCTTTCACATGTTGCTGAAGCGTCTTTATTAAATCTGGACGATGAGGGTCTACACTATCAATCAAGACAATGTATGCTTTAACAACACTCCCCCGCACTTCATCCGGACTTGCTACGACTGCACATTCTTTCACGAAGGGATGCTTAATGAGCGCATCTTCGACTTCAAAGGGCCCGATTGTATACCCCGAACTGATGATGATATCATCGGAACGGCCTTCAAACCAGAAATAACCTTCTTCATCTTTCTTAGCCTGATCCCCTGTTACATAATAGTCACCGCGAAATTGTCTCGCCGTGCGTTCCGGATCCTTAAAATACTCTTTGAAGAGGGCAGGCGTATCCACATGCACCGCGATATCCCCTACCACGCCAGGAAGACATGGCTTTCCGGCATCATCGATGATCTCGACATGATTTCCTGGAGTCGGTTTGCCCATTGAGCCCATTTTAATTTCCATGCCTTTTATCACACCGACCAAAAGCGTATTTTCCGTTTGGCCATATCCGTCACGCACTTCGATGTTAAAATGATTCTTAAACACTTCAAACACCTTTTGATTTAACGGTTCCCCGGCCGATACAGCGCTATGGAGAGCAGATAAGTCATAATCATCGAGATTATCCACTTTCGCCATCAGACGGTATTCTGTAGGCGTACAACAAAGGGCATTCACTTTGTAATCCTGCAGCAACTGCAAATACTTCTTCGGTTCAAATCTCCCATGATATGCAAGCCCAGTTGCACCGGTCCCCAGGACTGCCAGGAACGGACTCCAAATCCACTTCTGCCACCCGGGTCCAGCGGTTGCCCAGACGACATCTCCCTCGCTAATTCCCAACCAGTTTGCCGCCGATGTCTTTAAATGGGCATAAGCCCAACCATGTGTATGTACAACTCCCTTAGGATTTCCTGTCGTACCTGAAGTATAGGATAAGAAGGCCATATCCTCACTTTTCGTATCAGCCAAAGCAAGCTGTTCGGACTCATCTTCAGCTAATCCATTCAAATCATGCCACCCATCCACTTGTTGTCCTATCGAGAATTTCAAGAGATTTTCTGTTTCTTTAATTTCATTGAATTCATGGGTGTATTCATGATAACTGACAATGCCCTTTACATCACCGTGATTGATCCGATATTTTAAATCTTTTGCACGGAGCATCTCGGAGCAAGGAATGACAACCACCCCGATTTTAAGGGCGGCTAAATATACTTGATACGCTTCAACTAAACGAGGGATGATGATCAGAACCGTATCCCCTTTTTCCAGTCCCATTTTTATAAAGACATTACCGAATTTATTTGCGTTTTTTAATAAGTTCTCATATGTAAGTTGTTTTCTGTGCCCGGTTTCGTTTTCCCAAAGTACTGCCACTTTTTCCGGATTTGATGCAAAACGTTCCATTTCACTCACTAAGTTGTAATGTTCCGGAGCCAATAATTCTTCACGCTTCATTCTCTTCTCCTCCATTCATGAACTCTTAGTACCTACTCATTATACAAGATACTTCCCCATTTTAATATCTTAACGATGTTTTTTTCTGAAATAAAATAAAGAGAGCGGGGGAACCCCCGCTCTCTGCAGCCATATTTATTCAATTATCTTATCGTCTGAATCCGCCGCCTAATTGTTGTTCAGCCATTTGAACTAGACGCTTTGTAATTTCTCCACCCACTGATCCGTTAGCGCGAGAAGTTGTATCTGCACCAAGTTGCACACCGAATTCTGAAGCGATTTCGTATTTCATTTGTTCTAGAGCTTGTTCTACTCCAGGTACCAATAAGTCGTTTGAGCTGTTGTTGTTTGCCATGTGTTTTTCACCTCCTTGTGATTATAGAGTGTGTTAAAACACATGGCTTCATTCCTACTTATTTATTGGTAATTGTAGGGTTTTAAAAGAGGTCTTCCAGCGCTTCATTATCGTCGAAAACCTGTCCAGGTTGGACCGTCACAATCTCTGTGTCGGACACCGCTTTTTCAATCAATGTTTCGAAGTCCACGAAGCTTTCATAATAATTGACTTTTTCGCGTTTCGGCTTTGTCTTCGGACTTGCCGGTGTGAAGACCGTACAGCAATCCTCGAATGGAAGATTCGAAATTTCAAATGTATCCAGCTCTCTAGCCATTTTGATGATTTCCGTTTTATCCATTGTGATTAACGGACGAAGAATGGGCGTATTCGTCACTTCATTGATGGCATACATACTGCTCATCGTCTGACTTGCTACCTGTCCAAGGCTTTCACCCGTGATCAGTGCCATTGCATCTTCTTTCTCACGAATTTTGTCCGCAACACGCATCATTAAGCGGCGTGTTGTCGTCATGGAGTAGTTCTCCGGGATCTGTTTCTGGATCAGTAACTGGATTTCCGTGAATGGTACGATATGGACCTTCATGCTGCCACTAATTTCAGCAAGCTTCCCTGCGAGGTCTATCACCTTTTGGCGGGAACGTTCACTTGTGAAAGGAGGACTGTAAAAGTGGATCGCTTCCACATCCAATCCACGTTTCATTGATAGGAATCCGGCAACAGGACTGTCGATTCCACCTGAGAGCATCAACATTGCTTTACCACTTGAACCAAATGGCAGACCGCCGGCTCCTGGAATGATTTCACCTGTTAAATACACTGCTTCCCGTCGCACTTCCACAAGTAAATTCAGATCTGGGTTTTTTACATCCACTTTTAAATCTTCGGTATTACGAAGCAAATGACCGCCTAGCGCCCGATTTATTTCATCCGTATTGTATGGAAAATCCTTATCGGACCGTTTTGTCGTAATTTTAAATGTAGCGACTTCCCCAAGTGTGTTGTTCAAATAATACAAAGCCGCATTTTTCATCACTTCCAGGTCCCGTTCGATTTTAACCGCGGGGCTCAAGGACTGAATGCCAAAAATCCCTTTCAATCGTTCTATGACCGGCTTGTGATCGACCCCATTTAACAGGACATACATCCGTTCCCGATTCGAAGTCAACTGCACGCCCTCGATATCCTTTAAACTCCAGCGGACATGTGCCTTCATCTTGTCCACGAAGCCTTTGCGGTTTCTTTTCTTCGTCGAGATTTCGCCGTAGCGGATAATTATATGATCAAATTTCATTTCGCAACCCTCATTATTTTTTCTAAATTAGCGACTATTTTCTGGATCGCTGCCAGGACTTTCTCTGCTTCTTCCAATTGATTACTATAAGTGGTGCTGATCCGAATCACGCTCTCGGAACGGACGGAGTCATGAAACATCGCTTCCACCGTTTTGCTTGACGTCCTTTTTTTAGAAGAACAGGCACTTGTAGTCGAGACAACTATTCCCTCAGCTTCAAGAGCATGAAGCAATACTTCCGACTTAAGACCGGGCACGGAAAAATTCAGGATATGAAGAACCCCATTTAATGGGCTGTTTACCAAGACTCCATCCATTTTCATAAGGCCCTCGTATAAATAATCCCGGATTTGTTGCATCTTATCATGATACAGCTGTTGATTGTTCATACTAATGCGAAAAGCTTTGGAAAGGGCGACAATGCCGGCCACATTTTCTGTGCCACTTCTTATTTTCGTCTCTTGATTGCCTCCATGGAACAAGGATTGAATACGGACACCATCGCGGATATAAAGGATGCCAGTTCCCTTCAACCCATGAACTTTATGGCCAGAAATGGAACAGAGGTCTATATTACTTTCCCTTATTGGCAAATCAACCTTACCGGCTCCCTGTACATGGTCAACATGGAAAAGCACTTTTGGGTAACGTTTCAGCAAGCTACCGATCTCCGCAATGGGCTGAATGGAACCCACTTCGTTATTCACATGCATGATCGATACTAAAATCGTATCTTCCCGTAATGCTAGTTCAAGGTCGGAGAGTGAAATTCGACCTTGCTCATCGACAGGCAAGTAGGTCAATTCAAATCCCTGTTCCTCCAAAGAGTGGCATGCATCACCGACGGATGGATGTTCAATGGCCGTCGTGATGATATGTTTTCCCCGGTTAGCGTACGCCTGTGCCACCCCTTTGATCGCCAGGTTATTCGATTCCGTCCCACCGGACGTGAAATAAATTTCCGAGCTTTTCACCTTTAGCAATTCAGCCATCTGCTTTCTAGCTGCAGACAATAATTTTTCGGCCTGCACTCCAAGCCCATGAAGGGAAGATGGGTTACCGAAATAATCAGTAGACACCTTTATGAATGACTCAATCACTTCTGGATATGGTTTTGTTGTTGCACTATTATCAAAATAAATCATGGTTTCACCTTCCATGTTCTTGTATCTATGATGTAAATCGTCTTTAGTCCGTTTCATATGTTGCACTTGCAACTTCTAATTTTAACATAATTGAAATTGAAAGAGAATGGAAACACCTAGGTAAACAAGTTACCCCCATCTTTTCTTTGCTTCATCCTTTCCCTCCGCTTTTTAGCCATCCTGAGGCTTATATGGAGCATGACATTACATCCTGGATTAAATAAGCCTCTCGGGATTTAAAAACGTTCTGAAGGGCCTTCAACCAAGCCTCGCTATCATCTACTTTGTGATCACACGAAAAAACCCGCAATAGCGGGTTTTCAGGAAAGAACTTCTTCTAGATTCGCTCCGATTTTTCGTAAGCTGCCTGGGTCGACCTTTTCAATCGCGGTGGCAGCCGTTTCCAATGCAGCTTGATACTCATAGCTCCTGAATTTGGCTTCAGCTTGTCTCAAGCTTTCAGCAACCGTCTCATGACTGCTACGGTACCGATTACCGAATTGAATCACTTTTTCTGCGAGATACATATGTTCAATGAGTTCATGTGCCTTATCATAAACCTTGTTGACCTGTTCAACGGCTTTTTCTAGGTAGATATAGACAGCGGACATATCAAGAGGTTTTTCCTCCAGTTTGCTTTGAACGTCACTCACGCTTTCCTTAGCATCCTGAAGCACCAATTTATACTCTTCAGGCAGACCGGGAATGTTGCTCTTGGTAATCAATCGGCTGGTTTCGATCATTTTCCGTTTCAAATCGGCCAGTGAGTCCCTTGCATCCATTTCATCTTTTCTTAAATCCTGTAATTTAATACTGAAGTCCTTTTGGCTTTCTTGCAATTCGTTCAGCTGTTTGGCAAGGCTTTGCATTTCTTCACTGATCAGCGAGCTCGCCATTACATTATCTTCAATTTTCAAGACAAGCAATTGATAGCGTTTGGAAATCTGGGCAATTTGCTTTTCCATCTTCCGTTGTGCTTCCAATTCATTTTCAGTGAGATGATACGTTTCTTGAACATGCACGGTTTCTGTTTTTTGCTCATCGATTTCTTCTCCAAGGTCATTTATCATATTCCGGAGCACTTCATCATTCTTCAGGATGTACTGTTTGGAAAGCACTTCTTTCTCCAGTAGGTCGTATAGCACCTCAATGCTTTCCCTGACATCCTTGATTCCCGTTTCAACCGCTTCCGTTTCTGCATTTTCCAATTGTGTCTTATATAGGTCCAGTTCATTCTCCAAACGGGAGATTTCCTGTTCGAATTGGATATGGCTCAATAGATAACCCTGACCGGCCATCTCCTGATATCCGTCTTTCAATTCACTAAGATGCGAATGTAACTCGGATTGGCTATCAACCAATAACTTAGGGAGCATTTCCATTTTCGTACCCAGGACAGTGAGCTTTTCCTTTATGGAAAGGACAAGTTCCCTCGCATTTAAATAGTTCCCATTGACCGTTTCTTCCTCATACTGCTGGAGGATCTGCAATACCTCATCAAGGGAGGATTCAAGCTTATCCGCCGCTTTCCCATAATTATGACGATGGGCAAGCAATGTCTTTTTCAATTGGCGATACGTTTCTTTTATGTCCTCAATTTCCACTCGGTTCTTTTCTTCACTGCCAACAAGTTCATTCAATTCGTACAAGATTTTTTTGATCATTTCTTCAATTTCATCGAGTTTTAACGTAATTTGTCGCTGTGTCTCTTTCGAACGGCTGAAACGGAATTTATCGACAAATTCCTCCGCATCGAACAAGAGCTCTTCAACTTTCGGCATATGATCCGTAATGATGGCATCCCATTCCACGCGCCAGTTTTCGAACATTTCTTCTGTTTCACCTGTCATGTTCAATTGTTTGACTTTGGATAGTTCTTCTAAAACGGGGCGATGCAAGATACTGATCTTCCAGGATTCAAGACGATCGATTTCCTTGAAGTATTTCTTTTTGTAAAAATAGCCCCAAACTATGAAAATTAAAAATAACACGATTATTATTCCAAGTATGTATATGAATACCATGGTAAGCCCCCTGTTCTAATCCTTACAGCCACGCTCTTTTATATATAAATGTAAAAAATGTTCAATTTAATGCTTTTATGATACCATGTTAGCAATAATTTTTGACGAGAAAAATATAATTTTTGTAGAAAATTGCTACAAATACCGTTTATATGGGAGGGAAAGAACATGAAATCTGATAGACATGTGCATACTTCGTTTTGCCCACACGGTTCAGCGGATACATTTGATGATTATATTACAAGGGGAATTGAACTCGGATTAAAGGAAATTACGTTCACGGAACATGCACCTTTACCACCGGGTTTTCAAGATCCGACCCCTGAAAAAGACAGTGGAATGGATCCCACCCTGCTTCTTGATTACTTTCAAGAGCTTCATGTATTAAAAGAGCATTACAAAGACAAAATCCTCATTAAAAGAGGCCTGGAGGTTGACTTTATAGAGGGATTCGAAAAGGAAACAAAAGAATTCCTCAATGAAGTCGGCGAATTCCTAGATGACAGCATTCTTTCCGTCCATTTCATCAAGCAGGAACAGAACTGGCGCTGCATCGATTTCAGTGATGCTACATTCCGTTCGATTGCGACCGAATTAGGATCCATCGATGCTGTATATGCCAAATATTACGATACCTTAGAAAAATCAATTCGTGCTGATCTAGGAATCTATAAACCAAAACGAATCGGGCACATTACCCTTGTTCATAAATTCCAGCATCGATATCCGCCTGAAAACAATTTTGACGACCGCGTATACCGAGTTTTGGGTTTGATCAAGGAACAGGGGTATTCACTTGATTATAACGGAGCTGGTTTCGTAAAACCACTTTGTGGTGAGCCTTATCCTCCGGAGCGCTTTGCCAGACGGGCCATGGATCTCGGCATCCCGCTCGTTTATGGTTCCGATGCTCATCAAGCCAAGGATTTAGGACAGGGTTTCGAGTCGCTCATTCCGGAATTCAAGGGCTCATTCAAGTAAACATTTCGGGTCTTCCCGCTAGCAGGGGTTGCAGCTCTTCCGAAATGAATAATGTATCTTCCAGGAACCGACCGACTTCCTCTGCATATAGATTCGTATAATAGGCTTCCTGAGGGAACACATGCAGGACTTCCATTGCATAATGGGTATGAAGGACCGGCGCTGTTAATAGGCCTTTTAACTGCAACATGAACATGGGGATGGAAACCGAATGGAAGTTCCTGCTTTTAATCCCTTGTTCCAGAATATATTGAAAGTAAGATTTTTCTTTTGTAAAATAGGTCGAATGAATTTCACGGTTCAAGTTGGAATCAAGTGACGATTCCCCATAGATGAATCGGGCCGCCAAAAAATTCTTTCTCTGAAACGTGAGGATATCCTTCACTAGATTCATTAGGCACTCTTGTGGACCTTTAATCTCCAGTTGTTCCATATTCCTTTCAAGGACTAGAAGGTATTCTTCTAAATAGGAAATGAAGCAGAACTCCAACAGTCCCTGCTTATTCTTGAAATAGTAGGCAATATTGGCAGCATTCACTTTTGCTTTATTGGCGATATCCCGTATGGATGTTGCATGGTAGCCCTTTAAATGAAATAAATGCAGGGCAGCTTCCACAATAGCTTGTTTCGTTGGCGTCTGGCGATTCATCGGCAATCCCTCGCTTTCTTTGAGACAAGTCTTGTGGATTAATTCTGTATGAAACCGGCCAACTCCTTTAGTAAGTTCTCGACAATTTCTCTACATCCAGTGGCTTGTCAAGAAAGTCCTGTAATATAATGCGGAAGACAGGTGAATCCTTTTGTTTAATGTCGAAATGTATCAAGGAAATAAAGAAGAAAACTATGCGCTCGTACAAAAACAGCTCATAGCCCTTATCGAAGATGAACCGAACATGATTGCCAACTTAAGTAATGCATCCGCCTTGCTCAACCAATTCTTGGGCGAAATCAATTGGGTTGGATTTTATTTACTCGAAAAAGACGAATTGGTCTTAGGTCCTTTCCAAGGCCTTCCAGCGTGCGTCCGCATTCCAATCGGCAAAGGTGTATGTGGGACCTCAGCAGCTGAGCGGAAAACCATGAGGGTTGAGGACGTCCATCAATTCCCGGGACATATTGCCTGCGATGCTGCCACGAGATCGGAAATAGTCGTCCCGCTCATGAAGGATGGCAAGCTAATTGGCGTGCTTGATATCGACAGCCCGATCACAAACCGATTTGATGAAAGCGATCAACAAGGGTTGGAGAAATTAACGGACATCCTTTGCAACTATTTATAGAAACAAGACGAAGGGGAGTGACAATGTCACTCCCCTTCGTCTTTTAAAGTCGCCATTCCTTTACATTCACCCTATTTTTCCCGGAGTTCTTCGCCATATACAACGCTTCATCCGCCCGTTTGAATACTTCCTTAACGTTATCGAACTGCTCTTTTGCCCAGTAAGAGACGCCACAGGAAATGGTCACTTTCGGACTGGATTCCTCCCCAACCTTATCTTTTAAACGTTCCGCAATCTTGACGCCAGTTTCCAAGGGTATGCGTGGGAGGTAAATGGCCATTTCTTCGCCACCCCACCTAGCCCCTATATCTGTATCACGGATGTTATGCTGAATGAGATTGGCAACCTGGATGAGGATATCATCCCCAACTTGGTGCCCATACGTGTCATTCACTTTCTTAAAGTTATCAATGTCAATAAGGATGAATGTTCCTTCTTCATCCACTTCCATCGACTGGGACATCTTATCATCGAGATAACTCCTTGAATATAGCCGAGTCAGATGATCTGTTATGACCATCTTTTCCAATTCTTCACGGAGCATGGAATTCGCCATGGCCAAACTTGAATGATGTATGAGTGATTGCAAAAGTTTGAACATTTCAAAGGAAAAGAAATAGGGTTCTTCGTGTAATACTAAGGCAAACCCCTTAACATCGTTGCTTTCCATCATCGGAACAGCCATCAGGGAGTGATACCTCACATCAACACCCGGGCATTTCACGCTTAAGTCCCCTATAAATAATGATTCCTTGTCTTTATCAATCTTGTCTTTCATGAATGATACATACAGTTCCGATTCCTCTGAATCAAAAAAATCAGAGCTTCCTGTCAATAAATTCACGTTTTCCCCTGGCAGAAGCAAGATAAAACCTGTCTGGTCTGCGTCAAAGGACTTCATGATTTGCTGTTTCATATACTCCATCGTCTCACTTAAGCGTAGATTGGAATTCAAATGGTGAGATGTTTCGTTAATCAACTGCAAATCCGATACGAGACGTTTCGATTGCTGATACAATTGGGCATTTTCCAGGGCACTTCCGGCAGTATTCGCCAATAACGCAATGAACTCGATTTCGCTTTCAGGAAACATGAGCGTGTTAGGCGCAATGACTTGCAAAACCCCATATACCCCCTGTTTACCTTTTAGAGGTGCATATAAGATAGAATGATCGTCAGAGGGGTGATCATCGAATTGTATGGTGCCTGTTACATAAGCTTGCAGGGCCGCCACATTCTCGCTATCATATTCTAGATCCTTAATCGGCAGATTTTCATGACTATCATTATCATGGGAGAGAAGCAGGAAATAATCAAAGGTTGGATACACGGTATGCAAGGTCGAAATGATTTCTCCCAGGACCGCATCCATATTCATCGAAGAATAGAACTTTTCCGTGACCTTGAACAACCGTTTATTCCGTTTCTCCTCGACTGACATCTTGGAAATTGATAAAGCCGATTTCAAGATGGTTGCGAATTCTCCTGCAAAATCAGTCCCTTGCTCCTCTGTCAGACTCCTGAAAGAAATCCCCTGTTCTTTCAGGGCTATCAATCCGTTGACCTTCCCCTGATCCCAAAGAGGAATGATCGTTTGGAAATCTCGGAAATCCTTCGGCATAAATACAAACGATGCTTCGTCATTCTTATTTTCGTTCATTGCCTTCTCAATATGTTCCTGTGCGGGCGCCTTCATAATATAGTCCTCAACACTGCCTGTCGAAGCCTCTTTATAATATTGTAGCTTCCACTCATCAAATTTAAAGAAAGATACCTCTTCCATATAAAGCTGCTCTTTTGTCTCTATTAAAAAACCTTCTAAAAACTTCTGGAAATGGAGGTCCCCTTCCGAACTTTTCATATGCTGAAAGAAAAGTATCCTTAATTCATTCAATAACTGCACTGTTTTAATCTTCATCTCCATCATCCCTATATCACAGCCTATTTTTAAGCAAACTTATAAATACGAAATATTTAAAAAATATTAGTCCAAAAGAACTACATGTAATCAAGATCATACCATATCTCCCTGAAATAATGGAAACGATTGACAATATTCATTTTAGGTTATTACTTTATTATAACGCTTCTACCCTGAAATTTCTCCCTTATTCTAGTATTTTTTATAAGATTTTGAATTTCATTCTCTACCTAAATCATAATTATCATCCGATTCCGCTTGACTCACTTGGCAGAGTATTATACAATATTCCTTGTGTAAAATATTGCAGCCTATGTGACAGCCTTTATGTTCTCATTTTGTTCCTCCATACAGAGGTGTATCTCGTAACTCTCTGCTGCTAGGGCGAAGGTACATGAAAACAAAATGGTCATGATTGTTCATTCACACACGGTTTTTATTTTACCAAAATAAAAACATTCGAAGGAGGAGTCATCCTATGGCTCGTTATACTGGCCCAAGCTGGAAACTATCCCGTCGTTTAGGGATTTCCCTAACAGGTACTGGTAAAGAATTAGAAAAACGTCCTTACGCACCAGGACAACACGGTCCTAACCAACGTAGAAAAATTTCTGAATACGGAATGCAACTACAAGAGAAACAAAAACTTCGTCACATGTACGGAATCACTGAACGTCAATTCCGTTCAATGTTCGACCGCGCTGGCAAAATCAAAGGTGTTCATGGTGAAAACTTCATGGTTCTTCTTGAATCACGTCTTGATAACCTTGTTTACCGTCTTGGTTTAGCTCGTACACGTCGTCAAGCACGTCAACTTGTTAACCACGGTCACATCACTGTAGATGGAAAACGCGTAGACATTCCTTCTTACAAAGTGTCTCTTGGACAAGTAATCAGCGTTCGTGAAAAATCACGTAACTTCTCAATCATCAAAGAATCAGTTGAAGCGACTAACTTCGTTCCTGACTTCCTTACTTTCGATGCTGAGAAATTAGAAGGTACATTCACTCGTTTACCAGAACGTTCTGAATTGCCAGCTGAAATTAACGAAGCTCTTATCGTTGAGTTCTACTCTCGTTAATACCTTCGGAACCTCATCCTTGGATGGGGTTTTTTTATGCTTGGAATTCAATACAAATAAAAGCCGGCTGGGATTCAGCCGGCTTTCTCTATCTTATTTCACTAATGTGTATTTCTTTTTCCCACGACGTATTAGGATGAATTCCCCTTCAATCTTAGCCTCTTCGTTTACTATATATTGTAAATCAGTGACTTTTTCTCCGTTGATGGAGATGGCTCCATTCTGGATATCTTCACGTGCTTGACGTTTAGATGGAGAAATCTTCGCTTCTACAATTAAGTCCACTAACGAAATATCTTCGTCACTTTCACGTTCAAAACTTGGAAAATCTTTAAACCCGACTTTAATTTCGGCCGCACTTAGATTCTTCACGTCACCACTGAATAAAGCAGCAGAGATTTTGATTGCTTGATCTAGAGCTTCTTGACCATGGATCATCCGTGTCATTTCTTCTCCTAAAGCTTTTTGTGCTTTACGTAAGTGCGGTTCGGTTTCCATGGATTTCTCTAAGTCCTCAATGACTTCACGTGACAAGAATGTGAAGAACTTCAAGTATTTCACGACATCAGCATCCGCTGTGTTAATCCAGAATTGATAAAATTCATAAGGCGTCGTTTTTTCTGGATCCAACCAGATTGCTCCGCCTTCCGTTTTCCCAAACTTCGTGCCATCCGCTTTAGTTACAAGTGGAATTGTCATGCCGTATGCTTTTGTCTCTTCATCATGCGACTTGCGGATCATTTCAAGTCCTGTGGTGATATTCCCCCACTGATCGCTTCCACCAATTTGCAGCTTACAGTTATGATTGTCGTACAAGTGGTTGAAATCAATGCCTTGTAAAATTGTGTACGCAAATTCAGTAAAGGAAATTCCTGTTTCCAAACGAGAAGCAACCGTATCTTTGGCAAGCATGTAATTCACACCGATATATTTTCCATAATCACGCAGGAACGTCACCATATCAATTTTGCCGATCCAGTCATAGTTATTAACCATCACTGCACCATTTTCACCTTCAAATTCGAAGATTTGGGAAAGCTGTCCCTTAATGCAGTCTGCATTATAAAGAACCTTTTCCAACGTTTGCAGCTGTCTTTCTTCTTTCTTACCACTTGGATCTCCGATGAGACCAGTCGCTCCGCCCACAAGCACAACAGGACGGTGTCCATGCTTTTGGAACCGGCGCAATGTTAAGAATGGAAGCAAATGCCCAATATGCATGCTATCTGCAGTTGGATCCACCCCGCAATATAGGGAAATCTTCTCTTTATCCAAAATATCCTTGAGTCCTTCTTCATCCGTTTGTTGGTACATGATTCCCCGCCACTCGAGATCCTTAAGTAATTCCATTCCATTTTTCCTCCTTCATATATATCCTGAAAATTTCCGCAAAAACCATACAAAAACGCCCCTTCATATAAATGAAGGGACGAATAAATTCGCGGTACCACCCAACTTGAGGACAAAATATGCCCTCCGCTCGAGACGAATAACGGTCGTCGCCCGTTTGTCGCTACTAATTTAGGTTCACAACAAATGCTCAAGGAAGTAATTCATCTCACTATTTGTACCGGTTTTCACCAACCACCGGCTCTCTAAAACAGGGATAGCTTAACTACTGGGTCCTATCATCGCTAATTCAATAAAGATAATACTAAATTTTTATCATACCTGCCGTACATTGTCAACAGCACCCTAGCTGAAGCCAGAAAAATGTAGAAGTTTCCTTTTTACCTAGGTGTTATATGCTATAATATATGTGATTTCAGGGGGTTGATACGATGAATAATAATCAAAAAGATAGAATTCAATCGGCATGGAAACAAGTGAACCGATTTTTCAAAAGTGAAAAAACAATAAGGAATGCCAGAGTTTCCTACCAAGTGATTTGGAATTTGACATTGATCGTAATTATTGTTGGAATTCTAGGCTTTTCATTCGCCGGTGGTGTTGGAGCCGGCTATTTCGCTGCCCTCGTCAAGGATGAGCCAGTGCGCTCAAAAGAAGATTTAAAAAAGGATATTTATAATTATGAAGAGACCTCTGAGATATATTTTGCAGATAAAGTATATCTAGGCAAGCTCACAAGCGATCTTGAGCGTGAAGAAGTGTCCATCGATAAAGTTTCCGATCACCTGAAGAATGCCGTCATCGCTACGGAAGATGAGTACTTTTATGAACACGATGGCGTTGTACCAAAAGCGATTCTCCGGGCGGTTTATCAAGAATTTTCGAACGCAGCCGTCCAATCCGGGGGAAGCACGTTAACACAGCAACTCATCAAGAACCAAGTGTTGACAAACGAAGTCTCCTTCGAACGAAAAGCAAAAGAAATTTTACTAGCACTCCGGGTGGAAAAGTTCTTTGAAAAAGAAGAGATATTAGAGACTTACCTAAATGTCTCCACTTTGGGAAGAAATTCATCAGGCAGAAACATTGCTGGTGTCCAAGCAGCAGCGGAAGGGATTTTTGGTAAAGACGCCAAAGACTTGAATCTCGCACAATCTGCTTTCATTGCCGGGTTGCCACAAAGTCCTTTTGGCTATACTCCCTATACGCAACAGGGAGAGATCAAGGATGATCTCGAACCAGGCATCAACCGGATGAAAACCGTATTGAAAAGGATGCACAGCAACGGATACATAACAAAGAAACAATACGAAAAAGCCAAAACATACGATATCACAAAAGACTTTATTGGCAAGAAAACATTACCTACCGAGAAATATCCATGGCTTACCTATGAAATTGAAAAACGATCTATCGATATCCTATCAGTCTACCTTGCAAAAGAAGATGGATATGAAGAAAAAGATTTAAAAAATGATGATTTGCACGAGCAATACCTAGCGCTAGCAGATCGAAACTTGCGTCAAAACGGCTATAAAATCTATTCGACCATCAATAAGAAAATCTATAATAAAATGCAGAAAGTGACGAAAAACTACCCGAACTTCGGATATGATAAAAACCAAACCATCATCGATCCCGATACGAAAGAATCGAAAATCGTTCAGGAACCGGTTGAGACTGGTGCCGTCCTCATCGAAAACAAGACAGGTAAAATCATCAGTTTTGTCGGCGGACGGGACTTTAAACGGGAACAGACCAACCATGCAACCGCAGCACTCCGCCCAAATGGATCGACGATGAAGCCGCTTCTCGTATTTGGCCCAGGCATCGATCTCGGGAAGATCTCACCAGGAAGCGTGACGTCCAATGTCCCTGTCTCCATACCGGATGGAAGCGGAAGGTTATGGAAGCCTAGGAACTACGGCGGTGGAAGCCTTACTGGTATAGCGACAGCCCGGGAGACTCTAAAGAACTCGTATAATATCCCGACCGCGCTATTTTATATGAAAATTCTTAACCAGAATCCTGTTTCCTATTTAGAAAAAATGGGCTTCACAAGCCTATCCAAATCCGATTACAGCAATCCATCCCTGTCTTTGGGCGCAATGACAAATGGCGTAACCGTAGAAGAAAATGTCAATGCCTATACCACTTTTGCCAACTCGGGTGAATTCATCGATGCCTACATGATCGATAAAATCGAATCCAAAGACGGCGAAGTCATCTACCAACATAAAGTGAAGCCAGTTGAAGTTTTCTCACCACAGGCTGCCTACTTGACACTTGATATGATGAGGGATGTCGTAAACAGCGGTACGGCCGCTTCCGTCAAAAACCGCCTTGCCTTCTCCAGTGACTGGGCTGGCAAGACCGGGACCGGACAGGATTATAAGGATGCATGGTTCGTAGCCACTAACCCGAATGTGACGTTCGGCACTTGGATTGGTTATGATACACCTAAATCTTTGCAAGGAACATACAATGGCCTCCAGTACAATAACCGTAATATCTATTATTGGGCCGACTTAATGAATGCTGCCTATGAAGTGGATTCGAAGCTGGTGGATCCTGACAAACGCTTTGAAATGCCTGGGGGAATCGTCAGTCGTTCCTTCTGTGCAGCCACAGGACTTCTGCCATCAGACTCCTGTCAAAAAGCAGGGCTTGTTAAGACAGACTTATTCATTTCAAACCAAGTCCCCGCTAAAGGCGACGCTAGTTTGATAGATGGTCAATATGTTTCAGTCGGAAGCAGACGTTATGCTGCCCTTTCAGAAACACCAAGTGAATTCACAAGTGGAGGGTTTATGTTGGATCCCAAGTCCATTGATGAAATCGGATTAAAATACGTGGATGATCCCGGCGCCTTGATACCAGGTGGCGAGAAATGGGGAGATATCGCGGGTACAAGTGCGACGCTCAACGATAATGGAAAAGTGCCCGATCCCCTTTCCGTCACGGTGACTGATACGACCATTACCTGGGGTCTCCATCCTGAAGGAGATGTGGTTGGCTATCGCGTTTACCGTAATGGACAGAAAGTCGCCAGCATCAGTGCCGGTTCAGATTTGGTCTATACGGCAGGTGCTGATGGAGGTTCTTATTACGTAACCGCTGTAGACATTGTCGGGAAAGAATCCGCTCCATCACAAAGCGTTCAGACTGTCGCTAAAAAGTCGAGCACCTTCGTGAATAAGAAGGATACGGAAACTGATTCCAGCGATCAAGAAAAAGACGAAAAAAAAGAAGATACAAAAGATAAAGATCACGACATTACTGATAAAGACGAAAAGGATATAGCGGAAGAAGAGGAATGAAACACCCCTGCTTCCCACCTGAAAAAGAGGCAACCGGGAAGTTTCCGGTTGCCTCTTTTTTTGTAGATTGATTGATAATGTAGCACTTTTAGTCTTCCATGGATGATAAATCACCAGTCGGCAAATCCAGTTCCCAAGCTTTCAGGACACGACGCATGATTTTACCGCTTCTGGTCTTAGGAAGCTTATCACGGAACTCGATTTCACGAGGTGCTGCATGGGCCGCCAACCCATGCTTCACAAATTGCCGGATTTCATCTATTAATCCATCATTCGCAACATACCCATCACGGAGAGCAATGAATGCTTTAATAATCTCGCCACGGACTGGATCCGGCTTTCCAATGACCCCTGCTTCCGCAACGGCCGGATGCTCAAGCAGCTTACTTTCCACCTCAAACGGACCGACCCTTTCACCAGCTGTCATGATGACGTCATCGACACGACCTTGAAACCAGAAGAATCCCTCTTCATCCATGAAGGCAGAGTCCCCTGATACATACCAGTCACCTGGCATGAAGTACGATTCAAACTTCGACTCATTATTCCAGACCGTCTTCATCATGGATGGCCACCCTTTTTTAATAGCAAGGTTCCCCATTCGATGTGGAGGCAGTACGTTTCCTTGATCATCCACGATAGCCGCCTCCACGCCTGGAATCGGTTTACCCATCGAACCGGGTTTGATTTCCAGGCAGGGGTAATTACAGATAAGCTGGGCGCCAGTCTCCGTCATCCACCACGTATCATGTATGCGTCGATTAAATACTTTCATTCCCCAACGCACCACTTCAGGATTCAACGGCTCCCCTACACTAAGGACATGACGAAGTGAACCCAAATCGAAACGTTTGACGATCTCATCCCCTGCCCCCATCAACATCCTGAAGGCAGTCGGTGCGCTATACCAGACCGAAACCCCGAATTCCTCAAGCGTCTTGTACCATGACTCAGGCTTGAAACGACCACCTACGACCACATTTGAAGTACCGGTTAGCCATGGTCCGAAAATACCATAGGACGTCCCTGTCACCCATCCGGGATCCGCTGTGCACCAATACACGTCATCCTCCTGTAAATCGAGGACCCATTTAGCCGTTTGATAATGCTGGATCATCGCATTATGTACATGAAGCACCCCTTTTGGCTTACCCGTTGACCCGGATGTGTAGTGAAGAATCAATCCATCTTCACGATCCACCCATTCAATGTCAAAGTGCTTGTCGGCTTCTTTTACTTTTTTATTGAAGTTATGGTATTTCCCTTCCTCCTGGATGTTCTCCCCCACTAAGAAAATATGTTTTAAATGGGGCAGGTCGTCTACCGGTACACGAGGCAACAATTCAGGTGTCGTCACCAATACGCTCGCTTCACTGTCTTCAAGGCGATCCCGCACCGCCCCCTCCATGAAGGCTTCGAATAGTGGCCCGACGACAGCTCCCGTTTTGATTGCACCGAGCAACGCAAAATAAAGTTCCGGGGACCGTGGCATGAAAATGAAAACGCGGTCTCCCTTCTTCACTTCAGCAAGGTTCTGAAATACATTGGCCGCTTGGTTTGTGTATTCTTTCATTTCCTTAAAGGTATACTTCTCGTTTCTTTTTTCATCTTTAAAATAAAGGGCGATTTTATTCTTTCTGTATGTCTCAGCATGTCGGTCAATGGCTTCATAAGCAAGGTTCACTTTTCCGGTTTCGGACCAGGAGAATTCCTTCTCCGTTTCAGACCAGTCAAAATGCTTGTACTTCTCATCGTAATTCAATAAATTATAATTGCCCTGCACTGCTGGTAGCGCTTTCATATTCATACAAATAATCCCCCTTCTTTTTGCTTTATAGCTCTTATTATAGTATAAAAAACTATTTTTCTCAATTTTTAAAATATTTACCTTTTTTATAAATTCAAGGAAAATATTTCTTTATATTTTTGAACATTCAGGGTAAATCTTGGTATAGTTAGTTAGGAATGGCTTTATCCTTTCATTCTTCAGGCTCAACTGTAACAAAAGGTTCAAAAATGAGAGAGCTTTCATCATCTTGTCACTTGTTTTTTTTATGTATAATTTATGTAAGGTTTCCATCTTTTTGGATAAATTAGTATACAAGATTGGTATTTTACTAGGGTGGTGAAGAAATGGAATATAGCAAGACCTATTACAAAAAAGAACTCCAGACATCAAGCGGAACACTTCTGATTGAAGGGCCGCTAACCGGAGAAATGATGGCCGGATACGATTTTCATGAAGACTTGGTCGCCTTTCGCCCTCCTGCACAACAGCATAAGGCATTGATTGAAATCGCCGATTTACCTGAGGGCCGAATCTTTATAGCCCGCGAGGAACGGACCATCGTTGGTTATGTGACCTATCTATATCCCGACCCATTGGAGCGCTGGTCAGAAATCAAGATGGATGACCTGATCGAGCTTGGTGCAATTGAAGTCATTCCCAAATACCGTGGTGCCGCTGTAGGAAAGAATTTAGTTCAGCTGTCTACGGAGGATGATTCGGTAGAGGACTTCATTATCATCACGACTGAATATTATTGGCATTGGGACTTGAGGGGGACGGGATTGAACGTTTGGGACTATCGAAAGGTCATGGAAAAAATGATGAGTGCTGGCGGGCTGGTTTATTATGCAACGGATGACCCGGAAATCAGTTCACATCCAGCAAACTGCCTGATGGCGCGTATAGGAAAGAGAGTGCCTCCGGAGTCCATCGAAAAGTTTGACCAATTACGATTCATGAATCGTTTCATGTATTAAAGAGGCGAGTAAAGAGGAGGAACTACGTATGATTGTTGAAAAAATAATGAATGAAGATGTCATTGCCTTAACACCAACAGATACCATTCATAGTGCTGTCTTAATCTTAAAAGAGAAACGGATTCGCCATATCCCAATTGTCGATGAAAGCTTTCACCTCGTCGGATTAGTTAGTGACCGTGACATACGAGACGCTTCTCCTTCTATTTTCCGCACCGAAGAATACAAAAAGGATTTAGAAAAATCACTGGGAAGTATCATGAAAACCGATATCATCACAGGACATCCCCTGGACTTTGTAGAAGAGATTGGTGCCGTATTTTGTGAAAATAACATCAGCTGTCTTCCCATCCTAAAGGAAAAAAGGTTAGTGGGCATCATAACCGGAACTGATTTGCTTCATTCTTTCGTTGAACTGACGGGAGTCAATCAGCCCGGTTCCCAAATTGAAATCAGGATTCCCAATACGGCGGGAACGCTACACGACATTACCTCCATCTTCAAATTGCGCAAAGCGAACATTCTGAGCACGCTTGTCTATCCCGAAAAAGATGAATCCGATTACAAGATTCTCGTTGTCCGGGTACAAACCATGAATCCATTCATGGTCGTGGAAGACTTAAAGAAAGAAGGCTATACCGTTTTATGGCCTTGCCTGCCAGGTGCGTCTCATGACTGATCAATCCTTGTTTGTCTATTCCGATGAATTGCTGACCTACAAATTCAATGACGAGCACCCATTCAATCAAAAACGGCTTCAGCTCACGCTGGACCTCCTAAAAAAACACCATGCCATCCGTGAAGATCAGATCATCAAGCCGCGAATGGCGACCGATGAGGAATTACAACTGGTTCATGACCAGCATTATGTAAACGCTGTCAGACTGGCTGGACAGGGAAAGCTTCTTCCCGAAAAAGCGGGAAACTATGGTTTAGGTACAGAAGATACCCCCATCTTTCCTAATATGCACGAAGCAAGTGCCCTGCTTGTTGGCGGAACCCTTACGGCGGTGGATGCCGTCATGACTGGTCAGTCCCTACATGCCCTTAACCTTGGCGGGGGGCTCCATCATGGTTTTCGAGGCAAAGCTTCAGGCTTTTGCATTTATAATGATAGCTCGGTCGCGATTAAATATTTACAAAAAAAATATGGTGCACGCGTCCTCTATGTCGATACGGATGCCCATCATGGTGATGGTGTACAGTGGTCCTTTTATGATGACCCTGAAGTCTGCACCCTTTCCATCCATGAAACGGGACGCTATTTGTTTCCCGGTACAGGCAATATCAATGAACGGGGGCAGGGCAAAGGCTATGGCTATTCGTTCAACATCCCGGTGGATGCATTCACGGAAGATGAATCATGGCTCGAATGCTATACAGCCGCATTCAAGGAAGTGATTGAATTCTTTAAGCCAGACGTCATCTTGACGCAAAACGGTGCTGATTCTCATTATTATGACCCACTCACCCACTTGTCGGCTACCATGAAGATTTATAGGGAAATCCCGAAATTAGCGCATGAAATGGCCCATAAGTATTGTGAGGGGCGCTGGATTGCCGTCGGTGGCGGTGGCTACGATATCTGGCGCGTCGTACCACGCGCCTGGTCCAGGGTCTGGCTCGAAATGACCAATAATGATATATCTGGACCCTTATCAAGGGAATGGATCGACACGTGGCAGCCTGAGGCTCCTGTGACCCTTCCGGATGAGTGGGATGACCTACAGGATATTTATGAACCCATTCCCCGGAAGCCGGCCATTACCGAGAAAAATGCCCAAACGCTCGAAAAAGCGCTCTACCCCATCCGTTCTAACAGACAAACGACCACCAGCACGGAGGATTAAATGGCCAAAAAAAGAGTGTTTCCAGTCTCCATTTCAAGACAAGTTTCACCTTATGAAAAAGAGAGTGCCCATAAGGACACTCTCATACTGGATTATTTCGTTGATTGACGTTTTTCGATGCGGTGCGGCAGAATCACTTTTTCTTGCCCCTCCACCAATTCCTGATTCATCAATTTAGTTAGCAACCTCATGGATACGGCCCCGATATCGTATAAAGGCTGAACGATGGTCGTGATCTGCGGGCGGACCATCAAGGTTAACCGTGTATTGTCGAAGCTGATTACCTCAAAGTCCCCTGGTACATTAAACCCTTTATCCTGAGCGGCATGAACGATGCCAAGTGCCATTTCATCGGCTCCGACTATGATTGCTGTCGGCCGATCTTCGGCTTCAAGAAACTTATCAAATGATTCAATTCCTGAATCATATGTATAATCGCCTTCCACCAGTAAACTTTCATCGAAAGAAAGCCCCGCTTCTTTCAATCCCTGTTTGTAACCAGTTAATTTCTTCTCATTAATAGGCGCGGACAGATTCCCGCTCACATAACCTATTCGCTTGTGGCCATTTTTGGCAAAGGACATCACGGCATCAAATGCTGCCGCTTCATAATCAATATTGACCGATGGCACTTGCCCGCTTTCTTCGACGGAACCGGCCAATACGATGGGAACCGGTGAGTTCTTAAACTCCTTGACATGCTCGTCCGTGATGTTTCCACTCATGAATACGATACCATCTACTTGTTTACCTAGCATCGTATTCAATAAATGAAATTCCTTATCTATGTTTTCATCAGAACTGCTGAGAATGATATTGTATTTATACATGGACGCTATATCTTCAATACCACGTGCCAACTCCGCAAAAAAGATGCTGGAGATATCCGGAATCACGACACCTACCGTCGTTGTCTTCTTGCTGGCTAGCCCACGTGCCACTGCATTAGGGCGATACCCTAACCGGTTAATCACATCTGCGACTTTTTTCCTTGTCGCAGGTTTAACATTCGGATTCCCGTTTACTACGCGAGAAACGGTGGCCATCGAAACATTTGCTTCGCGGGCCACATCATAAATGGTTATATTATTCATTATTACATTCCTCCATTTGTTTCATTTTTTCCAATAAAGCATCAAATATTTCAAAGAAGATTCTATTATACGTATTTTTCTTATACGGAAAATTAATCGGTTAACGGAAGTCTTTCTATTAATTTTTATATAAGCATAGCTTATATAGATATCTTCATTATGTATGATTCTAACTCAGAACAGTCCTCATCTTTTAACTTATCATACGATAGTAGAATGCTTCCTGCAATCCAATAGTGTCTTTTTCAGGACTTTTTCTGCAAAAACAAGTATTTTACCATTAAAAAAAGCCCTTGCCAAGATGGTAAGGGCCGAATGTACATATATTTCAAATATTCTTTCTTAAACCGTTACCCAGTTCAATCGTTTAATTTCGTTATAGAAATCATCAAATTGCTTGAAGTCCATCTGCTGTGCAGAATCAGATAAAGCAACAGAAGGATCTGGATGAACTTCCGCCATCACTCCATCTGCACCAATGGCAAGAGCTGCTTTAGCCGTTGGAAGAAGAAGGTCACGACGTCCGGTAGAATGGGTTACATCCACCATGACAGGTAAATGCGTTTCTTGTTTCAAGATCGGAACAGCAGAAATATCAAGCGTATTTCTTGTTGCTTTTTCGTACGTACGGATACCACGTTCACAAAGGATGATGTTTCCATTACCCTGCGACATGATGTATTCCGCTGCATGGATGAATTCTTCGATCGTAGCTGCAAGTCCACGTTTTAGAAGGACTGGTTTGTTTACGGCACCTGCCGCTTTCAATAAATCGAAGTTTTGCATGTTACGTGCACCGATTTGGATGACATCGATATGTTCAACCGCTGCTTCCATATCATTTGCACTTACGATTTCACTGATGACTGCCAAACCATATTCATCTGCAACCCGCTTAAGGATCTGTAATCCCTCTAAACCAAGTCCTTGGAAGTCGTATGGCGATGTACGCGGTTTGAATGCACCACCACGCATAAGCTTCAGGCCTTTTGCTTTGATGACTTCAGCAACTGCAGCCGTTTGTTCATAAGATTCCACGGCACATGGACCGAATACGAAACTAGGAATCCCGTTCCCGATAAGTTCACCTTTGATGTCGATGATTGTATCTTCCGGTTTTTGTTTTCTGGAAACAAGAAGCGTCTTCTTCTGATCATCTTTTTGAAGTTCTAAGCCTAATTTAAAGATTTCCTTGAAGATATGTTTAATCGAACCTAGGTCAAGAGGACCTTGATGATTCGCTTCAATAAGATCCAACATGATTCTTTCACGGACTGGATCGTAGCGGTTTACGCCCTGTTTTTCTTTAACGCGGCCGATTTCCTGTACTAGTCCCGCCCGTTGATTAATCAGTTGCAATAACTGAAGGTTTACATCATCCAATTGATTACGCAATCCATCAAGCTCTCTATTGCTCATTCCAAATCCATCCCTTCGATTTTAAAAATATCAACGATTTCACGATGGAAAACCCGTACTTTTTACCTGTTCGAATTTTCACTCATTTCAATCGATAATTTAAGCTATGAAAATTTTATAATAATTCATGTATAATTAAAAACAATTATAAATGAAATTCTTGTAAATGTCACTACTTTTTTCTTTATTAATTAAACGCTTTTAAGTACTAAAGTAATATATTACATAAAAGAAGGTGTCACTGATGCACGAAAAACTGTTTGCCTTGGACATTGGAACGCGTTCCGTTGTAGGAATTATATTAGAAAAAGAACAGGAAAGCTATAATATTATCGATATTCTATCAGAAGAGCATTCGGAGCGGGCCATGCTGGACGGTCAAATACATGATGTTCTAGCTGTGGCTAAAGTCATCTCTCACATTAAGGGCAAACTGGAGGAAACTCACGGTCCCCTAAGAAAGGTTTCTGTCGCTGCAGCCGGTAGGGCATTAAAAACCGAACGGGCGAAGACGTCTGTCGATATAGTTGGGAAACCGATGCTGACACATGAGGATATCCTTCACCTCGAATTCAGTGCTGTCCAGGAAGCCCAGGCGACCGTGGCAGAACAATCAGACTCGCGTTCCACTTATTATTGTGTTGGTTATTCGGTTTTATACTATCGCCTCGATGGACAGGAAATCGGAAGCCTGATCGATCAGAGCGGGGAAGAAGCGTCAGTTGAGATCATCGCCACCTTCCTGCCCAAGGTCGTTGTGGAATCCCTTTTAGCTGCCTTGAAAAGATCGGGATTGGAAATGCAGGCTCTTACGCTTGAGCCGATTGCGGCCATCAATGTCCTCATCCCGGCCTCCATGCGCCGCCTTAACGTCGCCTTGATCGATATAGGGGCGGGGACTTCCGATATAGCCTTGACCGATTCAGGGACCGTCATCGCTTATGGAATGGTACCAATCGCTGGGGATGAAATTACCGAGGCCATAAGTGACTACCTGCTCCTGGACTTCCCTCTTGCAGAAAAGGCGAAAAGGGAATTGCTCGATCAAGATTCGATAACGGTCACTGATATTCTTGGATTTTCCACCGAGATTGCCAAGAGTGATATCATCGAACATATTCATCCTGCACTCGATAGGTTGGCTGAAGCCATCCGTTTAGAAATTCTCTCCTTGAATAATGAGTGTTCACCAAAAGCGGTGATGCTTGTCGGAGGTGGAAGCCAAACACCGGAATTATGCCGGCTTTTAGCTGAAAAACTAAACTTGCCAAGTAACCGTGTGGCAATCCGGGGCGTCGATGCGATCCAGAACCTTGGCATTTCGTCTGAAATCCAAAAAGGGCCTGAATTGGTAACACCGATTGGGATTGCCATTGCTGCCGATAAAAACCCGATTCAATACATGAGCATCACCGTTGACGGGCACCCCATCCGCTTGTTTGATATGAAACGAACAACAGTGGGGGATTGCCTGCTCACAGCAGGTATTAAGATGAGTTCTTTATATGGAAAACCCGGCATGGCCAAAATCGTCACGATCAACGGAAATCAATTTACCCTTCCCGGAAACCATGGAAAGAAATCGGTGATTACCTTAAACGGAACGGAAGCTTCTTTAGATGATGAAGTGAAGGATGAAGACGTCATCGTAACCTCAAAAGGGGAAGACGGTGAACCGGCCATTTTGCGCATACTCGATGTATTGGATGATATCCCTAGAAAAACCGTGATCCTTAACGGTACAGAGTATACCATCGAAGCCTCCATTACCAGAAATGGCAAAGCTGCCTCCATCCATGAATTAATCGAGGATCATGATCAAATAACTTGCAGGATACCAGTAACGATTAATGAGTTGATCAAAGAACTTCACTTATCCGAACTTCTTGCTTGCCTTGAACCGTTATCTATTAAATTGAACGGAAAGTCCATTCAGCTTCCCTCGTGGACGGGTAAAATCAGCAAAAATGGACTGGCAACAAAACGGACGTACTCCTTTGAAGATGGCGATGAATTAGAAGTGATAAATCCAGCCCCTCCTACTTTATTAGAGGTGATGGAAGCTTTACAAATCCAGCATACCCACAACGTCCCTGTTTTTTTTGAAGGCAAACAAGTCATTCTGTCTAAAAATCTGGCAGAATTCAGACGCGGTGACGAGCGATTGAAAGATACGGACATCATCCAGCCAAATGATGACCTCAGTATGATCGAACATAAGCTGGAACCTTTTATCTTTCAAGACCTTTTCCGTCATGTTGAAATCTTTATGCCTACCACAGGGAATAGCCGATTCATTCTCATTAAAAATGAGCAGGAAACTACTTTTCACGATGAACTTGCCCCCGGTGACCAATTAAGAATCCTTTGGCCCACCACTAGTTGACATAGAAACAGTCTCATGAAATGAAAAAGGCAGGCATGTTGATTCAACAACACGCCTGCCTTTCATCATTTATTGAGAGATTGCTTTGCCTAGAGAATCTTCTGTAATTCTCCAATGGGATTCATTCCATGTAGGCGTGCCATTTTTAAATAGGATGGCTTGGGGGGATTGATGTTTGATTTCAAAAGTTTCCGCCACATGGTTGGAAAGCGGACGCGCTTCTTGCACGGCCAAGTAGGCCGTCTTTAACTCCGGGTGTTCAGCGATGAACTTTTGATAGTGCTCAAAAGCTTCCGCACTGACTGGGCAAGTAACACTATGCTTAAAAAGTAAAAAAAGATCTTCCGTTACGAGCTCATTGAATTGTTGTTCCGTTTCGATTTTAGTAAGTGTCATGTGTATTAACCCCTTTCGATTTCAGAAAAAAGACGATGAAGTCATCGTACCACTTCATCGTCTTTTTTGACAATTATTGTGCATACCTTCGCAAATATTGAGCGATTGAAGCATACATTATTTTTTTAATTTATTTTCGGTTTCATCAAAAGCTTTTTTTGCTTCATCTAATTTTAGCTTTGCCGTATTTTTGTTTCCGCTAGTCGGGTCGGCTTGTGTATTTTTTGACTTATTGTCTTTACTTTCAGGCATATTGGTTTCAACGGATACGATTTTCGAATCGGAAGTTCCCGTTACATCAATATCCTTATTGCTTGAGTTCGTAGTATCATTAGCTGCATCGCCATTTTCTTCTTTGCCCGTTTTTAGGTTCTTCACTTTATTGACGATATCTGAAGATTTACTAGAAACCAATTCAGTAACCGTTCCTGTTTTTTCTTTAGCGGTATCAGCCAAAACCGTACCTTTTTCCATCGCGGTTTGTCTTAGCTTCTCTGTTTTCTCGGAAAGGCTCTTAGCTTGTTCGTTGAAATCATTTCTTAATTCCTTGCCTGTTTTCGGAGCCATGAATAAAGCTGTAGCCGCTCCGATCATTCCGCCGATCAAGGCGCCGATCATGAAGTCCTTCGAATTGATGGAATCGCGTGCTTCCTCGTATGATTTTTGATATTCGCTTGTAGGATATTCTTTTTGCGTCATGTAACATTCTCCTTTCAAAATTGGGAATTTTTTTTATTTACCTGGTGTTAAGATCTAGATCGTAAAAACCTTTTTTTAGGTAGGTTATCTGTTTCAAGTGCTTCTCTTTCTATCTCTGCCTGTTCATATGCAGTTGGAGCGGTTTGCTTGTTCCTGGCCTTCCATTTATCACGGATTTCCATGGCCACGTTACTCCATTGAACGATTTGGGAAATTCGTTCTTGGTTGTTATCGATTTCTGCCTGCACTTTATTAGAAACCTTTTGGACGGATGTATTGAAGCTAGAGATGGAAGTCCCTACATCTTTCACTGCATCCACCACTGTGTTCAGATTTTCAGATTTCTGTTGCAAGTCTTCTGCTAACGAGTTTGTTTTATGTAGTAGCTGGGTAGTTTCAACCGTTATGCCTTGCATTTGGCTTTCAAGTCCCGTCAGCGTCCGGGCCACGCTGTCCAAGGTAGTTTGTAGTGATGTGAGTACCTTTGTTAAGAAGATAACAAGGACCAGGAAAGCGATTGCTGCCACTGCAGCACTTACGTATAATATGATCTCCATTGGAACACCTCCGAAAAAAAATCGACATATTTAGTAACTGTTTAGTTATTAATTACCCCTTCCCCGTTATTATAAACGTATTTAATTTGTGAATATACCCTATCTATACCTGTTTTGGAAATATTGATAGCGAAAAATTTCGACTAATTGGGACCAATGGATGAAATTTCTACAGCTAATCAGGTATGATAGAATAATAAAACTAAATATTGGAGGTATTCTACATGAAAGATCCTAGAATCGAGATACTTGCACATAATCTGATAAATTATTCAGTGAAACTCCAAAAGGGTGAAAAACTCTTGATAGAAAACTTTGGATTGCAACGCGAACTGGTCAACGCCCTTGTAAAAGAAGCGTATGCAGCTGATGGGTACCCATTCGTCCTCTTAAAGGACCATCAAGTGGATCGCGCCTTATTAATGGGTGCACAGGAAGAACAATACAAGATGATGGGTGAATTCGAAGCGAACGTGATGAGCCAGATGGATGCATATATCGGGCTTCGTGCCGGAGATAATATCAATGAGCAATCCGATGTGCCCGCAGACAAAATGGCGATTCATGGGCAAACGATCGGAAAAGTACATAGAAATATCCGCGTTCCGAAAACGAAATGGGTCGTGCTCCGTTACCCGACGAATTCTATGGCTCAATTAGCCAAAATGAGTATAGAAGCTTTCGAAGATTTCTATTTCGAAGTCTGCAATCTCGATTATGGAAAAATGAGCGTAGCCATGGATAGCCTTGTTGATTTGATGGATAAGACCGATAAAGTCCGCTTAACTGGTCCCGGAACAGACTTATCTTTCTCCATCAAGGACATTAAAGCCATCAAATGTGCAGGTGAACTGAACATTCCTGATGGTGAGGTGTACACAGCACCTGTTAAGGACTCGATTAATGGGGTCATTTCTTACAATACTCCATCTCCTTATCAGGGCTTTACTTTCGAAAACGTGAAGTTAACATTCAAGGATGGAAAAATTGTTGAAGCGGTGGCCAATGATACTGAACGCATCAACAAAATCTTTGATA
Organism: Peribacillus sp. NPDC097284; assembly: GCF_044761765.1. Lineage (NCBI taxonomy): Bacteria > Bacillati > Bacillota > Bacilli > Caryophanales > Bacillaceae > Peribacillus > Peribacillus sp. NPDC097284. The sequence goes on from NZ_JBIWCZ010000001.1 coordinate 609,399, forward strand.
CAGATGAAGGCGCCCGTTATGTCGGTGAATTTGCTATCGGTGTAAATCCTTATATTCTACATCCGATGCAAGATATCCTCTTTGATGAGAAAATTGATGGAAGTTTTCACTTCACCCCTGGACAATGTTATGATGACGCCTTTAATGGCAACCATTCGAGTATTCACTGGGACTTAGTCAATATCCAGCGCCCTGAATACGGCGGTGGGGAAATTTACTTTGACGATGTGCTGATCCGAAAAGATGGACGCTTTGTTCTACCTGAACTTGAATCATTAAATCCAGAAAATTTAAAATGACCTACTTCAAGCAGATCATGCTTGTGATTCCATAAAAAATGACCAACCCATTTATGGGTTGGTCATTTTTCATTTAACTTGCAGCGACTCCTCATAAGCAGCCTGGAATTTTTGAATATCCCCTGCACCCATGAATAGGACTACACTGTTTTTATGTTTTTGTAATTGCGTTGTTGTTTCCTCTGTAATAAGCTCGGCACCAGGAATTTTCTCCTGAAGATCTTCAATCGATAGTTTTCCATGATGTTCACGGGCAGATCCAAAGATTTCACATAAGTATACTTTATCGGCTAGATTCAGGCTGTCGGCAAACTCATCCAGGAATGCTTGCGTTCTTGAGAAAGTATGCGGTTGGAAGACCGCTACTATTTCACGCTCTGGATATTTTTGACGCGCTGAGTCAATGGTTGCTGAAATCTCTGTAGGATGATGGGCATAATCATCAATGATGATTTGACTCTCCATTTCCTTTTCGGAGAACCGGCGTTTTACGCCTTCAAAAGTGAGTAACTGAGCCTTCACGGCTTCCGTATCCAGGTTTTCATATTTACACAGTGCAATGACACCTAAAGCATTCAACACACTATGCTTGCCAAAAGTCGGAATGGAGAAAGTATCGTAATACGTGTTTCTCACATTCACATCAAATGTCGTTCCCTCCGGAGTGACGGAAACATTTTTCGCTTGAAAATCGTTTCCTTCCGCAAATCCGTAAAAAATGACCGGTACTTTTGCTTGAATATGCGGTAAATGCTCGTCGTCCCCGCATGCAATGATCCCTTTATTGACTTGTAGGGCCATCGTTTGGAATGCCTCGAACACGTCTTCCACATTGGCATAGTAATCTGGATGATCGAAGTCAATATTCGTCATGATTGCATAATCAGGATAATAAGAAAGGAAGTGACGGCGGTATTCACATGCTTCAAATACGAAGTAAGTAGAATCCACGATTCCTTTTCCAGTTCCATCCCCAATCAGATAGGATGTTGGTTTGGCACCACCCATGACATGGGCCAGCAAGCCTGTAGTCGACGTTTTACCATGTGCCCCGGTAACGGCAACACTTGTAAAGGTCTTCATGAAATCACCAAGAAAACGGTGATAACGTATCACTGGTAAACCAAGTTCCATTGCTTTCACGATTTCCGGATGGGTATCCGGGAACGCATTACCTGCAATGATGGTCATTCCAGGCTGAATGTTTTCCTCGTTGAAAGGAAGGATTTTTATCCCAGCTTTTTCTAACGCTATTTGTGTAAAGAATTCTTTTTCATAGTCGGAACCTTGCACTTGAATATTCATATCATGCAATATTTGAGCAAGCGCACTCATTCCCGAACCTTTGATACCCACAAAATGGTAAGCAGTCATATAACGAACCTCCACCAATCGTCTATCTGTATGACAGTATATGACGTCATGTTTATTTGTTTTTTCATTACGAAAACTTGCTCGAATTGTACTTTTCGCCTAGGTTTTTATACGTACTTTTTATTTATTCATCGACAAAAATATATTATATCACCTTTTTATTCATACATCCATGTCAGGGAGATGCCATTTTATCAAATCATTGGCTTTTCTATTCCATTCGCTTTAGAATTTATATCTCGCCCTTCACATTATATACAGAACCCTAGTATAGGTTCTCTTAATTTACGTGTAAAAATTCAAGTTCTTCCTCGGTAATCAGTACATCCCGTGGCCTGCTTCCCCTCGATTCAGAAACGACGCCCTGCTGTTCCATCATTTCTATCAGACGAGCTGCACGGTTGTATCCTACTCGGAAACGCCTTTGGACACTAGAAGCCGAAGCGGCCTGCTGATGAACGACGAATTCACATGCCTCAAAGAATAACTCGTCCGCTTCTTCCGTCACTTGGGCACGATTCAACAAATCTTCTTGTTCAAATAAATATTTTGGCTTCTGTTCCAGTTTCACATGATTGACCACTTGATCGATTTCTTCATCGCTTACAAAAGTCCCTTGCAGACGGACCGTTTTTGATGAACCGTTTTCCGCAAACAACATATCCCCTTTTCCTAACAGTTTCTCTGCCCCACCGCTATCAATGATGGTTCGCGAGTCGACTTGGGATGAAACGGAAAAAGCGATTCGAGTCGGGATATTCGCCTTGATTAAACCAGTGATAACATCCACGGACGGACGCTGTGTCGCCACAATTAAGTGAATGCCACAAGCACGGGCCTTTTGAGCGATGCGGCAAATCGCTTCCTCGACATCTGCCGGGGACATCATCATTAAATCGGCCAATTCGTCAATGATTACCAAGATATATGGCAGCTTATTGGAATATTGGCCGGCTTTTTCAGCCTGGTCATTAAAACGGCTGATATCCCTAACTCCTGCATGGACAAATAGTTCATAGCGGCGTTCCATTTCCTCCACTGCCCATTTCAAGGCCGCAGTGGCAGCTTTCACATCAGTGATGACCGGACTGACCAAATGGGGAATTTGGTTATATGGAGCAAGCTCAACCATTTTTGGATCAATCAACATCAATTTCAGTTCCTGAGGCGTTGCTTTATACAGTAAACTAACCAACATCGTATTGATGCACACGCTTTTTCCCGATCCCGTTTGCCCGGCAATCAGGCCATGCGGCATTTTTCTTAAATCGGTGATGATCGGCTGGCCGGAAATATCTAGTCCCAGCGCAACAGCGAGCGGTGATTCATGCTCTTGAAACTCAGTACTCTCCAAAACCTCACGCAAAAATACAGGCTTGCTCTTCCGATTCGGAATTTCAATGCCGATGGTATGCTTACCTGGAATTGGAGCTTCCATTCGCATATCCTGAGCCGCCAGACTTAACTTGATATCATCCATGAGGTTCGTCACTTTATTCACTTTCACACCCGGTTCAGGATGGACCTCGAAACGAGTGACCGCCGGACCTTGCGTCACGTTCACGACTTTTGCCCGGACATTGAAGTTTTTCAGTGTCTCGTCCAGCAATACGGTCTGTTCTTCAAGCCACTCATCATCATGTTCGGCATATGTGGGAGGAGTCAATAACTCGATCTTTGGAAATACATAATACGGATTTTCCTCATCTTCTACAGAATCGACTAGTCCCGTACTGACGGGATGGGCTGCTTTCATAGGCTCTGGAACAGCTACCTCCTGTTTTTCTTCATGTTCAACAACTTCCGCTTCTGGAATAACCGGAGAAATGGGAACCTCGTTCGTCTCGAAATGCAATTGTTTCTCGTGCTCAGGTAGCGAAGGAGTTACGGGTTCATACCGAACTTCCTCAGCCCTTTGTGGTTCAGGTGTATCCGTCCGTTCTTGAATGGCTTCTTCCTCAACCTGCACTCCTGTAGCAACGGGAATGGGTTCGCTTTCCAACGTAGTCCATGATGTTACAGGCTTTTCAGTGGGTCTCGTTTCAACAGCCACTACTCCCCTTTCGATTTCAGGGCTTTTTTTTTCCGCTTTAAAAGGATTTAGGAATGTAGCCTTTTCTTTATCCTGCTTTAACATCATGACATTAAAGGGGATATGCTTTTTCGGGCGTTTAGGGGATTCCTCGGTTTTCGGTTCCGTCCCCTGATCAAGGACTTCGGGATCAACAGGATCCTCGGCGATATATGCCGGGGCCTCAGGCTTACCTTCTTCGGCTGGAACGACAGTAGGTTCAACGGCTTCCATTATCCCGACCGCCACTTCCTGCCCAAATTCCACTTGCTCCGTTTCTTGCTCTTCAACTTCTTGGTCTACCGGAAATTCTGAAGCAACTGGTTCCGGCTCACTTGTCGCCGCCTTGGGGTCCGTATCCTCATTCCGGCGCATAAAGGCAGGAACCTCGGAAATGGCTTCTTCTTTTTTTTCATCTATCTGTTCTGGTACAAGAACGGAAGGTTCACGGGTCAATTCCTCATAAACCTCTTCCTTTACCTCGTTCGGAATAATCGTTGGAACCTCAGGCTCTTCTTTTTTAAGAACAGGAAATTTGCTCTCTAATTCAAATTCGACCGATTTGACCACTTTTTTTTCCGGTCGCCGAAACCCATAAACAGGTGAGGGGATTTCCGTCGGTCGGAATGGGGTATTGGATGGCAGGATCTTTTGAGTAGCGATCCGTTCAGCGTTCTTCCGTTTCTGCTCGGGACTCTGCTTAGGCCTTTTGGATTCATAAGATTCCGTATCCTGTTTATGCTCCCGCTCCTCTCTTCTCTTTTCCCTAGGCTTTCTCACACGTTGTTCCTTATCAGGTATCAGAGGGAATTTAAATTCCCCTTTTGGATATTGAAACAAGATCTTCGTATCCGGATCTTTCGTTTGGGACATTTTTGCCACCGTTTGATTGTATGCTTCGATTTCTTCCTTCTTTGTCTTGGGAAGTTTAGAAAAGTCCATCTTCTTTAAAGTCTCTTTATCGATCGGTTCATCTATTATTATTTCTTCAATCTCAATAATTTCCTCTGCTTGGAACCACTTTTTCATTTTATTTAGCCACTTCAAACCTATCACTCTTTCTACTATCTGTAATTATGTAACTAATTCTACCAGTATTTTTTGAAATATCGAGAGAAATTAAGGTTAATAGGGATATATATGTAGTTTTTTGCAAATTTCCGCAGGAATCATCCCAATTTCACATAACTCTTAACCTATTTAAACCCCTTTTCATATGAGTTTAAACACGTTCTAATTATATAGTCTACTATTTAATTAAAACACCTCTGTTAAACAGAGTTTACAATGAGATTAAGTTTTAATACAAAATATTATATTCCCTAGGGTATAACAAAATAAGCCCCTGCCGAGTTTGGAAATCCATCCAAAGAGACAGGAGCCCTATCATTATTCATCCATCCGCTTACTTATTGTTCACGCTTTTTATTTTTACCCATAATGAAGACCGGCTCTAGCTCATCTTCCTCATAAAGGAAAGATAACGCCGTAATCGGTACGTGGCCACTGGCGAAAAAGCTCATCGCCATTTGTGCGAGTACATCATAGCCAGTATCATTTTGCACATCGGCAATGATGATGACATCTTGATGAGGAATGGCCACTGCCATGGTCCCCGATATCTTTTCCTTCATTTCACGAAGCCATGATTCATTAAGAATCCGGCTCGCATCATAGCCATCATTTGTATTCAAGAAATAAAAGGTGTTCCCCGCTACGATATCCGACTTCAATTTAGTCGAGAGGGAGCGGACGTTGAAACGGGCAATCTCCCGGATCCTATCTCCCTGCCAGTCTTCACGCTTGAGCATTTTCTCATCGATCAAACGGTAGGTCTTGCCCAAATCCAACGCATAAAAGACACGTGTTTCCGCCGTATGGTCGTCGAACAAGAAGGGATTGCCCTCTTCTGCCTCCATTGGAAAAGAAGTCGAACGGATCACAGGAAAAATGAATTTCTCCTTGCCTTCCATGCTATGTTCTTCCCCCATTACATTCAGTGCCTCATCTACGTAATAGATGACTTCATCAATGGCTTTTTCTTGAATATTTTCGTAATTTGCAAGCACCGGTGGAAGTTCAACCGTGATGCCTTTACCGGTCTTTATATTTTCAATCCGTAACGTGTCCTTCTGGCTATCGAATTTGAACGTACGATTTTCATCCGCTAAGCGTTCTTTTAATATGTTCTTCAGCTTTATGCTATCCATTTTCATGGCTGACCCTCCTATCCATTGAAAAATCCCCTAAAGAAGGGGACCTTTCATTATAATGATGAAATGAATTCTTCAATCTGTTCTTGTGTTTTACGGTCCCTGCTCACATATCTGCCTAGCTCTTTACCGTTTTCATATCCGATGAAGCTAGGAATTCCAAAAACATCATTAGCAGCGCATACATCGATGAATTTATCGCGATCTACATGAATGAACGTGAATTCAGGGAACTTCGCTTCTATTTCCGGTAGGATTGGTTCAATCACTCGGCAATCGCCACACCATGTTGCCGAGAAAAGGAAAATATGTTTTCCTTCATTTTTTAATGCATCGTATTGTTCAACAGTTTGTAAGTTTTCCATCTTATTATTCCTCCAGCTCTTATGAAATCCATCTAGTTATTTTATAATTCCATCATACCAGACTCCGCTTCAATCAACCATCAATACGGATTGTAATAGAGAGCACAAAAGGTCCGGTATGGGTACGCCGGACCTTCTTTCACCTCTGTGGAACGGAAGAAACGATTTCCATCATTTTCTCCGCCTCATCCTTTAAATCCTCTTTCCCCGTCTTGGTTGTGAGCTTGACCCCGCCGCTTCCTACGGAAAGCTCATATTTCTCTTCCGATAATTCCATGATGGAAATAAAACCGAACTTATCATCATTCTGAAAGGATTCCAGTGTCAAATAATGAGTTTTCTGCTCCTTTGCCGTCAAAAATAGTTGCGAGCTTTCGCTGTTTTCATTTGGATTGACAAATAATATATAAGCCTGTTGACCACTTTTCAGGATCAAGTTATTCTCATGTTCCTCTTCTATCTTGAAATTTTTAGGCAGATACACCTTTATAAGCCCCACTTTTGTATTCGGTTGCGGCGCTTCATCCCGAAAAGCGGAAACCGTTGCTGTCACGGCCTTATCCACCTGCCTTTCAATGCCTGAACAACCGACTGCCAGGATGCTCATCAAAAAGACGATCAGAATTTTTTTTTGGGATGGGACCTTCAAGAATTCCCCCTCCTTTTCAAAAATCTACCGTTACCCTCTTGTCTTTACTTATATCCTAATTTATGAAATCCATCCATTTTCTTAAAACATGATACAATGTAAGCAAATTAGAAAATAAGGAGGATCATCATGAAAGTAACGGTTTACCTGGCTGGAGAAATCCATTCAAATTGGAGAAGTGAATTAAAAGAGAAGGCAGCCGCTTTAAAGCTTCCTTTAGAATTTGTCGGCCCAATGGAAAATCATGAACGCTCCGATAATATCGGGGAAGATATTCTGGGGAAACAGCCGACCCCCGTTTTAAAGGATATGGCAGCTTCTCAAATCAATAATTTGCGTACGGGTCTTTTGATGAAGCAAGCTGACCTTGTCGTTGCCCTATTTGGAGAGAAATATAAGCAGTGGAATACTGCCATGGATGCAAGCACCGCGGTCTCACTTGGCAAACCACTTATCTTGATCCGCCCAGAATCCCATCACCACGCGCTAAAAGAATTATCTGAAAAAGCAAGCGTCACAGTCGAATCGGTGAACCAAGCCTTAAAAGTCCTTTCTTATATATTCGAAGATGGAAAATGAATGAAGTTAAAGGCACTCTTATGGAGTGCTTTTTACATGGATAAAAAAGCTTGTAGGACACAGTCTTTGCCTACAAGCCCATCCTTTATCTCTTAATAGGGATCCATATCTCGGAGTAATAATCTGTGGCTGAAGCATCATCTTCAACGTATACCTCCATTTCCGGTGTTCCTGCATGTTCATGTCCGCTTGCCGGAAACCATTCGGAAAAGATGTGTTTCCAAACCTTTTGCATCGCCTCGGGCATCGGTCCATTGACCTCGAACACAACCCACTTGGATGCAGGTATCGTCAAGCCAGAATAATCATTTGGGACGCTTCCGTCATACTCCGTGGCCACCCAATAATCGATTGAATTCCGCTCATCTTCAGGGGAATCGACACATATCCCTAGCAACCCTTTAATTCGGCCGTTATTCAATTTTCCTAACCGATTGCTGGTACCATCCGAGTTCACTTCGTCCCAAAGCTTCGGGATTCCTATCAGATTTTCTTCGTTCTCTAGTGAAAACTCCCGCTTGATACCGACCACTCGAAAAGAATCTCTTTCCACGATATTATACTTCATCGGTTCCGCCCCTTTTAGAAGCACCTGGATAACCAGGCGTTCATAGAATGTCAGCTTTCCCATATACTTTCGGGCTTCGCTAGGAGGTACTCCATGCTGCCGCCGAAAAGCTTTTGAAAAAGCCTCGGGAGTGTCATAGCCATATTTATAGGCTACATCAATGACCTTGCCATTGGTGCTTACAAGTTCCTGGGCAGCCAATGTCAATCTACGGCGCCTGATGTATTCTCCAACGGAAATGTCCGTCAAGATGGTGAACGTCCGCTGAAAATGAAAGGCTGATGCATTCGCCTGACTAGAAATGTTCTCGATGGTCAAGTCGTCGATTAAATGCTCCTCTATATAGTCAAGGGCCTTCTGAATGGATTCTACCCACCCCATATGGCTTTCCCCTCCCTTGTTTTCTATATTATCAGCACCGATATCCTAAATCCTGTCTGTTTCTGCTTTGTTCTGACAGTCTCTTTTATTGATGGTTTTTCTTATATTCATACTGCCCCGCAAGCATTTCCATGATATTTCCGAACATATCGGCACGGGTAATCCGTTCATTCGTAAATACCCCGATAGCCCCTTCTTTCTTGCGGATATTCGCTTTCTTGGTGAAATCGTCCATAATCGGACCGAGCTCTTCCCCGTTTTCCAAGCGATCCGCAATCATTCCGGGGAGGGGAATTCTCGCGCCTCCGGCAATGAAGATATCGCCATCCTTCGTGGCCATTGCCCCCCAGTTGCATACGAATAAGCCGCGTTCCATTTTAACCACGCCACCTTCGAGACCGATTCCGATATCGGCCCCCTTTTCAAGCAAGCAATTTCTGGCCCGGTTCACAGCCCCGTTCATGGTCTCTTCATCTGAAAATGGTTGTTCCGAAACCCCACTTTCCACCTGTAGCGAGATGACTTCTGCTTCTTTATAGATGTTAATCACGGCCTGCACTTTCGCCGGGTTTGTACTGCCTACTACAATTTTCATATGTATGCCCTTCCCTCTATGCAAAAAAAGCTGATGGAAGGGTGTCCCCTCCATTTCAGCTTTCATTATCATCCGTTATTCTTCAATGTCTCAAATGTCGTTTTATCGCAAGCGCGGACCAACTTCCCAATCAATTCACGGGCAGCCGCATAATCATCAATATGGATCATCGATGCATGGGTATGAATGTAACGTGAGCAAATCCCAATCACGCCGCTCGGAATCCCATCATTGGCAATGTGGACCTTTCCTGCATCCGTTCCGCCTTGAGAAACAAAATATTGATAAGGAATATCATTGGATTCGGCCGTATCGAGGATGAATTCCCTCATTCCGCGATGTGTGACCATCGTCCGGTCTAAAATACGCAATAATGCACCTTTACCCAGCTGTCCAAATTCACTTTTATTGCCGGACATATCATTTGCCGGGCTTGCATCCAAGGCGAAGAAGATATCCGGTTTGATCATATGTGCAGCCGTTTGGGCACCCCGTAATCCCACTTCTTCCTGAACCGTCGCACCCGAATATAAAATATTCTGTAATTTTTCATCCTTCAAATCCTTCAATAGTTCAATCGCAAGACCGCAACCATAGCGATTATCCCATGCTTTAGCAAGGATTTTCTTTTCGTTGGCCATCGGCGTGAAAGGGCAAATCGGAACAATCTGCTGACCAGGCTTAACCCCGATCCGCTTCACATCCTCCTGGTCATCCGCACCGATATCTATCAACATATTCTTGATATCCATAGGTTTCGAACGCTGCGATTCATCAAGCAAATGCGGAGGTATGGAACCAATGACCCCGATTACCGGCCCGTTGTCCGTAATAATTTCCACTCGTTGTGCCAAAAGAACCTGACTCCACCAACCTCCAAGTGTTTGGAAGCGGATCATGCCATTTTCCGTAACAGAAGTGACCATGAAGCCCACTTCGTCCATATGTCCAGCCACCATTACAGTTGGGCCTTCTTCATTTCCTCTTTTTACGCCAAAGATACTTCCAAGGCGGTCCTGAACGATTTCATCTGAATATTTTTCAAGCTCACTTCTCATAAAATTACGCACGGCATGCTCATTTCCTGAAGCCCCTGGTAATTCCGTCAATGTTTTAAATAGTGTTAAAGTCTCTTGATCCATATCTCTACCCCTTAACTACTTTTATTTCCTATCTATTTTACCTAACTTAGACGATAGTTACCACCTAGCATGTTTTAATTTATCAGTAAATGGGTAAAATTTCAAATCGTTAGTCAAAGAAAGACTTCTTATGTATACTAGATAGAGTGAGTAATAAAAAGCAATGGAGGAGAAATTCATGAATTGGAAAACGTTTCTATTGGGGGCAGCAGCCGGCTTCGCTACAGGCTATGCTACAAAACAAATTTTGAATCAAACAAATACGCCTTCTCCTGACAAAGTATTGGCGCAGGTGAAGGAAACAGTCAGAAAAGATGGAAGTATATATGGATCTTGGATTTTAATGAAACCCGAAACCTATCAAAAAAATGATTTGGACTACCAAGTATATAAAGGCGGCATCACTAGAAATACCGATGGTAACCGCGAACAATTTGAATTCATTGCAGATGCTACTACCGGGACGATATTGGAATTGAATGCACAACATGATTGAACAAAAAAAGGAGGCGACCCAAATCGCCTCCTTTTTCTATGACTTACCGTTTCCGTTTCACTTCATCCTTTACCTCTTTACCCGTTTCATCCCACTTGATGGCACAATACTGGGCATCATGATAAAAGCTGTACCAGGCCCCGTTCTCCAGACCATATTTCATCCACTTTTCCTTTGCCGAGATCGAAGTCATTGGGTAGTCGTCATAAGCCAGTACCCACAGGACATTCGCATGGGCGTGCGTTGGCATGATATCGGCTAAATGGATCAGCTTGTCCTTACCGTCTTCAACCAGGATGATGGCATGTCCATCACTATGTCCGCCGGTATGAATCATTTTAATGCCTTCCGTGATTTCACGTTCTCCTTCAAAAGGACGGACAAGGTGGGCAATCGCCTCCCAGTTTTCCTTCCAGTATGTACTTTTTGAGCGGATATTGGGTTGCTGCATTTCATCCCATTCGATTTGGGTCGTGATGATTTCGGCACGTTCGAAAACCGGGACCAGTGAATCTCCTTCAGGCTTAGTCAACCCACAGGCATGGTCGAAATGTAGGTGGGTCATTAGAATGTAATCGATTTCATTTGGTTTGATCCCGAGCCGACCTAAATCCTCTATGAGCCCGGACTCATCCGTCACGCCAAAATTCCGTTTCTGTTTGTCGTTCAGCTTTCCATTCCCGATCCCGGAGTCTATCAACATATTTAATCCGTTCACTTGAACGAGTATCGGATCTGTCCGCAATTCAATCTGGTTATTTTCATTGACCGGATATTTCTTGGACCACAGTGGTTTCGGTACGACACCGAACATCGCTCCACCATCCAGGTGGGTCACGCCACCATTCAGCCATGTTAATTTGATTTCCCCTATTTGTAAAGTTTCCATTTTATCCCCTCCTCACCCTTCAGTTTAACATCTGCTCCCATTTATTGAAATTGATAACATGTAACTCTTTCCCAGAAAAAAACAAGACACCTAAAAGGTGCCCCTACTTTCCAGCCGGTATATAAAGATGTTGATAGTGATTCCGAAGTTTATGCTTTTGAATCTTACCGGTTGACGTCATCGGTAATTGATCGACCACGATGACTTCCTTAGGAACTTGGAAGGTTCCTAGATTCTCTTTACAATGTGTGATGATTTCTTCTTTCGTAATGGTAACGTTCGGTTTGGGAACGACGAATGCGGTCACAGCTTCTATCCACCTTTCATGCGGCAGACCGATAACCACAGCATTGAGCACCTTTTCGTGCAAGGCTAGAATCTGCTCTACCTGGATCGAAGCCACATTTTCGCCACCGGATTTAATGATATCTTTTTTCCTGTCGACAAAGACGAGCAATCCGTCTTCATCAAAATAGCCCAAGTCGCCAGTATGATGCCATCCGAACCGCTTGCTTTTTTCCGTCTCCTCCGGATTATTCAAATAGCCGATCATGACATTCGGACCCCTATGAACAATTTCTCCGATTTCTCCTTTTTCCAACGTCCGCCCTTCTTCGTCCATTATGGCGGTGTCATTGATGATTCCCGTCCCACCCCAGTAAGGGCCATGCTTCCTTAGTTGATCTTCCGGCTCGAACATGCAAGTTCCCGGGTACACTTCCGTTTGTCCAGAAGCCAGTGCGAATTCCGCCCCTATCTCCTTCATCCCTTTTTCAAGGGTGACCCGGTCCATGGGAGCCATCGCATATAAGCAGAAGCGTAAGGAGGTTAAATCATAATGTTTAAAATTCGGATGATAGAGAATCGCTTTATAGATCATGGGAAGACCGAACATCCAAGTTACCTTTTCCTTCTCTACCGTTCTCATGAAGGATTCCGGTTCAAATCCCGGCAAAATGACCAGCGTGGCACCTACATTGAAAAAGGAAACGGCCAAGGTATGCTGGGCACAATGGAAGAGAGGCATGATGACACTGGCTATATCGTCCCGCTTCATACTGGAACCAATAATATTGGACAAGCTGGCGATATAAATCGATAGATGGGAAATCATCACCCCTTTAGGCATGCCCGTCGTCCCGCTCGTGAACATAATTTGGGCCAAGTCCCGATCCTCAATATGGACCTCTGGTTCTTGCTTACTGGAGAGCCGATACGCTTCCTCCAGGCGTTCAACTGGAGAGACATTTTTCCCAATGATCAACAGTTCCGGACAAAGACTTTTCAATTCTTCCTTTTTTCCTTGTAGAAAAATTTCATCGACAATGACTAACTTCGAATCTACCTCTGAAAGAATATAACTCTTTTCATGAAAGGATACGCCTGGATTAAGCGGCACCCACACTAGACCCGCCTTAGCGATGCCGAAAAAGACGATAATGAATGAGACGGAATTCCCGCAGATTGTCGCGACCGCATCTCCCTTTTCCAGGCCGGAATCAAGCAAATAGTTGGCAAAGCGGTTCACCTCATCGTTCAGCTCCCGATAACTCCATTGTTTATCCCCTTCTATGACCGCCACCTTGTTTGGAAACCTTCCTGTTGTCCTGCGTAATATATCCCCAACAGCCAGCCGGTTCATCGCGGTAATCTCACTCATGCTTTTCCCTCCTTAGTTTTAAAGTGATACAGACGAGACATTCTACTTCTGCCTCGTCTGTATAGGGTTAGCTCAACATCGTACCATGCTTCTTATTTGGAAGCGGGAACTCTTTATTCTCGAACACCTCATAACGGGAAATGAGTTCTTTTCGCAAGTCCCCCGGGATAATCAAGTCATCGACAAGCATGTCGCCTGCTAGTTTATAAATATCATAGCTTTCACGATATTGATCACGCAGTGCCTTGACAAATTCAGCCTTTTGCTTTGGATCAGGAATTTGACTCAACTGATTATAATAAACGGCGTTAATGGCTGCTTCAGGTCCCATGATTGCTACCTCAGCCGAAGGAAGCGCAATGGTCGTATCCGGTTCGTATGCAGGACCTGCCATTGCATAAATCCCCGCCCCATAGGCTTTACGTACGATTACGCACAGCTTTGGAACATTGGCCACGGATGTGGCGTATATGAAATTCCTCCCTTTTCGTAAAATGCCCTGTTCCTCGACCTGTGTACCGACCATGAAACCAGGAGTATCACACAAGTAAAGCAAGGGAATCCCATAGGCATCGCAGAGCCACACGAAGTTTGCCCCTTTATCGGAGGAATCAGGAAAGATGGCGCCTCCTTTGACCGTCGGTTGATTGGCAATGATGCCGACAACGCGTCCATCGATTCGTGCAAAACCTGTTACAAGCTCTTTCGCATAACTTTTTTTCACTTCAAGGAAGCTCTCACCATCAACAATGCTCTCGATTAGTTCGTGGACATCATAGGGCTGGTTCGGCTCTTTCGGAATGATATTATCAATATTCAGTGGATCACGAGTCGGCGGGACGGGAGGTGCACTAGGTGGCTTGCCTTCGAAACTATCCGGGAGGTAGCTTAATAGTTTTTTGACGACTTCGGCAGCCTCTTCTTCCGTTTGGACAACAAAATCGACGCTTCCACTTTTTTCTGCATGCATTTTTGCCCCGCCTAGTTGTTCGATGTCGACTTTTTGACCTGTCGCCATCTGTACCATCCGTGGTGAAGCAATCGCCATGCCGGCTTTTCCTTCAAGCATGACGACGAAATCACAGAAGACCGGCATATATGCTGTACCAGCGAAGCAAGGCCCATACATCACTCCAATTTGCGGAATCCTTCCTGACATGATGCTGTGATTATAGAAAATCTTCCCGCCTGAATATTTATCGGAATGATAGCCACCGCCTTCATCAATCCGGCCTCCTGAGGAATCGATCATATAGACGATCGGGCGTTTACTTTTGATGGCGGCCTCTTGCATACGCAGGATTTTTTCCCCATGATAGCGGCCAATAGAACCCGCTTTGACGGTATAGTCACTTGCTGTGAAATATACGAGTCTATCATTGATTTTACCGGCTCCCGTGACGACTCCATCAGCTGGCAGGTCCTTTTTCGTCGCGTTGGCAAATGTCCCCGTTTCATACGTGGGTTCTCCGTTGTCAAAATATAACTTCAAGCGGTCACGGACGAACATTTTCCCAAGCGTCTTGATTTTCTCATGATTCTTCGGGGATCCCCCTTTATGAATTCGCTCGAGCTCACTCGTAATCTTCTGCAATCTTTCTGAATTCTCACTGCCCTTTTCAATAACCTTTTGATCTTGATCCATCTCGGTCCTCACCCTTTTCAATAGATTTATCGTTCTGACTAAACTAATTTCCCTCTATTTTATTTATGGATAAACACCGGCTGTTTTTTCTCGATAAAGGCCTGTACACCTGTCTTAACATCTTCTGTCTGGAACACTTCGCCAAAGTATTTTGCCTCAATCAGCAAACCTTCTTCCAACGTCGTTTTCATTCCTTCATCGATCGTTTTCTTGATTCTTGAAACCGCTTGGAAGGAATAGCCCGCTATTTCCTCAGCTAACTCTATCGCCGCTGCCAAGCCCTTTCCGGTCGGGACCACTTTATTCACCAATCCGATTCGTTCTGCTTCCTCCGCCGTAACGGCTCTTCCCGTTAAAATTAGCTCTTTTGCCCTTCCTTCTCCGATCAGCCTTGGTAGACGCTGTGTCCCGCCAGCCCCCGGAAATAGACCCAACTTCACTTCAGGGAGACCAATTATGGAATGTTCTTCTGCAATTCGGATATCACAGCAGAGGGCCAACTCGCATCCCCCTCCTAGGGCCAATCCATCAATGGCCGCTATGACCGGTTTTGCAATGTTATCGATTTTATTAAATGGCTCTTGCATATCACGGGCACGGGCTTCATTGAATGCCACACCCTGGCCGACCAATTTAGGGAATTCCTTTATGTTCCCTCCGGCAACAAAGGCCTTGTCTCCTTTGCCTGACAATACAATGGCCCGAACTTCGTCATCTTCAGCTAAACGATCGAATACCTGGTTTAAGCCAATGACAACATTTTCGCCAATCACATTGACCGGCGGGTTATCAATATAAACTACCGCTATGCCCCTGTCTTTTTCATATGAAACGATCTCTTTCATCACGATAGAACCTCCTGTTTCTTCGCCATCAGGATTTTCATCGTCGAAACGCCCACCACATCTCCATTTTGTTTTTTCACCTTTTGTTTCGCCGTAATGACGCCCATTCCATCGTCCCGATCTTTTAATTCCAAAATGGAAATCTCTACAGAGATCGTGTCCCCGATAAAGGTCGGATTCGTAAAACGTAATTTATCGATCCCGTAAAAGGCGACGACCCTTCCAGGTTCGAATGCAGAAAGGCCAGATGCAATCGAGCATACCAGCATCCCATGGGCAATTCTCTGTCCAAATGGCGAATACTTTTCGGCATACTCCTTATCTGTGTGAAGCGAGTAAAAATCCCCGCTTAACCCGGCAAAATTCACGATATCCGTTTCTGTGATTGTACGGCCTTTCGAAGTCCAGACCTCTCCGACTTCATACTCATCAAAATATTTATTAAACATCCTTACACCCTCTTTTCCGTTTCGTATGGTTTAGATAGAGCACGTTTCAATACTTTCCCTGTCGCATTTCTCGGCAGTTCATCCAATAGCTCTATTTCCTTTGGCATCTTGAATCGTGCTAATCTGCCATCACAATACTCTCGGATATCGTCTAACTTAATTGTCTGACGTGGGCTGTTTAAGACGATATAGGCCTTGATCACTTCGCCCCATTTTTCATTAGGGATGCCAATGACGGCAACTTCCTTCACATTTGGCATCCTGACAAGCACTTGTTCAACTTCGATCGGATAAATGTTTTCCCCGCCGCTAATTATCATGTCTTTTTTCCGATCGACAATATAGATGTAGCCTTCATCATCGATTTTTGCGAGGTCGCCAGTATAAAACCAGCCGGATCGAAGTGCTTCCTTGGTTGCTTCCGGTTTATTCCAATAACCGACCGTTATGTTTGGACCCTTGATGGCTAGTTCACCCACTTGGCCAATAGGCACTTCCCTGTCTGTCGGATCAACAATCTTGACACCGACATGGATGGGTGGTTTTCCGACCGACCCGATTTTACGTATCGTATCTTCCTCTTTCAATATACTGACGATAGGCGCCGTCTCGGTCATCCCGAACCCTTCCATGAATGGAATGCCTTTACCCTTGAAATATTCGATGACCGGAAGTGGGCATGGCGCCCCTCCAGAACATGCCAAACGGAGAGAGCTTAAATCATAATCCTCGATTCTTGAATCATGCATGACCAACTGCCACATCGATGGGACCATGAACACGGTCGAAACCTTCTCCTTTTCAATCCATTCTAGCGTCGATTGAGGGGTGAACAAGTCAAGCAGCACGACAGTACCGCCCAAATACATCATTTGTGTTGTGGAAATTCCGAGCCCACCAATATGGAACAACGGGGCAACCGTCAATGTAATGTCCTCGGCTGTCACCGGCAAGAGGTAAAGCCCATTCATGATGTTCGCTAGTGTATTGCCATGTGTCAAAATCGCTCCTTTGGGCTTGCCTGTCGTTCCGGATGTATACATAAGCATCAAGTAATCATCCGCATTCAGCTCAAAACCAGTCTCCGAGGATGGATACTCACCAATCAATTTTTCATAGGGAGAGGATTCACGATCACCTCCTGGATTCACTTCAATGAATTGGAGGTGTGTTTCGTTCTTTTCCTTTAGCTCTTCTATGATGAACTGGAGACGCACATCGTAAATGAAGACTGAACTGCTCGAATCCTTAACGATATAATCTACTTCCGGTGCACTGAGGCGGATATTGATTGGTACGAATATCGCTCCGATTTTTGCACAGGCGAAAAGTGTTTCCAAAAATTCATTTGTGTTTAACAGCAGGACATTGACCCTGTCGCCTTTCCTCACACCCTGATCCAAAAGGGCATGTGACAAACGGTTGACCCGATTGTTCAACTGCATATAGGTCAATCGCAGGTTTCCATAAACGATTGCTGTTTTATTCGGTATATTTTCACTATGATGGGTTAACCAATAACCTACATTAGCACTCATATCCAGCCACCTCACTTTTAAAAATACCAAGGGCATATTAATAGAGACTTATGTTAAAACCCATCTGTAATTTTCAAGCGTTTCGATAAAATCTCGCGCATGATTTGTGTTGTCCCCCCACCAATTGGCTGAAGCCGGGCATCCCGCCAGTACCTCTGTATCGGGTATTCCATCATATATCCGTTTCCACCGTGAATTTGAAGGGCCTCATCACAGACCCGATTCACCATTTCAGCAGCATACGCCTTCGCCATCGTAGCTTCGGTCGTTACGTTGACCCCCTTGCTGTACTGTTCAACGGCCCGGTACGTAATGTTCTTTGCCTTTTCAATATCGACAGCCATATCGACGAGCTTATGGCGCAGTACTTGAAACTGCAGGATTGAATCTCCGAATTGCTTGCGATCCCTTGCATATTGAACCGTTTCTTCCAACACCTTCTCCGCAAGCGCCACGCTCGTGAACGCCATCGTCAACCGCTCCCACTGGAAATTGACCATGATTTTCTTAAACCCTTCATTTTCCTCACCAATCATGTTTTCGACCGGTATTTTCATATTTTCAAAATACAGCTCACCCGTATCGGAACTGCGCCAGCCTAGTTTATCGAGCTTCTTGCCAACGGAAAAACCTTCCCAGGCCGTCTCGACAATGAATAAAGACAGACTCATATGTGGCAGGCTGTCAGCCGTTTTCGCAGCGACAATGATGAAATCCGCATTCACTCCATTTGTGATGAAGGTTTTGGATCCATTCAAGATGTAATGGTCCCCTTCTCTCACAGCTTTAGTGGCAATGGATGATACATCACTTCCCGCACCGGGCTCCGTAATGCCGAGTGCGGCAATCTTCTCTCCCTTGATTGCCGGGACCAAATATTTTTCTTTTTGTTCATGGGACCCAAAACGCCATATCGGTGTAGTCGCAATCCCGATATGCGCACCAATGGCCGCACCGGTCCCTCCCGCACCACATTTAGAAAGTTCCTCCAAAAACACCATCTCTGTCACTAAATCCAAACCGAGTCCACCATATTCTTCAGGATATTTAATCCCTAAAAACCCGAGTTCAGCCATTCGTTCAAATAAGACGCGAGGCGTTTCCCCTGCTTCTTCATATTGTTCAACGTAAGGGGTGACCTCCTTTTCAATGAACTTGCGTACCGATTTCCGAAAGATTTTATGCTCTTCTGTAAAAATCCAATGGCTCATCGTCTGACCACCTCCTTGTATTCTTCCAAGCCCATTGTTTTTGCGATGATTTCTTTCATGATTTCATCGGTTCCGCCGCCAATCCTATATAATCTGGTGTCTCTCCAGATCCGTTGAATGGGATATTCCATCATATAGCCATTGCCCCCAAAAATCTGAAGGGCACGATCGGCGACCCAATGAGCCATTTTCGCCGCTGCCAATTTAGCCATGGAGATTTCCTTTGCCGGAATCTCGCCACGACCGAAGCGGTATGCCGTTGCATAGGTCATCTCCTTCACGACCTCAATCTCCGTCTTCATTTCTGTCAATAAATGGCTGATCACTTGGAAATTGGCGATTTCCTGATAAAATTGCTTTCTTGTTCTTGCATAATCACGTGCCAGCTCATATGCATAATCGGCCATCCCTACTGATCCCGCAGCTCCAATCAGCCGTTCGCCCTGTAGTTCCCACATAATCTGCATGAAACCTTTCCCCTCGACGCCCAGAAGGTTCGTATATGGTACACGTACGTCTTCAAATACAAGCTCTGCTGTATCCGAAGAACGCATCCCTAGTTTATCCAGCTTCTTTGCTACGGTTACACCGGGAAGGTCCAAATCCACTAGAATCATCGAAATCCCTTTATGTCCAGGTGCATCTGACGTCCTTACGACAAGCGTGATGAAATCAGCGCGCGTACCATTCGTAATGAAGGTTTTTGCACCGTTGATGATCCATGTGTCCCCATCACGGCGCGCCCGCGTTTCAATCGAGGCGACATCCGAACCATGATTTGGCTCGGAAATCCCGATAGCCGCAATTTTTTCACCTCGGATGGCGGGTTTTAAATAGGTTTCCTTCTGTTCATCGGTGCCGAATTCCAATACCGGCGGTGTCGCCATATCAGTTTGGACCGCAATCGCCATCGGAAAGCCACCCACGCCGCTGCGGGCCATTTCTTCGGCAAAAACCACGCCAGCAAAGTAATCCCAACCTTGACCACCGACCTCTTCCGGATAACGAAGACCGAGGTACCCTAAATCCCCCATTCTTTTAAATAGGTCACGAGGAAAAATTCCGTCCTTTTCCCACTCTGCTACGTATGGTGTAATTTCTTTTTCAACAAACTTTCGAACCGTCTTCCTTAGTTCGTGATGTTCGTCAGTAAAATATGGTTCATAGCTCATTTCTTCACACCCCAACCTTTAATAGTTTGCTAGCCAATTCTTCCGGGACTTCAATCGGGAAACGCAAGATATTGGAACCGAAACATTTCCCCAAGTTGTCGATTCTAAGCGATGACGATCCGCCGCCGCCCAATGCTTCATGGCAAACGAAATTCAAGGCGGAGATATTTGGCATCTCATAACGGATGACTTCCCCTTTCACAAGCTCTGTAAAGAACTCCTTCACCGCCTGGGACGTCATTTGTACTTTAAGATACGGATACAGTTCCTCACTATTGGCAAAGACACCGATATTGACTGTATTGCCTTTATCTCCTGAGCGGGCATGTGCGATGAGATTAAGAGTCACTTTTGGCATACGCTTCAACCTCCTTGATCGATACCGAAATATTTGCTTCCACCCATTCCCGATCAATCAGCGTCGACCACATGCCAAGCAACTGTCTGGTTGGAATATTGCCTACTGCCGACAATGTCGGCGGACCATTCAAGGCAAGCGGGGGAATCAACCTGCGGAAACCGTCTGCCACCCGTTTATCCTGGGCTTTGACAACAATCCGCACATACAATTCATTAATATCCTCCTGCGGTAACTTAGCAAGTGGGCCATGAAGCGAATTGTAACCGACGAAATCAGTGCGAATTTCGTCGAAAGGAAGTCCTCTCTGCTCTAGCTGGTTACGGATGATTCGGTCTGCACTTTTCGCTTTTTCGAATGCATCGGGCCACGAATAGCCAATGAGTGCCTGACCCATGTAACCGTTTTCAAATCCCATTACAGCTTTTAACGTTTTCGGGCTTTCCTTCCCCTTCACTCCCTTCACCTTCACTTCATCCTTGCCGACCTGTTCTAGCGTGACGCCTGTGATATCCACCACGACGTCTGGCGTGATGTAAGCGGATGGATCGTGGATTTCATACAGCATTTGCTCTTTGACCGTATCCACGGAAACGAGACCACCGCTATCCTTTGGCTTGGTGACGATGAATTCACCGTTTTCATACATCTCGGCTATCGGGTAACCGATATTTTCAAAGTTTTCGATGTCCTGCCACCTGCCACTAAAATTACCGCCAGTCGATTGTGCTGAACACTCTAACAAATGACCCATGAAAATGCCGCTTGCAAGCCTGTTCCAATCATCCTTTTCCCAACCGAATTCATAAATCAAAGGGGCGAGGAACTGCGCGGTATCCGTTGACCTTCCGGAAATGACCACATCCGCCCCTTGCCTTAAGGCCTCCACAAGTGGCTGTGAGCCGATATATGCATTCGCAAACAGTAATTTTTGCTGAACTTCTTTCGTGAATGGCAGGCCTGTTTCCAAATCCTCCAAGTCCATTCCAAGCTCAATTAGTTCATCGATATGTGGCAAAATATTATCACCCGTAATGACTGCGACCTTTAAATCGTTCAGGCCAAGCTCCCTAGCGATACTCAGCACTTCTTCTTGTGCACCAAACGGATTAATACCACCCGCATTCGTCAAGATCTTGATCCCTTTCTCCTTTGCAAGAGGCAACAGCATATTCATAGCGATGCCAATATCTTTCGTATAGCCCGTGTCTTCCCGCTTTTGTTTATCCTTTGCCAAAATGGCCATCGTCAGTTCAGCTAAACAATCAAATGATAGGTAATCTATATCCCCATATTGAACATTCATGAGCGCCCCATTAAACGTATCTCCGTAAAAGCCTTGTGCCGCTCCGACTCGAACCGATTTCATTTTAGCTCCACCCCTTTCAACCTTCATTCGATAATAGCCACAACATCATGTTCCTGGATGAAATCCCCTTCTTGAACGGAAATGGTCTTTACGGTTCCCCCCGTTTCCGCAGTGATCGGGATTTCCATTTTCATGGATTCCAAAATGACGATCGTTTCACCCGCTTCCACCTGTTTCCCTGACTCACTTGTGATCTTCCAAACAGACCCACTCATCGGCGCCGTTACTTTCATCTTCATCCATCTCCTTTTCGTTTTATCTTCCTGTCCAAACCGGTGACCGTTTTTCTATAAAGGCCATGGCTCCTTCTTTCAAATCCTCACTCTGAAAAGACACGATCCGCATCATCGACAATAAATCCATTGATTTTGGCAAATCCACCTGTTCCGTCAAATAGAAGGCCTCCAGACTAAGCCGTACGGCAAGCGGACTATAGGATGCCACCTGTTTTGCCAGCTTCCACGCCTCTTCCTCCAATTGATCATGCGGGACGACTTTGTGGACCAGCTGTAAATCCTTTGCCTCCAATGCCGTATAGGTATTTGCCGTAAGCATCATTTCAAGCAGCTTACGATTGCCAACGGCGCGCCTTACAAGCGGCATGATCACAAAGGGAACAATGCCCAGCTTCAGTTCGGTCAATCCGATTTTCGCTTTATCAGAGGCTACTGCGAGATGGCTCATCGCAACCAACCCGGCTCCCCCTCCAAAGGCCGCTCCATTCACTGCGGCGATAATGGGCGTTTTGACGGTGGAACCTAGTTTAAAAAGCCCTGTACTTTCAATTCCCTCTTCATATAGTTGGGGTGCAGACTTAGTCAAATTCCCCTGAAATCCTCTAATATCCGCTCCAGCTGAAAAAGCTTTACCGGTACCCGTCAATAAAATGGAACGGATATCCTCTTTGTCATCCGCAAAGCGAATGGCCTGGACCAGTTCCTTACACATTTCCATCGACAAGGGATTTCTCATTTCCGGCATGTTTAAACGGATTAACGCTACCTGCTCGGTTTCTTCATAGGTTATCGTCTGATAATTGCTCAATAATTTTCACCTCACCATTTTGATACTTAGTATTAATGCAAGCCTCATGCCAACTTTACGTTTTTTTCTTTTTTAAAATGGAACTTTTGACTGAATCTGCTTACACCACCATTTTTTTATCAATGGGGCAAACCTCCTCCTCCCGATTACTCGTCATGAATGTCGTTCCTTCAGTGAACATTTGTGTTTTTTTCAAACCATCTGTCTTTAAAAGTGGACATTTAATTACATTGTATTTATTGGAATATTTTGTATAATCATAGGTATGAGAAACTTTTAAAAGGAAGAGGGATGTTATGCAGGTCACCAATATCATGACCCACCACTTCATAAGATTGACTCCCGAGACCACCATCCAGAAAGTTTTGGAACTATTTCTAGAACAACGGCAAGATATTGCGTGCGTGTTCAAGGATGGGGAATTCACCGGAATCGTAACCAGGAATTCGATAACACGCTTAATCTTGCAGCATGCCCAATTAGAGGATTCAATTGAGCGGGCAATCATCAATCCCGTTGTCAGCTTCCTGGAAGATGATAGCGTTTTCAAAGCGAAGGAAGTACTGTTGCATTCAAATATTGCCCATTCCGTCATCATGAATAGCAAGAAAGAGGTCACTGGCATCTTATCCAGGGCCAGTATCGTCACGGGCCTGATTACCGAGTCGGAGCACCTTGCCAAACGGCTCAGGGTATTAATGAATCATTTAAGTTCGGGTGTCATTTCGGTTAATATGGACGAAAGAATCGACTCATTAAATGAAGCTGCCCAAAACCTCCTAGGAAACCAAAAGAATGATCAGATTCTTGATAAGCCTATTTCTTCTGTCATACCTTCCATATTGCCCACTGTTAAGGAAGCCTTAAAAACCGGAACCGCCTTTGAGACGATGAAAATCGATATCAATCATACGACTCTCATGTATTCTGTTTTGCCACTTAAGGAATGGAATCAAATTATTGGCGCCATGATTGTACTAGAGGATGTGACCAAATATGAAAAGATTGCCAGTGAATTGGAGTCCACGAAGAAAATCGAGCAAACTCTCGACAATGCATTGGAACTTGCCTATGATGCTGTCCTGCTCACAGATTCTGCAGGAATGATTACTAAAGCGAATCAAGGATTTTTGAATATGATCGAGGTGGACTCATTGGCTGAAGTGATTGGCCAACCATTGAGAAAAGTTGCCCCGGAAATTTACAGGTCCATGGCAAGCCTGGGTGAGGAAACACAAGGAATGTATGTAAATGTTAAGAGGAATAAAGCGATATTGACAAAGAAAACAATGAAGAAAGAAGGGCGCAGCATCGGGACCATCATTAAAATCATCTATAAACAACTTGATGCGTGGAAGGAATTATTCGCGCATATGGACAAGCTAGAACATGAACTCAACCATTACCGCCAGGAGTTGAGCAGAGTATCCCAACTTAACACGACATTTTCCCAACTAGTAACCATCAGTCCCCTCCTCCAGCGCTTGAAGCAGGAGGCTTTTACTGCGGCCCAGGGATTTTCCAGCATCCTGATAGTCGGTGAAAGCGGAACCGGAAAGGAATTGCTCGCCAATGGCATCAACCTAGCATCAGGACGGAAAGGCAGTTTCATTAAAATTAATTGTGCGGCAATCCCGGAAGCTCTGCTTGAGTCTGAGTTTTTCGGATATGATGAAGGAGCTTTTTCAGGAGCGTTAAAAGGCGGGAAACCCGGGAAATTCGAGCTTGCGGAAGGTGGCACTCTCTTGCTTGACGAGATTGGTGAAATGCCGCTATCCCTTCAGGTAAAACTTCTACGCGTATTACAGGAAAAAGAGTATGAGCGCGTCGGCGGCACTAAAACACGCAAATCCGATGTTCGGATTCTCGCATCGACCAACCGGAACCTCCTCCAGCTCATTAAAGAAGGGAAATTTCGGGAAGACCTCTATTACCGGCTCAATGTCATTCAACTCGAAATTCCTCCACTCCGAAAAAGACTGGAAGACATACCGATTTTATGTGAGCATTTCATGCAAAAATTTCAGCGCTATAATCCTAAAGGCGTCATCGGTGTAACGACGGATGCCTTTCAGAAGCTACAAAAATATAATTGGCCAGGCAATGTGCGCCAGCTTGAAAATGTGTTAGAACGTGCCTATCACTTTTGTTCAGAAAACTGGATAACCGACTACCATATCCAATTAGAAACCACTACCCCGCAGCCAAACCAAAACACACTAAACCCATCTTATCCAACCAAGACCCTTTTCCCAAAGAAACAAATGGAAGATACCGAAAAAGAAATTTTACTTGAAGCTCTCGCGCAAACAAAAGGAAATAAGACAGAAGCTGCACAATTACTTGGCATCAGCCGGTCGAACATCTATCAAAAGTTGAAAAGATACGGAGTGATCACTACTTTCCAATAAAGCTACTCCAAACAAAAAAACCAGACGCCCATCGCCTGGTTTTTTTGCATGTTACCGGTATTTTGCTTCTAAACGGTAGATCACATTGCCTTTACTTGAGAACTTCTCTTCGTATTCCGTCATGATATTGCCTTCGAAATCACTGTTATGCAAATCAAGACTCACATATTTCAACAGCATGCCATACTCGGAAATGCTCTTCAAGGATGACTCGAACAGACCTTGGTTATCCGTTTTAAAGTGGATTTCCCCTTGATCCGGAAGAATGCTTTCATACGTTTCAAGGAAGGTCTTATACGTTAACCGGCGCTTCGCGTGACGCGATTTCGGCCATGGATCGGAAAAATTCAAATAAACTCGGTCCACGTCACCTTTTGCAAAGTAATCTGCTAAATTGGCTGCATCCACGTTCAACAGCTTTAAGTTTGGCACATCCGCTTCAATCAGCAAATCCAGTGCCGCAACGATTACACTTCTATATACTTCAATTCCAATGAAATTCACATCAGGATGGGCTTTTGCCATTTCTGTAATAAAACGGCCTTTTCCCGTACCTACTTCAATATATAACGGATTATCGTTACCGAATACTTCATGCCATTTACCTTTATGGCTCACTGGCTGCTGAATCACATATTGCGGATATTCATTCAAACGGTCTTCAGCCCAAGGTTTATTTCTTAAACGCATGATGACACCCCTATTTATAATATAATCGTTCAAACCATAACACGAGATTATGGATTCCTGCAAGTTCATTTTCTCGTAATCGGACTGCTTCATTCCCTCATTAAACAAAAAAACTGCCGGCCATCCAGGCGGCAGTCTCTGCGATTATCATGTATAAAACTTTTTGCAACACACACCATAATCAAGAGAACAGCAAAAAAATCTTTAGGGATCCAGTTGATTTCATAATTAGAAAGGAGCGATAATATGCCGCTTTCCCATGAAAACCAATTACATCTGTTAAAAGACATTTTATACAACCAAAACACGGACTGCTGCGGTTCCGTCGCCGAATATGAACAAGTTGAAAGGCTTGTCAAATCATTGATGGTCAATGCCGATATCGATCAAAATGTAAAAACGATACTAAAAGAAATTTACGAATATAGCCAGACAGGCATCGGAGCCTCGGATTCAGAGGCACATATCAATTCCCATCAGGACGATTTGTCCCAATGGATCGATGACATCGATCAATTTAATTAACCGTCCATTAATAAAGATTCTAGTTTCATCAGTAAATCATTTCTTTCCTCGTACCGCTCTCTACTATGATGCCACTGGATGGAAAGCACGAGTTGGGAAACTGTGTGCCATTTCATCCTCATTTCCAATCCCGCATCCAGCTTTTTACCGTAACGGGCTAACCATTGTTCCCATTCGCCGCGTGGCACATAAGAATACAATAGCATGCCGAGATCGATGGCAGGATCACCAATGACCGGAGCATCCCAATCAATTAAAAACAATCCGTCGGTTTCGGTCATAAGCCAATTATTATGGTTCACGTCGCAATGGCACACGACATTCTCATCGCATTCAATCAACAGTAGGTTATTCTCTAGAAATTGAATGGCCTGCTTGATGATCATTAGGTTATTTACCTCTAAAGATAAACCGTTTTCTATGTCTGTAAGTATACTTTCAGGCCGTAAAGGACTTTTACCAAGCCTTTTAAGCATGCTTAATAAAGGGTCGGATTGATGTATTTTCTGAAGCAGTTTGGCAACCCTCTCTTTGGCCATTTCTGCTTGAGTTAGCTCCCTACCTTCCATCCAATGCTGGGCCGTAATCACATCCCCATTTGCGAGGCGTTTTGTCCACACTAATTTTGGAACAATGCCCTCGGCCGAAAGAACAGCTAAAAATGGCGATGAATTTCGTTTCAGGAACAGCTTTTGCCCATCTTTCTCGGCAATGAACGCTTCTCCCGTAGCTCCTCCAGCAGGGGATATATCCCACTCCTGACCTATTAAATGTTCCAACTGGCTCACCTTCGATTTCCTCGCTTAATCATACAAATGTAAGTACGTTCACCTAGTGTATGTAATACCACTACCTAATGTTTATTAAAGAACCCGCCTGTTGGCGTAGCTGCATGTATACGTGCATCGGAACTAATCCCGCAATAAAACATCATTATGATAAGAAAATAAAAAATAGCTATTGAGCAATCTAACAATAGCCATAAATTAAATTTTAGTTGAAATATGGTTTCTTCGTCAAGTACTATAAAACGATTATACCCATAAAACAAGTACAAAGGAATCATTTCGAAACGGATAAGCATTGACTACCCTTGAACATGACCCGAAATTTCTCCTTCAGGACCCCTACTTCTACCTCATTCATCCCGACATTTTCTCCATCTGCCTGACCTTTGGCGGATCGAAAATTCTAAACGGCTCTCACTTTACCGGAAATAGAGTCCACGTTCTTCATTTACACCTTTCCATCATGCAGTCAGGAAGTACGGTCGATGCTTTATAAAGATGGAGATATCATCGACTGTACGTAGCTCGTAGCTCAAGGGAGCTCTTTCCCCATCAGTCCTTAGGCCCTTGAAGGTATGTAAAAATAATTTTTCGATAAAATGAATAGATAAATTAATTTACCCGTTTTTATAAAATTCAACCATTTATTTAAGGGGGGAACGGTTCACTCCATAGGTGATTGCAGACATCATACAAAAAAATAAGAAAGCGATTCATTCGATTAGCCGTTTCTGAACACCTCTTACATAGTCCTTTCCGAACCACCTGGAATGGGGGGCCAGTGGTTGCATAAGGGAATGAATCCGCTCCGTTTATGACTTCGTGTAGCAGACCATCCCCTCCAACGATTATGATTCCTGTTGTTGATCGGCATCCCATTCCGGACGTAGGCTTGAAGTCGTTTGGCAATAATCCAAGAGAGCCTGTGCCCCTTTTAGCTGTTGCGCCTTAAGCGGGGAAGATATCGACCGCATCCTGTCAAACCATTCTGGAAAAGTCCGCTTATCCAATAAATCGATGTCGTATGGAGTCTCCGGGTAATCCATATAGCCATTCCGCGAAAGGACCACTTTTTTTATCGGTAGATTCACTTCATACAGTTCAAATAACTGGGAAACAATACTTCCCATCCGGTTAACGGCCAAGAAAGGATTGAGAACTTTTTTGTCCGGATATTTATGATGGTGCCGTAGCCAAAACCGATCGCTCGATCCAATAAAGGCTGCATCCTCTTCCGCTTCCAGAAAGGTGATGCACCACACATCCACCGGCGTAAGCAAAATGACATCGACTTCGATCGGAGCATTTTTCAATAGAAAGATAGGTTTATATAAAACAAGAAATGTATCAGGAAAACGCTGCAGGAAAAAGCGGAGTTTTTCTTCTAGAAAGAATGATTGGTCCACATAAGACCTTTCACGAAGCGTCGAGCTGCCCCATTTCATCTGGAAACGAAGTAACTGGTTTAAGAAATTCTGCTTAAGTTCATCCAAGTTTGCTGGATTTGCAGGTACCCTTAACGAAAAGACATTATGATTGATCACGGGATTCGGTATATGAATTTCTTCGGCCTCTTTCTCTTGACCGTCCGACCTTTGGAACAATCCTTTTACTTTACGGAAGAGCCCCTTTGGCTCTTCCTCCGTCGTCGTGCCTTTGAACAGGGTTTGTTCTTCATCCGGTTGACTGTACAGCTGTTCTAGCTCCCCTGCGTGATAGGCGGCCTGCAGTTTATCCCACTGTTGTTTTTTTAACTTTGCAAATTGTGACGGATATCGATAAATATCCTGCTCATACCGGGAAATGTAATCCTGTATTTTTATGAGCTGTGCCATTCGACCACCACCCATCTTCCTCTATTATTGAAGGTTTATTGTATATACTGGTTCGTATGAGGGGGATGCCCCAAGATGTGTCTGATAAAGGGCTATTTGGGAAGCTTGAAATGCTTTCGCTTCCGGATTTGCCAGCTGACGGGCCTCATTGATGGAAAAAGGGGTCTCACCCTCGAATTTCCTGGCCAGAGTAATATGCGGTTTGAACGGTTTTTTATCCAATTCAAAACCTGCCTCTACGCATGATGCATAGATTTTCTTTTGGATGAAAGTCAGCCTTTCTTCCTGTTTGACGCCTGCCCACAAAATACGCGGGCTCTCTTTTTTACCAAAAACATCGATCCCCTCTACCTTGAGCTCAAACGACTGTTCATTGGCGAGTGCACGTTTTATTTTTTCCAAAGCTTCTTCTTTCATTGTATCTTCGGCATTTCCCAGAAATGCCATCGTAATATGATAATCGGCTGGATGTAACCATTTCTTAAATGGAAACTCCGATTTCACTTCATTTGTCTGGTTATGTAAATGATGCTTAATATCATCTGGCAGTACTAAAGCAAAGAAAAAATGAGTATTCATCGGACACTAACATCCCTTCCCGTTTTCTATATAATTTTACCATAATTCCCACGCAAAAACTTCCCTAGTAGCATCAAACGCGGAGCCCTTCTCAGTCTCCCCTTTCCCCCGTTATTCATGCCACCTTATGACTACAACAATTCGTATATCCATCGCTCTTACATTAGGCTACCCCCGCTTCTTACACCTTCCTTAGGAAAGGAAAGCAAAAGAGAAGGACCATCAGCTGGTCCTCCCCTTTGCTTTATCCGATTTTAATGGTATTACCCAAGTAGCGTCTCATATAGCAAAAACAGGTTCAGTCCGATAATGAGGACAGCGATGATCCAGGCACAGCCCGACGTCACTTTGTGATTGACTAGATTGCCCATGATTTTCTTATCACTTGTAAACCGTATGAGCGGAATGAGCGCAAATGCAATCCCAAACGATAATACGACTTGACTCATTACGAGCGCTTTGGACGGATTCACTCCCATCAAAATGATCACTAATGGAGGAATCGTCGTGATCAGCCTTCTCAAATAGATGGGGATATGTTTTTTTATGAACCCCTGCATGACGACATCCCCTGTGAGCATACCGACGGACGAGCTTGATAGACCGGCAAACAATAAGCCAATTCCAAAAAACATGGCAACAGATGGCCCTAGCATCAAGGCAAATTGGTCATAGGCCACATCCAAATCTTCTACAAGCACCCCACTTTTATGAAACAATGCAGCCGAAACCACTAGCATGGCAGCATTGATGGCACCCGCTATGAGCATGGCAATGACGATATCGATAAACTCGAAACGAAAAATCCGTTTCCTTTCCATTTCGTCCTTCCCAACGATTCGCTTTTGCGTCAGAGAAGAATGTAGATATATCGCATGTGGCATGACAGTCGCCCCAAGCATCCCAGCTGATAGTAAAATGCTATCGACTCCTTCGAACTTGGGTGTAAGAAGCCCCATAAGGAGTGCTGAGGTATCCGGTTTTGCATAAAAAACTTGGGCGCCAAAAGCAAGCACCACCACGAATATCATCCCTGTGATCAACGCTTCAAATGTACGGTATCCCCTGCGCTGAAACTCTAAAATGGCAAATGACCCGATTGCCGCAATAAGCGCAGAAGTGATAAGCGGAAGATCGAACAGTAAATAAATCCCGAGTGCGGCTCCGATAAACTCGGCTAAATCCGTCGCCATTATGACGATTTCGGCTTGAATCCATAAAAAGAACGATGACTTTTTGGAAAATGTCTCACGGCATAGTTCAGGAAGGTTTTTCCCTGTTGCTATTCCTAATTTTGCAGACAAGGACTGTATCAAGACCGCCATTAAATTGGACGCAAGAATAACCCATAATAACGTATAGCCATATTTTGAACCCGCGGCAATGTTCGTTGCATAATTCCCTGGATCAATGTAAGCAACGGCGGCTATAAAAGCTGGCCCTAAAAAGGGGAGCAGCTTTTTAAAGCCTCTCGTATCTCCATGTAAAGAAGACATGCACTCCAACTCCTTTTTATACGCGGCTTAAAAAGTTGCGCAAGGTAAACTTTTGATATGAAAAAGTATATGCCTGTAGTTTGAAAATGTCAAAATGGATGCTTACTAAAAAAGGACCGTATAGGGAACGGGTTCATGAGCATGTTACGTTTCGAAAAATGTTCACATAGAAATCCCCCTGCCTCCATTCAGACAGGGGGATTGGGAATCTATTCAGTTAAACTACCACATTGTCGCTCGATTTCCTGTGTAAATAACTTTTGTAGTTGGAGTGTGATGCTTCCGGCCTTTCCATCCCCAATCAATTGCCCATCGATTGCGGTGATTGGCGTGATTTCAACGCCTGTGCTTGTATACAGGACTTCATCCGCATCCATCATGTCCGAGAGGGTGAAAGGTTCTTCAACATAAGAAATGCCCTTATCGTTGCACAGCTTAAGTAGGATCTGGCGGGTAATCCCATTCAGGATCAGATTCGTTGCCGGGTGCGTCTTCAGCGTACCCTTCACGATGATCGCCACATTGGATGAACTTCCCTCCGTAACCGTTCCATCCCGATGTTGGATCGCTTCGTCACAGCCTGCTTCAACAGCTTCCTGCTTAGCCATTATATTACCTAGCAAATTCAAGCTCTTGATGTTGCAACGTAACCAACGGATATCCTCAACCGTGACAGCTTTGACCCCAGACTTACTTCCTGTATATGGCATATCCTTGGTATAAGCGACAAAAACAGGGTCTACTTCACCTATTGGAAATGCGTGATTACGGGGCGAAGTGCCTCTCGTCAATTGCATGTAGACAATACCATATTCCAGATTCTCTGCAGTAATCAGTTCTTTTGTCCTTTCCTTGATCTCTGCCACTGTAAAAGGAACCTTCAGTTGAATCAGTTTCGCGCTGTCCATGAGTCGGTTTAGGTGCATGTCGGCTGCAAATAGTTTTCCGTTATAAACACGGATGACTTCATAAACACCATCGCCGAACTGGTATCCTCGATCCTCGACATCTATCTGGATGGCAGACCGGTCTTTCAATTCACCGTTATAAATGATCTTCCCCATGTCTTACTCCTTCTTAACCTCTTATTTGGCTAGTTCATGAATGGCACGGGCATAAATGGCCGTTGCCTTCAGCATATCTTCTATATCGATATACTCATCCTTTTGGTGCGCGATATCCTCACTACCTGGGAATAGAGGGCCGAATGCGACGCCTTCCTTCAATGAGCGGGCATATGTTCCGCCACCGATGGAAAGGAGCTCCGCTTGTTCACCCGTTTCCGCTTCATACACTTCTTGCAACGTCTTGATCAAGAAGCTATCACTGTTCACATAGTGAGGTGTCGAAAGCGAATTGGATTCCACACGTAGATTATATGTGGAAAGCTTTTGTTCTAACGCTTCTTTTTGCTTTTCCCATTCATATGTGACCGGGTAACGCATACTGAATCCGATGGAGCTATCGCCTTGTTTCGAATAATTGAATGTGCCGGCATTGATCGTCAATTCACCTGTTTGTTCATCCGTATAGGCGACACCCAACTTAGTGCCACGGGAATCTTCAAATAGATAATCCTTGATGAAAGTGAAATAGGATTTTGCATGGGGATCTAGTGATAAGTCCGCCAAGAACACAGCTAAATGCAGACCCGCATTGACTCCATTTTTCGGTTCCATCGCATGGGCTGAAACCCCATTCAGTTCTAGTAGGACTTGATTTTTTTGTGGCACAGCCTGTCCTTTCAGCGAATATCTTTGTAAATAGTTCTGGTAGCCTGCAACGATTTCAGCAGGGTTGGCCGCTTCCACAATGGCCGTTGCGAAATCGGGTACCATATTCGTTCTTCGGCCTGAAGAAAATTCCAAAACATTCACTTCTGAATTCGTTCCGGGTCCTGCATCCGCTGGCTGAATGATGGAATAATCCCAGATTCCTTTTTCCGCACTGATGATAGGGAAATCTGCATCCGGGGCAAAGCCCATCGTCGGCATTTCCTCCACTTCGAAATAGCGATCGACACAACGCCAATCTGATTCCTCATCCGTACCAATGATCATTCGAACACGCTTGTTCAATGGCTTGCCAAGCTCCCGGACAAGTTTCATGGCATGATAAGCTGCCATCGTCGGCCCTTTATCGTCGATTGCCCCACGCGCGTAAATCCGCCCGTTGCGTATCTCGGCTCCAAATGGATCAGAGCTCCAGCCATCTCCTTCAGGAACTACATCGACATGACATAAAATCCCGATTAACTCCTCACCCTCGCCCATTTCAATATGCCCGGCAACATTATCGACATTTTTCACGGTAAATCCGTCTTTTTCCGCTAACTGGAGCATATAATCCAATGCTTCCTTGACTCCTTTGCCGAATGGAGCCTCCTCTGTTGCTTGGCTTTCATCCAATACACTCTTTATCTTCAATAGGTTCTGTGTATCGACCAAAAGGTCCATTTTTCTTTTTTCTACTTCTTCGCGCCAATTCAATTCACTCAAATCATGACAACTCCCTTTTTCATATATTTCTCATTTTATCACTATTTCTATATGTATCGCCAAGTGTTGAGATCATTCTTTCTTATTCCCGTAATTTGACGCTCATAAAACAGGTACATGATTCAATCACAATCCACTCATAAAAAATAGACCCGCTTCCACGAACAGAACGGATCTCCATCATATATAAAGGAACCAGTCTTTGTTGCCAGGCAAGGCCCATTATCCTTTAAGTCAAAACACCAATGAAATAGCCAACAGCAGTAAACACCAAGCACCAACTGAATGCCCCTACACCAGCAAAGATACAATATTTGCGTTTACCCATTCCATTCATTCCAGAAAAATAACTGGCAAAATGGCGGATTCCCGGAATGAAATAGGCGATGATAAGGGTCCACGGTCCGTATTTATTAAACCATCTCTCAAGACTCTCCAACCGTGTCGGAGTCATCCGAATCCACCTTCCATGTTTCCTTAGGAAAGGCTTGCCAATTTTTTTCCCGATGAAATAACTGACCAACATCCCCGAAACCGAACCTAGAAAGCTGACAAAGAATGCACCTTGTACATTCAAAACAGAAATAGAAGCCAAATAGCCGACAAACGTCATCATGAACTCATCGGGAACAGGCAACCCGATGATCCCTAATGCTAAAAGTCCATATATCGCAAAATAACCATAGTTTGAAATTAACTCTTTTACCATGTCCATTCTTCGTACTCCATCTCAGACACCCTATGTAAGAAGTAATCCAATTTCGGTACGGGTCTGGTTAACGTGATTACTTCTATCTTATAGAATAACCCAATTTAACCCAAATGAGTGGTTTTTCTAAAAAAAACTTCGAAATTTGCAGATAAATTTCCTTTTGGCGCTTATCTAGCCGAATTATTTTATAATGGAAGAAATAAGGAAAAGGGGTGTGAAGTTATGCTGATCAACAAAGTAAACCTCGCTTCAAATTCTCTAGCAAAAACAAAAGCTTTTTATCTGAACCGGCTTGGCGCCAAATTACTCGGGGAGACACCTAATAGCTTTTCGATAAAGATAGGGGCAAGTGAATTGATTTTCACTGAAGCCAAAAGCGGTAGCAAGCCATTCTATCATTTGGCCTTCAACATCCCTTCCAATCAATTCAAGGAGGCGAAAAAATGGATCACCGCCCGCGCTCCTTTAAATAGGGAAGAGGGGGTTGATGAAGTGTACTTCAAGAATATCCATGCCCATTCTCTTTATTTCACCGACCCTAGCCATAATGTTGTCGAGTTCATCGCAAGGCATTCCATCGCACCTGAGAACAATGAGCCTTTCTCAATGAACTCTTTGCTAAGCATCGGGGAAATCAATCTGACGACTTGGGATATCGAGGGGATTGGCCAACAGCTGATCAACAGGAATATCCCAATCCGGGATGATGAATCCTTGAATCCCGATGGTCTTACTTTCATGGGTAGCGAAGGGGCATTTCTATTGTTGGGCAAACCAGGACGACGGTGGATTTTTTCAGAGCAATATGCAGAAATCCATCCTCTCATGATAGAAGTCGATTTCAAAACACGCATCATCCAAGATGGTGCAGGCAAAACGCGGATTTCTAAAACATAACGAAAGAACGGACTCCATTGTCGAGTCCGTTCCTTTTATTTCACGATTTTAAATTCCTTGATCGGCCAATACACCAAATTCGCCTTACCGACTATTTCCTCTATGGAAACGGGTCCGATTTCACGGCTGTCCAGACTATTCTGGCGGTTGTCCCCCATCACGAACAGGTGGTCATCCGGTACGGTCATGCTGCCTGACACTTCCTCAAGCTTGAAAGAACCAGTCAATGGCTCCCCGCCCATTTCTTCTTTATATTCATCTAAATAGGGTTCATCATATTTCTTGCCATTAATATAAAGCGTGTCATCCTTATATTCGATATGATCACCCGGTAGGCCAATCACCCGTTTTATGTAATCTTTATCTTCCGTTGCATGGAAGACGACAATATCAAATCGGTCAATGCTACCAATACTCGTGCCAAACTTAGTGAGCACAATTCTTTCATGATCTTGTAAAGTCGGCATCATAGATTCCCCATCCACGACTATAGGGGCAAATATATATGTTCGAATCAGAAAAGCCAATACGACCGCAATCCCAATCGCTTTAACCCACGAAAAAACCTCTTTGCTTTTTTCCAATCGAAGTCCCTCTCTCTTGTGTTTTAGTCTAGTCATTATATCACAGTAAGAATATAATCACTTCATACAAATGCCCACATTTTCCCCTAACTTTGGCATATTATTGAATTATTCGTTATAGCGGTTGAATTATCCTTTCAGATGGTAGAATGAGGCAACAGATAATAAACAGACAAAGGAACAATTGGTTCGATTCCTCCGTTCAGCTTGGGACTTTTATGTAACCTAGCAAGAAGCGCATTCGATAGGGTAAATCGAATGCGCTCCTTCATTTGATGTAAACAACTAGACATGGAGAATGATATTTAATACTGCTTATATTCAATCTCTTCATTTTGGATTCCATCTTTCCTTACTAGGCACATAATTCCCGGCACGATGAAGAAGATCAGTGGCCATATATGGAATAGGGTAAGAATGCCGATAATGATGAATACAATTCCGGCCGCTTTCACTCTGCCTTTTTTCAAGAGAATGATGGCAATCAGTCCACCTAGCAGAGCAAACGCCAACGATACAATTCCTCCCCACAATAGTACTTGGAACAGTTGGAGTGTCATCTCCATTTCGGAAGCCGCCATCTCCACGTCGGAACCTAATGAGTATTCAACCAGTTCCGTTAGGTCGACCGTGCTGGTGTAGACAGCCGTAATGATTCCCACAAGTAAGGAAATGGTTGCGATCGTTACGCCAATAATGCTTAACACAAATTCACCGTTACGTTTCATTTATACTTCCCCCCAAGAATAAGTTACTTAGGTACTCTACCCCATTTAGAAAGGAAGTAAAGATTGTATGTAATATAACCGGGTCCTCTTCACTTTTTGTCTTTATTGATGCGTCCCTCAAGTTCTTTCATCTTCTTTTCCACGCTGGAAACGCCTTTCGTATGTTTTTGAAAAAAACGAATGATTTTCACGATCATCACAACCAGTAATACAAGAAGTCCCAGGAAAAATAATTGCCACAATACATCACCAATAGTCCATTCCATATAAGGCTTCCCCCCTGTCATCGATCGGCGGCTTACTGAATGAAAGATTAGAAGACTAACGCTTTACGATAGATTTCATTTAACTCGTATAAAACTTCACCAGCTCGACCATCGCACTGCCCATCCGTTGATCTTCTGGATAGATGACCCGGTCAATCCCTGCCTCGATGATGACTTGCGCCGTCACTTTACCGACAGCCAGGGCCACGACATCCGTTGCAAAGCGGTCAATTAAGCGTTTTTCCACACCTAGTTCACGGGCAAATCTCATCAAATTTCGAGGCTGGGGCGCACTCGTGAACACAACGGCATCTATTTTCCCATCGAGGATTTCCCCAATTAATAGATGCATCGTTTCTGTTTCCGGGGCAATATGTTCATAGGGCAATATCTCTTTATGTTCGACTTTTTGTTCATCCAACCAGTTCATCAAAAGCGGTGCCGGATCTCCATGCAGTTGCAAGGCGACTTTCACACCGCCGAGCAAATGTCCATCAAGATTGCGAACCAATCCTGCCGTACTGCCATCATCATCACGGACATCAGGCTCCAGGCCAAGCTTCTTAAGCAGGTTTTTCGTTTTATACCCACGAACGGCGATCTTCATTTTTTGCAAAGCTTCTATAAAACGGTCCCCCGCTTCCATTTTTACAGCGGTATTATATAAGAGTTCCGTGCCCACTCCCGTCGTAAGAATGATCCAATCGAACTCTCCTTCTATTAAACGGGTAACATCCTCCTCCAGATGGGAATCATCCAGATATACCGTGCCTTGTGCTGACCGGACAAGCGGGACGCCCCCTAGATTATCAACGATTTTACTGAGTTCTTCCATTTTCCTTGCTCCCAAAAGAGCAACTGTCCTGCCGTTAAGCTTACTCATTCATGACCCTCCATATGTATGCTTCATCTATAGTCTTATCCCTATTATACAAATTTTCAGTCTATGAAACTATAAAAAAGAAGCTTCTTTCCGTATCCCGGGATCCTTTACATAAAAAAAGAGACTCAGAACATGTCCAAGTCTCCATTCGTAGCGTTTACTTTTCCGGTACGCTACAAGAACCATCCGTGCAAGCATCCCCTGTTTCATTCACCATTTGCAACGGGTTTTCCTCTGCCCATACCTTCCTCAATGTATCTAAAAACGCTTCGGCAGGCTGAGCTCCTGAGACGCCGTACTTTCGGTTGATCACATAGAATGGAACTCCCGTAATCCCAAGCAAACTTCCTTCTTGTTCGTTGCCCCTTACTTCCGCCGTGAAGGCTGTGCCCGCTAACATCTTTTCCACTTCAGACTGATCAAGACCGACTTCTTCTGCCAAATCCGCCAATGTGGCATGGTCGCCGATATGCTTGCCTTCCGTGAAGTATGCTTTGAACAGACGTTCATTCATTTCTTTCCCTTTTCCTTTTGATTCGGCAAAATGCATCAAGCGGTGAGCATCAAAGGAATTCGTCAAGACGACTTTGTCTAAATGATAGTCAAGCCCCAACTCTGCAGCTTGTTGGGTCATATTTTGGCTGTTGGCTTCCACCTGAGCCTGCGACATGCCGTATTTCTTCGCCAACATCTCACTTTGGCTCATATTGATATCCCGTTCCGCTTCCGGATTCAACTCAAAACTACGGAATTCAACCTCGACCTGATCCTTATTTTCAAATTGATTCAACGCATCCTCGAAACGACGCTTTCCAATATAACAAAACGGACATTGATAATCCGACCAAATTTCCACCTTCATGTTAAGACCCTCCTTGAATTAAATGCAATTACTTTAAGCACATTATATAGGGCAGAATATCCTTCTGCAAGGATATTAGCCTAGGTACGCACTTTCGGAAAAATCAATTTTGTCCATGAACTGTTCTAGCGTGTACCCTTTCAAGAGCTTCAGGGTTTCCTGTTCTGCCTCATTCATGATTTCTTCCAAAGCACGATCAAGCTGTTTCCCGACTTCCCCGCATTCACTCGTATCCAGGAAATCAAGACATTCCGGTCGCACTGCCAGATATACATCTGCCAAGGTCAGGATATCGGCGGGTACATGAAGACTATATCCACCTTCACGCCCTTCCTTGGTCTCGACGATTCCAGCTACCGCAAGCTGGGCCATCACCCTCCGTAAAAACGTAGCATGTGAATGGACCTTTGATGCAATCACGGAACTCGTCAGCAGCTTCCCACTTTGCGCCAGCCAAACCAGAGAGTGAATAGCAACGGCAAACCGAGCGGGACCGATTTGGTTATTTTTAGTACTTGATGACATCACTATTTCCTCCTATATCTTCTATGAACTACTGTGAGACTAGTATACTATGTTCCTATCTCCCGAACAAATGGCCTTTCTCTTCGATTTTCGCTCAAATAGTATGGTAAAATTATCAGAATAATGAATCTATACCAATAGGAGAGAGTAAATGAGGGATAAGTCTGGGTATCTGTTCGTCATCATGGGTGCCATGCTGTGGGGAACGACGGGTACCGCCCAATCATTCGCCCCGGATGGCGCCCATCCCTTTGCAATTGGTGCGGTCCGCCTCGCTTTCGGAGGAATTGTTCTCGTACTTATCGCTTTCTTGCAAAGGAAAGTAACGGTCCATAATTGGCCAGTAAAGGAAACACTCTTGGCCACGCTAGGCATGGCTTGTTATCAACCGCTTTTTTTCATGGGTGTCAGCCTCACCGGAATCGCCATTGGTACCATCATTACACTGAGCAGCGCTCCGATCATTGCCGGTTTCCTTGAATGGGTGATTGAAAAAAAACAACCTTCCATGATTTGGTGGTTGGCGACAGGTTTATCGATTGCGGGATGCTTACTTCTGTTTGCCAATGAAGGGCAAGGACCAATTGACCCAATCGGCATCCTACTTGCACTTGGTGCCGGGGCGTCCTTTAGCGTGTATACACTCGTAAGCAAGAAAATTCTGGGCAAACAGCCTCCAGAAGCAACGGCTGCGGTCATCTTTACTTTAAGCGCCTTGCTATTGTCGCCTATGCTATTCATCTTTGATAGTAGCTGGATCATAACCACTAATGGGTTGGCCATCAGCCTTCACCTTGGCCTTTTTGCGACAGCTTTGGCTTACTTGCTTTTTAACAAAGGTCTTCTATCCGTCCCATCATCAACTGCCGTAT
Organism: Peribacillus sp. NPDC097284; assembly: GCF_044761765.1. Classification (NCBI taxonomy): domain Bacteria; kingdom Bacillati; phylum Bacillota; class Bacilli; order Caryophanales; family Bacillaceae; genus Peribacillus; species Peribacillus sp. NPDC097284. The sequence goes on from NZ_JBIWCZ010000001.1 coordinate 649,462, forward strand.
CGCTGTCATTGGCGGAACCATTGGTAGCGGCACTTCTTGGTGTCTTTCTTGTCGGCGAGAGCCTGAGCTTGTTGAACTGGTTTGGTGTTGGACTGCTTTTATGTGGAATTGTTTCACTGACCTTTTCACCGAAGGCACCTGCTCCAATCGAGAAGACTTCCCTATCATAAATAGAAAGAGCACCGCTTTCGGCGCTCTTTCTATTTATTTTTCACCATATAATACAAAAACCACACGGCGTGGTTTTGCTCATCTGCGGCAGCACGACGAAATGCCTTTCTTACCGACCGGTCTGCTGCACCATCTGCTGTTTCCAAATAAAAATCCACGGTTTTCTGTTCATCCACAAGGGCAAACTCCAAGCCTGCTTTATATGAATCCGGGCATGTTTCCGTCACTTTCGGTGTTGGCTGGTATCCTGTCAGATTGATGTAGATTTGTGAAAACACCTGAAAATGTTTCATCTCATCTTCCCTGATCTCAAGGATTTGCTTCCGCTCTGTTTCGTTAGGAGCCATCCTAGCTAGTTTCTCGTAACACAAGATGGCGCTATACTCCCCATTAATCGCCTGTTCTAACTTGTGTATCAAGTCCTGCTGGCGATTCTCTTCCTGATCATTCGCTATATAATCATACATCTAAAAAGACCTCCCCATTCCATATACCCTTATCTTATGACAAGTGACGGAACATGTGCCTAGTATATTGACGACCAATCTCGCATTGAATCCTACAGATCCTACCGACAGCAGGCCGGTTTATTTTATGTTGCGTAAAAAATGAGTAGATACTTCGCTAAATATGTGTACGATTCGTGAGCCTTCCCTTTAAACAAAAACCATTTTCAATATTTGTACATATATTGTACAATGTTTGTATAGATATATTCATTTAGGGAGGTATCATATATACATGACATTGGATGAAGTCTTATATAAAGTATTCCTTTTTTGGTATGCATGCGGAATCATCCTTCTTAGCTTTGATTGGATAGCGCCGTGGCTAGAATGGGCCAATGCCATGTTTTTGGTGTTGGCCGGATTGTTAGGGGTGATCTTTTTCATCAAGAAGTTTAATTGGCAGTACGGGCTCTTGATTAGTAGTGTCATATTTTCGTCTTCCTTTCTTATTGAATACCTCGGCTCTGCCTACAGTATTTTGTTCGGACAATATGGCTACACAGAAAAATTCGCCCCCAATTTATTCGGAGTCCCCATTGCGATTGGGTTCGCATGGCTGATGGTGATGGGAACATCTCATGTATTGGCAAAAAAAATCGTTCCACATGGCGGGCTCTTATATGCCATTGTCGGAGGATGCATCGCGGTGGTCATCGATTTAATCATCGATCCGGTTTCCTATAAAGTGAAACAATATTGGCTATGGGAAGAAACAGGCGTGTACTATGGGATCCCTTTTAGTAATTTTGTCGGCTGGTTTCTGGTCGCCTTTGTCCTTCATTTGTTTCTTTTGTTCATTCTCAAATGGAAGAAAGACACAAATCAAAATATAAGATGGGAAAAACGCATGGTTCTTTTATTTGCGCTAATGATTGGGATGTTCATCTTATTAGGTCTACTCGGAAAACTTTGGCTAGCAAGCTCGCTCACTGCTCTATTAGCCAGCTTCATCCTATTACTCGCCTTAAGAAGGAGGGAAGCAACATGATCCGTGCCAATAAAAACCGACTATTCCACTCCATGTTTTCCCTTTATCATCAACGTTTATTACGACGGTCCTTTGATCAAATCCATTTATATTCCAAAGGAACCCTTCCAACAACGCCGGCAATTTATATCGCGAATCATAGTTCTTGGTGGGACGGACTCATCTTTTTTCATCTAAGCCGAACCGTCCTTCCTGGAGACCTCTATATCATGATGCATGAATCAGGGTTAAAGCAGTATCCGTATTTTAAAAGATTAGGAGCCTTTTCCATTAACCGCAATCATCCAAAAGATATCCTGCAATCCCTCCAATATGCGCAACAGTTATTAGAAGGTGGAAAGAGTGTCTGGATGTTTCCACAAGGAGATGAATTTCATTTAGAAATGCGTCCGCTAGGCTTTCAACCAGGCGTTACATATGTATTGGAACACTGTCCGCATACACCGGTCGTCCCGATTAGCTTTTATTATTCATTTGGCCAAAGGAAAAAGCCAGAAGTGTACATAGAAGCAGGAAATCCGCTATATCATCACGATTTACCCGGTAGGTCACGGAACGAAAAAACGGCTGGACTGGAACAAGTTTGCACCGAGCAGTTGGATGAATTAAAGCAGCTTGTCGTAACAAAACAATTCAACAAGTTTTCGATTTTACTTTAGGGGAGTGTGCTACATGTTATTTTCTTTCATCATCTGCTTAACGATTTTCATCATCTGGACGATGCTGAATGCGCTATCCCTGCCTAGGCTGCCTAAAGAAGCAAACCTAGACAAGACACCGCTCGTTTCCATCATGGTTCCCATGAGAAATGAAGAACGGAATGCCGAATCCATGGTCCGGTGCTTACAGGCTTTGACCTATCCGAACATTGAATTCATTTTGTTGGACGATCAGTCCACAGATCAAACCTGTTCCATCCTGGAAAAGGCAACCGAAGGCGACAGCCGGTTTCGCATCCTTTCCGGGGAAAAGCTGCCTGAACAATGGGTAGGCAAGGTCCATGCATGTCATCAACTGCAACAAGAGGCGAACGGGGCATACTTCCTTTTTATCGATGCGGATGTGCGTTTGAAACCCCATTGTCTCGAAAAATCACTCTCACTAATGAAAACAAGCCGGGCGCACCTGTTAACTGGGTTCTCCGCATTTGAAGTCCCATCTTTTCTAAGTAAGCTCCTTGTCCCCATGCAACACTTTGTCGTCCTGTTCCATTTGCCGATCATGTTTGCCAACCGGACGAATATCCTAGCTACGACCGCTGCACATGGAGGGTTTATGCTATTTGAACGAATGGCTTATATGAAGATGGGCGGCCACGAGACGGTACGATCCTCATTGGTCGAGGATGTCCATATTGCACGTAAGATGAAAGAGCAAGGATTTAAGGTAATGCTTGCGAACATCACCGATGAAGTGTCCTGCCGGATGTATGAGACGAACCAGGAAGTATGGGATGGGTTTTTAAAAAACATATACAATGGCCTAGGCCGTTCTTTTCCTCTGGTCGTATTATTGACGGTTTTTTATAGTTTCTTTTACATAGGCCCCCTTCTCTTGCTTGCATACGGGCTTATCGAGTTCCAGCCGGTTTGTTTCATTCCATATCTCCTCATTACATGCCAGCGTTACATTGTGGACCGTGTGACGAACCAAGGAGGGTATCTATCATTTTTGATGCCGTTATCCGCGGCTTCATTCATCGGCATCATGCATGCATCCATGTGGAAATCATGGTCCAGACAATCTTATGAATGGAAAGGACGGCACTATTCATGAAAAAAGTGATCATCATCGGGGGCGGTCTCGGCGGTCTATCGTCGGCCATCACCCTAGCACATGCAGGATTCCACGTCGAACTCTACGAAAAGAATCGTCATTTCGGCGGGAAAATGATGCCAATTCAACTTGGTGATTACTCGTTTGATTTCGGTCCCAATACCATCACGATGCCTTCGGTGTTTAAACAGGTGATCGAACAAACGGGAGAACGGGCCGATGATTATTTCGAGATGATCAAACTGGAGAATCATACACGCAACATCTTTCCGGATGGAACCCATTTCGACTTTTCCAGCAATCAGCAAACCGTCCTTTCTCAACTTCAGAAAGTTGATCCTGCCGGGGCTCGCCATTACGATTCTTTCATTAAGGAAATCACCAGGTTATTCAAGCTCTCGGAACGATATTTCCTCCCCAGAACGTTTCGTTCATGGCGTGATTATACTTCGCCTTCATTGGGGGCGGCGATGATGCGCGTACGCCCCTTGCAGACATTGGATTCTTTTTTCCGTTCTTACTTTTCCAATCCTCGCATCATCGAAGCCTATAATCGATATGCCACATACATCGGCTCTTCCCCATTCCAAGCACCCGCCACGTTTGCGATGATTGCCTATTTGGAAATGGTCGAAGGGGTGTACTATGTAAAAGGGGGCAATGTGAAAATCGCGGAAGCCTTTGCTTCGCTTGCCAAGAAGATGGGTGTCAGCCTTCATAGTGAATCGCAAGTAAAGAAGGTGCTCGTGGCCGACAATAAAGCAACCGGAGTCGAGTTACAAAACGGGGAAAAGGTGATGGCTGACCATGTGATCATGAACGCCGATTTATTGAAAGCCTATCCTGAACTAGTTGCTGAAAAGGACCGTCCTTCTTTTAAAAACGATAAGGTGGATAAAATCGACCCCTCCATTTCGGCATTCGTTATACTGGCCGGGATCAACAAACGTTTTACCCAATTGAAGCATCATACCGTTTATTTTTCCGATGATTATCAACAGGAGTTCAATGACCTCTTCGTCAACAAAAAATACAGTGCCAAGCCGACCATCTACATTTGCAATTCGTCCCATACGGATCCTGGCCGCTCGCCAAAAGGGGATAACTTATTCATCCTGGTTAATGCCCCCGCCCTGCCTCCGAATGGAAAATTGCAAATAGAACCGGTTGCCTATAAGAAATTGATCTTTGAAACGTTATCTTCCCATGGCCTCGATCTCACTCAACATATCGTGGAAGAAAAAATCATAACCCCTTCCGATATCGCCGCACAATTCGGGGCCCATCGCGGGGCCTTATACGGAGTCTCTGCCAACCGAAAAAAAGACGCATTCCTGCGCCCACAAAATACCAGTAAAGATATCAAAAACCTGTACTTTGTCGGTGGTAGCACTCACCCTGGCGGCGGTTCACCGATGGTAACGATTAGCGGTCTAAACGTAGCCCGCTCTATCATAAAAATGGAACAATATAACAAAATCAGTTGAAACGGAAGGTGCGAGACTCCTGCGGGAAACGCGTGTCTTCGGGAGACCCCACAGGCGTAAGCCGAGGAGGCTCACGGACCGCCCGCGGAAAGCGAGTGCCTGGAGTGAAAATCACCCTCCATAATATAGACAGTCTCTATTTTTATCCGAGTGTGTCTACATACTGAAACAGGTCACTTCGCACAGGAAGTGACCTGTTTTTCTACATATTGACGAGTATCCGTTGCTTCATCTGATTGGTCACAAAATGCTTTTTATGAAAAACATGATACTTCTTCGAACGGACGGCCGTTAAAATCTCACGGTATAAATAGGCGGCACTTTTGACTGGTATCCTTGAATAGATTGGATATTCATTCAAGGTTTGAAAAGCTTCTTGGTAAAACCCTTCAGCCTCTTTCGCTAGATGCTCCCACACTTCCACAAAAGGGACATCCACCTTTCCAGACCATAGCGACTTTTCCGTCAAACCATGGGCCTTCATCACATCATGAGGCAAATAAATTCGATCACGACCCAAATCCTCTCCTATGTCACGCAGTATATTGGTCACCTGCATGGCCAAACCCAATGCAATGGCGCCGTCCTTTAAAGCAGCCACTTTCTTCGGTGCAAGGATTGGCAGGAGCATCAGACCCACTGTACTCGCTACATGATAACAATAGTTCAAGAGTTGATTCACCGTCTCATAGCAATTGATCGTGATATCCATTTCCTGGCCTTTGATCATTTCACGGAAATGCTGTTCATCCATCTCATAGCGTCGAAACACATCATGAAGAGCCACCCACATGGGGTTGGATGCATCGTATACCCCACTTAGGAAATGCTCGAACTCACTCGTGAAAACGGCAAGTTCAGTTGCAGGGTTCTCCCCCTCATCGACAATGTCATCGACCGTCCGGCAGAAGGCATAAACGGCGTATACCGCTTGTCGCTCATCCCTCGGCAGAATGGAAAAGGCTTTATAAAAGGTTTTGGAATGGTGGGCAATCACCTTTTCGCAATTCCGGTACGCCTCTTTCACATCATACATGGACACTCACTCCTTTCAGGGCTTGATCACGCTGGATTTGATCCGCAAGTAATTTTGCTCCTTGCATAACAAGCGGAATGCCGCCGCCTGGATGAACCGATGCTCCCACTGCGTACAGATTATCAATAGGATACGGTTTCACCTGCGGCCGGAAAACGCCAGATTGCAATAAGGTTGGTGCGACACCGAAGCTTCCGCCTCGATACAAGCCAGATTTCTCGGCATCCGTCGGTGTCCGTATTTCCATCCATTCAATGGCTTCGCGCAATCCTGGGAAAGATGATTTCTCCATACGGTTGATTATTCCATTTATCCATTCCGTTTCGTTGGACCAATCAATATCCGACTCGGACGGTACTGGAACCAGCGTGTACATCACACCTTTACCGGCCGGGGCCAGGCTATCATCGATGATGGATGGATGAAAGGCATATATGGAAGGGTTCACCGGAAGCTTTTTCCTGTCAAATACATCTTTCATATGCTCAGAAAAATTATCCCCCATGAAATACTGATGCACATTTGCTTCTTTGTATATGCGATTTAAACCGAAATACAGGAGAAGGCAGCCTGAAGATGGGGTGAATGTCCTTTTCTCTTTTCGTCCCAATACATGCTTGATATTTGGGAAATCCCCGTTAAACACGACAGAATCATAAGGGATGAATCCACCCTTCGTCTCAACCCCGGTTACTTTCTGGTGATCCATAGGGATATTCTCCACCCTGCTATTCAGGTGTATTGTCACATTGCGTCGTTTCAGTTCGTTTTCAAGGACGGGGATGAGGCTTGCGTACCCACCTTTTAGATAGTGGACTCCCTGCTCATGCTCAGCGAATGAAACTAACGAGTACATCGCGGGAACTTGAAAGGGATTACCGCCAACATATAAAGATTGAAGTGCATAGACCGATTGTAGCCTTTCATCTTTAAAGTATTGAGACATCAATTTCTGTACCGATTGATAGGGTTTTAGCTTCATCAATGTTTTGAGCTTGCTTGATGTCCAAAAATCTTTGGGATTCACAAAGGATTCTTCCAAGAATGATTTTTTCCCCAACTCAAGTCGATAGCTTCCCTCTTTCATAAAACGCTTGAAACCCTCTACTTCTGAAGGAAAGACCCTTCTGAATTCCTCCACTTGCCGCTCAAAGTCCGGATATTTCGTGAATGACACTCCATCGGGAAATTGGATTGAATAGAGGGGATCACATAGGAGGAGTTCATAGATTTTCCGGTCGATGCCCGCTTCATCTAAAAGTTGTTGAAACATCTCAGGTAACAGGACGATGGTCGGACCTTGGTCAATCCGAAAACCATCTCTTTCAACAAAATTCAGCCTCCCTCCAAGCTGCGCCTCTTTTTCATAAATCGTTACATCGACCCCCTGCTTCGATAAAAACAAGGCACCCATCAACCCTCCGACACCGCCACCAATAATCGCTGTCTTCATCAAAATCCCTCCACGACGGGAAGCGGTGATACAGGAATGATGTCCCGCTTATCCTGTTCCAATATGCCATTCGCCGTAATGCGTGCAGATTCCAGGATGGTCGGGAGCCCGCTTCCAGGATGCGTTCCACCACCAACGAGCCAGCAATGCTTGAGCTCTTCGAATTGGTTATGCGGTCTAAATACCATCATTTGTGAAAGCTGATGCCCAAGGTTGAAGGTCGCCCCTTTATAGACCAATTTGTCTTCTTCCCAATTACGGGGCGTGATCATTTTTTCAACTTCAATATACTGCTCCAGGTTTTTGAATCCCGTCTTCTCTTCGACCGTCTTTAAAATGAGTGCCCGGAATGCTTCTTGCTCTTCTTCCCAGTCAATCCCGCTAAAATTATTCGGCACAGGTGCCAAGATATACAGGGTGGACTTTCCTTCGGGAGCTAACGTTGGATCGGTGACACTCGCATTTTGAATATAGATCGAAGAATCTTCAGAAAGGATCTTCAAGTTCGTTATTTCCTCCACATTCTTTTGATAATCTTTCGAGAAAACGATGGTATGATGCGGCAAGTCGAACTTCTTATTCAACCCTAGATATAACATGAATGTGGAACAAGAATATTTCTTCTTCGCCAACTTTTCAGGTGTATATTTCTTTAACTGGCCTTTACCGACCAAATGGGTCATCACGTGGGCAAAATCACCATTAATGATGACTTCATCCGCCTCCACCCTTTCTCCGTTTTCAAGGTCAACGCCTTTCACCGTTTTCCCTTCAATCCAAAGGCTTTTCACCCCGCTATTCGTATGGATCTTCCCACCATGCTCACGAACCACCTTCGCCATCGATTTGGATAGCTCGTTCACTCCGCCAATTGGATGGAAAACACCATAAGCATGTTCCATATAAGAAAGAATCGAAAAGGCACCTGGACATTCCCACGGTGACATGCCTAAATATTTAGACTGAAACGTGAACGCGAGCTTCAATTCATCCACGGTAAAATATCGGGACAAGACATCATATAACGTCTTATTCAATTCAAGTTCAGGAAGCGCACGAAGAACTTTCGGCTGAAAATAGTGCATGAACCGATCCATCTTGGATTGCAAAATGGGTGAGAGGGCCTCCATTTTCTTTGCCGTTTCCTTCAAGAACCTTTCATATCCCTCGCCATTGCCTGGATACACCGACTCGATTTGCTGTTTCATCTGCTCTGTATCACGGGTCATGAGCAGTTTCCGATTCTCAAAAATCAGTTCATACATTGAATCGAGTTCCACCGCGTTCAAATAGTCATGCAAATTTCTCCCAGCGGCCGTAAATAATTCTTCGACGATATGAACCATCGATAAAAATGTCGGTCCCATATCAAACTTATAATCTCCCAACCTCACTTCGGCATTTCGACCACCGATATAGGATTGCTTTTCATATACGTTAACCTGATAACCTTTACTTGCTAGAATCATGGCTGCAGCAAGCCCTCCTGGACCTGCCCCCACAATCGCCATACGCTTTTTCATTCGGATACCTCCACTCTGCACAAATGTTATACAAACATTATACAACGGTTATATATCAAATACTACAATTTTTATTTAACCGAGAAGGTCATCTGGATAAAAAACGCTTTGGGAGGCTGGTATAAAGGCACTTTTCAAGATTATTTTTCTATGAAATTAGCTTTTTCATCCCTTTTCCCATCGAATACCCGGACTATCATTAGCTGTACAAATGTTAAACACTTTTATATAAGAAAATGAAAAAGACAGAAACGTTGACTCACCAACGTCTCTGCCTCACGACACCCTCCCACTCTAATCAACCAGCACCATCTGGTTTTTCGGAAAGACCAGAACGATTTCTTGACCTACATGATATGGTTCTGTCATCTCCCCATTCACGATAAAATCCCCGAATGGTGTCCCCACACTATATTGATAACTTCTTCCTAGATATGTACAAACCTTAATTCTTCCCGGTAAACAATTATGTTGCAGATTTCCCGAAGGACTTTTTGCTTGCATCATTAAAGCATCCGGCCTGATTGTACTTGTTTTCCCAGTCAAGTTAGACATATTCGCATCCTTTTGGAGAACAAATACGTACCCTGATTTAATCAGTACGATATGGTCTCCGTCATCATGCCGCTCATCGAAGGAAATGAAATTCTTATACCCGATAAAGTCTGCGACAAATTTGGTTCGAGGATAATTGTAAATCGCCGCCGGACTATTAAACTGCTCGATGGCACCTTGATTCATGATCGCCACCTGATCGGATATCGCTAAACATTCTTCCTGATCATGAGATACGTACACCGTGGTAATCCCTAACTTTTGTTGAATCCGCCGTATTTCCGTCCTCATGTTCACCCGTAAGTTTGCATCGAGGTTACTCAATGGTTCGTCAAATAAAAGGATATCCGGTTCGATGACGATGGCCCTTGCAATCGCAATGCGTTGCTTTTGTCCACCGGAAAGCTCATGCGGATACCTCATTTCAAACCCTGACATATTTACGATTTCCAGCACATCCATGACACGTTTTTCTATCTCCATCTTGGAACATTTCCTAAGCCTCAGTCCGAATGCAATATTATGAAAGATCGTCATATGCGGAAATAAGACATAGTTCTGAAACACAAAGCCAACATTCCGCTTCGTAACAGGGACTTTCGTATAATCTTTCTCGTTATATAGAATCTTCCCTTCACTAGCTTGTACAAGCCCCGCAATTAAACGCAATGTCGTTGTCTTCCCACATCCACTTGGACCCAGTAGGGAAACCAGCTGTCCTTCTTCAACTTCAAGTGTGAGATCTTTTAAAACCCTTTGTTTGTTATATGCTACCGCTATCTCTTGCAAAGCAAGTAAAGCCAATTAGCTCTTCTCCTTTTTTATCGTTACCCGAAATTAAACTATCATTCCTAACGTAACAGCCATCCGACTATGTAGTAGTATGGACTTTTTTAATGAAACACATGTAAAAAAACCCCATTTTACACTAACCACTTATTCGATTAGTGATTGTGACCAATAATAAAAAGAAATTTCAGACAATTCACCTAAAGAATTTCCGATGAATCCATGATAATCTAATAGTATGTTATATAAACTTACATGAAAAGTTACTTAACAAAACATATATTGATAAAAATCGTCCATGAAAGGAATGAATAGATCATGAGCATAGAAACATTAACCAAACAAGTTAGAACTGATTTGTCCTACCTTTCGATCGGTAGCAACGATCGGGTGGATCCATCCAAGCAACCTACAGGACATATCTATGATGCAATCATTATCGGGGGCGGACAAAGTGGGTTAGGTACGGCTTTTGGACTTTTCCGTGAGAAAATATCCAACATCCTTGTCATCGATGAAAATGGCGAAGGGTTGGAAGGGCCCTGGAGAACCTATGCTCGCATGGTGACATTGCGGACACCCAAGCATTTGACGACCATCGATCTTGGCATCCCTTCCTTGACGTTCCGCGCATGGTGGGAAGCGCAATTCGGTCAAGAAAGCTGGGAAGCGATGGATAAGATACCCCGGCAGGAATGGATGAATTATCTTCAGTGGTATCGGGAAGTCCTCAACCTGCCTGTCATCAATAAGGTGAAATTAAAGCTGGTCGAGCCTACCGAAGAAGGAATCCACAAATTGCATATCGAAGGCCAAGGAGCCCACACGTCCCTACTGCTTGCTCGCAAGGTCATTTTAGCCACCGGGATTCAAGGTGGGGGCGAATGGCATATTCCACCCATGATAACAGAGAACTTGCCTCGCCACCTCTATGCACATACCTCGGAACCGATTGACTTTTCCACCCTCAAAGGGAAAAGGGTCGCTATTTTGGGCGGCGGAGCCTCTGCTTTTGATAATGCCCATTTCGCCCTCTCTGAAGGCGTCGCAAAAGCCCATGTCTTCATCAGGCGCAAAGAGATTCCCCGCATCAATCCGATCCGGCATATGGAGGCTTCCGGCATAATCGAGCGTTTCCATACCCTACCGGATGCTGATAAGTATGCCGTGATGAGCCATTTCTTTAAGCATAATCAACCACCGACCACAGATATGTTTCAACGTGCCTCCTCATGGCCCGGATTCGACATGCACCTGGGCTCCCCATGGCTTCAAGTAAAGAACGTAAATGATCAAGCTGTCGTGACAACGCCTAAGGGAACATTCACTTTTGATTTCTTGATCATCAGTACCGGCCTTGTCACGGATCCTTCTTTACGGCCTGAATTACGGCTTGTGGAAAAGCACATTGTCCGCTGGAGCGACCGCTATCACGCCCCGGAAAATCTGGCTAATCCTACGATTGATGCACATCCTTACTTAAGCCCCGGCTTTGCTTTCCAAAGCCGTGATGATAAAGGAAAAGGGCGACTGCACGGAATGTTCGCCTTTAACTATTCCGCCTTGATCAGTTGCGGCATTTCAGCTTCAGCACTTTCGGGATTGAAGTTCAGCATACCAAAACTCGTAGCGGCGGTAGCTGAACAGCTCTTCACCGACAATCGAACAGACATCCTCACAACATTCTTTGACTATGACCAAGTAGAATTCACCGAAGAATGGCCAAGAAAAGAACAAAGGACGGACTCCACACCCCAATCGTTCATACACTCGATACCCAGTTGACGATTTGGATAGCCCACCTAATATTCTCAAATAAATGGCTTGCTGGCACATCTAAGGCAGCAAGCCTTTTATCATCCTGGAGAAAAAGCCAAAGGCATTTCATCCATTATTCATTTCTTTCAACACTAGATTCCCACCCTGTTGTACAATGAAGGTAACGCTTACATTCCATTTACTTTCCTTACATCATCTGAACACAGGAGGTTCTCATGGGTTTTCTAGAGATTAGTCTATTATTTGAAACAAGGAATCAATTAATCGAGGAAATTTCAGGATTGAACAGTCCCATGATGGATTACAAGGCTTCACCTGAAAGCTGGAGCATCGCCCAAATTTGTCATCATCTATTCCTTTCTGAAACTGTTTTTACCGAGGCCATTGTCCGTGGTTTAAAAGACAGGGACTATAAACAGATCATCCAAAAAGACATCTACTTAACTTCGGATCTGACAAAAAAATTCAAAGCCCCTAAGATGGTGGTACCTTCTCAAGAGCGTTTGGAATTACCAAAGTTACTGGATCGGCTGTTTGAATCAAGGAACCATTTATTGAATGTAATTTTTGAACAGGAAGATCGGAGCATTTTTCGTAGAAAAAAAGCAAAGCATCCACTATTCGGCCATCTTTCTTTAGATCAATGGATCGAATTATTATCCTTACATGAGCAACGGCATATTGAACAAATAAAAAGCATGAAACTCCAATTCGGGTAACCCCGATAGTATCCTAAAAACATCCAGGCCATCAAATAAAAAAACCGCCCCTCATCATCCGGTGCGGTTTTCCTTATTAGTTCACTCTTATTCTTTCTCCAACAAACTCTATGGCATTCATGAATTCGGAGACAAAACCTTCCCGGTCGACACCGTGCAGCACATGGACATTTGGCGTTTTGCCACTGCGCCTTGCATAATCCACGACGGTTGTCCCTGCCGTTAAACGACCTTCCAATTCAACTTGCACATAATAGTCCTGTCCCTATACCTTTTTAACAAATTGGGATTTTAACTTCATCGCACCAAAACCATCTATTTTGCAATCGATGTCATGATCGCCTTCCACCAATCGGATACTTTTCACTTTTGTCCCCATTTTCAAGACGGATGAACTTCCCTTGACTTTAAGGTCCTTGATGACCGTTACGGAGTCACCATCATTCAAGACATTGCCGTTGGCATCTTTAATGGTCTTGATCTCTTCCGTTTCTGATTCTATGGACCACTCATGTGCACACACCGGGCAAACATAGAGGCTTCCATCTTCGTATGTATATTCTGAATGACAGGTTGGACAATTAGGTAAATCGGACATTATTTTCATTCCTCCATTCAACATTGCTCATTCTAATATAACAGCATCTTCCAGGCAATAGGCATTGGAGAAGGGAACCATGCACATATGGTTCCCTTCTTTGGCATTTTGGCCTTATTTAAATTCACCTTTAAGTAAATACACCACATCGAAATCCTTTAACTCATCCATATTGCTTTTTGGATCTTCATAAAAATCACTGGATAGGGAAGTTGCACCTTCCTCATCAAGTGTATAACAAATACTCGCTAGCACCATTTCATCCTTTATGGGAAGGGTTTCTGATATTTTTCCCGTTGTAATCGAAGCCTTTTCAAGATCCCTCTGCTCTGTCACTAAACTGCTAAAACTCGAATGATCACTTTCATCATCACCCTCCGTTTTTATTCCAGTCATGAAGGTAAACTGGTTCTCATTGTCCGGATTTTGGGTTCTGGCGAACATCAATGAACCATTTCCGTAAACCGGAGCAGTAGCATCATTGATCTTTTTACCAACCAATTTACCAGATTCATATTTTTCAATCCAAAAAGAAACTTCTTGATATGTATCATCGATATTGAAATCGAATAAGAATGCGTCACTCGTGGTCAGGGAAAGAATATCCTCTTCCCTATCCGTCAAATCCGCCACCGAGATGGTATTTGTTTGATTACCGGTACATGCCCCCAAAACGATGGCCAGCATGGTCAATAGTGCCGTGTATAAAATCTTCTTCATGCGTTTTCCTACTCCTTTATCAACTAAAATTCACAAAATCTTACACATTATATCATTGACTGAATAATTATGCATTATCTTTCAGAATAGGTACTTTTCCATATGGAACAGGGAGCTGGTTCGTCATCCCTTCCGTAAAAAAAAGCAGCACAGTGTCAACTGTACTGCTTTATACCATAGGCTCGATGATGATTGATCAGATGAATAGTTTAATGGTAAGAATCACTCCGATCGTTATAAAGATCGGTCCCCAAAATTGCATTGGAATGAAGAATAGACTATGGCGGGTCCCCATTCTATAGGCAGTACCTGTTTCTTGATCGACAAGAACCTTTTCAGAACCACCATTTAGTTTTCTACCCAAAAACCAGACGATGATCCCGGCCACGAACAAACCGATGATTAATGAAGTATCTTCGGGCAGTGAACGGTCAACCGTCATATCCAAGATCCAACCGAATAAAAACACCAATGGCACCATAATGACAAAAACTAAAAAACCCAGCCCTCTCCATATAATCATGCCTGAACCTCCCTTTCACCTCCGAGTCGTTTATTATATTCACCCACCAATCATTTTATGGATGGGGTCAATCCTTTATGTTAGATGGCGAGTTCCCCTGTAGAACAAATATGTTCCCATTTTCAGGCATAGAACCCCCCCTACGTAGCAAAAATGATTACATAAGCCTTTTGTTATGCAGGAGAGATACACTAATATTATTCAAAGACTATGTTAAGTCAGGCGCTTTTTTCAATTTCTTCATTTCTTTGAAAGACGGGTTTATATTTATTGATAATCCATTTGAAAGGCAATATACAATAGTCTACTATTTTCCCTTCAATTAACGGCTTCATAATCCAAGTCACAGGCTTCGAGCTGAGTATTAGTACTAGTAGAACGGCATAAACAGGAAGCTGTATATAATCCCAAATTGAATTGAAATCTTCCGGTCTAATGTAATGCACATAAAGTGTTTTAACAATAGCACCGTGAAGTATATAAATATAAGCCGTTCTTTGCCCTAATTTAGTAAAGAATGTCTTTTTCTTCGGAACAAAACATAAAAAGGCAAAGCCCACTAAAAGTGAAAATGAATAGAACATCGCCCGCTTCAAGCCGATATACCATTCTTCGTGTCCATTCGCAACATATGAACGGTTTGCTGCCAACCAAGATTGGACTTCTGCTGGTGGGATTTGAGATACAAGAAACCACACTATTAAAACGATGAACATTCCTATTAATTTAGACGATTTCTTTTTAACGATTTCGAATTGTTCCTTCTTCAAATAAAAACCTAGCAGGAAGTACGGGAAATAGGTGAATGTTCTCTGGATATTCATATAATGACCAGCTGATTCAACATATCCTATTCCAACCCCAAAAACAAATGCCCAAATGAGTGGATGCGTGAGCCTAGTAAATATGAATAGAAGCATTTTCCACATAAATAAACTAAATATAAACCATAAAGAAAATTGCGGTTGGAAAAAGTCATATGTAAAGATACTTTTGTCATATAAAATATAATAATAATATGCAAATATTATTTGAAATAATAAGTAGGGCACAAGAATTGCCTTGACATTTTTCTCAATATACCCTGGCCGATTAAAACCCTTGGATAAAAAACCTGTAATGACTACTAGCGAAGGCATTCTAATTAAAGAGAGGAAATTATTGAATTCGAAGATTAACCAATGATGATGTTTCACTTGTACAATAAAGTGACCTAATACAACTAGAAATACGAGAATAAATCTAGCGTTATCATAAAATGGATCACGTTCTTTAACCGTTTTAATATTTAGCACCCCTTAAATACTTTTTTACAAGTTTAGCCCACAATAAAAAAAAGACGTCAATCTTGAGTCTTAAAAAGAGCTATTATATTGTATAAAATTATCATTTCAATATAATTATAACTTTAATAGAATTCATTTCAATGGAAAAAAATAGTAATAAGTATCATACCCAAAGCCTATTTTCATTATTCCTATTTCTTCTCATAATTGAATTAAGTCGGTATAAAATGGACTTTTCTTTTCAGTATTTCCTTACCAGATATACCGCGTCACCATTTTTTGTGGATCTTTGCTTCGGTCCTGCGATAAAAATGAATACGTCTTACAAATCTATTTGGGAGAGTTGTACACTTCCGATATCCCTCTTTTATCAAGTTGATCTCGTTGAATAGAATTATATTTCGACTGCATCTCCTCACCCCAAGTTATAATACTTCTACTTTAAAACAAAAAGACCGTAGCAAAGTCGATTTTCAACGAATTTGTCTACAGTCTGATTTATTCTTCATAACATTAATTGATCTTTGTAATATTTGGAAACACCCTCTAGTCCCTAGGAGAATCAAGGGCTTGATAGGCCTTCTGGTACTTTCCGCCATCAGCAACCTCTGCATGATATAAAGCCTTAAGGGCAAAATTCTTCTCTAGATTGTGTTCTTTCATCAACACTTTCAATTGCGTTTGTAGTTCCGAGTGTTCTTTCATTAGCTGTTTCATTTGCGTCTTGAAGTACTTCATTATTATCGTTACTTCCTTTCAGGTGCTAAAAACTCACCCATCAAGTATACCATTTACGCATTTTTTCACCAGCACACCACTATCTCTCGTCATTTACATTCCACCAAAATCCCCCTGGTACCATCCAACTGTTTTTCGGTTGGGTCGCTTGCAAAAGGCACATTCCAGAAAATTTTTCTCAAAAGGGAAAAGTAGTTTCATACTATTGATAACATCACAAAGTTCAATCGTAGTGGCTTTTCTAAAAGAAAATCCAGTAAATGCTATGTTATAATGGATAATAAAAATCACATGAATTCGCATACGATCAAAAGGGGCTGTGTTACATATGAATAATAAACTTATTATGCCAGTTGAAATTTCCATCAAAGAAAAAAAGAAACTCTCACAAGGGAAAGTGATGCAAGTCGTCGTATTCTCACGATGTACGATGATTGAAGTAGAATCATCATTAAATGAAAATTATTATCTCATTTACTATAAGAATAATCTTGTATATGGTGAAAAGGTAGAAAAGATAGAGAAAGATTCATTTATCGATAAAATACGGAAAATGGGTATCGTCTTACACTCAGACCATCCGTTCCTCTCCGCAATAATCCCCAGCCAAACCGCCACTATTCCAAATAAGAATAAGCTTTTCTCCCAACTTCAAAATCAATATTCCCTCCAGGAAGTAGCCTACATCGCTACGACGCTCGACTCATTTTTCACAAAGAAACAACTGAGCAATGTCATATACAAAATCTTTTACCACTATAGAAGAAACGGCAACTTCATGCAGGCCTTTCAAATCATTAAGATCTTGGCAAACTTCGCTCCCGACCTGAATTCTGCGAGAGAGATTAAAAACTCATTGGAGTTCCATTCCTATATGGAATTTTACACATCCTCATCACTATCTACCATCCAGGAGAAAGATTCGCTTTTTGTTGAATGGCATTGCTTCAGATATCGCTTACAACCTGATGAAGGAAAAATGTTAGAAGGTTTATTGAGGAAACAGGACTCTTTCTTGACCCTTCTCTTACTCTGGATGGAGAAAGTGGAAAAGTATGCGAAGGTGCCTTCCATTGAAGCCTATACCACGATGGCCTTGCAATTCGTATCCATGGAAAAGTGGATCGTAACCTTAGACTATTTACACATCAACCCATTTCAGGTGCTACCACAAACCAAATCGATGATTGAAGAGATGCTTCAGGAGGAACACTATGAAACAGCCGCTCTCTATTTAATGAATTTCCTTAATGCCCTCCCGGATACCTATGAGGAGATCTTGCATACATTATGGGAACATTTAGATCCGACGTTTATTGCCACCCATATAGATACCTTCATGGTTATGATTCAACAGCTCGTCCTAGAAGATGGCGAGAAGCAATCCGAACAAAGGTTACTACAACTTATTGGTAAATTGCTTGAAACCTACGATCTTAAAGAGGTACATGAAAAGCTGCTACCCATCCAAAAATCAGCTCCCCATTCTCCGGTGTTCCGGAAAATAAACAAGATGATGACCTTGCTGGATGATCCCGATCAAATGATGGAACTCGGACAATATTATGCAGAGTTTAAGCAATACGATGAAGCCATCGAATGTTTCTCATGGGAGATGGAATTGTACCCGGATGACCCCGCTCCCGTATCGCAGCTGTCCAAAATGTATCAAAACAAAGGGATGGTTAAAGAGGCCTTTGCTTACCATCAAATATTAGATCAAATGAAATAACGTGCAATGAAATATAAAAAGGATTAGAACTCACCCTTCTAATCCTTTTTTATACGGTTTAAGAGTTTATTTAAGAAATAAAGCTCATTTCATATGGCTCGCTTAATTGATCCGAAATATGGAATACTATCCATGTGAGGCTTTGAAGATTTATATAAAACGTACACATAATTCGACAAAAAACGCACTATATCGACAAATCTATTTGACATTTAATCCGTTAATGTTTAGAATCTTTATGATATTCAAAAAAAGAATTGAGTGTTTAAAATGAAAACGAACTTATTTCGAAAAAAATCCGTGAATCAACTTTTACAAAATCATGGAAAAGTACAATTACAAAAGACACTAGGAGCGTTTGATTTAATCCTACTCGGTGTCGGTGCCATTGTGGGTACAGGAATTTTCATCCTTCCAGGTACCGTTGCAGCCCAGCATGCAGGACCTGGGATTGTGTTCTCTTTTATCATTGCCGCCTTTGTTTGTGCATTTGCCGCAATGTGCTACTCTGAATTTTCTTCATCCGTTCCAGTTACAGGGAGTGCATACACATACTCCTACATTGTCTTTGGGGAGATCATTGCTTGGCTAGTCGGCTGGTCCCTATTACTTGAATACGGCTTAGCTGTTGCTGCCGTTGCTACAGGCTGGTCATCCTATTTTAGCTCGCTACTTGCCGGGTTTAATATTTTGCTTCCTCACGAAATATCCGGTTCATTTGATCCGGCCAACGGCACATACATTAACCTGCCAGCTATATTGATCATTTTCCTTATTGCCGCCTTGTTGACATTAGGCATTAAAGAATCGACAAAATTCAATACGATTATGGTATGTGTGAAAGTGGCCGTTATTTTACTATTTATTATAGTCGGCGCATTCTACGTTGAACCGACAAACTGGAAGCCATTCACCCCATTTGGTACAAGCGGGGTCCTAAGTGCCGCGGCCTTAGTATTTTTCGCCTATCTTGGCTTCGATGCAGTATCATCTGCAGCCGAAGAAGTTAAAAATCCACAGCGTAACATGCCAATCGGTATTATTGGTTCGCTCTTTATCTGTACCTTATTGTATGTTGCTGTATCCCTTGTATTGACGGGTATGGTTTCTTACACACAGTTAAATGTAAGTGACCCTGTAAGCTTTGCCATGAAAGTGGTTAACCAAGATTGGGTGGCCGGTATTATCTCCATAGGTGCCGTCGTTGGGATGATGACCGTAATCCTTGTTATGCTTTACGGTGGTACTCGCCTAGTATTCGCATTCGGTCGTGACGGCTTACTACCAAAATTATTATGCGAAGTTCATCCGAAACGTAAAACACCAGTAAAAAACACATGGATTTTTGCGACTCTCATTGCCTTATGTGCAGGCTTCGTCCCATTGGATAAGTTAACAGAGCTTGTAAACATGGGTACTCTTTTAGCCTTCACTGTTGTATCAATCGGAGTCATTTACTTACGCAAAAACAAAGACATTCCGAATGATGGATTTAAGGTACCTTTCTTCCCAGCCATTCCAGTCATTTCATTTATTTTATGCATATTCCTGATGACCCAACTATCCGCACACACCTGGATTGCGTGCCTTATTTGGATGATCATCGGTATAATCATTTACTTTACTTACGGTAAAAAGCACAGTATTTTGAACAAATAACAAATATGGCTGTTGCGGTGTGGATGTTCACATCTGCAGCAGCCATTTATTTTTGGAATCATACATGACCAATCAACTACGCACTTCCACACACGGAAATTGATGGTATTTCTACCAATTAGTGAAGAGCGCCTACAAGCGCAAAAAAACTAGACACCCTGTGTGCCTAGCTTTTCCATCATTTATTAAAAGTAATGTTCTCTGTACATTGTCCCAGATTAATGGTCGTTTCCCTTGGCTTTGTTTCGGCTATCACGTTCCCGTTTCTGAAGGAATAGCGTACCATGGCCTGTTTACGGACTGCTTCGTATTCATTTTCTGCCGCTAAAACAATGAAGTTAGCAGGTTTTCCCGCCTCGATTCCATAGTGGTCCTCGATTTGCAAGGTTTTTGCACTATTGGCGGTAATTAAATCGATGGAATTGACGATTTGCTCGTAACCCATTAGTTGAGAAGCATGAATGCCCATATGCAGCACTTGCAGCATGTTTCCCGTTCCTAGTGGATACCATGGGTCGAATATGTCATCGTGACCAAAGCATACGTTTAGTCCTGATTCCTGTAATTCTTTGACACGTGTTAAGCCTCTTCGTTTCGGATATGTATCGAATCTTCCTTGAAGATGAATATTCACCAATGGATTGGATACGAAGTTAATGGACGAAAGCTTCAATAAGCGAAACAACTTATAGGTATAGGCATCATTATACGAACCCATTGCCGTCGTATGGCTGGCTGTCGTTCTTGTACCTAGTCCCCGCTCGTAAGCTTCTTTTGCGACGACTTCGACAAAACGTGATTGCTCGTCATCGATTTCATCACAATGTATATCCACGAGGCGATCGTATTTTTCCGCTAAATCAAACGCAATCTTCATCGATTCCACGCCATATTCGCGAGTGAACTCAAAGTGGGGGATGCCCCCTACAACATCGGCCCCCATTTTTAGCGCTTCTTCCAGTAATCCCGTTCCATTCGGATAAGAGAGAATTCCTTCCTGTGGAAAAGCCACTAACTGCAAATCAACGAAATCCGACATTTCTTCTTTTACTTCGAGCATGGCTTTTAGTGCCGTAAGTTCCGGATCGGTCACATCGATATGTGTACGGACATGCTGGATTCCTTGAGCGATTTGCCATTTTAAAGCCGTTTTTGCCCTGGTTTTCACATCTTCATTCGTCAAAGACTCTTTTCGTTGGGACCACCGCTGGATTCCTTCAAATAACGTCCCACTTTGGTTCCACTCTGGCTCTCCTGCCGTCAACGTCGTGTCAAGGTGGATATGCGGTTCAATAAAGGGAGGGAGAACAAGTGACCCCTCCACATCATAAATCGGCTGGTTCAACTCGTTCTCAACGTTCTCATTAAGGCTCTGCGTAACCGATTCTATCATTCCTTCTCTGACGACAATATTCCAAAGACCTTCTTTTCCTCTTAATTTAGCATGTTTAATAAGCATCTGACTGTACACCTCTTCTTAGTATTTTGTTGATAGGTACATATTTCATCAAGGCAACATACAGGATGATGGTCCCGATTAGAGCATTAATTGGCACGATGCCAGGTGCGAACTGGGCCAAAGCGACGCCTCCCGCCCAAGCAATCATCGATAACCAATTGACCTTTTTGAAAGACATTTCTTCGAATTTCCCATATTTTCTACGTTTCACGATAAAGTAGTCTGCTAAAATGATGGCCCCAATGGACGGGACTGCTGCTCCTAGTACATTCAAAAAACCGACGAAATTAGTATACAGCCACATTGCTAGCAATGTGCCGATGATTCCATTAACCACGACAAGTTTCTTCTTGGAAATTTTCGTAACATTGGCAAATCCCAATCCCGAAGCGTATAGCGCATTATCATTCGTTGTCCAAATATTCAGTCCCAATACAATGATTGCCGGCAAAATCAGCTCTTGCAAGAACATGACTTCAGAAATATCCGAAACACCGTACGTCATTGCCCCAATCGCCCCGAATATGAACATAAGTGAATTGCCTAGAAAAAAGGCAATCACCGTTGCGACAACGGCTGACCGGGTCGTCTTGGCAAAGCGGGCAAAGTCTGGCGTCAAGGTACCCCCGCTGATGAATGAACCAATGCAGATGGTTAAGGCAGCACCCACTCCCATCATTTCAGTAGGCTGATAATCTAATAACCCCTGAAACCCACCGATTGTTTCGGTTGCCTCAAATACCGAGTAGCTACCCAGAATGGCAATGGCCGGCACAGCAACGAACCCTAACAGCACGAGTGCCTTAATTCCATAGATGGCAGATATCGTCATCATTATTCCGAAACCCAAAATCAATAGATAGATATTAATCCCTGTTGCCTTTTCGACCGGAACCGCGAACATCGCTACCCCCACTCCAAACCAACCTACTTGCGTTAACCCCAGCAATAAGGAGGGCACATAAGAGCCTTTATCACCAAAGGCATACTTTGCAAGCAGATGTGTAGAAAGGCCGGTCTTCGCGGCAATATGGGCCAACGCCCCCGTATACAGGCCCAGTACACAATTGCCCGCCAATACGATGAGAAGGAATTGAACCAATGTTAATCCCGTTCCCAATTCCCCTCCCGACCACATGCTTGCCGAGAAGAAAGTGAACCCCAGCATAATGGATAGAATCTTCCAAAAATTATTACGATTTCCTTGCGGTACAGCTTGCCATGAAAACTCTGCATCTACTTTTCCCATAACGTTTCCTCCATTTTTAAACTGATACCCACAAAGAAAAAAGAGGTCTATTGTCATCAACCGACAATAAACCTCTTCTGCATTATGACGAGTAGTAGTAGCCAGGCAAAAAATGCATGGACGTCTCCCACATCATAAAAATCCGTTGTCCTTGTCAGCCTCACGGGACTGAATTAAAGATACCAATATTTGATTATTAACATTATTCCAAAAAATAGACGATAAGTCAATACTAATTTTCTATGCGATTCCTTTACAAACCAAAAAGGACTACATACAGAGACTCAAATGAAATTCAAACATGGGTGTTTTTTTCAGGAAATGGATGTCACCTTTTGTAACTAGATCCCACCCTAAATCTCTTTCTCCTCTAGAACCTTAAATGAATTTACTATATACTTTCATTAAATTGATGAAAAGCGTGGTGACCCTTACTTGTTTAAACTATTGTTAATTGAAGATGATACAACATTATTCAATGAGATTAAAGATAGATTGGCACAATGGTCCTATGATGTATATGGAATCAACGATTTCAGTAAGGTGATGCAGGAATTCACTGCCATTAAACCCGACTTGGTCCTCATCGATATCCAATTGCCAAAATTCGACGGGTTCCATTGGTGCAGGATGATTCGCACCCACTCGAACGTACCCATTCTCTTTTTATCATCACGCGATCACCCGACCGACATCGTGATGTCCATGCAGTTTGGGGCAGATGATTTCATCCAGAAACCCTTTCATTTTGATGTACTGATTGCCAAGATACAAGCGACGCTTCGTCGTGTCTATAATTACAATACAGAAAAGATCGAACTAAAAACCTGGTGCGGCGCCACCTTGGATTATGAGAAGAATACAGTTGTAACCGAGACAGGAACAATCGAGCTGACAAAGAATGAAGTGTTCATCCTAAAAAGGCTGATTGAGCAGAAGAATAAAATAGTGAGCCGCGATGATTTAATCAATAGTTTATGGAATGATAAGCGCTTTATCAGCGATAATACCTTGACGGTCAATGTAAATCGATTGAGGAAAAGGCTCGATGAGGTGGGGTTGGGACAGTATATCGAAACAAAAGTGGGACAAGGTTACATCGCGGTCGAAGAGGATCATGTATGATTAAGAAATTTATATGGGAAAGGTTTAGCTGGATTACTTTCTACATCCTCTTTCACTTATTCATCGTATTCGTCGCCTATCTTGATTCGGCGATTCCTTTATCCCCCATTCTCTACATGGTCTTTTTATCATTCATCATGTTCATCATCTTTTTGGTGGTCCGCTACCACAAGGAAACGAAATTCTATCGAAGTTTAGTGGAACGGGAAGATAATTTGGATGTAAGCCAATTAGCGGAACCGGGAAGCCCTTTTGAAGTGATCATCGAGCGTAGCATCAGCAATCAAATCGAATACCTGAAACGGACGGCTTCATACGGACAAATGACATTGGAGCAGGAAAAGGACGAACTATTATCTTGGATTCATGAAGTGAAGACGCCTTTGACGGCCCTACGTTTAATGATTGATCGCATACAAGATGAAGAACTCAAATCCCATATGACGTATGAATGGCTCCGCATCCACCTTTTGCTTGATCAACAGTTGCATCAACGGCGGCTACCCTTCATGGAAAATGATCTATATATCGGTAACACCGATTTGGAAGGGATTATTTTCGACGAGATTAAGACATTACAATCTTGGTGCATGCAAAAAGGGATTGGATTCGATATCCAATTGGAAAAAGCCGAGTGCTTAAGCGATAGTAAATGGGTCGCATTCATTATTCGGCAACTATTGACCAATAGCATCAAATATAGTGAAGGATCCGATATTTTGATACAGAGCCACGAATCCAATGGACAAACGATCCTTGAAGTGAAGGATGCTGGCCGCGGCATCGACCCAAGGGACCTTCCCCGCATTTTTGATAAAGGATTCACATCAACGACCAATCATCAAGACCACGGGGCGACGGGAATGGGGTTATACTTAACCAAGAAAGTGGCGGATTCCTTATTCATCGATATAACCGTCCGGTCCACTCCCGGAATCGGGACCACTTTCATCCTGACTTTCCCGCAAAAAAATCAATTCGTTAAATTCCTTAGCATGTGACAAAGATGTCACATGCTTTTGTTCTTTGTTCGGCCAATCGAAGGAAAAGAAAGGGAAAGGCTTTTATAATGAAGATATCGAAATAAAGGGAGTGTATTGGAATGAATATACTAGAAGCGAAAAAGATCCATAAAAGCTACGGCAATAAATTCAATAAACAAGAAGTCTTGAAAGGCTTGGATATCAACATACACGAAGGGGAATTCGTCAGTATCATGGGAGCGTCCGGTTCAGGAAAAACCACGCTTCTGAATGTCCTTTCCTCGATTGATAAGATCAGTAATGGAACCATCGTCATCGAAGGAAAAGAAATTTCCGGCATGAAAGAAAAGAAGCTGGCTGAATTTCGTAAGAATCACCTAGGATTCATCTTCCAGGATTATAACTTATTGGACACTCTGACGGTCAAGGAAAATATTCTTTTACCATTATCGATCACCAAAACGCCGAAAAAAGAAGCTGAGCAAAAGTTCGAAACACTCGCAAATGAACTTGGCATATATGAAATCAAGGACAAATATCCGAATGAAATTTCCGGCGGCCAAAAACAGCGTACCTCTGCGGCACGGGCCTTCATCCATGAACCAAGCATCATTTTTGCCGATGAGCCGACAGGCGCCCTTGATTCAAAAGCCGCTTCCGATTTATTGAACAAGATGAGCGAATTGAACAAAAAGCGTAATGCCACCATCATCATGGTTACGCATGACTCAGTGGCAGCCAGTTACTGTAGCCGCGTCATCTTCATCAAAGATGGACAGATCTATTCTCAATTGAATAAAGGGGAAGAAACGAGACAATCCTTCTTCAGAGATATCATGAAAACACAAGGTGTACTAGGAGGGGTGCATAATGAGCATTAATCAACTCATCTTTCGCAGTCTGAAAAAGAACCTGAAGAATTATTATCTATACGTTTTCGCTTTGGTCTTCAGTGCCTCCCTTTATTATGCCTTTGTTACCTTGCAATACGATCCGTCAATGGATCAAGTAAGTGGGGGGATTAAAGGGGGAGCTGCCATTCAAGCAGCCTCCGTTCTGTTGATTGCCATCGTTTCCATCTTTCTTTTATATGCGAATAGCATTTTCATTAAACGTCGCAGCAAGGAAATTGGCTTATTTCAATTAATAGGAATGACCAAAAACAGGATTTTCCGCATCCTGAGCGTCGAAAATTTAATCCTGTATTTCTGTTCCGTATTCCTGGGGATATTCGTAGGGTTTGCGGCTTCAAAATTGATCATCATGATATTATTCAAGCTTACGGGAGTCCAGGCGATCGCCGCCCTTCACTTTACCATGCAACCATTCATTCAGACACTTATCGTATTCAGTATCATCTATCTATTCATCATGTTGATGAACTTTGGTTTCATCAAAAGACAGACCATCTTATCACTTTTTAGGGTGACTTCGAACACGGAAGGAAAAGTGAAGAGGGTTTCGATTTTTGAAATGATCCTTGGGATAGCTGGAATCATTCTGATCATTGCTGGCTATTATGTTTCAACGAAGTTATTTGATGGTTCTTTCTCTCAGGCGAATTCCCTTTTAATAGCCATGCTATTCATTCTGGGGTCCGTCATCATCGGAACCTACCTATTTTATAAGGGATCGGTGTCTTTCCTCTTTAATATTGTCCGCAAGAGGAAGAATGGATACCTGAACATCAATGAAGTGCTTTCGCTTTCATCCATCATGTTCCGGATGAAATCCAATTCCGTTTTACTGACCATCATCACGACCGTTTCCGCTCTTGCAATCGGATTATTATCCTTGACCTATATCTCCTATTACTCATCGGAGAAAATGGCCACATCCTATGTACCTACTGACTTTTCCCTGTCCAATGGCGAGGATTCAAACAAGTTAAAAGAGGCATTGGCAGCAAAATCAATCGGATATAACGAAAATAAGATAGAGGTCATTCGGGCAAAGGTCAATATAAAGGATATACTGGATAGCTCCATAGAAGAAGCGGGCTTTGACCCGAATATCATGAATCTTGCCATTGTCAGTGATCGGTCGGTGAAGAGGATCGATGTCACACCGAAAGAGACCATCTTCAGCGGGTATAGTCCAACGCTACAGAGTTTAACATCTCTTAAAGATTCCGGGAAAATCGAATTGAAGGGAAAAAACATGAGCATTCCCCAAAACTATTTAGGGCCAGAAGATGACTCCATCCTTCCCTATTATTTAACGAATGGCGGAATGCCAGTAGCCATTGTGGATCAAGCAGTTTTTGACCGTCTGAAAAAGGATTTGGACCCTGAACTCCAACTGGATTCTCCCGTTTATTATGGGATTGACTTAAAGAATAAGGGTGATATCGAAAAGGCAAATAAGATTTTCGATACGATTTCCTTCCAGGATAAAGAATATAGTGGTTCACAATACCAAGAACTGCAAAGTATAAAAATAAACATGGGTCTTACGATGTTCATCGTCGGCTTTTTAGGATTAACGTTCTTGATCACATCAGGATGCATTCTTTATTTCAAACAGATGGATGAGAGCGAAAATGAAAAAGCGAACTATACCATTTTACGAAAACTTGGTTTCACACAAGGTGATTTGTTAAAAGGGATTCAGGCCAAACAGGTCTTCAACTTTGGGATTCCTCTAGTCGTTGGGTTATTCCATAGCTATTTTGCCGTTAAATCCGGCTGGTTCTTCTTTGGTACGGAAGTCTGGACACCCATGATCATTGTCATGGTCCTCTATACGATACTGTACTCGATCTTCGGTATCCTTTCCGTTTTCCATTACAAAAAGGTGATTAAGGAATCCCTTTAAATACACGCAAAAAGCTCCAGCCCATAAGGGGACTGGAGCTTTCTGCATGTCTTATCGCGTCATCATCTGTTGAACGATTTCCCTATTACGTCTTTTGAATATTTCATTATGTGAAGAAACCATTCCCACCTTGTGCGCATCAGGCTGGATGAACTGTTTCGCTTGATTGACTGCATTTGCGGCATCCTGGAAGGTACCCGCTATTAAGTTCACTTTCCCATCATACTGAAGAATATCCCCTGCGGCATACATCCCTTCTACAGAGGATTCGCTGGTTGCATTGCCTGCAATATAATAATGATCGGCCATATCCACCTTCACTTCACTGTTTTCAAGTAGCGAGGCATCACGCTCATACCCATGGTTGATGATCACTTCATCGATTGATAAATGGGAAACCTCCCCTGTTTCATGACTCGTTAGTTCTACACGTTCAATGACTTCATGATTGGTACAAGCGACCAGTTTTGTAATGGACGTATTGAACAGGCATTCCGCAGAACTTTTCATCAATTGGCTTATCTGTGATTCATGACCTGCCAACGCATTTTTTCTATAGGCCACATAGACCTTTTTGGCGATAGGCTCCAATTCATTCGCCCAATCGATAGCAGAATTCCCGCCGCCTGAAATGATTACCGTCTTATCCTTGAATCGTTCTAAGGACTTCACTGTGTAATTCAGATTGGACACTTCATAACGCTCTGCCCCATCGATTTCCAGCTTTTGCGGATTCAAGATCCCCCCACCGACGGCCACGATGATCGTTTTCGAATAATGCAGG
The DNA here is from genome assembly GCF_044761765.1 of Peribacillus sp. NPDC097284. NCBI lineage: Bacteria > Bacillati > Bacillota > Bacilli > Caryophanales > Bacillaceae > Peribacillus > Peribacillus sp. NPDC097284. The sequence goes on from NZ_JBIWCZ010000001.1 coordinate 677,920, forward strand.
CCGCCAGAAGACGTAAGCAAGACAAACATCCCATCTTCATCCCGCTTGATCGACTCCACCTTTTCATTCAATACTACCGTGGGATTAAAGGTTAATCCCTGTTCCACAAGTTGATCAATTAACTCAGCTCCCGTAATAGGTGTCTGTCCCCCGACATCCCAAATCATTTTCTCAGGATATACATGGATCTTCCCACCTAATTGTGGCTGATATTCAATGATCTTTGTCTTCATTTCTCTTAACCCACTATAAAAAGCGGAATAAAGGCCAGCAGGCCCTCCCCCAATTACGGTTACATCATAGACATCGTACTGTTTCACTCATGACCACTCCTCGGAAACCAAATGTAATTGATTCTCATTCTCATAAATTAAATGTACACTCTTTTCTTCTTTTTTACAATTTTATCTACTAAAGTTCTTTTCTCTTTTTTTACTTAGGTCGTCGCTTACACCTGTTGCACCTTGGGCTCAGATTGTACGTGATAAGGAGATTCATAGGATGCAGAACTGCTTCTTTTTGTAATTTTTCGATTTATTTAAAAATAAAAGCTTTGACTTAATGATGAAAATGATGTAAATTACCAATGGGCGAACAATTTCATAAAAAAATATTACAACATTCGTATATAGAGGTGTAAACAATGGAAAATGTGTTTGATTACGAAGATATTCAATTAATTCCCGCTAAATGTATAGTTAATAGTCGGTCGGAATGTGATACTACTGTAAAGTTAGGTAAACATACCTTCAAGTTACCTGTGGTACCTGCGAATATGCAGACCATTATAGATGAGAAAGTCGCTACATCCTTGGCTAAGAATGGGTACTTCTATATCATGCATCGTTTTGAACCAGAAAAGCGCAAAGCTTTTATTCAAGATATGCATGCGTGTGAGTGTATCGCTTCCATCAGTGTCGGAGTCAAAGAAGAAGAATATGGGTTCATACAAGAATTGGCTGAAGAGCGTATTGTACCGGACTACATTACGATAGATATCGCGCATGGCCATTCCAATGCTGTAATCAATATGATCCAACATATCAAACATCACTTACCTGATAGTTTCGTAATTGCAGGTAACGTCGGTACTCCAGAAGCCGTAAGAGAATTGGAAAATGCCGGGGCGGATGCAACAAAAGTTGGAATTGGACCAGGTAAGGTTTGCATCACGAAGATCAAGACAGGATTTGGTACGGGTGGCTGGCAGTTAGCAGCCGTACGTCTATGTGCAAGGGCCGCAAGTAAACCGATTATTGCGGACGGTGGCATTCGTACACATGGGGATATTGCGAAATCTATTAGATTTGGTGCCACTATGGTGATGATTGGTTCATTATTTGCAGGCCATGATGAATCTCCAGGCGAATTGGTTGAGAAAGATGGAAAGATCTATAAAGAGTACTTTGGTTCAGCTTCAGAGTTTCAAAAAGGTGAAAAGAAGAATGTAGAAGGCAAGAAAATGTTCGTCGAGCACAAAGGTGCGTTAAAAGACACATTAAAAGAAATGGAACAAGATCTTCAATCCTCCATTTCTTATGCTGGTGGAACGAAATTAGAAGCGATTCGAACTGTAGATTATGTCATCGTGAAAAATTCAATTTTTAATGGTGATAAAGTTTATTGATCATTCAACCCCATACAAAAAACGGTGCAGCGACTAGGCGTTGCACCGTTTTTTCTTATTCAATTCACAAATAGATACAACTTCTTATCATGATCATCAAACGTTCGCTGGCTCTTTTCCGTAAAATCCATCCATTTCACTTTTTTACATCGTTCTTCTAGCCGTGCGTTCAGCTCTTCTTCGATCTCACACATGAACCGAATGATTTCTTCATAAGGCATATTAAAATGTCGGGCCGCGAGTCGCGGCGGAGAATGCTTCACTAATAATCTCATAAATTGATCGACCGTTTCCGCTTTTGAAGCCAGGTAATCTTCTTCATACACGATAAATTCATATACTTGCCGCTTCATGCCCGTAAGTCTGGACACTTCGTCCCGCAATAGAAACTCCATTAATCTTTCGTTCATATGCTCTACCTCGTATATGGTTATATTTCAATTCTAAAAGAATCATCTTGAAGTGTACTTCCTTACAAACCATCAAGTTCATCTCATACTCTATGACAATGGTACTGTAAATATCATAGTATATGTTGGTTGCCGATGAAAGGTTATCTTCACAAAAGGACATGATCGTTTAGAAGTGGAGTGAATTTTTCCCTTACCCATGAATATTCCTTGGAATTTTTGACAAAATAAAGGCATGCTTTCATTCTACCCTGAAATTCATTTATTTTTGAATTTAAATGAATATTTTGGTTAAAAAAACTATATAATAGATGTAATATTTAGTTAATTCTAAAATTTGGTATGGAATTTAGATATGTATAGGGGTAAAATAAAGCATATGGCATCTTGTTTTTTCTTAATGTTTCCGAGGAGTTAAAGGGTGGGTATAGTACGTACATAGTGGCAGCTGAAATGCTGTCCGACATATCGGTTGTTTTCATTTGTTCAGAATAACAATGAAAAGAATAGGAGTGATTTTGTTTGAAACCTTCAACAAATCGCATGTTAACCCGTATTAAATCCGTTTATATGTTCATTAGTAACAACGGTACGGTTTCTACTCAAGAGCTTGTAGAAGAATTTGGCATCACTCCTCGAACAGTGCAACGCGATTTAAATGTCCTAGAGTACAATGACCTTGTTCAAAGCCCAAGCCGTGGTGTTTGGACAACAACAAGCAAAAAAGTGAAGATGTCATCTTAAAAAAAGAATGACCACCCGAACAAAATCGATATGTAAAAAGTAATTTGAGGCGGACTACTAGTCCGCCTCATTTTTTGTTGTTTATTCAGCAGGCTGACCTGCCTTCAGCTGTTCAAGTTCTTCTGCCGTTAACTCCCGGTATTCCCCAAGTTCAAGATCCTCGTCTAGTTGCAGGCTTCCCATCGAAAGACGCTTCAGATATACGACTTTCTTTCCGACAGATTCAAACATCCGCTTCACTTGATGGAACTTCCCTTCCATTATCGTCAACTCGATATCAGAAGTCAGGCCCGATTTTAAAATGTTCAATTCGCCTGGTTTCGTTTCATACCCATCGTCCAGGGTGACACCGTTACGGAATGCTTCAATATCCCGTTCCGTGACTTCACCATCAATGACCGCAAAATATGTTTTCGGCACATGTTTCTTCGGGGATAGCAGCTGGTGTGCAAGCTTGCCGTCATTCGTGATCAACAATAGCCCCTCTGTATCTTTATCCAATCTGCCGACCGGGAATGGTTCAAAGACCGCGTCCTCCGGCTCAAGGATGTCGATGACCGTCTCTTGGTGTTTGTCTTCCGTTGCCGACAATACGCCCGGAGGCTTATTCATCATTAGGTAAATGAATTCTCTATATTCAACCCGTTCGTCATGAACTGTTACGATTTCAACATCAGGGTCCACCTGTTCCTTCGCGTCCTTCAATATCCGGTCGTTGACCTTCACGGCTCCGGACTTCAGGAGCTTCTTCACTTCTTTCCTGCTTCCGTACCCAATATTGGATAAAATCTTATCAATTCTCATTGTTTCCTCCTAAAGCCTTTTCAGTAAAAAGCCTTGCCCATTTTCATGACAGGCAAGGCCAATATATTTAAATCAGGGGATAATATAACATTACCCTTTTTCTTACATTTAAAACACAATCTTTTTATAATCCCAACTTCTTCTTCAACCTATCAATTCTCGTACCGAATAGGCGATGGGCAAGTTTGCTCTTCAAGGAGAGCGCCGCGTAGATCAGTGCCCCAAAAATCGCACATACGGCGGAAATCAAGATTGCCTGGAATCGGCCTTCAGAAGTTAACCAAAGGGATAACAAGCTGTGCAGACCCCAAACGGCAAGTCCCATTATCGCGGAAAAAGTCGCCATCAAGACGGTCCTTCTTATCGTAAGGCTGTAACGATAGCCCGTAAAGTAGGAGATGACGTACAAATTCAATAGGACTGCGGCCAGATAGCCCAGTGCCGTCGCATATACGGAACCTTCCGTTTCAAATAATTTGATCATCGGAATGTTCAAGCTCAACTTCACCAAAAATCCGACTAGCAAACTGAGCACCGTGTATTTTTGCTGATTGATACCTTGTAATACAGCAGCAGAAATCGAAAAGAGCGCAAATAGAACCGACACGGGCGCATAAGCCTTAAGCACACTAATCCCAAGCAAATCGTGACTGTAAAAGGCACTATAAATCGGATCAGCAAGCACCGACATCCCAACGACCGCCGGAATGGTTATGAATAATAAGATTTGAAAAGCCTGATCAAGCTGGCGGGTGAACTCGGTTTGATCCTCGCTTACAAAAGCTTTCGTCACCGTTGGCAATAACGCCATCGAAAATCCGGTAGCAAGTGTCATCGGAATCACGACAAGCTTTTGGGCATATACGTTGAGAACCCCTAGTGCCTCCTCGGCCACATGCAGTAAGCCAATCGAAGACATTGCCCTGTTGAAGGTCATCAAGTCCGCGAATTGGAACAGAGGCATCGCGATCCCGACAAAGATGAATGGAATCGATGATAAGAAAATCTCTTTATAAATCTGGATCAAAGAGATGGACATCGTCCCCCGGTCTCTCTCCTTCAAGCTGTCCAAATACGGTTTTTGTTTCTTCCAATACCAAAACAAAACGACTAAACCGCCGAGTGCTCCGACAGTCGCCGCAAATGTTGCGATCTGGATGGCTCTCACCAATTCACCGTCAAGGACATGCAGGACAATATACACACCGGCCAGTAGAAATACGATTCGGACGATTTGTTCGACGACCTGGGAAATCGCCGTTGGCTCCATGGCTTCATGCCCTTGGAAGTACCCGCGGATGATGCTCATGAATGGCACAAGGATCAAAGCGAAGCTGATCGCCCGTATGACAGAGGTGATATCGCTCACGCTGTTCTTATTGACGCCAAGCATGGTAGTGAAAACCGGTGCCATTGTAAAAAGCACCACAAAGGCGAGGAACCCGGTGATCATCATTAACTTCAAGCTCGATTTGAATAGCTTCTCCCCCACTGCATATTCCTCGAGCGCATTATACTTCGATATAAATTTAGAAACGGCAAGCGGCATGCCAGCCGTGGCGAAACTAATGAATATCGTATAGGGAACATATCCATATTGATAGAGTGTGGCCCCTTTATTTCCAACCATATGTTCAAATGGGATGACGTAAAATAAACCAAGAACCTTGGAAATAATCGCTCCCAGGGTTAATATAAAAGCCCCTTTTAAAAACTTAGACGACATTTTATCCCTTCCTGCCTCTTTCAGTTACGTTTCACACGCTCTTTATCTTAACATAATAAAGGATTTTTTCTATAGAAAACTACACTCAAGTTTATCGTTTTCACGGATTTTATACAAACAAATCATTCCTTTTTATTGTAGTTCGCATTCTGACAGGGTCTTGCTATATAATGAAGAGACTGAAAAAAATAAAGGCGTGATCATTTTGAAATATGATGTAATAGTAATTGGCGGTGGCCCTTCCGGATTGATGGCAGCCATTGCGGCTGGCGAAAAAGGTGCCCACGTATTATTAGTGGATAAAGGCGAGAAATTAGGCAGGAAACTAGCGATATCAGGTGGCGGGCGCTGCAACGTGACGAACAGGCTCTCCATCGATGAAATCATTCAGCATATCCCTGGAAACGGGCGATTTTTATATAGTGCGTTTTCTGAATTCAACAATGAAGACATCATACAGTTCTTCGAAAAGTTAGGCGTGGCCCTAAAGGAAGAAGATCATGGCAGGATGTTCCCGGTCAACGATAAAGCACAAAGCGTTGTCGATGCCCTATTGACGCGCCTGGCCGATTTGAAGGTGAAGATCTATAAGAATTCCCCTGTCGCTGAGGTTCTCTATGATAATGGGAAAACGAGCGGCGTTCGCTTGAAAGATGGTCAAATCTTCGAAACGGATGCGGTCGTGATTGCCGTCGGGGGGAAATCAGTCCCGCAAACAGGCTCAACCGGTGACGGCTATGCTTGGGCACGTAAGGCCGGACATACAATCACCGAGCTGTTCCCGACGGAAGTCCCGGTCCTAAGTAATGAAACATTCATTAAAGAAAAGACGCTACAAGGGCTCGCACTTCGAGATGTTTCATTAAGCGTACTGAACCCAAAAGGCAAAACGTTGATTACGCATAAAATGGACATGCTCTTTACGCACTTCGGAGTATCCGGACCAGCCGTTCTTCGGTGCAGCCAATTCGTCGTCAAGGCGATGAAAAAGTGGAACCTCGCTGAAGTGACGATGAAAATCGATGCCCTTCCGGATCGAAACAAAGAAGAAGTCTTCCAAGATATCGCAAAGGAAATCAAGTCCGAACCGAAAAAGGCAATTAAAAACACGTTAAAAGGACTTGTACCGGAACGGTATCTCCACTTCTTGCTGGAACGGAGCGGAATCGACCTTCAAGAACAAGGTGCGACGATCTCCAATGAAAAAATCCGCCGCTTCGCCGAACTATGCAAGGATTTCCAATTCGGTGTCCATGGAACCCAGTCGATTGAAAAGGCCTTCGTAACGGGTGGCGGCGTATCCGTCAAAGAAATCCAACCTAAGGAAATGGCCTCCAAACTAATGGACGGGCTGTATTTCTGTGGCGAGATTTTGGACATCCACGGATACACGGGTGGCTATAACATCACTTCAGCATTAGTGACCGGTCGACTTGCCGGCATGAATGCTGCATTATATGCTCGTTCATAGAATGTAAAGAGGCTGATCCCGTTCGTTACGGGATCAGCCTCTTTTGTGTAGCTATGATTTGTCCTTGGTAGGAATTCAACCACAAATGGCCATTATTCAACCACAACGCCGATTTATTCGACCACGCCTACCCTTAATTCAACCACGATTCGCGTTTTTTCAACCACGATCCATATTCCATCCCTCGGCTTCCCCAGGGTGATAGCGGTACACCTCAAGGTCGACCTTGCCATGTTCCGTGATGTGGATTCCTTCACTCTCTAGTAAGAAGGTTTGTTGGGAAGCCAGCCCTTCCTGTTTTAAGCCAATTTCACCCTTCGCATTGATCACCCGATGCCAAGGAAGGTTATATTTCTTGCTGCTTGAATGAAGAATGCGGACGACTTGCCTTGCACCGCGCGGGTGTCCAGCCAGTTGGCCGATTTGCCCATACGTCATGACTTTCCCAGGGGGAATATGTTGTATGATACCGATTACCTCTTCAGTAAAGCGCTCCAACTATCTCACCTCTGCCTGGTTTAGTTAGCTATGATTGTGCACGTTTCATCCGTCATGAACACGCCATGGTGCTTCATTAACATGGATTTCAGTGTCGGGGTCAGCCTACATTCATCATAGGCACAAACAGAAACCATGCCCTTTTTTGCAATGATTTGATTGACGCCCTTTTCATATTCGCTAATGCTCTCGAACACGACTTCCTCACTTCCCCCCCATTCAACGTGGCCCCAGGTTTGCAGGGAAACATCATTCGCCATGTATCCCTCCACATTCCTTAAAAAATAATCGACCATCGTGTTAGGATGAAAATCTCCTTCAAAGCAGTAAAAATCAAAATTATTAATATGGTGCACTTTCTTCAGCTGTTCGTCATTTAATTGTCCTTGTAATTTCTTATATACGAAAGGAAAGATCCGATCATTTTCGACGACCATTATATCGTTTCCCTGTTCAACACCGGAAATAATGAATAGGGTTTCGTTATGAATATAAGTCTCCAGTTCATCGAAACAGTAGAACACATGGCCTCCGTTTGATTTCTTTAGTTCTTTCATGAGTTGCTTCATATTGTTATCCAAAATGGATCTCCCCTTTTAATACACCATCACACTGTATTACGTCTAACTTTACCTATTCTCTTCGCAGAAGACAAATCCCTTGAACAGTATGGCCTGTTTTTTACATGTAAAAAAAACCGACACCAAGTCATATGGGTCGGATTTCACCTTTTTTTATAAATGATCATCGCACTAAAACAATAAATCTGTTCATGTTCCTCTTCACCGGTCGTGGCGACATTGTATTTAATATCGACGATTTGACTATCACGGATATCGACGAGAAAGTCATTCATTTCCTCTTCCAAGTCCTTTTCATGCTCATAATCAAACAACTTCACTTGAATCATTGGCTTTCCCCTGCCTTTTTAACGTTTGATGGTTATTGAGCAGGGTGCCCATTTTATTCATGGATTATACGTGTTACTTATAATAGTAAAGCCACCGCTTCATTGCCGACTTCTTCAGTAGAACTATTTCCTCCCATATCAGGAGTGAGCACCTTTTTATCGACCATCACTTGTTCAATGACACCCAGCACCTTCTTGCCCCAATCTTCATGACCGAAGAAATCAAGCATCTGGCTCGCAGACCAAATGGCGGCAAGCGGATTGGCGATGCCTTGCTGCGCTATATCCGGTGCAGAACCATGGATGGGTTCGAACATGGACGGATACGCTCGTTCAGGATTTAAATTGGCCCCGGCGGCCAGCCCCATCCCTCCAGCAATGGCGGCGCCTAAATCGGTGATGATGTCACCGAACAAATTGGAGGTGACGACGACTTGAAACCTTTCAGGCTGTTTGACAAAGAACATGCTCGCCGCATCAACGAGGTAAGAATGCGTTTCCACTTCCGGATATTCCTGTCCAATTTCCTCGAACACCTCATCCCAAAAAACCATCGAATAATTCAAGGCATTCGCTTTACTGATGCTCGTTAGCGTTCTTCCCGACTTCCGTGCCAATTCATAGGCGTAACGGATAATCCGTTCCGTACCTTTACGGGAAAAGACACCTGTCTGTAACACCACTTCCTCTGGCTTTCCTTTAAATAGCCAATCCCCTGCACCGGCATATTCTCCCTCGCTGTTTTCGCGGATGACCACCATATCGATTTGGTCGTGAGTCACATCCTTCAGTGGACAAGGCGCACCCTTCAGCAACTTAATGGGACGGACATTCACGTATTGATCGAATTGCTTCCTTATTTTCAATAACAGTTCCCGTAAGGAAATATGATCTGGAACACCAGGATAACCGACTGCCCCAAGATAGATGGCCTCGAATTCCTTCAACCGTTCCAGCCCATCATCAGGAAGCATCTTCCCATGCTCCAGATAATATTCGCACCCCCATGGAAAATAGGTGAATTCAAACGAAAAGTCGCCCGCTAATTCAGCTACTTTATTCAATACTTTTATACCTTCATCAATTACTTCAGGACCAATTCCATCTCCCGAGATGACCGCTACTTTATGTACATGCACTTGACAGATTCCCCTTTGTCTATATATTCTGACTTAAACACCCTTATTTTAACATATCCCCAGAAAAAAGAGCCCTCCGAAAGAAGGGCCCCACTCATTTAGCTCGGAAATATGCACGTCTTTCCGCATACCCCTTACACTGTGCACAAACATGTATCTTTTTTCGATCTTCGTTCAGATACGTCGTGACGTCTTTCGTCTTCCGTTTGCAAAAGTAACAAGGCTTCTTGAAAAACCCCATCACTTAACGATGACTTCCCCTGTCCAATGCATCATTCCGCCATCCATGTTTGCCACTTTATAGCCTTGCTCCTGAAGGTAATGGCATACATTCTCACTGCGGCGTCCTGAACGACAGATGAAGATATATTCTTTATCCTTATCGAAGTAGTCAAGGTTGGCAGGGATATCATTCATGCGAATGTGCTTCGCTCCTTCGATCATGCCTTCTTGCACTTCTTCGTCTTCACGGACATCGACAAGTTCAATCGCTTCTCCTGCCTCAACCTTTGCTTCAATTTCTTCTGGTGTAAAAATTTTAATTTGTTCCATTATAAGCACCCCAAGTTATCGTTTAATTTGTCTTGTATATTATAACAAAACTTTCAGGAAAACATGACTATTATGGATGGCATATAACAGACCAATCATTCGAAAAAGTATTTCTCTCCACCTCTGGCCTGCCATCGTTATCGTAACATTGATTGGCAGCCTCCATGAATTCTCGATGTGTAAAATATGTACGGGCAAAAAGCATCGACATAATCAAGAAAAATATTAAAACACCAGCTAATACCATATACTTTTTTTTATTCAAAACGATACGGACTCCCCCTTCATTGATATAAAGGTTTCAACCTTAATCATACAGGTAATTGGAAAATGTGGAAGTCCGTAACACATGATCTTTATACCGTACTTACTGCTTTATTCCTGTACACCATCCTGGCCAAAAGTGCACCTAACAAGGCTGCTATCATTAGAATGCCAAATAGGATGGAATAACTCGCAACAATCCCTATGAGCGTGGAAGAGGCGATGCTTCCGAAATATCGGAACGTCGAGACGATGCCTGAAGCCGAACCGGAGACTGACTCATCCACCGCTTCAAGCGAGGCAACCTGCATACTGGTCAGTCCCAACCCTATAGCCAACCCATTTAACACGAGTGTAATGGCCAAGTAGATAAAAGACTGGGAGGAAATCACGAAAAATAATAAGAAATTCGTTACCACCGTTACGGCGAAAGAAAAGAAGATGACTTTTGCCGATACGAATTTTCGGTTTAGTTGCCCCCCCATCATATTGCTGAGTGCCATGGAAATCGAGAACAGGGATAGCATGATTCCGCTCATGGATGTTGACATGTTCATTTTTGTCGTCATGATCAACGGCATGACAAGCAAGATTGCATACATGATGAAATTGTTTAGCAAGACCGATATGTTGGCATTCGCAAAGATAGGACTCTTAAACAATTGGAAATCGATGATCGGCGACGGAACGGAACGCTCGCGCTTCACGAATAGCACAATGAATAAAAGGCTCACGATTGCAAGCATGATAGACACCCTTGTCGAGTTTGTATGCGTCAACGATATTAATAAGGTTATTGATATCGCCAAATAGATGGAACCGAGTACGTCCAACGGTTTATTGGATGACTTTTTCTCAAGCTTAGGTATGAGGAACATACCGCCAGCAAGGGCACCGACTAAAAAGGGGACATTGACCCAAAAGATTGCTTTCCAACTAAGTACCGCGATTAACAACGATCCTACGAGAGGACCGACAGCTGCGCCCAGACCCATCCCCATCCCGAATAGTCCCATGACGCTAGATAAACGTTCACGTGACACCGTATGTCGAATCAAGGCGACCACATTCGGTATCAGCAATCCTCCACCGATCGCTTGAAGAGATCGAAAGACAACAAGCATGATCATATTTGGAGCCAGTGCGCATCCTATGGAAGCCACAAGAAATAGGGCTGCACCGACTATATAGATCTTGCGGTTTCCATAAATATCACCCAATTTGCCGGCAATCGGCTGAGTGACGGCCATGACAATCAGATAAATCGTAACCACCCAGGTTGTACTATGTATATCCAATCCATAAAATCCCGATATGGAACCGAGCGCAATGGATATCATCGTTGAATTGATGGGCACGAGGAACGCCCCCATCAATGTTAGTGCTATCATCAGGAATTCTTTTTGTTTACTCATACTTTCACCTCTTACATTCTCTATCCAAAAGGGTAATTAGCCAATCATCGTAACGGTTCCTGTATTGCCGTCGACAATGACCCAATCCCCATCATGTAATCGTTCCGTTCCCACTTTTGTTCCTAAAACGGCGGGAATCTGATACTCCCTTGCAATAATTGCGGAATGAGATAGCATACCCCCTGTATCCGTAACGATCGCTTCTGCATCCTGGAAGAAAGTCGTCCAGACAGGAGTCGTGTTTTTACAGACCAATATATCCCCCTTTTGAAACTTGGATGCTTCCTGCATACTGGAGATCACTCGGACCGGGCCTTCGCTAATACCTCCGGAAGCCGCGATGCCTTTCATCACATTCCCCGTATTCTCCTTATCTTCTTCGAGTGAGCCGAATACCATTTCCACGAAGTTCCGCTCTTTTTCCGACGGTTTCCCAAAATAAGATGGAGCTTTTATTTTACCTTGAATCTCATATTGTTTCTTTCGTTCCTTCACTACTTCCATCAAGGAGTGAGGTTCATCCAGTGCAGCGAGGATCTCATCTTTATATACAAACCAGATATCTTCCTTATCGTCCAGCACTTGTTGCTGCACTAGAAGCTCACTCACTTTCAATAAATATAACCGGGCCTTCGCGTCAAACATGGCATCGATATAAAAGTGATGATCATCCGTGATAACGGCCGCATCCAAAGCCAATTTATACTGTTCTTCAAATGCTTCCAGATCGTTGGGATCCTTGATTTCGTTGATGATCTTTTGATACATCTGTTTTCTGGCCGTGACAGCCGACTCGAATTCTTTGTCAAAATCATGATCATTCAGTATTAAGTTCTTGATGATTTGTAACACATGCTCATGGTTCTCAATCCATGTATCTTCTATAAAATCATGTGACTTGGTGGAACGGTATCCGTACACGCTGACGAAGCTCTCTACACGGTTCAGAAAGTCCTTGCCCCTGCCGACGGTGTTGAGGTTCTGCAACAGGCTTCCTTCTTCCGATTCCATGAACACCTTCATCAAAGAAGGTTCCGCTTTTACTTTCAATGATAACTCCCAAAGCAAATGGTCGGATTCCAGTGACTTATTCATGACGCCAGCCAAAGATTGATAGAGTTCATGTAAAGGTGCATCTCCCGTTGCCTTTAGATAAATGCTCTCCAATCTCCTGTTGATATGATTGCTCGGGAAGACAATCATGAAGTGCCAGAAATACACATCCTTATAAAAGCCCTCTAACTCTACTAATCCCTTTTTCACTTTGTCGACCGTAAATGCTTGAGCCCTTTCCCCATCTAAATACCGATAGATGGGAATCAATTGATCATAGATGATTTCATACATCCGATCCCTCATTCGCGGATACATTTCCTCCATTAGTTTCTCTTGTTCTGCTAACAATTGGTTTGGGTCGGTTTCAAAGAAAGTCTGTTTCCCATAATAGTATCCGTTATGAGCTTTCATATTGGTATACCCCGTAGGTTCCTTCAATGCATCAACGGCCATGGCCATGCCTTCATAAAAAGGCTGGGTAACGATGGAAGTGAACAATGGCGAGATTGGATTCGGGAAAAACGTATCAAGCAAAAACCAGAATTCATCCTCGTCTTTCCGTTCCAACAGGTAACCTTTCCTGGCTTCTGGCACGGATTCCTTTTTCTTCACTTCAGTCGTAATCGGCCTTGCTTGTAAAAGGTAGACTTGTTGGTCATGAATGCCGAACTCCAAATCTACAGGATGGTTATAATAGTTTTCCACTTTCAAGGTCATTTCTATTAATGTATGAATCAACTTATCTGATAAGCAATAGGCATTCCGTTCAGTCCGGTTCGTCGCCACTTCCATTGTTCCAGAGGAGTCGGAAATGATTTTCATTTCTTTACTGCCCTTGGCTCTTTCTATTTTCGTACCATCTCGACTGACCAAATAGGTATCCGGTGTGACCAAGCCCGATACGACGGCCTCACCCAATCCATAACTGGCATTGATCAAGATACACTCCGGGTTATATGTAACAGGATCTTGACTGAAAATCACCCCTGAAATATCTGAATAGATTTGACCTTGAACGACAATCCCCATTGAAATGCTATCTGACCCTTCAAAAATATTCTCGGTATATTGCTGTACCCTGTTCTCAAAGCAAGATGCCCAGCATGATTTTACTTTACCTAAGAAATCCTCTTCCGTTTTTACATTCAAATAGGTTTCATATTGACCCGCATAGGAGGCCCCTTCCAAATCTTCCGCACCAGAAGAAGAACGAACGGCCACGGCAGGATAACGTTTCCTCAATTCCTGGAAAGCGGTCAATACATCCCTTACTAAATCATCCGGGATGACCGCCTCCATAACCTCCGTTTGGATGGATTCACTCTTTATATCTAATTGATTCTTTTCGAGGAAGTGTGAAAAGGCCTCACTTGTGATGACGAATCCATCAGGTACAGGCATGCCCAATTTCGACATTTTGATTAGATTTAGCGCTTTTCCTCCTACCATTTCATTACACTCGGTTGCATGATTGAATCTAGCTGTAAACATCTACGCTTATCCCCTTTCATCCATAACCCATAAATAACGACACGAACAAAACCAATGAACAGGCAGGAAAACCCATACATTGGCTTCGAATCCATTTTTAACAATAAAGTAAAATGCTTTACATTTCACATGAAAACTTGCCAAATCACAACAATTGGTAAAATGTAATCAAAATAAAAAAAAGGGACTTCCATTGAAAGTCTCTTTATTTTTCCAACCACTTGTGAGCACAGCACTTCTTTTACCACTTCTCAACCAAAGGCGGTAAGGATCAGGGCAATGGCATTGAATGTACCGTGGATGATCATGCCGGGAACGACTGATTTGGTTTTTTCATAAGTCCAAGCAAAGAGGAGGCCGGATATAAAAGTGACCGGCAAGACATTATAGTTTGGGATATGAACGATCATGAAGATGAAGGAACTGAGAAATAATCCAGCCTTCAAGCCGTATTTACTCCTTAGCCACCTATAAAGAAAACCCCGATATAAGATTTCTTCGTAAATAGGTGAAATGATTGCCGCCGACACGAAACCGAGAACGAAATGGATGGGGGTCAAATGAGCCTGAACACTTTCCGTTTTGCTATTTTCATAGCCGATCCCCACTATATCCATCACGATGAGAATCAGGATGCTGACCACAATCAATACAAATGACCAGCCGATGATATTCTTCCAATAGCTTCTCTGAAACTTACGTAACCCCACTTCATTCCATCTTAGGCTTTTCGGTTGTAAAGCAAGTGAATAGACGGCCAGCATAAAGATGATTGACATGATGAAACCGACCAATGTTCCGGAATACAAATCGTCATGAAATAATTCCAATAAGAAATTCGCCAATAAAAACTCGATAAAAAACGGTACCAGGACTAAAACAAGTACAAGGATGGAAACAAGTTCCCTCCAGGACCATGCTTTACTTTCGAAATATGTATGCAAGACCATTCCCCCTCTAAACGTTATCTTCAGTTTATAAGGTTACGTAACGTTACCTGCAAGCACTTATTTTACAAAAATGTCCCAATCTTGGTGCATACAAAAAAAGACCGCAAGCAAATGCTGCGGCCACCGGTCCATACTATTAATGTTTGAATGCTAGTTGATATTGCTTTGGAAGCTCAATCTGTTTATTCAGCGTTTTAGAAGCCTCTAATGTCCAGTAAGGATGACGGAGCATCCCTCTTCCCACTGCCACCAAGTCGGCTTCTTCGTTACCAATGATCGAGTTGGCAAGGATCGGGTCTTCCAATCGGCCTACAGCAATTACTGGGACGTCCAGCGCTTTTTTGATTTCTCTCGCTAATGGCGTTTGATAATTGGCATGCGTGCCCGGTCTTCCATCAGCGCCAATCGGTCCTTCTCCACCGGAGCTGACATGGAACATATCCACTCCCGCTTCTTTAAAGACTTTCGAAAACTCGATGCTCTCTTCAATTCCATATCCTCCATCCACATACTCTTTAGCAGAGATGCGCATGATCAAAGGCATATCGGCAGGCATTTCACTTTTCGCCGCTTTAATGACTTCCACTCCGAACTTGGTCAGGTCTTTCCCGTATTCGTCTTCCCGCTTATTCGTAAGTGGAGAGGTGAATTGGTGGATTAAATAGCCATGTGCACCATGCAACTCAATGACGTCGAATCCAGCTTGTACCGCTCTTCTGACAGATAGACGGAACTTCTCGACCATTCCCTTCACTTCTTCCGTTTCCAAGGCTCTCGGCGTTTTATACGTTTCATCAAAGGCAATCGCCGATGGGGCAACAGGTGTCTCTGCATCTTCGGCTTTGCGTCCTGCATGGGCGATTTGGATGCCGATTTTTGCTCCATATTGATGCACTTCATCGACAATCTTAGTGAAAGCCCCAACTTGATCGTCAGACCATAGACCAAGGTCGCGATTGGAAATCCGGCCATCCGGTTCCACATCGGTCATTTCCACGATGATCAAACCTGTGCCGCCAATCGCTCTGCTTACATAATGATGTTGGTGCCAGCTTGTCGGTACGCCATCTTCAGCCATGACTGAATACTGACACATAGGTGGCATGACGACTCTATTTTTAAGATCGAGATTTTTTATAGAATAAGGGGAAAATAAATCTTTCATAGTATCTAACTCCTTCTCAAAGTATTATAATGCATGCACATGCATTTATATCATGCACAAAAAGTAGTGTCAACTAATTCAAATCGACCGATGCTCAAATCGGCTATTGTCATTGATCCATCCTATTGGTACATTTAATTTAACGAATGGTACATGTAAAATAGGTAAACAGAGGGAGGCAAAAAGATATGTCCCATGAACAATCCCTTATAAATACTTGGTTATCCTTTACACATATACATGCCGAGCTCTCCAATGACCTTGATAGAGCCTTGCAGGAAAAGCACCAAATGCCCTTGAATGAGTTTTACGTTTTATTGTACTTATCTCAGGCACCTGAAAAAAAATTGAGGCTTTTGGAATTACAGCGGCTTGTCGGGTTAAGCCAAAGTGCCATGTCCAGGCTTTCCGTCAGGATGGAAAACAAAAGTTGCGGGGTAATAAAACGGCTCGGATATGAAGATGACCGACGTGGCGTATGTGCCCTCATCACGGATAAGGGTGAGCAGCGCCTTCGCGAAATGTTGGAAACGGTTAACGAAACGCTTAACACATCATTATCCAACAGTGACATGGGTACAGCCCTTGCTTTTTTCATGAATGGTCAATCATCGATTAAGGACGATTGAATGGAAAGGCAGAGATAGACTGCAAGCTCGTCTATCTCTGCCTTTCCTTAAAAATCGAAGTTGTCAGGATCTGGTCCGACTCGATGATTCTCATTCATTTCATTCATTCGCGCCATATCTTCTTCCGTTAGTTCAAAATCAAATACCGAGGAGTTCTCCACGATTCGATGCTCTTTTGTCGACTTTGGAATCGTCACGATTCCATTTTGTAAATCCCAACGTAAGATGACCTGGGCCACGGATTTTCCATACTTGGATGCAATCTCTTGAAGGTCCTTATTATCTAATAATTCACCTTGCATTAATGGAGACCAAGCTTCCAATTGAATGCCTTCTTGTCGGCAAAATGCCAGCAATTCCCTTTGAGTTAAGCGCGGATGACATTCAACTTGATTGACCATTGGCTTCACTTCTGCCTCATTCAATAAATCCTTCAGATGGTGGATTTGGAAATTACTTACCCCGATCGCTTTTACCTTTCCTTCTTTATAAAGAGTCTCCATTGCTCTCCAAGCTTCTTTATATTTCCCTTCGACTGGCCAATGAATCAAGTAAAGATCAAGATAATCCAAACCTAGCTTCTTTAAGCTAGTCTCGTAAGCAGCGAGTGTCGATTCAAAGCCTAGTTCGGAATTCCAAACTTTTGACGTTACAAACAAATCCTCCCTTGCAATGCCCGCTACCTCTAGACCTTCGCGGATTCCTTGCCCTACTCCCTCTTCATTCGCATAAATGGCTGCAGTATCAATGCTACGATACCCGTGTTTAATGGCTACTTTGACTGCATTCACCAACTCTGGACCTTCCTCCACTTTAAATACACCTAAACCGAACCAAGGCATTTCGATGCCATTATGTAATGTTGTTGTTGCTTGTAAACTATTGACCATAATCAGAAACCTCCAATTTTTATTATCCACTATAAGAAATGTCTACTGCTTTTAGGCATCATCCACCCCACCATCCATTATGATATATTTTAGTAGTAAAATACAGTAATGTACTTTAAAGGATAAGGCGTATGGTGATTTTCAGCACCGGGTATGTTGAGCGAGAAACTGAAAATTGACAAAGGAAGGAACCCTTATGTCCCGTGTAGAAAACTATATACAGCGGGGGAACATTAGGAAATGATTAATAGGAGGAAAACATGAGAGTACTATTTGAGTTAATCCGGATTCTTTTATTATTCGGTATTATCGGCGCATTGTGTTCCGTTCTGTTAGAGAATGTGTATCAGAGTTTCGGAATAGATTATAATCAGTATAGCTACTTCGGTTCTGTGGCCATACTTATATTATTGTTTGTTTTATATAGAAACAAGTTACAATTCAGTGGGTGGTACAAAGGGAAAAAAGAAAAGCTGCCAAAAAGGGTTACCCAGGTCCTTTTCTTATTCTCCATCATATTGTTATCTTTACCTCCCCTATTACAGTTTATGAGCTAATCATTGGGAACGTAATTATATGTGAGTTGGGGTGAACGATGTGCGGAGTGTGATTAATCTATTGATTCTCTTTCTTCTTCTCGGCGGATTTTGGTATGGGTATGGAAAAGACATTCAGGAGTCGGGATTAAAGGCGGGAATCGGATCTTTTGCTACAGATGTTCGCTCCCTCTTAACCAAACCTGAAGTATCAAATGCCATTGAAAAACTGAATACCGGAGTCAACCAGTTGATCGGCAAATTGACGGATACAGTCGATCAAGCAAGAGATGAGGAACAAACCGAAACGAAAAAGGTGGATAAACCTGACTTGAAGGCCCCTGCTGAATCCTCCTTTTCGGTCCGTAATATCGAGCTTGGCGACACAAAGGAATCCGTCGAAAAGCAGGCAGGTGAGGCCAAACGCCATTCCCTGAACGAATATGGAGTAGAGTGGTTTGCCTATCATGAAAATTATCAAAATTTCTTCATGGTGGCCTACGACAGCAAGAATAGAGTCGTCGGTCTCTATACAAACCAGGATTTGATTTCATCCAAGCAAGGAATCAAACGAAATACACCCAAGGAAACCGTGACGGAAAAATTGGGTAAACCAATAACAAAACTGCTTAAAGGAAATGTATATTACCAGATTCAAAGCAATGGTGAATATGATACGTTCAAAATGGATAACAGCTTCGTCACGATTTTTTATGATAAACATGAGGATAATACAGTCACATCGATCCAAATCATCAGCGCAGGTCTTGAACAGCAAAAAAGCACCTATTTTGCCCCCTCCAGCCCAGAGCTTAAAAAGGGCTTTGAATATCAATTATTCGACTTGACCAATGCCTCAAGGGTCAATCATGATCTTTCCGTCCTGTCATGGGATAAGCAGGTGAAAGTGACGGCCCAAGATCACAGTAAAGACATGGCCGTCAACCAATACTTTAACCATACTAATCTTGATGGGGAATCCCCCTTCGATCGGATGGAAAGTGACAAAATCTCTTTCCGCATGGCCGGAGAGAACCTTGCCGCTGGTCAGAACAGCAGTATCTTCGCCCACGAAGGCTTAATGAATTCCATCGGTCACAGGGAAAATAAATTACAAAAAGACTTTTCTTCACTGGGAGTGGGCGTCGCCTTTGAAGAAGATGAAAAGCCGTATTACACAGAAAACTATTTAAAAAGATAAGCCACTTTACATGCCGTAATCAGGAAAAGCCTGATCGGCTTTTTTATTTTCTTTAATATTCTGTTAATTTAACATTTTAACTTGACTCCTACTTTATCACTGTAAGATAATACATAAGAGTAATAACATGGAAAAAAGACAGGATAACAGCCGCATCACTACATAGGAAAATGAGTAATGACACTCACGAATAAAGGCCCCATTTACGAAAAGCCTAATGAATATAAGGGAGCCCTGACAAAAAACATCCGGAAAGTCACATAGAAGAAATTGAAAAGTACGGAACAGCACTAAAACCCAAGAAGTCATTTTACTCTCTAACTTGCGCTGCTCTGGGTGAAAATAAAAAATACAAGAGGTAGATTGGGAGGGTGATCATGGAATCCGGGAACAGATTGAAACAGGAGCAACTCGATAAAATATGGCTGGCACTTATATTGGAAGCCAAAAGAATTGGCCTAACGATAGAACAGGTCAAGAAATTCATCGAGAAGAACTCAAGTGACGAGCCTGCCCAAAAAATTCGTTAAAAAGGGGCTGTCTAATAAGTCCTTACTCCAGTGAACTTCGCAAAAATAAAGAGGCAGAAATGTTGTTAAATCAACGTTTCTGCTTTTTACATATTCAATTTCGGTGTAATTACCCCTTTTGGGACAGCCCTTTTTTTTCATTTTTACATCTAAATCAGTCAAACGCTCATACTAATTCTTAGATAACAAAAAACAAGGACGTGAGCTTAGATGGATTTTTTCTACAGCCAAGACACACTTACTACAATTCAGTGGATTTTGAGAGCCATCATATCATTCCTTTTTTTACTCTTTGCAGTTAAATTGATGGGGCGCCGGGCCATTTCTCAGTTAAGGTTGATTGACTTTTTAATGGCACTGATCATTGGAAATATTCTTGCCCACCCATTATCTGATGAACAGTTAGGCTTAAAGGGACCGATGATCACGTCAGTCGTACTAGTTATTTTATATATAATCAGTGTATTTGTGAGTCTTCATTGGGGCAGACTCCGAAATTTTTTTGAAAGCCCTCCTTTGCCTCTTATAGAAAACGGACAAGTCATCCATAAAAACTTAGTCAAAGCACGAATTTCTATCGATATTATTTTATCCGAATTAAGAAAGGCAAAAATTGAAGAAATTCAAAAAGTTGCTTTGGCATTTTGGGAACCTGATGGGACTATTTCGTTCTTCTTACTTCCCCAATACCAATCAGTGACCCCTGGTGATATAAAGTTGACCACAAAGCCATTTTCTTTTCCTATAACCATTATTAAGGAGGGAAAGATTGATTTTCACGAATTAAACCGAGTGGGTAAAGATGAAGGATGGCTGAAAAGGAAAGTAACCATGTACAATGCGGACATAACCGATATCTTATTGGCAACTATCGATACTAACGGGAACGTGAAAGTGTTCTTATACAGCTGAATTTCATCAGACAGAAGATTTACATTTAGAAAAAGGCCGCCCAATTTAACTGGCAGCCTTCCCACTTTACCAAATCAAGTTATTTAAAAACCGATGAACATCTTCATAAACTTGCTCCCGCTCTTTCCCCAATGTGATGATATGCCCTGATTGCTCATACCATATCAATTGCCTATGTTGCGTATCGACATCATTGAAGATCATGGGTGCACTTTCCGTATAGTCGGAATCGTCCAACCGGCCCTGTTGAACAAGAGTCGGTGCCGTAATCAAATCTAAATTTTCACTAGTATCTTCTATGATATGCAAAACATCTTTCAACGAGTGCATAGGCTCTTTTTCTAACCGTTTTATTTCTGCATCGATTTGGTCTGGGTCTTTGCCTTCGAATTTTTTGTAGGCCCTGGCATAACTGATCATACGATTATGTAATCGACTCACGTCTCTCCCTTTCATCGGGGCACACATGGAAACGACACCTTTCACAGGGAATTCCGTTCCCACTTTTAAAGAGAAGACCCCACCGAGGGAAATCCCGACAACGGCGATATCCTCGTACCCTTCTTCTTTAAGGAAACGGTACCCATCCACTACGTTTTTCCACCATTCCTTTGGACCTGTATGGATGAGTTCCTCAGCTGGCAATCCATGACCTTTATATAGAGGTGCGTGGCAGGTATAGTCACGGTCATTGAGATAACGACCCAACTTCTTCATATCTGCTGTGCTTCCAGTAAATCCGTGAAGTAAGAGAACTGCTCTCTCTCCACCTTTGTATGTGAATGACTCAGGTGCAATGACTTTCATACTATCTGCTCCTTTTCCTCAAGTTGTATATATTGAAATTTCTGATAAAATCATTAACTATTTAAAAGAATCACCATTACCCCGATTATAGTACCTATGCCTTAATTAGGACAAGTGATGCGGTCCGAAGGACATTTTACTATGACTGGTTTTATTTAGCAATCTAAATTTTCCTTTTTCTAGTTCAGGAATGATGTACCTTATATTTCGAGGTACATCGTGTTAATAAAAAGGTACGTAATCTTATTATCGATAACCTTGTTTGACTCTTCGCAGTGATTCGAATAGGACAGGCATCTAATTTTCTATAAAAAAAGAAAACCCGTTTAACAACGGGTTTTTTGTTTACTCGCATTCTCTCGATTCTAGCTTATCAAGGTTATGCTTTCTGTAGTTGGCACAAGAAAGCTTCAAGCATTCTCCCTGGACTTGCGGACCATATTTCTCGCGAAAAGCCTCCAAGCAATAGCACTTATCTTCTTCTTTAGTATCATCCACCAAGCGCATTCCCTCCATTATTGATCCGCTTTTCAAGCCTTACATGGATTTTCCCCAATAGAATGGCCCCCATTGACTGAATGACCGTTTTGACAATAATCTGACCAACAATCGCGGCAGGTACAGAGGACCACGGCAAGATGTTCGCCCCCAGTGGACTAAGCCCAATCACCACAAATATTGCCGAATCGAAAAATCCTCCAACTACCCCTGAGTAAAATACCCTCCAACTTAATGGTAGCTTCAATCGAGTATATATTTCCGTATCTGCCGTTTCAGCCACCACGAATGAAAGGGCGGAAGCAAATACGATTAATAATGTATCGCCTAACAAGAATGATACACTGGCTGATAAAAGTAATGCCAGGATAATGCACAGATAAGTCCTTGCCCTGCCAAATTTATTTTGAACTAAATCACGGAAGATGAAGGTCCCTCCGATCAACAATGTCCCCATCGGGATGATGAACATACCAAATTGCAATGGCATAAATGCGGCTGTGACCACATTCGCGGTCACAATGGACAATAAATACAATAGAACTCTTAACATTTCTTACAATCTCCTTTTATAGGAAAAAACAGCACCCTAAGAAAGAGTGCTGTTCTCCTTAGTTTTTTTGAGAGGGTAGCTAGAACCTCTTCCGCCTCAAGCGGATTATCTTTTTTCCTTTTTTATCTTATCTTGGATACGGGGGTAAATCAAGGTTAAAAGTACCCCCTCACGTATCTAAATGTAAAGAACATATAATAGAAGAGAAACGGCATTCAATAGAAAGTATGACTTCCCCACCCTTTTCCTTACACGCCCCGTTTATTTCCCCAGATATACGTATGCAGCTGGGGGAGCACCTTCACATCATTCAGTTCGTCATCGGCAATCACCCGATTAATTAACTGTTCATATTTTCCCAACAGTTCACTGACCAGCTGCCGATCGTCCGTCGTCACGCTGTCATCATTGCCTACCTGCAGGTAATAAGGAATGCCTGGATAGCGGGCATGTACATTCTTCGCATATTGATAATCAGCTTCATCAAATACGACAATCTTCAAAGAGATTTGATTTTCATCCCTTCTATTGGAAAGCTTGGATAGGATATCATCAAGCACTTCAAAATCGGTCTTCATCCTTGAACTTGGCGGTTTTGGTGATATCGTCAGTTCATCAATATCGAGAAACCAATCCTGCCACCGGCTACCTTGTGTCTCCACGCCAATTCTGATGTTCTTCTCTTTTAAAAGGGTGATTAACTCAGCCATATTCTTCAAGAGGCCGGGATTGCCCCCGGATATCGTCACGAAGGAGAAACCCTTGCCTCCCTTGAGTTTTAGCTCCTCCCATATTTCTTCAGCTGTCATCTGGACGATATCTTCCTTTCCTGTCCCATCCCAAGTGAAGGCGGAATCACACCAAGCACATGAATAGTCGCACCCAGCTGTCCGGACGAACATCGTCTTTTGCCCGATGACCATGCCTTCCCCTTGAATGGTCGGCCCGAAGATTTCCATGACGGGCAGCTTACTCACAGTTCATCCACTCCCGTCTTGCTTCAGCATAACTCGTCGGCGTTTCATAAAGACGGACAAATTCAACCCTAGCCCCTTTATAGTCCTTGTTTTGCAGGGCATCAGCCATCTTTTCATAAATCCAGACGACGATATTTTCAGCTGTTGTATTCATAAGTGGCAGCGTTTCATTCAAATAGCGGTGGTCAAGATGAATGTCGATTTCTTTTTTCCAGATTTCTTTGATGTCGCCAAAGTCGATCATCAACCCACGGGAATCATTATAGCCGCTTATGCCAAAAATGACTTTATACGTATGGCCATGCAGATTCTTGCATTTCCCTTCATAATCATGAAGATGATGAGCTGCATCAAACGTGAATTCCTTGCTCACGAGCACCCGTCTTTGATGATAGTTCAATTGATTACGATGAATGTCCTGTTCTATTTTTTGAAGCTTATCGACAATCTTGAACCCATACATTATAGGTTCACCTGCCGTCTAATCACATAGTCATCCAGACCCTTTTTTCGAAGCTTGCATGCCGGACACTCCCCACAGCCATCTGCTATGATTCCGTTATAACAAGTCAGCGTCTTTTCACGAACGAAATCAAAGGCACCCAGTTGATCTGCCATTTCCCATGTTTCTTCTTTATTCAGCCACATAAGCGGCGTATCTATAACAAAAGACTGATCCATTGAGAGATTCAAAGTGACATTCAACGATTTAATGAACACATCCCGGCAGTCTGGATATCCGCTAAAGTCCGTCTCACAAACACCGGTTACAATATGCTTCGCCCCAATTTGGCTTGCAAGCACTCCTGCGAATGACAAGAACAGTAAATTCCTTCCCGATACGAATGTAGACGGTAACTCCCCTTCTTCCCCGTCCGCCACAGCAATGTCACTTCTCGTCAACGCGTTCGGCGCCAACTGGTTCAACAACGACATATCCAAAACATGATGGGGGATGTCCAGTTCCTTTGCAATATTCCGCGCACAATCAATTTCCAAGCTATGACGCTGATTATAATCAAACGTCACTGCCTCCACTTCCGAAAAATGCTTCATGGCCCAGAATAAACACGTCGTACTGTCTTGTCCCCCACTAAACACCACTACTGCCTTTTCTTTCTTCAACATTATGAAAAACTCCTTTTTTACGGAAAAAAGCAGCACCCTAAGAATAGAGTGCTGCTTTTCCTTAGTTTTTTTGAGAGGGTAGCTAGAACCTCTTCCGCCTAAAGCGGCTTATAATCTTTTCTCTATAATCATAACGCAATATATGGAATCATATCAATATATTCCATAAAAACAAAGAGATTCCCTGTCTTTTCAGCCCAATTTCCCCTTTTCTCTTTAAATATCGGTCCCCATTTCCGATAAACAGAAGGTAAACTAATCTACCGAAAAAGGGGCCGTACACTTGAAAAAGATTAAAACAAAGGTATTGTTAGCATTTATGCTAGTCATATCTTTATGCATCATATTAGGAGCCTATAGTATTTACAGCAGCAATAAGTCTCTTAAACATTCTAGAGATATCATCGACCATGAATTGCCTCTTCTTATTAAAGATGAACAATTACTCTATAACCTTTCGCAAAGAATGGCATTTGTTAGAGGGTATATCCTATTTGGAGATGAACAATATAAAGAGGATTTCCTAGCTTATACCGAAGAAAGCAAACACATACAAGAAGAGCTATTAGCCTTATCCGACTCTGAGAGAACGAAAGAAATCATTGAAACAAGCATTGATTGGAGAACCATGATTGAAGAACGCGTCTTTACCCAGTATGAGCAAGGAGATGAAAAACAGGCGAAAGAAATATTGCTGAATGAAGTAGCGCCCATAAGCACGGAAATAATGGATGGCTTCAAAGAGCTCGCTTCCGAGCGCGAAAAACTGATCGTCACTTCCGGAGAGACCGTCATCAGCAGTGGAAAATCCGTTAAAACGACGAGTATCATTTTATCCATCATTACAGTCATAGCAGGAATTGGCCTTGCCCTTGTGACAGCCAACCTCATTACCAAACCGATCCTAAGGATCCGAGACAGGATGAAGCTAATGGAAAAAGGTGAACTGAACCATGCACCACTTAAGCAGACATCAAACGATGAACTCGGGGAATTGACGTTTTCCACAAACGAGATGCAGAGAAACCTTCGCAATATCATTGAAAACATGCTGAATGTATCCGAATCCGTTACAAGCAAAAGCGAAGAGCTGACCCAATCGGCAAATGAAGTGCAACAAGGAAGCAGTCAAATTGCAACCACTATGTACGAGCTGTCAGAAGGCTCTGAGTCACAAGCCAACCAAGCAACGGAAATCGTCCGTATGGTGGAAGAATTCTCAGGAAAGATCCAAAAGGCACACAGTGAAGGAGAAGAAATTTCCCAAACCTCCACCGAGATCCTGTCCTTAACAAAAGAAGGAACAACCATGATGCACAAATCCGTACAACAAATGCAAACGATTGATAGGATTGTGAAACAGGCAGTCGATGAGGTAAAAGGCCTTGATTCACAATCCCAGGAAATTTCAAAGCTCGTTCAGGTCATACAGGACATTTCCAATCAAACCAACTTACTCGCTTTAAACGCAGCCATTGAGGCGGCACGCGCCGGCGAACATGGAAAAGGATTTGCCGTCGTCGCCGAAGAAGTTCGGAAACTCGCGGAACAAGTTACAGATTCTGTGGGTGACATTACTGGAATTGTTACAGCCATTCAAACAGGTTCTAAAACCGTCGTTCACTCCTTGGAAGATGGATATACACAAGTAGATGAAGGCACCCAACAAATTACCATTACCGGCCAAACCTTTGAAACCATCAATCATTCAGTGGGAGCCATGAGCACAAAATTACAACACATAACCAATGACTTACACTATATCTCTACCAATAGCATAAAAATCAACCAGGCCGTCGAAGACATTGCAGCCGTTTCCGAAGAGTCAGCAGCAGGCATTGAACAAGTATCTGCTTCAGCACAGCAATCCAGCTCTTCAATGGATGAAATCACCAATCACGCCAGTGAACTTGCATCATCGGCAGAACAGTTAACAGACCAGGTTAAAAGATTTCAATTATGATGAAAGCCGCTTCCCACACCTACCTTGTGGGAAGCTTTTCCTTGCATGCATTTAGCTATTCCTATGAAGTTAATAACAAATATATCCTCTTCATTAAAATTGTTTCAATATAGTGAATACGGGGAATAAACTAATAACAACACAAAACAAACTATAATAAAAAATTCACCATGAATCTTATACAGAGAGAAATAATTCAACTCACACTATTATTTTCTGAATATTCAATGTATAATTAATATTACTCCAGTAATATTTACATCAGTAAATAGTAGAATAACTACTTCCTCTCTAGAAGTGTCAGCACACTTTTAAAAAGCATTTGAACCAACTCTTAATTACTCTCATTCGAAACCCGATCAACAGGAGACTCTCTAAACAGACGAGATGACCTTACATCAATATCGTATTCCAAATCCAGAGAACTAAGTCTATATAATCACCTTTACTATTTTTTATTTCCTATTTTATAATAAGTGGTTAATTTCCACCTAAAGTATGTTACTATTAACCTAA
The DNA here is from genome assembly GCF_044761765.1 of Peribacillus sp. NPDC097284. NCBI lineage: Bacteria > Bacillati > Bacillota > Bacilli > Caryophanales > Bacillaceae > Peribacillus > Peribacillus sp. NPDC097284. The sequence continues at coordinate 705,282 of NZ_JBIWCZ010000001.1, forward strand.
TACTTTTTAACCAAACAAGGAGGAATTCATATGAAACGATTTTTCAAATTCATAGCAAAGTTAAACGAAGGGAAAGCCCAAGACGAATTCTTTCGCAACGAATACGAAAATTACTTGAAGATGAATTCTGCCGATAAAGGAAACAGAAGATTAGCCCCTATGCTTTATGTTATAGATGGCGGTAAAAAGGACTCACATACTGAGCTTTTAAATAGAATAAAATCTAGCTAAAGATAGCATCATCTTAAAATTGATTCGAGACTATGAATTTACAAAAATTACTCTCATCTATAAATAATATTTCATTTGATCCCTTATTATAAATGAATGTAAAAATACTCTAAAAACTCAGAATTTATTCTGGGTTTTTTTTAGTTCTACTATTAACACTATATTAATAGAAGAAACTAGTCTTTTTTTTAAAAACCCTCATTTCCAAAAACTTTTAAGAGAAGGATTTTGACAATTTATTGATGTCACCTCATAGCCCCTCGGGTATTTCATATTAAAAAAACCCAAAAAATATGGGGGGTGATTTTACTCATCTTTATCCAATCCCAAAAAAGTAGCACTAAATGAGTCATTAGAATCAAAATACAGGAATAAAGAAAAAACAAACTAGTAGATTAGAAAATAAACGCACAAATAGGTATAAACAATTATAAAACAGGAAGGATCGTCTACATTAAACTCCTACAGTAGATACTAGGAATTGGGTTTTTATCCTTATAAAAAGAATTCATTATCCTATAAAAATTATTTTTTATTCTCCATCTCATAATAGAATCATCATGAAATGGGGAATCCATAGAGTATTTGTCCTTACATGAATATTATAGCCATTAGTTACTATTACACTCATTTATAGTTTAATTTGGAAATTATCAAAATAAGCTATCTTGCTATAGAAAAACGACCCTTGCTTAATAAGTTTAAAATCATGTAGTGTGTATTCAGTAAATCAAATATATAAAAAAAGAGAGGTTAAAAAATGGCACCGATATTTATTTGTGCATTATTTTTGCTTGGCTATGGCATAGTCGAACAAAAACGCCATCAAAAGCGTCTCGACTCCATTCCCGTACGTGTCAACGTAAATGGGATCCGAGGGAAATCCACTGTAACACGTCTGATTACAGGTGTGATCAAGGAAGCGGAGTACAAGACAATAGGAAAAACAACCGGAACTTCCGCAAGAATGATTTATTGGTTTACGGACAAAGAAAAACCGATCATACGTCGTCCAGAAGGACCGAATATCGGGGAACAACGTCGCGTAGTTAAAGAAGTAGCTGACTTAGGAACTGAAGCATTAGTTTGTGAGTGCATGGCCGTGCAGCCTGACTATCAACTAATCTTCCAAAATAAAATGATCCAGGCCAACATTGGGGTTATCGTAAACGTTCTTGAAGATCACATGGATGTCATGGGACCAACATTGGATCAAGTTGCAGAAGCATTCACTGCAACCATACCCTACAATGGGCATTTAATAACCATCGAGGGCGAACATTTAGAATATTACAAAGAAATTGCCAAACAACGTAATACGAAGGTAATCGTAGCCGATAACTCAAGGATCTCAGAAGAATTTCTACGTGAATTCGACTATATGGTATTCCCTGATAACGCCTCCCTTGCCTTGGCTGTTGCAGAAGCATTGGGTATCGATGAGAAAACGGCATTCCGTGGCATGTTAAATGCACATCCAGACCCAGGGGCCATGCGTATCACTAAATTTGGAGATGCTAGGCAACCGACTTTCTTCGTTAATGGATTTGCCGCCAATGATGCGTCATCTACATTGAATATTTGGGACAGGGTAAGTACCTTCGGATACAGCACGGAAGCTCCTATCGTAATCATGAACTGCCGTCCTGACCGTGTGGACCGTACAGAGCAATTTGCAAGAGATGTATTGCCTTACATAAAGTCCGAAATCGTCATTGCCATCGGTGAAACTACTTCACCAATAACGAAAGCATTTGAGCAAGGAAAATTGGATACAGTAGAGTATTGGGATTTAGAAGAATGGTCAACGGAAGAAATCGTTGCCAAACTGCGCCCAGTCATGAAAAACCGAATCGTTTATGGGGTCGGTAACATTCACGGAGCAGCAGAACCCTTAATTGACGCAATCATGAAAACTAAAACGAAGCAAAAAGCGAGTTAAGTAGGAGGAACCTTAATGTTTGGATCGGATTTATACGTAGCCCTAGTACTAGGGGTAACACTGAGCCTTATTTTTTCAGAAAAAACGGGTGTTGTGCCCGCCGGACTTATCGTGCCAGGTTATTTGGCATTAGTTTTTGATCAATGGCAAGTCATGCTGGTTATTATTATAGTAAGTATCTTAACTTATTTCATTGTCGCTCACGGTCTTTCAAGATGGGTAATCTTATATGGAAGAAGAAAGTTTGCCGCAATGATGATAACGGGGATTTGTCTAAAACTCGTATTGGATTTCGTCTACCCCGTCATGCCTTTTGAAATCTATGAATTCCGTGGTATTGGTATAATCGTCCCTGGCTTGATCGCTAATGCCATTCAAAGACAAGGAATGCCATTAACACTCGGCAGCACGCTTTTATTATCCGGAGTAACTTTCGGTCTAATGAACGTGTATTACCTATTCTGAGGTGGATAAAATGAAACGTACTTTAAACGCAAAAGAAAAAACACTTATCTTTACAAAGCGGACGAAGAAAAAGAATCTCAAATACACTGCAATCGTTCTACCGATATTGATCATCGTCTTAGTCGTAACATCTTGGTTGGGACGCACGAAAGACGTGGAGGTTGTTGCATCAAAACCAAACGATACCCTTACAATGTCAATGGTCGGAGATATCATGATGGGCCGTTATGTCGAGGAAGTGACAGACAGCCATGGTTTTGATTACCTCTTCCGTTACATGAAGCCCTATTTCAATGCTTCGGATTATGTAAGTGGAAACTATGAACATCCTGCTCTAGCAAAAGATGTATCGAAATATGAAGAAGCTGATACAGCCATTCGTTTAAATTCGTATGCAGATGGTGTGGAAGCTGTTAAAAATGCCGGATTTTCTGTCATGACCCTTGCGAATAACCATATGATGGATTTTGAAGAACAAGGATTACTCGACACAATCGATGAATTCGAGAATGCCAAAATGGATTATGTTGGTGTAGGTCGGAATATTACAGAAGCGAAAGAAAACATCAATTACCAGGATGTTAAAGGCGTACGTATCGCTACTCTTGGATTTACCGATGTATATGGTAAAAATGCGGTAGCCAAAAGTAATCAAGCCGGATTATTGAATTCCAATCCTGACTTATTATTTGAAATGATTGGTGATGCCAAGGATGCGAAAAAAGGAAACGCAGACTTAGTTGTCGTCAACATGCACTGGGGCCAAGAATATGCTACTTCTGCGACAGGTCGTCAAACAGAATTAGCGAAAGCGGTGATCGATGCTGGTGCAGATATCATCATTGGCCATCACCCCCATGTCGTCCAATCATTCGATGTGTATAAAGATGGACTTATCTTTTACAGCTTAGGAAACTTTGTATTCGACCAAGGCTGGACACGTACAAAAGATTCTGCGATGGTACAATACCATTTAACTGATGACGGACAAGCAACCGTTGATGTGGTTCCCTTGCAAATCAAGGAAGCTACACCAAGACCCGCTACATCTTCTAGCGATGTATCGCGAGTTTTCCGTTGGTTGACGAAAGAAACAAGTGACAACGTGCAATGGTCTAAAAAAGATAATAAGATAGAGATTAAATTGGATCATACACGTGTAATAGACCATAAAGAACAGCGTGAACAAGAGGAAAAAGCAGCCCAAGAAAAGAAAGCTGCTAAAGAAAAGAAAGTAACCCAAGAAGAGACAACTACTGAAGAATAGAAACATGAAGCACCATCATACAACTAGATAATACGTGAATAAGAGTCTACTAGCAGGTATGCTAGAAGACATACATCTTAGAAGATCACACCGAAAAGAGGCGATCAATCAGTGTTTTATCCTTTCACACGGAAAGTACTCCTTTCCCTTTGTTTGCTCATTTTTATAGCAGGATGTTCAAAAACTGACCCTCTTTCTGACACGCATGATACCAATGAATCGTTAAACGATAAATCATATGGAGTTAGCTCTTCCAACCCTATCGCCGTAGAAGTGGGGATGAATATATTAGATAACGGTGGAACAGCGGCCGACGCGTCGATTGCCATTTCTTATGCATTAGGTGTAACAGAGCCCTTTGGGTCTGGAATCGGCGGCGGCGGCGGAATGCTGATTGTACCCGAGTCTGAGGAGCCTAATTTTATTGATTATCGTGAAACGGCTCCTGAACGTTCAAAGTTAAAACATAATACCGGTGTCCCTGGCTTTGTAGCCGGGATGCAAGCTGTCCATGATAAATACGGAACCATTCCGATGGAAGACCTTCTTCAGCCGGCCATCGACCTGGCTGAAGAAGGATTTGAAGTCGATAAAATGTTGGCCTCCCGCCTAAAGGCAGCCAAAGCAAGAATTTATTCAGAGAAAACTCTCTTGTTTTATCCTGATGATGATTCAATTGAACCAGGAAAGGTTTTGAAACAAGAAGATCTTGCCGACACATTGAAACTGATTCAGCGAAAAGGGCCCGATGGGTTTTATAAAGGGAACATCGCACGGAATATCAAAAAAAGAACAGATGTAGACTTAATGGACTTAAAGCATTATGAAGTAAAAGAACGGGAGCCCATCCAAGGCAAATTCGCCGGATATGATGTTTGGACCGCTCCCCCTCCCTTTTCAGGGATAACCGTCCTTGAAATGTTAAATCTCGCTGAAGAAGTCGACTTAAGCAATGCTTCAAATAAGGCAGATTATATGGAGTTACTGGGAGCCATTACCAACGCCTCCTATAAAGACCGAATTCACTATACCGGGGACGGAATCAGCGCTGACAAAGCTGAACAATTAGTATCTCCCCTTCATTTGGACAACCTGAAAAAAGAGATAAATAAAGGTGATTGGTCAAATGTAGAGTTCCAGTCTGAAGAACATGAAAGCACGACGCATTTCGTCGTCATGGATAAGTATGGCACAGTCGTTTCTACGACCAATACACTCAGTAACTTTTTTGGTTCCGGTGCCTATACGAACGGCTTTTTCTTGAATGACCAATTGAAAAACTTCCGCTCTGGCCTGAATAAAATCGATGAGCATAAACGCTCAAGGACCTTTACCGCTCCTACCATTCTTAAAAAACAAGGGGAAAAGACAATCGGAATCGGTTCGCCCGGTGGTGATAGGATACCGCAAGTGCTCATGCAGGTCCTGTATTCCTATACAGAAGGTGAGGATACGTTCCAGAATATCATAGATCGCAATCGATTCGTATTTGATGGTAATACCATCTATACAGAATACCGCCCTTCGCCTGAAACAGCCTCTGCATTAGAAAGAGCCGGTTACAATGTCGTACAAAAAGTCGCCCCTGTGTTCTATGGTGGCGTACAGGTACTCGTTAGAAATGAAAAGAACGGTCGGTTATCAGGTGCAGCCGATCCTCGGAGAAATGGCAGTTGGCAAGCACAGCAGTAAAGAAAACGCCTATACATCTTGAAAACATCTAAATTTTTATAGATCTATAAGGGGACGAGAAAATGAAGATATTAAAAAAAGTAGTAAGCTGGGTTATCCCTGTTGTTCTGATAGCAGTCCTGCTTGTAACAATGAATACGTTCAAACGGTCTGAAACACTGACTCCCGATGAACAAAAGAAAATAGAACAGTATACAAATATCCAAGAGTAAAAAAACAGGTTGAACCTCATGAGGGTTCAACCTGTTTTTCAATGGTTATACAATACAAGGAGATTGCAGGACGAGGAGGCAAATAGGATGGAGAATGGATACTCAAGTTTTGCGGAACTGCAACAGAATGAAAAAGAAAACACCGATTATAGCATTACGGCTTTTCATCGTAATCCAGAAATAGCGATTTTTGCGATCCATGGCGGCAATATCGAACCGGGAACTAGTGAAGTAGCCTTTGCCCTTGGAGAAAGACTCCATTCAAGTACGTATCTATTTGAAGGACATAAACGAAGGGATAACAGCAAACTGCACATCACCTCCACCTCCTTCGATGAGCCAACCGCCATACTGATGGCAAATAACGCAAAAACAATCCTCTCCATACATGGTTATCGCGATTCCAATGAAGCGTTAATCTATATGGGTGGCAGGAACGAGACCTATAAACATGTGATACAAGTAGCCTTAAAGGAAGCTGGATTTCAAACAGCTGAAGCACCGAAGCATCTGTTGGGGATGAATGAAAACAATATTACCAACCGTTGCAAAACCGGCGCTGGCGTACAATTGGAAATATCCAGGACTTTACGAAAACATTTTTTCCTAGACAGTGACCTTAAGAGGACAAACAGGCATAACCAGACCGAAGTGTTGAATCAATTTATTAGCGCTTTAGAGAAAGCCACCATTCACTACATGCTTAATCTGAATAAAAAATAATTCTAGTGCATTCATTGGAATTGCTTGATTACTATAGCTCATTCTGGCATCAGGAGCTTATCTTGCATCTTCCACACTTATGATTAAAACAATCTTTCAACCCTCAGAGAAGCCTTCTTGGGGGTCTAAAAGATTGTTTCAAGTCCCCTTCCTCCACTACTTCTTTTTCGATAAACTATGATACCCACATCCTTTGAGTCATAATATTATTCTGTGACTTCTACACAAAAGAAACTTATCGCACAAGCCTCATTTAAAGGTCATTCAACTCTGAAAAACTTCATTGAAAAAGAGGATATAAAAAAGAAGATAGATAGGGCCAGTTTCAAGCCCCCTCTATCCTGTCTCTTGCATTTAATTCATGATAAGTTGTACTTGGCCATAGCTTTCGAACTTCTGGGCAAAATACCCGGAAGAAAGGTCAGATATATGGACACCGGCTTTCTCGGTTGTATGGATAAAACGCCCATTCCCAAGAAAGATCCCTACATGGGTTACACCTTGTCTTGTACCTGTATCCCTAAAGAAGACTAAATCGCCCGCTTTTGGTTCTGATATAGCCGGCAACCACTCATAGTAGTCGGCAGCAGAGCTACGTTTTATGGAAATCCCCTGCTCCTTCATGGCCCAGTAAATCAATCCACTGCAATCCATTCCAGTTAGCGGATCAGCCCCACTGAAAACATACGTGAACCCTCGCAAAGTATAAGCATATCTGATTACATCGTATGCATTGTCATATGCTGTTTCTTGTCCTTCATAAAACGGGAATAGAAGATCACTGTATATTTGAAGGTATTGACCTTCCATCACTTCATTAGTCGGTAAAGCATTACGTTTTTTAATGGAGTTCATGTGAATGCTGTAATTGTTTGAAATGCTACTTAGCGTTTCACCCGGTTGTACGATATGTTCCCCTTTAGGTGTATACGTTTTATAGATAACTTGATATTTAGCAAAGTACTTTTCCGTGCTATTTCTTATTTGAACTGTTTCTGCACCATATCCAGAATTGACGAATTTGTCTTTTCCTAGATAAATCCCTGCCGTCACCACTTTTGATGTGTCTTTTTCAAGGAAAAAGATGATGTCTCCCGCCTTAGGAACAGCCGTTTCCATCCCAAGTTTATAAAATCCGTCCACGGTTAAACGATCAACAGCCACATTCTGCTGAGAAAGGGCCCAATGAACCAATCCACTCGAATCAAAGCCTTTAGAAGGGGTCTCTTCTCCTGCCGTTTTTTTGAATCCAACAAATGTTTTTGCATAGTTGGCAATTCGTTTCCCTCTCTCCGCCCACTGATAGATGGAAGGAGTATATGCGGTCTGTATGATTTTAAGCTTTTGTCCTACATATAACTGGGTATCCGGTAAACCATTGATATTCATCAATTGTTCTGGCGTTATATTATAAATCGATGCAATGGATTCTACCGTTTCTTGCGAGGAAACTGTATGAATCCGATCTGCTGCATCAACTTTTGTACCCGGTGTAAAGGTCACTCCAACCATGACTAGTAATAAAAGCAGCATGCTGACTAATAATTTTCTTCTCATTTTGAACCCTTCCTTTATGACTGGAAATACATACATAGAGCAGTTCCAGATTATTGGTAATCTTATATATCAGTTTATTAGAATAAGACTTTTTACTTACTTTCTCCAATAATATCGGTGATACTTATATATCCTTTAGACTATATATGACAAAAAATTTATATATATTAATCCTTTTTTAACAAAAATGACACATTTTAATAGTATATTATACTCATATATTTATTCTTAAAAACACCAAAGGACTTAGTGCTTAGATAATACGTTTTACCAATGTGGAAAGTTTTCCTAATATAACGGCTAAAAAACAAAAAAGGAAGAAGCCGGTTTTCTGGCTTCTCCTTTCAAAGCAATCCTTTTTATGGAACATGCACCGTTTGAAGTTGTGTCAGGTTTAAATATATACGTTCTCCTTTGGCCCTTGCCAATTCAACCAGGCCATTTTCCGACTTTTTGAGTAACCCCATTCTCTTAGGGTCCTCTCCTCCATCAAAAACAACGAGCTTTCCTTCGATCGTTTTCAGCTGTTCTCCCAAGGATTGATAGAACGGTAATGAGGCTAGGTTTATGGGGAAGTGTTCATGAGTGAGCGAGAATGTTCTTTCCCCTTGAATATAGGGGGTTAGCCATTTAAGATGATGGAGGAAAAGGGGTTTCATTAGTAAAAGACCAAATGGACCCAATAAAATAGTAAAAGCAATGTCACCACTGTAGCCAACGGGATGACTCGTACGGTAACATTCACATACTCTTTCCATGTGATTTTCACTTTATTTTGTTTCAGGATATGCATCCAGATCAAGGAGGCAAGTGTACCGATGGGCAATAACAAGGACCCCATATCACTTCCTATTATATTGGCAAGATAAATGGTTTTTAATGTGATGGGATCTAACCCCATTTCCGTCAACGTAATGGTCCCGATCATCAGGGCTGGATGATTATTAAAAATGTTCGATAGGACCGAAACCAGCCCTCCCATCACCAAACTCGCACTTAATAATCCTTTGTTGACAATCGGTTCACAGATTTGAACAAGGATGGCTGTAAGCCCTGCATTCTGAAGACCAAAAATGATGATATACATAGAGAACGCAAAGATAAGAATATGCCATGGAGTCTTCTTCAAAATATCTACGGGACTCGTACGTAGATGATACCATCTCCAAATAAGCAATGATAATGAACCCATTACCGCAACCCACTCTATAGGTATCGATAGATAAGAAGCCACGAATAATAAACAGCGGACAATGAAGACATAGGTCAGGATCTTGAACATGAACTTTGTACGTTGCCTCTTTGTTTCCACCGTCGTATTCTCTTTTAACGGATGAAAATTTTTAGTGAAAAATCGTTCCTCAATGTCATAGGAATGGGAGGGCAATTTTTTAGGCAAATCTTTCTTGATGACCATGAACATCAACCATGACATGAATAACAGCCCCAATGTTGCAGGTACGAACATCATGGCTGTATGCATATAAAGCGTCATATCGACGATTTTCAAGGCAATCAAATTGACGATGTTACTAACTCCAATGGGTGCGCTGGATGCAGTGGCTATCAAGGCCCCACTCAAGAGATATGAAATAGTTTCGTGTTTCTTCATTCGAAGATTTTTTAAAAGTAATATGAGGATGGGTGTCGTGATCATGATGCTCCCATCGTTATTAAATAAAAGCGTCATTAAAAAACATAATAATTGAATGTACCAATACAAACGATATCCGGAGCCTTTTGCAAGGGTTACAAGTCTCGCAGCAGCCCAATGAAAGAATCCGAAACTCTCCAGTATGACTGCCATGACAAGCGTTGCCATGATGGTGATGGAGGCACCCCCGATTTTACCGATGATATCCATTACATCCCCACGTGATACTATGCCAGTAAGCAATATGATTGCCGCTCCAAATGAAGCTGGCCAAGCTTCGTTTAGCCCTCGTGGTCTCCATAGTATGACAACCATTGTCATGACGAAGACAAAAATGGTCACCCCGATTTCAAAATGCATGATGTTCTCCCCTTTTTGGGCCTTGTGCCATTGGACCCTACTTGTCCGATTCTTATATATATATTCGTCATTAGGTATAAGGAGCGGGACAAGTAACCACGTCCACTAAATTGTGCCTTTGCCACTTTAGTGAACATGTCTCCTATGGAAAAGGGCCTAACGAAATACTTCCAAGACTCATGCCCACCATGTTTTTGAATTTCCTTGTTTAAAAAGAGAAATCTGCTATAATTTTCAGAAAAAACCGAAAAATAGAAAGGCTGATTGACATGGAATTCACCATCCGTAGCATGCAAGTCGGCGACATCCCACAAGTCCAGCATGTTGCGAAGACAAGTTGGCATAGTACGTACGAAGGGATTATCCCCCTTGCCATCCAGGAACGATTTTTAGATGTGGCCTATAGTGACGAGATGATGAAAAAAAGGGTTGAACACTCTTTTGTTTTCGTGGTCGAAGTGGCTGAAAGAATTGTGGGATTTGCCGACTTTTCTCCTGTAAAGAAAGGTGGAGAAGTCGAACTCGTGGCGATTTACTTGTATCCGGAATTCCAAGGAAAAGGCATGGGTACAGCTTTATTGCAAACAGGAATCGACCACTCCAAAGGTTGGAAAGAGCTTTTTATAAACGTTGAAGAAGAAAATGAATCGGGGACAGCCTTTTACCGGGCAAAAGGGTTTGAAGTTGTTTCTCAGTTTGATGATGGCTTCGATGGACATGTCCTCAAATCAGTAAGAATGGTCCTGAAAAAGGAAGGATTCTAGAAAAAAGCTGTGAAATATTGTCATCCAAGAGAAAATGTTATTACTCTTGCCACGAACATGATAGAGTGAATATATGACTGCGCTTAACTCATGAGGCAGTGTCTAAACATTGGGAGTGAACAACTTGATAACCATCACTAAAAAGGCCCAGGAAGTCATTAAAGAGATGCAACGGAATATGGAAGAGGAAACATATTTACGGTTTGGGGTAACCAGTTCTTGCTGCAACCAGATGAACTATTATTTGAACCTTGTGCGTCATAAGACCGAATTAGAGGAAGTACTAGTTATAGATGGGATAAAGCTTTTAATGAATCCTTCGGATGCCCGTTTCACGGATCAAACCGAAATTGATTTTCAGGACGATGGCTTTTTAATCAATCATCCAAATCCGTTAGTATCACCTCTACAGTAAAAAAACAAAAAGGGAAACCAGATGGATGGTTTCCCTTTTTGTTTATTCCTTTATATGAAACCCTTCCAATGTATGCTCTAGGTCATCAATCAATTGCGTGACATGTTCCGTATATTTTGCAAGCTCATTGGATGAAGCGGATTGTTCCTCCATGGATGATGCAATTTCTTCGGAAGAGGCAGATGTTTGCTGAGAGACCGCTGTTATTTCCTCCATCATTTTCACAACCGTTTCTTTTTGTTGATTAATCGATGAAATGGACTGGGTTTCTTCAACAACTGAATGGGATATTTTACGAACCGAGTCCTCAAGTTCCTTCATGGCCCTGCTTACCGTCATGACTGCACTTTTTTGGTTCTCACTAATTTGATTCGTTTCATCGGTCGTCTTCAGTAGCATTTCCGTGTCTGAAAGAATGCTATGTATGATGTCCTGAATGTTTTTTGTTGCTTCTTTCGATTCCTCGGCTAAGCTGCGAACCTCATTCGCCACGACCGCAAATCCTTTTCCGGACTCACCCGCTCTTGCAGCTTCTATGGATGCATTCAAGGATAATAAGTTGGTTTGTTCTGAAATCTGGGAAATCGTATTCGTCACATTTGAAATGGTTTTTGATTTTTCGACAAGACTCAAACTCATGCTTGTCACGGCTGAAAAGGCTGTCTCCAATTTTTGATAAGACGTTTCCAAATCGTTGACTTGTTCCTTCCCTGACTCGATTTTTTCCGAAGCCGTCTCCAAAACGTTTTGTGTCCTATCCGATAACTTGGATAGTCCATCGATTTCATCACTGAGCAACTGAATCGTATGGGCTCCTTCTTCTACCGATTCGGATTGACTGGCTGCCCCTGCAGCAATTTCTTCCACGGCACGTGAAACCTCAGTAATGGATGTACTATTTTCCAACGCAATCTGGCTCAATCCTGCAGTGGCCTCTGTTACAGCATTGGTATTTCCTTTCACATCGTTAATCAATTCTCTTAATTTACTTAACATGATGTTATAACTTTTGGATAAGTCGCCCATCTCATCATTTGCGGCATGGTGAAACTCGGTGACTAAATCCCCGCTCGCTGTCTTCTTCATGACATGTCGAAGATCCTCTATCAGCTTTTTCAGTTTCCCTGATAAATAAATGGCACATACGATACCCATCAATACACCAAAAACCAAAGAGACGAATACAGTCCGATTAATATCAAGCAACTTACCTTGCAAAACTTCATCCGATGTCAAAGCCACCACTTTCCAGTTCACGTCAGGAACCGAATTCACTTCACCCGTATACTGTTGGTCTTTCCAATCTAACGTATGGGCAGTTTGCTTCGAACCATCGTACATGTCCGAAACCCACTTGAACTCGGAATTGAATTGAGCAGCATCCGTTACTAAATCCCCCACTCCTTCGACCTTCCCACTTTGATTTGGATTCATATTCTTCCCGTCCATTTCCTTCATGAACGAACTTACGATAATGCCTTGCGAATCGAGGATCACAAGGTTACCATCAGAATGCCTCTCGATATCCGTACGCATCTTCCCGATGGTCGATAAATCAATATCATACCCTAACGCCCCTACCATTTTCCCGTTTTCCAAAACAGGCGTGACCACTGAAGTCATGATACTGCCATTCACGATATCTTGATACACATCCATCCATTTTGTTTTCGGGTTTTCCGATAGCTGCGTATACGTTACGGTGTCTCGAGCATCTCCAGTGAATTCCATTTTAGGGGATGCGTATAATGATCCATCCGTACCGTCCATATAATAAGCTGATAGCAAGTGATCATTGTTCTTTTGAAAAGATTCAATGGTCCTCTGAATATCTTTCAATGAGTCCCCATCCTTTAAATGGATCGTTACCAATTGCGATAATTGGTCAATTGAATCTTCATACACCTTCAAATCTGCGCTAATCTGTGATACAGCATTTTGGGCGGCGCTTTGATTTGTGGCAACACTATCTTCCTTGAATACTTTTGTAACCTGGAAGTCCATTATTGAAACAGAAACACCAATCGCCAGAAAAATGGATAAACAAATAAAAAACATCCACTTTACCCGGATCGAGATTCTTCTGTGCTTTTTTTCCCTTTTAACAGTTGGTGAATTCCCCATTATGATTTCCCCTTTAGTAGACACCTAATTTTTCCACATAACAATACTATATACCCAAAATAATATTGTCAATGACTAATACAACTCTTTTTTATAGTTATATAGTCCATATCTTAAAGGAAAACGGAATTAAAATGAAAATCGTGTAATCTATCATCTTTTAATTCGAAAAAGGATATATATGGTAAATTTATTCAGAAAACGTGAAACCTTCCCTTTTAACAATCGTATATACAGAAAAAGGAAATCGAGGTAGGGGCGTGATTCTTTGAAGAGGAATATTCTATTTAATAGGGGAAAATTACTACTTCCCAGCCTGGTTGCAGGAATTGGATTCTGGAAGTTTATGAAGGCCAGATATGAGGCAAACCCTGACTATATCGTTCATTTCATTAAAAAGTATGCTGAGAGCAAAGATATTTCTTTATTCATCCATCATAATGATGAGAAGATTGCCGAGGTTAACTCAACCGTGCAGCTTCCATTAGCAAGCACCGTTAAAATCATCATGGCCATTGAATACGCTCAACAGGCTGCGGAAGGATTAATGGATCCTGATCAAAAAGTGCAAATAGCGGACATCGAGAAATTTTACATACCCAAAACAGATGGCGGTGCACATGAAGCCTGGCTTTCCCAGGTAGGAACGAGCGGGAACGTTCCTTTATGCGAGGTCGTGAATGGAATGATTGCCTACAGTTCTAATGCGAATACAGATTATTTAATGAACCTTCTAGGGATGGATAGCATCAATTCCGTCCCAAAAAGCTTAGGAATCCCGAACCACGAACCCCTGTATCCGATTAGCGCTTCCCTTTTCATACCTAGCACTCTCATGAAAGAAAAGAATTTCACAAGAAAAGAGACGCTGCATGCGATGGAAAAGATGGAAATGGCAGAGTATCGAAGTTGGGCACTTGCCATTAATGAGCGATGGAAAAGCAAACCACCTACAGAACAAGAGAAGAAAGAAGCAACGAAACTGCTGTCTCTTGATTTTCAAAAAATTTGGTCTGATCGTTCGTCACGAGCCACTACAAAAGACTATGTATCGATCATGAAGATATTAAACAATAAGATGGATCTTGATCAACATGTTCATGAACACCTTGATCCCATCATGGAGCAATTGATGAAGAATCCCAGTAATCGCAAATGGCTTTTACATGCTGGTCAAAAGGGAGGATCTACCGCTTTCGTTCTAACGGTGGCCATGTACGCAACAGATAGAGACGGAAATAGGACAGAGCTCGCCCTTTTTTCAAATAATCTATCCTCCATGAACCAAGAAAAACTTACCCGAAGTCTAAATGATTTCCAACTTCAAATCCTAACCAATCCAAAATTCCGAGACTTCATAAAAGAAAACTTCGCGATCTCATAGAGCACTTTTTGGGAAACTGAATTCATTTGACTAGTAATAAAATGAACAATAGGCGTTCCTGAATGGTATTATTGGATTATTCGGAATATAATTGGAGGTTTCATGCATGGTCATCAAAAAAGCCACAATGGCAGAGCTTGATTCACTTAGCGAGTTATTTGATTCATACAGGGTTTTCTATGAGCAACCCTCTAATCTTGAAGGGGCTCAGCATTTTTTAAGAGAAAGACTAGAGAACGAGGAATCGGTCGTCTTCATTGCAAGGGATGGTAACGATTCATTGGGTTTTGTTCAATTATATCCTTCCTTTTCATCGATAAGCATGAAACGGTCATGGATCTTGAACGATTTATTCGTAAAGGAAAGTGCCCGCAAGAGAGGAATTGGTGAGAATTTATTACAAGCCGCCGTCGTTTTTGCAAAAGAATCGGGAGCAAATGGGGTATCCCTTGAGACCGGTAAGGAGAATGTTACTGCGCAAAGGCTTTATGAGAGATTTGGATTCGTAAAGGAATCGAACTTTTTTTATCATTATTCCATCTAACATTTCGAATGATCTACTAAAAGGGGCCAATTTCAGGCCCCTTTTAGTATGCAGATAATTTTCATTTGTACAGCGCATACTAAGATCATTATCTATAGGGAGTGATACGATTGGATCAAGAACAAACGATTAAGATACTGAATAAATTCTTACAGGGAACATACATGGGCATTCACGCCTATGAACGCTTTATAGAAAAACTGCAACATTCCTCTTTAAAAGACTCGTTCATTTCGATTCAGAAAGACCAAAAAAATCATGCGACCCTCATTTCAGAGAGAATTCAGCATCTAGGTGGTACCCCTGTAACGAGTGAGGGGATCATTGGAAAGATCGAGGCAGGCATTGTAAATGTAGTGGAAAATTACAATTCAGAGGAAGAGATTATTAAACATGCCATTAAAGGGGAAAACCTATATGGAATAAGAATGAGTGAGGACCTAGTAAGGGATAAATTAGATGAAGAAAGTCTAAATCTTGTCCATAGAATTCTTGATAAAGACCGGGAACATGTGGATTACCTAAAGTCTCTTCTACATTCTTAGAAAGTGAGTTTCCAATGCCCGTACATTTTATTTTCTTAGTGTTCGTTATAAAAGGATCTAGCCACCTGTTAAATATTTCTTTGTGACATAGTGTGAAAAAAGCCACCTCCATATGGAAGTGGCCGACCCATTACTCAACTGAAGTCCCAGACTCAGCTATAAAGTCTTTATCAACTAAAGGTTTTCCATCTTTATCAACCATAACCGTTAACCCAGAAGTAGGACCGCCATAATGAAACATATATAGGACTCCTGTTTCATTATCACGAATTATTTTAGTAACAGCCATTTTTCCTTCTGTATAAATGTCCTCAAAACGTTTCTTTGCCACTATAACACGCTCCTTTTTTCGGATTGTTGAAGCAGCTATCTCCATCTTACTTCCAGGAAGTACTTTTCTTCCTTCATCCCTAATTATATTAGTTCCGCAAGTTCCTGATTCTAAAAAAGGAGTAGTCGTTCATGGTGGATAAGTGGCCCAACTGGCGTAGCATGGTCGAAATATTGCCTCTGTGATACGTGCCGTGGTTATCTTTGTCTTTGCTATGGTATACCGAGCGATAGTGTATAATGAAATATATTCCATTAACTGAAGGGGGTCAATCGTGTTATCCAGTAAAAATATATATGTAAGACAACTTATACTATCAGATGCTGAAAATTTACTACAATTGCTAGTGGAAAATAGGCCGTTCTTTGAACCATTTTCGACAGACCAACCAGCTAACTACTATTCTTTAGAAAAACAAAAGGAAATCATAACTTCGGGACATAAGTCAAAAGGAAATAGTAGTTACGAGTTTGGAATCTTCCTGAATACTAATCATAGGTTAATAGGAACGATCAGCCTGTTTCATATTATTCGCGGGCCCCTTCAAAGTGCCACCATGGGTTATTACTTAGACCAAAAAAACAATGGGAATGGTTACACTACAGAAGCTGCCAAAATGGTGGTGGATTATGCTTTTGAAACGATTGGTTTACATAGGATTGAGGCTGGGGTTATGCCACATAACATAGGTTCCATACGCGTTTTGGAAAAGGTCGGTTTTCACAAAGAAGGAATCGCAAAACAAAGTGTAAAAATACAGGGGCGCTGGGAAGATCACCAGATATTAGCCATAATCAATCCAAATGATTAATCCGAAAGTCGGGCAAACTATCAATGTGAATTCTTCTTATGGGTAACGTCATTTTTTATGTTCGTGTAAGAATGATAGGAGATTAATAGAAGAATAAAAAAGCGCAACGGGTAATTTCTTCCCGTTGCACTTTTTTTACTTGAAAACTATTATTTTGCTGTTTCAAGGCTAGCTTGAATTTCTTTAATTAGAAGTTCAGCGCCTTCTTGGCTAAGGATTAACTTACCACCAGCAAGTTTCATATTGTCATCAGATGTTTCACCCGTTACTTGACAAGTCATGTTCGGTTTATATTTTTGAAGAATGATACGCTCTTGTTCTACATAGATTTCCAAAGCGTCCTTCTCTTTAATTCCTAATGTACGGCGTAATTCGATTGGAATTACCACCCGGCCTAATTCGTCAACTTTACGTACAATACCTGTAGATTTCATTTGTCATTACCTCACTATTTATTATGCATTATTATATTCGTCAAAATTCGACATTCTTTTCTCTTATTAAAGATACCACCCCTTCCCAATTTCGTCAATTACCGTATCTTAATATATTATCTACCTTCTATTAGAAGATTCGAAAAATACGGAATAAACACTGATATAATGGCATTTTTATAGGTTTCAAGAGGGTATTTTTTATCTTTTCTTATATATTAATATATTTTTATTCAAATTATCTTCAAAAATACCAACAATTACACATTGTCGTATTTTGTCGAAAATAGGTAGATTCATGATTTTAGTGAAAACGTTGTTGATTTTATTTGGTAACTGGTAGACAATTTAACAAAGAATCAGGTTTCAATATTCTGATAATTATTCCGAACTGGGTATACATCTTTATGGTACCCATTGAATCATGCGTCCGATTTGATGTGGTTGGTGGCAAAAAAACAGATAGAGGTGAGTCGATTGCGACCGATTTTAATAGGGGTTTGTTCCGCTCTCTTCTTTGCGTTTACCTTCGTTCTCAATCAGTCGATGGAATTGTCTGGTGGCAGTTGGATTTGGAGCGCTTCCTTAAGATATATCTTTATGGTTCCTTTTCTGCTATGTATCGTTTTGAGCAGGAAAAACCTTCGCCCTCTTCTCCTTGTGATGAAAGAACAACCCGGAACTTGGCTACTTTGGAGTTTTGTTGGGTTCGGGTTATTTTATGCACCATTATGCTATGCTTCGGCATACTCACCTGGCTGGTTAATCGCCGGGACCTGGCAAGTCACGATCATATCCGGTGCTTTACTCGCCCCGCTATTTTTTGAAATGGTTGAAACAAAGGATGGGCTTCTAAGGCAAAAAGGCAAAATCTCCTTGAAAGGGCTTAGCATGTCCTTGATCATCCTGTTTGGAATTATATTGATGCAGGTGGAGCACACCAAGCATATTACATTCAGCAATCTCTTGTTGGGTGTCGTTCCGGTCCTTCTTGCTTCCTTTGCTTACCCACTTGGAAATCGTAAAATGATGGACGTTTCTCGAGGACGTTTGGATGCCTACCAACGGGTGTTGGGCATGACATTGGCAAGCCTCCCGTTTTGGTTTTTACTTTCGTTGTATGGTTTTTTCACCGTTGGGGCGCCAACGATGATGCAGAGTTTCCAATCACTTTTGGTTGCCCTCTTTTCAGGTGTGATTGCAACGGTCCTGTTTTTCAAGGCCACCGATATGGTGCGGGGGAACATGCAGAAACTAGCTTCCGTTGAAGCGACACAATCAATGGAGGTCCTATTCGCCTTAGCTGGTGAACTGGTATTTTTATCGCTCCCAATTCCTTCCGCCCTTTCCTGGTTAGGAATCTTCATCGTGATTCTTGGAATGATCCTGCATAGCTACGTTTCACACACGAGAGAAAAGAGAGCGGATCCTTCTTCCGAGAGCGCTTGATCACTATAAAAACGCAGTGATTGTATTCACCGCGTTTTTTTTGTTACCGCTTTTCGTATCAATGCTCTCCTTTGACAGCCTTTCTCTCCATATCATAAATATACCCAAGCTTCCGATGGTTGATCATATCTTTAGGCGTCGTGTCCCATGGAAACATGGGATCATGTAAATTGTGGCCGAATGGTCCCCCTTTTCTTGGCAAATATCTTTCCTGCCGGTTAAGGATTTTCCACATTACCCATATCCGGTCTACATTTGCATGATGCAAAAAGAAAACAGGATCATTCGGTGAGGTAGGGACAGAGCCCATATGGCCCCCAACCCAGCCATGGACACGATTATGAAGTTGAGGTCCATCTATGAACCCTTCAAGTTGATTGCGAAAACTCGGGGTGCTCGTCGTATTCCAAGGAGGCGAGTCATATGGAGTGACCTTCAGCACTTCCTTCACATCCGCTTTCGTTGGTAAGGTCGCTACCGGTTCATTTGCAGCAAAGTTTCGCCTTAATCCCCCTGCAGGATTCCCCTGTTCGTCGATGACTTCCCACTGTCCCGCTGCAAAAGGTCCCTCTGTGACAAGAAAGTCATTTCTCCTGTTTCCGTTACCCCCCATAAAATCATCGTCCCAAACTGGGGATGAAGACGGATCTTCCAGTTCCGAATCCGCCGCCCAATCCCAATATGGAATGGTCACACTTGGGTCAATCTTTTGGAGATCACGTTCAAAGCGCCAAAGGAAATCGCGATGCCATGGCAAGAATGCTGGCCCCATATGTGCGGCACTTCTATGGTCTCTATGAGTTCCATGTAAATTCTCCGCGACACTCCTTGCGCTTGGATTAGCATGATTGTGTGCAGGGCTTTCAGTGGTTGGATTTCCTCCCGGCGGAGTTTGAAAGGCCCCTCCTGCCAAATGCCAGGCGACATATCGATCATAGATCCCTTTTTCCTTTAAGGCTAAAACGGCAGTGATGTATTTCTTTTTTTCCTTATCCGTAAGGTGTAGAACATTTTTCCTCACTTTATACTCAAGTGTCATGGGTATACCCCTTTTCTAGATGGTCATCTATCCTAGTTCCTTTGATATTCTAAGTAATGGATGCTAGAAAGGTTCAGGGCGAATGCGGATAGTTGGTAAAAATGGGCATTTTCCTGTTGACGTTATATCGTATAATACGATATATTCGTTTTAGGCGATTTAAAAAGGAGAGGTAATCATGATACAGAAAATCAATGACTACTTCACGGATATCTATTTTCATTTACATCCGCAACAACAAGAAGCCATTTCCCATCAAAGCGTACGAGTCTTGCAAACGATTCAAAAAAAGAAAGATGTTATGATCCGGGATATTGCCGAACAATTATCGATTTCCCACAATACCGCTTCTGAGCATGTCAAAAAATTGGTACAAAACGGATGGGTGCTTAAGGAGCGGCCGGAAGATGACCAGCGTAAGGTGTATTTACATTTAACGGATGGCGGTGCAACCATTTTAAAAAAGAACACGGAATTGGATGAAGAAAAACTACAACAGGCGCTTAGCAAGTTATCCGTTTCTGAAAGGGATCAAATAAGAGAAGCATTCCGGTTATTAAGTGAGGTATCTACTTAATGTATTTGTTCATTAAAATAGCCAGTTCCGCGGTCATCATTGGACTTGTAACGGAAATGGCCCGACGATTCCCTTTATATGGCGGGATTGTGGCTGCTCTGCCATTAATCAGTATCCTCAGTATAATTTGGCTAACGGTTCAGGGAGAGCCCACTCAGAATATCCATACATTCACACTGGGCGTTCTGGCAGGTTTTCCCGCTACAGTGGCCATGCTAGTTGTGATTTATATGGCATTAAAGCAATCCATTCATGTAGGGCTGGCCATCCCCCTCGGACTCGTGGCCTGGGGGATATTTTTAACAGGGCAAAAATATATAATGGCTAGGTTTATTTCCTGATTGATTTCCTACTGGCCTCATTTTTTGGTATGATAAATGTGTTAAATAACATAATGAAGGTGATTTACTTTGTCTGAAGAAACTCCAAAAGAAAAAAAGGTATATGACACCACAATCATTTATGATTATGCAGAGTTTCCTGACATAGTCAGTGGTCGTTGTGATAATTGCGGCAATGCTCAGTTCAAAAGTTCCGTTAAGGATTATGTATATATTCGTACATGCAGAGAATGCGGCATGAAGAAATCGATTTGACCCTATTTAACGATAGGGTTTTTGTTTGTTCACTTTTTCTTTTTCCTCTTGAACGTATCGCTTATATATTTCCCTTCTTATCATCATAATCGGAAAATGCGACGGCATATGGATAGGAACAAGAAGAATTATCCAAGTACTTCTCAGCCGTGCGTCTAATGAACGACTCGACTACCTTGTGCCATGCTTATCAAATAACTCCACACTCACCGTCCCTTGACAATAGAAGTCCACTCATAGAAAAGAATTCTCCTTCACCGAATTATGGTAGATGACAGATCGCTTCTTCATCTTTACATCGTATTGCGTAAACTCCACTCTTTTCACACCGTGTGATAAGAAAAGCTGCCATGAAAATTTCTTGTTATAGAAATCTGAATGGGATGGCGGATAAAATTGTCCGGACTGGCCGCTAGCAACAGCAGGGGCAGGCAAAAGGGATAAAGCTGTTAAAAGGAACAGGAGCTTTTTTATCATGGGATCCTCCAAAATGGTTTTCTCTTTTTCTCCCTTCTTGTAGAGAAAAAAAGAACTCGTCCAATCGAAAATCCCCATTAGCCGCAAGAGATTCTTCACCCATCGTTAACATTTAAAAGTTCTTCTATAGAAAAATAAAAAAATTAAATAAAATAAGCCATATATACTAACCGTTCCTTTTTATGTTAAAATTTATGTGACTTTAGGTTGATAAATAGAGAAAGAGGAGATATTTATTATGGTTAAAAACTCGTTTTTATTCACGGCATTTTTATTTATTGCTACAATTTTCTTACATGTACCTATTGCAGAGGCTGCAACGGAATATGAGTCGAATGACTCACTTTCTACAGCTACGCCAATTAGTTTTAAGGGTAGTAAAGCAGATGTTGACGGCATACTGAGCGACAGGTATGACGATGATTATTTTAGTTTCACTTTAACTGAACCAGGAAAAGTTGTATTGAAAATTAATCATAATCTGAATACAAGGTACGAAGTAAGGCTTATAAATGCGCAACAAGAAACGTTAGAGGATTATACTACTACGTATAATGTAAATAAGGGAGTAAAAGAGCTCTTTTCACAAGGTTTAGATGCGGGGACTTACTATGTAAAAGTTGAACATTATGACGGTAACGGTGAAAGCGTTCCATATAAACTGCAGGTCGATTATACGCAAAGTAGTGTTTACGAAAAGGAATTTAATAATGATCGTTCAACCGCTAACCTAATTAATCTAAATAAGCAGTATAACGGATGGGCAGATTACGATAGTGATTACTATGTGATTGAGGTACCATCAAGTGGTGAAGTGAAAGTCGAAATGAATAGAACCTTGAAAACGAGCTACGAAATTTCTTTGTACAATAGTGCAGGAAGTGAAATGGAAAGTTGGTATACATACTACGGTAAGGATTCTATGATTCCTGTTATACATACAGGATTGCCTCAAGGTACCTATTACATAAAAATCAGAACAACTGATGGGGATAGAGATAATATTCCTTACCGCTTTAAAGTGAACTTTAAGGCGAACTCTTTATTTGAAACGGAAGACAATGATTCAATGTCTCTAGCAGATACTCTGAAAGTTAGCAAAGCTATGAATGGTGTAATCAGTTCAAGAAGTGATTCAGATTATTATAGCTTGAACTTGACCAAAAATATGAATATCGCTGTACAATTAACAGCCTCAAAGGATACAAGTTATGATGTACAAATATTTAATCAAGATAATTCCGTTTACGAAAGTTTATATACCAATTACGGAAATGGAAAGCTTAAAACGATAAAAAACCTCAATCTAAAAAAAGGGATTTATTATATTAAACTTCGAAGATACGATGGTGAATCCAATAAAATTCCTTATACTTTAAAAGTTATACAAAGAGATACTACGCCACCCGCCACTCCAACAGTCAATAAAGTAACAACGAAATCTACAAAAGTGACAGGTAAAGCGGAAAAAGGTGCTACTGTTTATGTATATAGAGGCCAGACAAAACTTGGTCAAGCAACCGCATCAAGTTCTGGCACATATTCTGTGAAAATCCCAAAACAAAAGAAAGATACCACCCTAAAAATTTATGCCAAGGATGTAGCCGGAAATAAAGGGAAGATAAAAACTATAAAAGTGAAGAAACCCTAATATTAAGGGTTAGGCACAATGTTTCGGCAGGCAACTAGTTGGTCGTACTAATACATTTGAAGCAAAACTTTAACTTTAGTTTTAGTTTAAAATAACTGTACCCAAAAGTAGTTGTGTCTAACAATTGGATGCATTTCAAGTTCGATTTATCTAATTTTCCAAGGTTTTAGTTTTAAAAATAGAAACACTTCAAATAAAAAACGGTCGTAGAAGTTCTTTACTTCTGACGGCCGTTTTTTTATGAGGGCAAAAGCTACTACCTCTTTTATCTATATCTTCAATATTTCCCTGATGTCTTCCTCAGTTAGGGCAGATGACGATGAATTTTCAGGGTCGATGATTTCCTCGATCAGATGCCTTTTTTTCTCCTGCAGTTCATTCATTTTTTCTTCAATCGTGCCGCGGGCCACAAGCTTGATGACCTGGACTACATTCTTCTGGCCCATGCGGTGTGCTCGGTCCGCCGCTTGTTCCTCGACGGCTGGGTTCCACCACAGATCATATAAAATCACGGTATCGGCACCCGTCAGATTGAGTCCCGTGCCGCCTGCTTTCAAGGAAATGAGGAAGACGTCACGGTCACCCGCGTTGAACCGATTGCAAATTTCAACCCGTTCTTTTGATGGGGTCTGTCCATCCAAGTAGAAAAAGGATTGCCCTTGTATGGCTAAATCCTTGCCGATGATTTGAAGCATTTTCGTGAATTGAGAGAAAATCAGGACCCTTCTACCGGAAAGTCTCGATTCCTCCATAATCTTCATCAGCTGTTCGAATTTTGACGAACTCCCTTTATAGCCATCCACAAATAGAGCAGGGTGACAGCAAATTTGCCGCAATCGGGTCAAACCGGCCAGTATCCTAATCCGGTTTTTTCGAAGCGTGTTTTTGTCCAAATGTTTCAACGTATCCTCACGCAGTTTCGCCAAGTAGGCCGCATACAGCCTCTTTTGGTCTGGAAGCAATTCCACCGATTCCAACGTCTCGATTTTTTCCGGAAGCTCCTCCAGCACATCTTCTTTCAAGCGGCGAAGCAAAAACGGCCGGATTCTGCGAGCAATCTGTTTTCGGGAGAGATGACTATATTCCTTCAAGCCCATGAAGAGCTCTGGAAAGACGACGTGAAAAATCGACCATAGTTCCTCCAACGAGTTTTCCACTGGTGTACCGGTGAGAGCGAAACGGTGATCCGCCTTGATTTTCTTCACGGAACGTGCCGTTTGTGTCACAGGGTTCTTGAAAGCCTGGGCTTCATCGAAAAACACCGTGTGGAACTCCTGCTTTTCATACCAGAGAATATCCTTGCGCAATAACGGATAAGACGTGATGACCGCATCCACCTCGCCCAGTTCCTTCTGGATCTTGGATCGCTCCTTTTGATTGCCATCCATGACAACGGCTTGTATCTCCGGAGCGAATTTCATGAATTCACTCAGCCAGTTATACGTCAAAGAAGAAGGGCAAACGATGAGGACTGGAAGCTTCCTTTGTCGAATGGCGGATAATTCGGAAAGGATGAATGCGATGCTTTGCAACGTTTTACCCAGTCCCATATCATCTGCCAGAATCCCTCCAAACCCGTATCCTGCAAGACTCTTCATCCACTTATAGCCGTTTCTTTGATAATCCCGCAGGATCGGTTGCAAACGCTCCGGCAGCTCGAACTCCAGATTGCTTGGGTTGCGGATATTCTCCAAGAACTGACGGAACGACTCCTCCATCGTGAATGTGCCATCAGCTGCGGAGTCAAGAAGCTGAAGTCCCCTCACGATTGGTACATTCAAGCCGCTTTCCAGATCTTCATGTTGAACCGGAAGGGCATTCAAGAACCGGTTAATTTCTTCGAATTCCCTTGTTTCCAATGAAAGTAACGAACCATTCCGAAGACGGTAATACTTCCGTTTTTCTTCGAGTGCTTCTAGGATCTCCCGTATTTGCTTGTCAGGGATCCCGTCCATTTCAAACTTGAATTCGAGCCAGTTGGTCCGTTCTTTTTTGATTTTTATCCGCACTTGCGGAGGTGGATTCCCCCTGGCAATCCGGCTTCTTACGGCAGTCGTCGCATAAAGTTGGACGAGCTTTTGCAGTTTTGGCACACTATGGTACAAAAACTCGTATTCCAGTTCTTCATTATGTAAGAAGTAGCCGCCCTCATTCTTGGCAAACTGACTTTCTTCCATCAACGTTAGAATCACCTTTTCCTTCTCCACATCCCTCATGAGCATGGAGACCGCTTTGTTTTCCCGGCTTTCCAAGGGATTCATCACAATATTGCCATAGTGGAACTCGAGCCCGGCAAGCAATTTGTTATTTACACGATCCAAGTATAATTTGGCAATCAAGGGAGTTTTCACAAACTGCTCGGTAATCGAATCCGAAATATGGACAATCCCTATTTTTTTCAAGCCCGGAACCACTTTTTCAAGGAATACATCCAATTGATCCCAGGCAATCGGAATTCGATTCGCCCCGGAAGTCTCCAGCATCGATTTCAATTCGATAAGGCGTTGGCAGTCTTCTTTTTTCAAAGAAAACAGCTTGCCATCAGCCAAAACGAAATCATAGGCATTCATCACGATTACCGAATCCAACCCCTTGATATTCAGTTGGTAGCCCTTGCTTTCAGTTTTGGTAAAATCAAACTGGAGCGGCAGCAAGTCTTCCGATATTTGGAGTCCGTCCTCGATTGTCCCGTCATGCCGAAGTTTCACCATGGGAGCTTGGATGAGGAGCGGAAATAGCCTTTTCCAAGAAGAGGGCGGAAGAAGCAATAAGGAATGAATTTGTGTGTAGCCCGTTTGACCGGAAGCATCCAGATAGACCTTTTCATCAGAAATGACCGTGATCAGCTGCTGAATGACGGCATCATTTTCTTTTTGAAAACAGTGTAGGCTTGGGTCATATTGAAAGGATAGGGAGACGGTGGAACGCCTCCTTTCTTTTATCCTCATCAGGAAATCCCTGATATTTGGCACATCGATCGATCCAATCTTCATTTCAATCCCGAACATATACTGCCCTTTAGATACCAACACAGGTTTACATATAAATTCCGTATCAAGCACTTCCCTGTTTTCAAAGTGACGTTGATGTCCGCTTGAACGTACCGGCTGATGATTGAAAAGGCTCAGCAATCCATCCGTCAGCTCCTGGCTCGACTCGGACTGAATAGTCGGGACGGTCCCTTGGCGTTGATGATGGTATACCGCAAGTAAAACGGCCGCGACGTGCTGACAATCCTTGGAGAAAGAGGCGAGTGTAGGGCAGCTGCACTTCGTATGGAAGCCCCCGGTCTTATCCACATCAATGGTGACGTGAAAATCCTCCACTCCTGAAACCGTCGCTTCGCAGCCACTAGGGCCATATGAGTCGAATAATACTTTATTAGCACGATAAAAAGCGTCCCCTCTTTTGAAGGAGACCGTACCGCACATATCTTTTATGAGGTTCACGTTCAATTTGGTATTCAATGCCTTGCTCCTTCCTGAGGTCCTCTACACTTTTGTGCGTGGTGAATGTATCCATATTCTTCAATCGTACCATAGTTCTCTTTTTTTGAGCGAACGATCTTACCTGTCACTGCCAAAACCGAGTCGTATGAAGAATTATCCCATTGTCTATCCCGATGATGCAAATAAATTCAATTTCTCAAAAACTCCTTAATCGGACTTACTAGGTTTGTATTCTCAGGAAGAAATCCGCTCAAAGCAAATGGTTATCCAAAAAGGAGATAAATAAGTCCAAATGAAAAGAAAAATCACCTTATCTTGAGATTTCAAGGTAAGGTGATTTTTTTCTTTTCATTGGTAGAATTCCTTTTCTAAAGAATGGAGCGTATCCTTCTAGAGGGCCTAATTGATCACTAAATGGATTTCATTTCCCGATGGATCAGTAATGACATACCCTTCATCATTTTGTATGGCCTCTACTCCTATTTGTTTCAGCTGTCCGATCACTTTATTTCGCGCCTCTCCGTCTGCATAAACAAGAGTAAACCAGTTCAGCCCTACACTGTTTTTCTTAGGAGTAGGTACACCCACACCATTCCATACATTTAACCCGATATGATGGTGATAATCCCCGGTTGATGTAAAGAGTGCCCCTTCGTAACGGGTCACGACCTTGAATCCAAGTCCCGATGTATAAAATTTCTCCGTGTCTTTTAGATTGGCTACATGCAGATGAATATGCCCCATCAATGTTCCGGCGGGCAAACCACTCCATGCGGCATCACTTTCTGCCAGAATACTATTACCGTCTAACGGGTCTGTCACCATTTTAACTTCCCCATTCGCCCATTCCCATTCGGACGATGGACGGTCATAATACACTTCAATCCCATTTCCATCCGGATCCGTAATGTATAGTGCTTCGCTCACAGCATGGTCCGCCGCTCCGAAACGATATTGGGTGGTAAGCAAATGCCGTAAAAAGACCGATAAGTCCGCACGTGTCGGCAGCAAAAGGGCAAAATGATACAACCCTGATGTCCGTCCTTCCTTTGGAATAACATCTTCCGGCTGCTCCAGTGTTAATAGAGGCGTTTTTCCGTCCGTCGTTAACACGGCTTTACGATTCGTCTTTTCCAATACTCGAAAACCGATTATTTCTTCATAAAATGCAATGGCATCCGCCAAATTCAGGACATTGATACTCACTTCCCCAACAAACGTTACTGGTTTTCTATGAAATTTACTCATACCCTTACACCCCTTCTTTATCTTTCCATATATATTGACCCCATGTGAAAGGGCTGCGCTCGTATGCTAGATTGATTTTGTATCTGGTTACCGGACCTCAAGCCTAGTATCACCTCTTGCCCCGCAACCCATTCTAAAGGAGCAGCCACATGAACAGTCTTTTTATTCACTTACTTTATGTAAGTAATTATATTTTAGTAACTTATAATTGTCAAGCAGGTTTCTAGATTGATTGGGAATTATAGAAAAAAGCACCCTGGTATGACCCACAGTGCTTTCTTCTATAAGATTTGTCGTTAAAGTTTTCCCTTCCGTGCCGTCGCGGAGCTCATGATATAGTAGCCGATAATCAACACTAAAATCGATAACGTATAAAGAAGGGTATGTACCGGATTTTCATGGTAGACAATGATGAGCCGGATCATGGCCGTTATGCCAATATAGAGAAAATATCGTATAGGAAAATGATAATCCTCTTTGAAATATTTCACGATCATCGCGATGAATTCGAAATACAAAAAGAACATCAAAATGCGTTCTAATAGTTCGAATTCTATCCGTATCTCCGGATCATAAAGCGCCATCTTTATGAAATAGAAGATTTCCTTAGCAAGTAACACGCATAAAGATAAAGCCAATAAGATCAAGGCCGTATTCAAGGCTAGTTGAAGAACTTCGGCTATTTTAATGTCCTTCCATTTGTTTTGTTTACTGTGACCCAATGTGTCTTCCCCCTGAATATCAAAGTTTCTTCGTGTCTCTATACTACCATTTGTTTTTTAAGTGTATGTAAATTTTCTTTGAACTGTTGGTTACAGTACACTTTCTTGTATACTAAAAAGAGAAGAAATCTCTAAAAAAAAGGAGGAGGAATATGAAAGAAACCATTAATTGGGCGGTTTTAGAATACGACAAATGGCATCTATACATAGCGAAAACGAAGAAAGGCCTCTGTTATGTCGGTTCACCTGGTCAGTCTTATGAAGATTTGGAAAAGTGGATACAAAAACGGTTTCCTCAGTCGATTCTTTTGGAGAGTGAAGAAGCGTTACATCCTTATCTTACTGAACTATATGAGTATTTCGAGGGAACACGACGGGCTTTTTCATTACCTGTGGATGTGAGGGGAACCGCTTTTCAAGTAGCCATTTGGGAAGCATTGAACCAGATTCCATACGGGAAAACCACTTCTTACTCCGAAATTGCGACGATGATTCAAAGACCCACCGCTGTTCGTGCGGTCGGAACGGCCATCGGGGCCAACCCCGTGCTGATCACCGTTCCATGTCATCGGGTCATCGGAAAAAATGGGGCAATCACCGGATACCGGGGCGGATTGGAAATGAAGGAATTCTTACTGCAATTAGAGACGCAAAACGGGGACTGACTACCCCGGAGGACTTATATAAGCTCGTTTTTTTCTATCAAAGGAGCGAGTTTATCTTCTTAAAATGGAAAGATATCTTCCCAAAGGGGATTTGTTTCGTCGAAAAACCTCCATATATCGATTTTTCGACAAAAACCATCAAATCCCTGACTTTTTTCTTATTTTAATTCACGTTTAATCGACTGGATCAAGCCTTCGTAATAGGAAGTTTCGTGCGGAACGAATCGATCCCTGCCTACATATTGATCGACGGTAACGCGCTGACCCAGATCATTCATTTCGAATCCTTGAATATGTATCTCTTCTATAGGACCGAACCATAGCTTTTCGAAATCCTCCAGTTTAACCTTCACGATTCCCGACACTTCTTCCTTTTGCAAGGTGAAATCACTCAGCGGATTCGTGCTCTTATATATAAATAGATGGACCAGTTCTTTATCGATGAAATTCTCCATCGTCGCACAGTCTTCCATCACCCCTACTGACACCAACTCATCAAAAGATAACGCGATGCCTAACTCTTCTTTAATTTCTCTTACACCATCTTCCACCGTTTCGTGAGCCAGTAAATGACCCGCAGCCGTGATGTCCAACAAATCCGGATAATCCTTTTTCATAGAACAGCGATGTTGGAGATAGAGATAATCCACTTCATCTTCCCGACTGACGAACCAGCAATGGAACACCTCATGCCAATGTCCGAGCCTATGCACTTCTTCCCTCGTTGCTTCACCGATATGGGTTCGGTCTTCATTGAATATTTTCAACATTTCAGTTTCGATGATTCTCACCTTCCCGTTTCTTTCTCCAATTCTTTGGATGGAGGTAACTTTTATATCTCGCTGCCACTTCTTTTCCAACCAAAATGGCTCCTACCCAGAACATGATTTCGGCGATGATGATCGCTCCACCAATGATCATCGCCTTTGTGTTTGTCGAAAAAGGCGTAAATGGTGCCACAACCGGAATGAGCCAAGTGAGCAGAGATAGCATCAGAAGGACCATCCCTATTTTATAATACTTCTTTTTTCTTTCTTTTTTTAGGATGACAACTTCTTTCTCCATAAAAGTGGACCCCCTATCTTCCATTTATTAAGGTGATGGAAACTCTTCCTTGTATATGACCATCGCACTAAAAAAAAACAACGGACTACCAAACTTAATATCCACAACATCAATGGATGGGATCGCCGCTAAGAATTCATTCACTTTTTTATCCATTCCTTTTTCCGTCCAGCCATAAAACGTCTTGATTTTCATCCTATCCGCCTCCTAAAGAAGTGATTTTATTACGTATACGATTGAAACGTCATTCCGTTCCATAAAACATGGAAAAAGCCGGAATACGAAAAAGGACTGTCTATTCGACAGTCCCGGTTTATCTTAGGCTTTATACCCCTTCATCGGTAACGACATCAAGGCTTGTCCCGTCGCGGCATCGGTCAGCCTGTCTTCTAAATTGAAAGATTCGACTGGTTCGATGCGGGCGTATTTCTTCACGAATGTGGTGAGGGCAATTTTGGCTTCAAGTCGGGCGAGTGGTGCCCCTAAACAGAAATGTACGCCATTCCCAAACGTTAAATGTTTCTTATTATTAGGTCGGTGGATGTTTACCTTGAAAGGATCTTCAAACATGGCTTCATCCAAGTTCGCCGCACTCATCCAAACGATTACGACGTCACCTTTCTTAAGTTCCACGCCCAATAGATTATTATCTTCTTTGACCGTGCGATCCAATTTGACTAAATTGAAACGGTACCGCAGCATTTCTTCGACCGCTTGTGGTACCAATTCCGGGTTTTGGTGCAGTTCTTCATAAACGGTAGGGTCATCATACAAAAGCGAATAAAACGAGTTGGCCAGCAAGTGGCTGGTCGTTTCCACTCCTGCTCCCAATATCAGCATCGTCGTCCGTACCACTTCATCATCTGTGAACGTTTCTCCATCCACTTCCGCCTTCAATAAATCGGAAATGATATCATCTGCTGGATTCAAGCGCTTTTCCAAAACGATAGGATAGATATATTCATAGTATTCCTTTGCGGCTATTTGCTTCTTTTTATTAACTTCTTCCTCTTTTTCCTTTTCAAAAGGAAGGAATAAGATATCGACCCATTTTTTGAAGAGCAATCGATCTTTAGAAGGCACCCCCAGCAAGTCAGACATAATTATGATAGGAAGGGGGCTTGTCAATGAATGGACAATATCCATTTCGAAGTCCCCTATGTCCTCGATCAGTTCATTCACGATCTCTTGAATGCGAGGCTCCCAGTTTTGTAGACTCCTGGGCGTGAAGGCAGCCGCTAAAAGCGAACGATGTTTTCTGTGTGAGGGTGGATCCACCCCAATCAAGTTAATCTTGTCAGGGATGGCCCCTTCTTTACTATCTGCACCAACTGAAATCGTGGTCCGTTTACGTACGCTCGAAAAGTGCTTGTAATCGCTGAGTACAAGTTTAACATGGTCATATTTAAAAGCATTCCACGTATCCGTTCCCTCGTGATAGATCACAGAATCATTTTCTAGCATCTTTTTGCACCAATCGTACGGGCTGAATTCCTCTGTACGTGTCTTAAACTGCGGGATTTCTTTTACGGCAATAACTTCAGTCATGATATTGACCCCTATCTTTTCAAAATTCCTACTAGAATCGTCATGTTCCACTATGTAATTTCTAAATTTACCTTTAATAGTAAACTACACCATTATAAGATAAATACCCAAGAGTAACCATGAACCTTCCATCCTACCACTTTTTACCCACCCATTCTATAATTTTATGAAGTTCCTTACATAAAAAAACCGGCAGCAATTATGCTACCGGCTAAAAGATTATTCCACTATTTCATTTTCATTTTCATCCTGAGAGGCTATCCATTCGTTATAAAAGGCGGCCATCGTTGTCCCAACGTAAGGAACCAACCATAGGAATCCGATTCCTATCGTGAATAAACAAAGAATTCCCCATCCTATAAAGCTTAAGCACATGAGAAAGTACTTCCATTTA
Organism: Peribacillus sp. NPDC097284; assembly: GCF_044761765.1. NCBI lineage: Bacteria > Bacillati > Bacillota > Bacilli > Caryophanales > Bacillaceae > Peribacillus > Peribacillus sp. NPDC097284. The sequence goes on from NZ_JBIWCZ010000001.1 coordinate 737,617, forward strand.
AGGCCGTTCATTCTTCTCCGGCTCTCCGTAATCGCTTCAAGCGTCGTTAAGTGCGGATGATCTTTTAATAAGAAAAACAGTTGGGAATAAGCCAAAGCTTTGATAATCCCTGGTATGAGAAGTAACAAAGACCAAAGAAACACGAATATTCCCTGCACAATGGATGCAATGATCACTTTTGAAAACATTTTTCCATCCTTATAGATCGAAAATGCTTTCTCGAATGATGTACTTTCCATTCTTACCAAGTCAAGATAAAACCAATAAACGCCTATTGAGAACGGTATTAATAAAATGGATAAAAGCGTATTGAATGCAGACACCCCTATTGGTGCCACATCCTGCTCATACCATGCTGACCATCCACCACTAAAAATCACTTCAATGACGGTTTGCAATACCATGGTAAGCAAGAACATGATTAACGAGAGTGCTACTGCAGTTCCCCAGTTCCCTTTCAATGAAAGCCTTGCTTCTCTTTTTAATTCTGATATTTTCATAGTTGAATGACACTCCTTCTTAATACTTAGTACTGTTACATGAATATGTAAGATGTCCCAATAAAATTCATAAAACATACTGAGGTTACTTTATTTGGGTTATTATTTTATTCTACCATAATTGTTCTTAGATGAGATTTAATCCCCAAGAGTATATATAGGTATATCGTTTCATTTATTCGAAGCCTTCTTTTTGAGTCCTACGCTCCAAAAGGAATTTTTTTACACGTGGTGGTATTATGGAGGAAGCACCAGGCAGGAAGTCCGAGGAACGGGCAACAGCTAGACTACTAAACAATAGAAATGGGGAAGTCGATTGGAACATGGCACGCAGAAAATCTTCTCACCACCAAAACACATCGTCTCAGCAGCAACGATTGTAATCAATGAGCAAGGGGAAATTCTATTAATCAAGGGGCCCATGCGAGGTTGGGAAATGCCTGGGGGACAAGTTGAAGAAGGCGAGTCCTTGAAAGAAGCCGCCATAAGAGAAACGAAAGAGGAAACAGGTATGGATATAGAGGTTTTGAAATTTTGTGGGATCTTTCAAAACGTTGAAGAGTCCATCTGTAATACACTGTTTTTAGCTAAACCAGTTGGAGGAACAGTAACAACGTCACCAGAGAGTTTGGAAGTGGGGTATTATCCCATTGAGCAAGCTTTGGAAATGGTGACTTTCAGGAATTTCAGTCAGAGAATTGAATGCTGTTTGGATGAAAGCACCCATCCATTCTATATAGAATTTTAGGATACCTCTCGCCTAATAACAAGGGGCTTCCAGAGAGGAAGCCCCAGATATAGAGCACTGTACAAGCGCCTTCTCTTGCTTTTGAACATCACCCTGCTATTTCTTTTTGAAAGACCCTCTTACCGGCCATATACGTTTCTTCAACCTGCACTTCCCCTATTTCTTCCGGTTTGATGGTCAAAATGTCCCGGTCTAGGACAATAAAGTCGGCATGAAAGCCCGGTGCAAGCTGGCCAACATCCGGGATGCGCGTGACTTCCTGTGCCGCTTTTGTATAAAGCATGATGGCCGTTTCAATGTCTATGCGTTGTTCCTGCCCTGTATCCGTTCCATCATAGGCCTTACGTGTGACGGCTGCCATCATCCCGACAAATGGGTTGACCGGATCTGCCCACGCCGTTGCAGGTGCATCAGATGAGAAGGCCACCATGATACCCGCATCTAACATGGAACGAATTGGATACGTTTGCTTCGTACGCTCCGCCCCAAGGTTAGTAAGGTACGATTCAATTTCAGCGTAGAGAAAGATCGGTTGTGGGACGAATGCGATTCCCATTTCACTTGCCTGTTGAAGGGCCTTCTTAGACGGCATGGCCGCATGCTCAATCCTGATCGAGGGACCATCTTCCATCCAGCCCTTCTTGCCATGAAAGGTATCGATGATTAAATCGATCGCCTGCTCACCCATGGCATGTATGACCAATTGGATACGATTCTCCTCGGCTGCTTGACCGGCAAGTAGCAACTCCTCCTTAGTGGTCATCGGGATGCCATAGTTCTCGCCTTCCCCTAAAAATGGCGGATTGACCCAGGCCGTTTGGCCAGAAACGCTTCCATCGGCGAATAACTTGATTCCTCCAATATGATTGTCCTGGTCTCTATTCGTTTTGTTCTTGGCTAAAATCGGATCGTCCTTAATGGTTTCCCATATGTAATACAGGACTGCACGCTGCTTCATGCCCTTTTCCGTAGCAGCACGATACATGTCTAAATAATCCGCAGGTTTAGGCTTTGCCATCAAATCCGTAATGGCCGTAATTCCGTGCGATAGCAATTTTGGGCTTAATTCCACAAGTCCTTCTATTTCTTCCTCAACAGTTTGTACGGGCATTACTTGTTGGACTAAACCTTTTGCGTTTTCACGTAAAACGCCCGTCGGTTCACCGTACGGATCTCTATCAATCTTTCCACCCACTGGGTCTGGTGTATCTTTGGTGATGCCGGCGAGTTCCAGTGCCTTACTGTTGACCACAACCATGTGAGTGCATGTGCGCGTAATGATAACGGGAACCTTCGTCGTGGCTTGATCTAAATCCCAGCGTGAAGGCGAACGACGCTCTTTTAATTTCCCCTCATCATATCCCCATCCTTCTATCCAACCCCCGGAATCTTGTGATTCGCTTGCCTTACGAACTTCGTCAATTAAATCTTCCAGTGATTCGACAACAGGCGGCATACAGGAAATTTGCTTGGAAGACCCGGCTAGATACAATGGATGCAAGTGTGCATCGATGAGCCCCGGCAACACCCGGCGTCCTTGAAGGTTCATGCGCTCTCCAGTCATCCCTTTGGTTTCTTCTTCCCCAATCCAGTGTATGCGCCCATCACGAATGACCATAGCACTTGCATAAGGTTGTGTTGGATTGGCTGTGAATATTTTTCCGTTCACATAAATGATGTCATGATTCATTCTTTCTCCTCCCCCTATATGAACACATTTCATTTGTACCGCCTTGATTTTGGATTTCCTTTATCCTTGCAGACGAAAAAGAGCATTCCAAAATGGATAAGCCTACGCTTTTTTTTGGAATACCCTTTTTTCATGACTCAGAATCAGTAAGCGACATTAAGCTAAAACTTTTTTAATACGGGCAATAGCCCAATCTAGTTCTTCCTTCGTAATCACAAGTGGCGGAGCAAAGCGGATCACGGTATCATGCGTTTCCTTGCACAGTAAGTTTTCCTCTTTTAATTTTTCACAATAAGGCCTTGCCTCCACTGTTAATTCCACTCCGATAAATAAGCCTTTTCCACGTATATCTTTAATCTTCGGATTATTGATTTCCTTCAAGCTTTCTTTAAAGTATTCGCCTAATTCCAACGAGCGTTCCGCAAGTTTCTCTTCTTCAAGAATCTCTAAGGAAGCGATGGAAACCGCGCAAGCCAATGGATTGCCCCCAAATGTAGAACCATGTGAACCAGGATTGAAGACGCCTAGGATGTCACGGTTGGCCGCCACGCAAGAGATTGGGAAAACCCCACCACCAAGTGCCTTGCCTAAAATGTACATATCAGGAACAACATGATCCCAATCGGAGGCGAATGTTTTACCTGACCGGCCAAGGCCCGACTGAATTTCATCCGAAACGAACAATACACTATTTTCTTTACACAGTTCAAATGCCGCTTTCAGGAAACCGGCTGGTGGAATGATGATGCCCGCTTCCCCTTGGATCGGTTCAATCAGGAATCCAGCCGTTTGCGGTGTGATGGCTGCTTTCAATGCCTCAAGGTCACCATAGGGAACCAACTTGATTCCTGGCAACATCGGCCCGAACCCCCTTCTATATTCATCATCGGAAGATAAAGAAACGGCTGTCATCGTCCGGCCATGGAAGTTGCCGATACAAGCGATGATTTCCGCTTGGTCTTCAGCGATTCCTTTTACATCATAGCCCCAGCGTCTAACAGCCTTGATGGCCGTTTCAACTGCTTCAGCCCCCGTGTTCATCGGAAGGGCCATGTCTTTTTGGGTAAGACGGGCCACCTTTTCGTACCACGGACCCAATTGATCACTATGAAACGCTCGGGACGTTAACGTTACACGATCCGCTTGGTCTTTTAGCGCTTGAATGATTTTTGGGTGCCGATGACCTTGGTTCACGGCTGAATAGGCACTAAGCATATCCATATACTTGTTTCCTTCTGGATCTTCTACCCATACTCCTTCTGCCTTTGATATGACGATGGGAAGTGGATGATAATTGTTTGCCCCATATTGTTCAGTTTGTTCAATAACCTTTTCCGTCACAGTTTTCATATAAATTCCCCCTATGATTTAAACGTTTCCGCTATGATTTACGTTGTAGATGAAGATGTAGCATATTTCATTGTTGAAAAATCAGTTCAGGTCCCCCTATCTATCAACTAGCAAGTTCCATGCCAAAAATAAAGGCCTCTATCAAAAACACCCTAACTCAAAGAAAAAATATATTTCAGGAAAGGGGTTTCACCCATTTTTTTCATAAAATCCGCAAAAATATTTGGCACCTTTCCGCCATGCATTCTTGCAGTGCAAATAATAATTGCACCAATATTGGATTTACTTTACAATTAGCTTCAACAAAAGGAAAAACCTGGAGGTGCCTCATGGATTTAAACCAGATTATGAGAATAGAAGGTTTTCAAACGATTCTCCATTCACTTGTGGATGTGATTGATATAGGCATACATATTATAGATAGGAACGGCTTGACGGTCATCTATAACAAAAAGATGGCGGAGATTGAGGGAATGGATTCAAAAGATGTATTAGGAGAGAAGATTCACGACATCTTTAAGTTCAAAGAAGAAACGGAAAGCACACTGGTCAGGGCCCTTCACTCCGGCCATGCAACCGAAAACTCGAAACAGACTTACTTCAATAGCCTGGGGCAGGAAATCTCGACCATCAATAATACCTATCCGATATTCGACACCAGGCAAAATATCATCGGGGCCATCGAAGTAGCCAAGGATATTACCAACCTGGAACGAATCATCAAGGATAATATATTAAATAAGGGCGACACCAAATATACCTTTGACAGCATCCTAGGTGTCAGTGCGAATTTCTTGGAGGTCATCGAAAAGAGCAAGCGTTCGACAAGAACCTCTTCCACCATCCTCATCGTTGGGGAAACTGGAACGGGAAAGGAACTTTTTGCACAAAGCATCCATAATGGAAGCAGTCGCTCCAAACACCCATTCATCAGCCAGAACTGTGCAGCACTTCCCGATAGTTTAATAGAAGGAATCCTTTTCGGAACGAAGAAAGGTGCCTTCACCGGCTCCGTCGAAAGACCGGGATTGTTCGAACAAGCAGAAGGCGGCACGATCCTTCTTGATGAGATCAATTCCCTGAACCCCAATTTGCAGGCAAAATTATTGCGGGCCCTTCAAGAAAGGAAGATTCGTCGCGTAGGTGATACGAAAGATAAGAATATCGACGTCCGCGTCATCGCAACCATCAATGAAGATCCGATTGATGCCATATCAAACGGCCATTTACGTAAAGATCTTTATTACCGTTTAAGCGTTGTGTCTTTATTCATACCCCCGCTACGGGAACGGAAAGAGGATATTCCATTGCTCGCCCAATCGTTTATTGACAAATTCAATGCGCTTTTCGAATTGGACATCGAAGGAATCAGCGAAGAAGCCTACGAACTTTTCTATGATTATGAATGGCATGGCAACGTAAGAGAACTTGAACATATCATCGAAGGGGCCATGAATTTGCTAGAACCTGGCGATAAGCACATAAAAATCTCGCACCTTCCCACTCTCTTCAAAAAGAAAGCGAATAGGGAAGAAGAAGAGATGGAAACCAAAGCGCCTTCCCCTCCCTCTCATCAAGGGACCCTCCCTCTTGATGATTATATGGCGCATACAGAAAAGTTCTATTTAGAAAAGGTGTTAAAAGAACATAACCAGAATATCTCCCAAGCAGCCAAAGCCTTGAATATAAGCCGGCAAAGCCTCCAATACCGCTTGAAAAAGTACCAGGCCAAAAATCCCCTCACTTAGAAAGTGGGGGATCTCCCTTCTTGACACGATAGTAGGAACCTGTCCTTTTATAGCGTCTCCAGCATATGAATGCATAGACCAATAACACCGTTACAAAACATACTAAATAGTACAATAACATCATATTGGAAATGAAAACTTGATAGTAATCTTCCAAGCTCATTTCCTGCAGATAGACTTTGTAGGGATTCTCTTCATTATATGAAATCGGAACCGGTTGATCTTGGTACGTATAATAGGTATCCCTTGTAACTTTTTTCGTCAGGTATACCGTCTGGTTTACATGATTCTCAAAGCGTAGTGCCAAATAATACCCGTCATCTCCATAACGGGATGAATTCCGTTCGAGAGAATGATCAGTCACCATAGCCATAGTCTCGATTCGATTTGCGTCCGAATATTTCTCATATGCGTTCATGACCATTAGTCCCATATTATAGTAACAAAACGATAATCCCAAAATGAGGCCACCGTATAACAAGCCATATAAGAAAATGCCAAGAAAACGATCAGAGTGTTTCCCCCGCTCCATTCGATCAAAAAAGGCCGTGACCCACTTGATTTTACTTAACCAATATAAGATGTATCCAATGATATAGATACTGGCGAAAGCCAAGCCGATATAAAAAGACCAATCCTTGTCTTTAAGATCATCCTTATTATGAAAGGTTTCATCAATCCTGTATCCGCTAACCGAATCCCCTATTTCCAGCTTTTCAAATTCCTCTTTCTCCACAAACGCTCTCTGGCCGACATCCAATTCCCTTACAACCTGTCCCGTGAGACCCGGAGCAATGAGAACATAATAATAGGTCTCTCCATACAAGAGATCCTGTTGAGCCGTTTTTTCATAAACCATCGCATCCATCGGGTCGCTTTCATCCTTATTCTTCAGCTCTATATGTTCTTCGACGTTCTCAACGGTTTTGAATAGCACGAAAACAAATACCCCAAAGGCAAAGATCATCCATCCTATCCGCTTCATATCATAGTTATATCTCATAATGGAACCCCTTTTTCATTCGTTTGCCTATCCTTACGGGTGGAGGGAATGTTTTTTCTTTAGATTTGGAATCAAAATAGGTTTCCCTTCATATTTATCTACAAACAACATGATTACCAACATCTATTCTATTCGACAAGAATCTGTTATCTCCTATTTGGGACTGACTCTTTTCAGATTCTTTAATTTGACCCATGAGCATGATATCCTCTATACTTACTGTAATGTAACTAAATAAATGAATTCTTCTGTTAAGGGGAGTAGCTATACAGTAAAGTCGTCAGTACAGGATGTCCATCCTCGGCTTTATTGGCAACTAATTTACAGTTGTTTGCAAGACCTTGCCGATTTTTTGGTGAGGTCTTTTTCGTATCTAAGACGGTATAACCAAGATAATCGGTTATACCGTCTTTTTTTGTATCATCAATCTTTTGGAGAGGTGTGAAGGAGTTGTCACAATATTATAGGTTGGCTCAAAGTGTGAAAATCGCGAACGATAAAAACCATACATTGATCGAGGCCGATGATTCATTGTCGCTTATCGGTAAAGGGCGAAGCGCATATGTATTTAGAATCCAAGATACCGGCCTAGCCTTGAAAGTATTTTTCCCGGCTCATGCCCACACGGCTAAAATAGAAGCGGATATTTACCGGGCCGTTCAGCATATCGAGTACTACCCGACCCTATTCGATGCAGGGGAGCGTTACCTCGTGATTGATTACATCGAGGGTCACACGCTTTTTGAACATTTGACGATGGGCATCCCGGTAACGGAAGAAAAGGTGAAGGAAATCGATCATGCCCTGAACTTGGCCAGAAAGGTAGGCTTGAATCCATCCGATATCCATTTACGGAACATCTTGATAACGTCCGATAAGAAAGTGAAGATTATCGATCTTGCGCGGTTCCGACAGACAAAATCCTGCAAGCAATGGCATGATTTAAAACGCGTATTCCACCTTTTCTATAGGAGGCCCTACTTTCCCAAGAAAATCCCTACCTTTATTCTCAATTCCATTGCGGCCATCTATAAGAAAAGGTTCTTGCCCATTTAATAAACCATACAGGAGGAAAACCATGAAAAAAATACTTATGCTATGTACATCACTTATTTTATTAACCGGCTGCTCGCTTCTAGGGGAAGTCAATTCATCATTAGACTACGCCGATACCGCAACAAGCTATGTCGGTACCGTAAAAGAGTTTGCCAATGAAGTGCCCGCCCTCTCTAAGGATGCTGTCACCGACAAGGAGGCAATGAAGACACTTGAGAATGAATTGCAAACGATGAAAACGGAAATCGAAGAATTCAATGAAACCGAACCGCCCCAAATCGCTGATGGCATTCACGATAAAATCGTCAGTTCCAACCAACAGCTTCAAGACGGAATCGATTTATATCTAAAAAATATGGAAGATGGGACATTGAATCCTGCGGTCCTTGAAGATTCGGAAATCATGAAGACGATTGATAATATCACAAGCCTGACCAACCAAATTGAAAAATTAGGGAACTAGATACCTGAATACTCCTTTTAACCGAGGAGTATTTTTTTACATTCGGGATGATTGCCCCTTTGAAGTGCTGACCTCCTAAAAAAGAATTTCACCTCCAGCCCCCTCCATTTCTACCCTTCAAAAAAAATATCTTTAAATCATACTATTTATCGCTGGTAAAATAGTAATAAATGATGTATCATACTCTAGTATTTATTATTCAGAGTAGATTAATAGGAATTGGGGAGGATTTAAAATGATTGGTTATGTTTTTCTGAATATCGCCATAATGATTGTCCTGTTGGGCCTTCTATTTTATATGAACAAAAAACATATTTCCTTTACAAAAAGAGTGTTTACGGCACTAGGGTTAGGGATCATATTCGGTCTGCTTTTGCAGTACTTCTATGAACCTGGTTCGGTTGCAATCGTGAAATCGACCGATTGGTTTAGCATCGTAGGTTCGGGTTACGTGAAATTCCTACAGATGATTGTTATGCCGCTTGTATTCATTTCGATTTTGTCGGCATTCACGAGATTGAAGCTTACAAGCAATATCGGTAAAATCAGTGTCTTAATCATCGGGATCTTGCTTGGAACGACTGCTATTGCAGCAGCCATCGGTATTACATCGGCCACAGTATTCGATTTGGAAGCCGTTCAAATTGAACAAGGTGATGCTGAAACGAGCCGTGGTGCTGAAATAACGGAAAAAACAGGTACCATCGAAGATAAAATGTCGATGCCACAACAAATCATCGAGTTAATTCCAGCGAATCCGTTTCTTGATTTAACGGGTGCTCGCTCGACTTCTACGATTTCAGTGGTCATCTTTGCTGCATTTCTTGGAATCGCCTATCTAGGGGTTAAAAGAAAACAGCCTGAACACGCAGAGTTTTTCTCTAAAATCGTCGATGCCCTGCATAGCATCATTATGCGAGTGGTGACGTTAATTTTACGCTTGACTCCTTATGGAATCTTGGCGATCATGACAACTACGGTCGCAACGAGTGACCTCGATGCCATCCTTAAATTAGGAAAATTCGTGGGAGCTTCTTATGTAGCCCTTATCGTGATGTTCTTGATTCATCTGCTATTGCTGATGATTGCAGGATTGAATCCAATCACTTATTTAAGAAAAGCATTCCCTGTCTTGTCATTCGCTTTCACAGCTAGATCGAGTGCAGGTGCACTACCTATGAACATTCAAACGCAAAAGCAACTAGGTGTCTCTGAAGGGATTGCCAACTTTGCCGGATCATTCGGGTTATCCATCGGACAAAATGGGTGTGCTGGTATTTATCCAGCCATGCTTGCCGTCATGATTGCACCGACAGTGGGAATCGATCCGCTTTCTCCATCCTTTATCGCCACTTTGATCCTTATTGTGGCCATCAGTTCCTTTGGAGTGGCAGGTGTCGGTGGCGGTGCAACATTCGCAGCCATCCTCGTCCTTTCCGCAATGGACTTACCGGTAGCCTTGGCAGGACTATTAATTTCGGTTGAACCATTAATCGACATGGGTAGAACCGCCTTGAACGTTAGCGGAAGCATGACGTCAGGTGTGCTGACTAGTAAAATCACGCATGACCTGGATAAAGAACAATACAACGAAACATCTGTTAAACTAGACACTGAAATGTAATTACTTCTCCCCCATCTCGTTACTGAGATGGGGGTTTTGTTTTTCATGAAGTTTTTCATGAAGTTATTCAAAAGAAAATCCACTCTAAAGGGTGGAAAGACTATATAATAAATGTTAGATAATGGATACATATGGAGGGTGAGTATGAAAAATAGTTCCTCATTAATCATCGGGGTGGCCATCATCATGGGTTTTACAATCCTAGGTTTATTTCTGATGGCCTCATCTAAAGAAGATTCAAAGGGTGCAAGTCATGAAGATCGATATGAATTAGTCCCTGTAAATGAAAATAATATGATCATCTTTGATAAGACGTCAGGGGCATATTGGAATAAATTCGTCCCGAGCGATGAAGGCCCTACGACATGGGAAAAAGGCGATTCTCCCATTAAGAAGAGCAATAACTAAAAAACACTACAATATACACGAAGGAAGTACTAAAAAGGCTTGGTTGAATAACCAGGCCTTTTTCATCCATTTAAATCCCCGCCACTCTTTCTGTCTTTAATTGTATGAAAATGTCGGTAGTTTAAATTTTCTAAAAACTAATCTTACTATATTTTCCATGTTATATTGTTAAAGATAAAAAATCCAATAGAAATGTTAGGTGAGCGAACTGACAATAGAAGTTTTAATTTTGCACTATATTCAAGAAACACGCCAAAAGCCTTTTCATGCTGATGAATTGTTAGAGTACATTCAAAAAGAATACGCGAGCGGGAATTTATCTATTTTCCAATATAAAGACCTCTGCAAGGAACTATATAGACGCGGCGCAAAGAAACAACTTCATTTAGGATGATTATCACCGAAGACTTGCAACAATCGCAAAAAGGACTGCCCACTATGAAGACAGTCCTTACTATTTTTTTATAGGTCACTATTTTTCATTCTCTTTTTCATTCGAGCTGTTCTAATGTGGTTAACCTGAACGCTCATTCCACCATTGAACATAAACTGGGCAGCAGCATATACCGCACAGGCGACAAGAATCCCTGCCAATGCATCCAGGATGGCATGCTGTTTCGTGAATAATGTGGAGAGGATAATAAGGGTACCCATGACCGTCACACATGCGTATTCCCGCTTGAAGTCTTCTTTTCTGTTATATACGATGATCATCATGATAAACGTCGTCATTACATGGATACTAGGTAGACAGTTGACAGGCTGGTCATGCATATAAATGAAACGGACCAGGTTTGCAAAGATATCGTCCCCGACAACGTCCGGCCGCGGTACAGTCGTTTGCCAGAAAACATAGACGACAAAACAAATCAATTTACCGGATATCAAACTGCTTATCGCCACGAAATATTGCTTTCGGTCAACAAAGCAATAATAAATCAATAATCCATACATAAACGGATACCAAAGTAAGTAAGGAATGATGAATTCCTTGATAAAGGGAATCCCCTCATCTATTTTCGTCGTGACATCGACCGCATCACTCGGCAATTGGTTGATGATGGAGTATATAAAACTAGTAAGGATAAACAATAATAAATAACTTAATGGGTAAAGGATTTTCATGTTTTTTTTCATAGCTTACTCCGTTTTTTTATTGAATTTATATTATAGGATTTACCCCATATCTTTTCATATGAATCATGTATTCATCTATCGTATTTAAAAGCTATGATTATGTCAAAATCTTTATTCTTGGAGGACAAAACCCTATACAAGAAAAATTTATAACGTGACAAGCTAAAAAAAGGTACTTAAAACCCTTTCCCTAACCATGACATGACTATCATTAAAACCCCGATAACTACTACGACAACCGGTCCTACAACAAATAATCCGAATAATAACGATAAAACAGCATCCATAAAAGTACGGCCGGGGCCTGCTTTCTCTTTTCTTTCCGTAATTAATAAGTCTTCAAGAGATGCAACCTTTTGTTTAAGTTCCTGTAACTCTTGAACAACTTTTGTATCTTGGTCCAAACCCCCAACTCCCTGCCTCATTTTCTGTCGTTAATTATATCATGAGTCCCCATACAAAGTATAAAATGGTAAAAAATACTTACAACATTCAACTATTCATATAGGAATAAATAAATCTATGATTTCAATTAATTATAGGAATGTTACAATAAAAAAGTTGAGTGGACATCAATCTATAGAATATGTGGGGTACTATTACATTTTATGAAAACATTACGACTACTAAGAAGCTTTAACTTTTTATACTTTGGTTTACTTGCCATTTTCATTCCCTTTCTTCCGGTCTATCTGGATGATCAAGGTCTATCGCCAGGTCAAATCGGTTTCATCATCGGTACGGGCGGGTTTGTGACTTTGATCACTCAACCTTTATGGGGAATGATCAGCGACAAAACAAAGACCATTCGCAAAGTCCTGTTGTTGCTGATTCTCTGCTCAAGCATACTCGGGTATTTCTTGTACGATTCGGGAAGCTATCTCCACCTGATTCTATTTGCCATGTTGCTATACTTTTTCCTGATGCCGATTGACCCGCTTACGGAAAGCCTCAATTTCACGATTGCAGAATCGAATGGAATCAGTTATGGATCCATCCGTACATACGGTGCTTTAGGCTATGCCGTAATCTCATTGATTACCGGCTACGTCATGTCCCATTTTGGTGCTACTAGTCTAGCTTGGCTCTTTTCTGGCATTGCCATTATCGGTTTTGTCATCATCTGGATGATGCCCGATGCACCCGTTTCCGGGAAGCCCGTCACGATGAAAACGCTCAAGCACTTTTTCAGTAATAAAGAAACGCTGCTATTCCTTTTACTGGTCTTTATATGTGCCGTTCCTGCCAGGATGAACGATACGTTCCTTGGTGTGTACATTCGGGAACTTGGCGGAAGTACCACTCTCGTTGGACTCACTTGGTTCTTGGCGGCCGGAAGTGAAATTGTCGTGTTTGCCTTAAGCTTCTGGTGGCTTCGCAAAGGGAAGGAAATCATCATCATCTCATTCGCGGCCGCATTTTTCTTCATTCGGTATTTCGTCTCAGCCTGGTTAACCGACCCGCACCTGTTAGCTTACTTGCAGATCCTGCAACTGTTAACCTTCCCGATTTTCTACTCGGCGGCCATACAGTATTTGTACCGGATCGTCCCAGCCGAATGGCGTGCCACTGGTCAGACGATATTGGCCTTGCTGTTCTTTGGGGTATCGGGAATTCTCGCCTCATATATAGGGGGCGCCATCTACGGTGCTTTTGGAGGAAAAGTCCTTTATCTTTCGATTTCTTCCATCTCATTCGTCGGAATGGTGTTCGCCTTGATTCTTTACCGGATTTATGGGAAGAAAGAAATTCTGGTGAAAGCAGAATAAGACACAAAAAAAGTCGACTCCTGTTACAGGAACTCGACTTTTTTTGTGTCTTTCATATCAATCAGCATAGCCATTTACAAAGAAGGTCACTGTTTCCCTTTCACTTTCGGTTAGATCACGCTTAAGCTTCGTCGCCAGTTCCCGCTCCATTGCTGCTTGATCCCCCTGATGTTTGCCGACAAGGCTGGCACAATCTTTGAATAACTTGAACTCCTGCTCCATTTCCTGTTTCGTGCAAGGCTGATCATGATGGGAAAGGATATACGTTTCGGCATCATAGGATTCAATCTTCTCAACGAGCCTCAAGGCTTCTTCAGCGGTATAATTCCATTTATCCGCATAAAGATTGGCATACAGGCAATCTCCCAGCATTAAGGTCTTTTCCTCTGGGACATACACGATGCAAGAATCAGCGGCGTGGTCTCCACCTACGTGTTCAACGATGCATGTGATATCGCCAAGATCAATCGTTAGTGACTTTTCAAAAACTATATCAGGAAGCTTCATCGAGATATCCCGCTTCGAACCGAACTCCAATTTAATGGCATCGGCACAAAATGGAATCTCGATTCCTTCCTCGACCCGTTGATCTAATGCGTGATCGTCCCAAGAAAGAGACTGCATCTCTTTCACGTTTCGGTACGTTCGTTCCTGGCAAATCACGGGAATGTCCACATGTCCCAATCCGAATACATGATCCCAATGAGAATGAGTAAGAACAAGCATGTCCCCACTCCAATCGATCTTCGCCAATTCAGCTTGAAAAAGTTGCGCATGTGAAACAGAATTCCCCGCATCAATGATGAGCGTTTTCTTCGCTCCTGAAACAGCGACCAAAATTGGCCGGTCGTTTACCTCCACTCGCGTCAGGTAAACGATATGGTTGGATACATGTTCTAAAGTTTGCATGGATTAAGTTCTCCTTTGGAACGTCGGATTATCTTCTTCAATCAGTTTGCTTACAGTATAGCAAACAAATACAGGGTACGATGTAATATTTCATTTACCTATCCTCTTCCAGAATGATCTATGGTACATTAAATGATGAATTATCAGAATAATCAAATGAAGATGGGCGGTTTCTCACATGGAAAACTATTATTTATTTATCATGATGTGCATTCTTCTCATCCTATTGCCCGGTCCTGATACGGCGATTGCGACTAAGAACACCTTTTCGATTGGAAAAACGGGTGGCCTCCAAACGATGCTTGGTACGTGTTGTGCCTTGCTCATTCATACATCCGCCGCTGTCTTAGGACTTTCAGCAATCATCGTCAAATCAGCTTTATTATTTTCCATCTTTAAATATGTCGGGGCCGTGTACTTGATTTATCTAGGCATCAAGACATTATGGGGATTGAGGAATAAGGAAGTGGCAGTAACCGATGAAAGGAAGGAAGGATGAAGATAAATACGGAAGCAAGTCTTGTTTTAAACAAGGGTTCCTGACCAATTTGCTCAATCCGAAAGTGGCCGTGTTCTTTCTAACATTTCTCCCACAATTCGTGAATCCCGGACAGGATACATTCCTGCCATTTCTATTGATGGGTGCCACTTACACCGGACTGACAGCGCTCTGGTTCATCTTCTATATCTACTTACTTAACCAGATCAGTGCTTTCATGAAAAGACCACGGACTCAAAAGGTTTTTGAAGGCATCACAGGCATTGTGCTAATCGGCTTTGGAATGAAACTGGCGTTGGAAAAGGCCCAGCATTAACCTTAGGTCTTGGTCATTATATATAATTTTTTTTACTTCAAAGAGAAGGAGACCATTACTGATGACGAATAACTATACTATTATCGATTTATTCTTAAATGATATCGAAAAAAAATTCATTGAAGTTCCTTCACACAAAAGAAAAAAATAATGTATGAAATGAAAGATCATATGTATTCCGAGGTGGAAAATAAAATCGCAAATGGAAAAGACGAAACCACAGCCATTAAAGAAACAATCGCAAATTTCAAAGAAGACCCACATCCATTTACCGAGCTTGCAGAACAAGAAGAATACCTCAACCAAAATAAGTACGAAAGCAAAAGAGATTTCGGGTTCGATTTAATTATGGTCTTATGTATAGGGCCACTTGGCGCTTTAACCGCACCTATTTTGAAAGGATACATAGAATTAGCCCAAATCATACCCTGGTTATTCTTTTTTATAGTAGCCCAAATTATTTTTCATCGTTTTTATTCTAAGAATATGAAGGAATCTAGGGTCAAAACCTTACAATTCACATCAAAAGCTTACTTGATTTTGTTTGCCTTAGCTTTTGGAATGTATGCAGCTAATTTAACCATCAACCAACAAATTAACATCGTACCAACTATGTACTTGCTAGTTTATATTGCCATATTGATACCTTTGTATCTTTTACTCAAAAGTGTATACAACAAAAATAAAGATTTACTAAATAAATAAAAGGGGCTGTCTAATAAGTCCTTATTCCAGTGAACTTCGAAAAAATAAAGAGGCAGAAATGTTGTTAAAGCAACGTTTCTGCCTTTTACCATTTATTCAATTTCGGTGTAATGACCCCTTTTGGGACAGTCCCTTTTACTTTGGTTTATTCCACATGACGATCTCGTCCGGAACTCATCCCGAATATCATGACTAATGCAGAGATAAGGATAAGTGCAAAAAGCGGAATGGTCCAATCTTGAGCCATATCGAACAAGTATCCAATGAATATCGGTCCTACGGCTGCAAGTAGATAGCCTGTTGATTGGGCCATTCCCGATAACTCGGCAGCTCGCCTCGCATTCCGTGCGCGAATGCCTATATAACTTAGCGCCAACGGGAAATTCCCTCCCAATGCGATACCGATTAACGTGATACTGACGATCAGGATAGGAAAAGAAGATCCAAACCATAACCCTGCATATCCGACAACCGAGCATAAGCCGAGCCCGAAAGCTACCCACACCTGGGAGTTAAGTCGTGCAGCAAGAACAGGGATGAAGAAGCTTGAAGGCAACCCGATGATTTGGGTAAATGATAGCAACCATCCAGCCGTCCCCCTGCTTATCCCATTACTAATCAAGATTTCAGGTAACCATGTAATCGTGACATAAAATAAAAACGATTGAAATCCCATGAATAACGCGATTTGCCAAGCAAGTGGTGAGCGCCAGATCTTCGTAGCGCTTAAGCTCACACTTTTAATGGGATTACCTTTTCCTTGATCTAATCTGATGAGGTACACCCAGATCAATATGGCCAAGACGGCCGGGATTCCCCAGACAATCAGAGCCCCTTGCCAACCAAGGTTCAAACCACTGGCTAATGGTACGCTGAGTCCTGATGCCAGAGAAGCAACCAACCCCATGGACGTAGAATAGATACTGGTCATCAAACCGAATTTCTGCGGGAATTTATCTTTTATCACGACAGGCAAAAGAACATTTCCGATGGAGATTCCCATACCAATGAAAACGGTACCAAAAAAGAGAAAGAATGACATTGAAACCGACCGAATGCAAACCCCGATCAGCAGAACGCACAACCCCACCAACAATGTCTTCTCGTTTGTTAAGCGATTGGCGATTTTGGGAACGATAGGCGACATGATGGCAAACGTAATTAATGGAACGCTCATCAAAAGTCCTGCACTCCAATGGGCAAGTCCAAGATCAGACTGAATCACCCCGACTAACGGTCCCACTGAAGTGATGGCTGGGCGTAAATTGAAGGAAACAAGAACGATCCCCATGGTGAAAAAAAATAAGAATAATGACTTTTTTTGTTTTTGAACAACGGTTTTTTGTATCTCCATTCAAGAATCCTCCTACCAATCCACAAACTTTCTAGATGATATCACAATAGAATATCACAATATTCGCAGAATAAGTTGGAGTAATTTCCCTTTTGTAAAAAAATGCTCATGGTTATTCGATTCCGAAACCAGTTACGCCAATCCTCTCCATAATATGGACACCTTCGAGAGTGCATTTAATAGAATGGTCCGATAAGACTTGTCCTTTTTCTCATCTTTAGGCGTGTCTATCTTCTTTTTCTTATCCGCCACTAACGTGCTTTTATCGATTTTGTCATGAATAGCCTCTGTCAACTGTACCGCGAATTCCTCGCTATCTATGATCACCATCGAGTCCGTGCTTAAAACCGATGATCGTGAATCAAGGTTGAAAGAACCAACTGCACTTAGCCGTTGATCAAAGACCACCGATTTAGCATGTAAGGAATGCTTATCGGCATATTCATAAAGTCTTACCCCAGTCTTTATAATGTCGTCTCTCAAATCCAAGTATCCTGAGAAGGCCATAACATTGGGAGTGGATTTCACGGAATTGGTGAGTAGGGTCCAGTTGGCAGTCGAATTCATATTTTCTGGTACATATCCCTTCATTTCTTTTGTAGGGACAACATATGGACTCTGAATCAGGACGGACTTCTTCGCTTCCGTCGAGATATCAATAAGCGTTTGCCAGACAACGGGTTGTTTTTTGAAGCGCTCGATCGGATTGTGCAGAAAGCTCACCCGTTTTGTTGGGGTGGTGATGGCCATCCAGTTCATCGATGGTGAAACAAAATGTTCATTTTCTTGAATGGCGATTTTGTATTGACGGGTTAGCTTATCTTTTTCCTTTTTCCCTTTAGTACTCTGCCTTTTTGAAAGGTCCGAGAAGGGGTCGCTCGTGTATGGATGGTTCCATAATTCATTCATATACTTGTTCATCTGAACGATCACGTTTTCTCCAGTTGGCGTGGCATGAAAGATGATGACATCACGGTCATGGACGAAATTCTTAGGTGGTTTTTTCGCTAAATACTTATCGGCGATATTTCGCCCTCCAATGATGCCCAACCGCCCGTCCACCATCATGATTTTGTCGTGAAGCCGGTTGTTCCATGTCCAAGGCTTGAATATCTTGAACGATTCATAATACCTTAATTCAATATTTTCATGCGATGCCAAGGCGAAACGGGCATCACTCATTTTAAATCGCAGACCATGGCTAATCCCATCCAAAAGGACCCGGACCCTAACGCCCCGGTCCGCCGCATCAATAAGAGCACCGAGAATCAGCTCGGTCGACTTACCTTTTGCTATGGAATAATAGGCGATATCAATTGAATCAGTGGCTTCCTGAATCATTTGCATCCGTGCACGTCCCGATTCATACCCATTTTCCAGGAGCAACACTCGATCTGAAGAATCTCCCTTCCCCATAAAACCACTTATAACGTTAGGGGGTGCCTCCCCTTTTTTATCCAAAGGAAAATAGAACAGAACAACCGACGTAGCCACTGCATAAAGGACGTATAATAGACATACAAACAGTGCTCCTTTCACGATCTTTTTTGTCATGAAATCCCTCCCCCTAACTTTCCTAATACTATTTGTATTAAGGACTAACTCTATACTTGGATCGAAAAGAGGAATGACTAATAAAGTTCATGAAATAGTCAAATGATATCTTCATTAATATTCGTTTCATAAAGGAGTGATAGTTTGAGGAAGATAATTGGCTTCATTACGATATTGCTCTTTCTTGTAACCATGGATCCCGCACGTCATACCTTGGCTGGTGAACAGCCGCATGGTAAGAGAAAGACAGTGGACATACAAGTTCTAACCTTCAACATCCATCATGCTGTTGGAATCGATGGGGTTCTGGATATAGACCGGGTCGCGAAGACAATCGAAGGAGAACATGCCGAAATCATTGGGTTACAGGAAGTGGACAATCATTGGTCAGAGCGGAGCCTTTTCGAAGATCAAGCAAAATGGTTGGCCAAACGCTTGAATATGCATTATGCATACATGGCCAACTTGGAACGTGATCCTTTGAATCCAGGGGAACACCGACGTCAATATGGAACGGCCATATTAAGTAAGTATCCAATCCTTCATGCACAAAACCATTTCTTTAAGAAGATTAGAAATACAGAGCAGCGTGGGTTATTAGAAGCTACAATCAAAGTGAAGGGCAACCATCTTACTGTTTATAATGCACACTTGGCCTTAGCTCCGGAACAAAGACAAAAACAAGTGGATGAGGTCATCGCTATCTCCCTTGAAGCCAAAGGGCCCAAGCTCATAGTGGGCGACTTAAATGCAACTCCAGAAAGCAAGGAAATACAGAAGCTTTCCTCTTCTTTTCATGATGCGTTTGCCAATCTGAATGATGCGTATACATACTATTCCGCGGATGGCACTCCGAAAAGAATTGATTATATTTCCGCATCAAAAAACGTTAAAATATCAAATCCAAAAATCATATCCACCCTAGCTTCTGACCATCTCCCATTGACGGCTAAGATTACATTAAAAAGATAAAGTACCTTCCGCACGAAGATTGAATAAATGAATGAAAGCCAGAAATGTTGGTCTTACAACTTTTGTGCTTTTTCACTTGGGGAAAAATGATACACCATTTCCCTTGTCACCAACTTGTCAGGATTTGAATAACCCGAATCACTTTATATTATGATTTCAAAAGGTATACTAATAGGTAATAATGAACGGAAAGGAGTGTTCGTTTTGCGGGAAGGTCTTCCTTTTGGACGGTTGTTCACCAAGCAGAAAGTGAAAAACGTGAAGGTCATGTCCTACAATATCCATCATGCTGTAGGTTTGGATAGGATTTTGGATATGGAACGGATTTCCAGTATAATAGAAGACGAGGGCGCCGATATCATCGGACTCCAAGAAGTGGACAATCATTGGTCAGAACGAAGTGGCTTTGAAGATCAAGCCGATTGGTTGGCTAAGCGTCTCGACATGCATTATATCTATATGGCCAATATCGATCGTCCCCCATTTAAATCAAGAAAAAATCGCCGACAATATGGGGCAGCCATATTAAGCACATATCCAATCATTCAAGCGCAAAATTACCTTCTTACGAAAATTGGCGAATCGGAGCAACGAGGACTATTGGAAATTGCCCTCGATATAAAAGGCCATAAACTCAACATCTATAATACACACTTAGCTTTAACTGCTAACGAGCGTCACATTCAATTGAACGAAATCATCCAAATTCCAAATAGAAAAAAAGGTCACAAGGTCATCATGGGTGACTTGAATACAACACCACAAAGCACGGAATTGAAAACTCTTGCCTCTCATTTTCATGATGCATTCGCCGAACAAAACGATGCTTATACTTATGATGCTGAGGTCATCCCCAAAAGGAAAAGGAGATAAAAACATCTCAAGCGAAAGTGATTTATACTCCAGGATCTGACCATTACCCCATTATCGCCACCCTGGCTTTGGATAAGAACACCCACACTCGCCGTTCCAACTAAGGATGGCGAGTTTCATGTATTACTTACACCCCGCCACTTTTTTGTTCATCACTTATATTCCCCAGGAAACTTTGTATTCACAATAACCCCTGCCAAATGGATTATTTTTCAAAAAATAAATGTGTCTAACTTGTGAACAAGATGGATATCGTTTAATATATATATAAAGAGGGAGGAATTTCCATGATTAAGCAACCTTCAAAAGTAAGCGTTTTCAATTATGGTTTTGCATTAGGTATATCGGAAGTGTTTTTTTTAACCAGCTTCTATCTCAGCATTCTTGATGTTTCCTACTTTGCCCTAGCCTTACCGTTCTCGGCTGTATTTCTTTTAGTGTCCTTATACTTCTTTATCCGCACTGATAAAGTCGCAAAGACCTTATACAAACAGCGCGTAGAAAGAGAAGCTGTCTATTCATTTTATCATAAGTCTTTCGGAATCTTCTTAATCATATTCGCTGCATTGCTTTGCATAGCACTTGCTTATTTACCTTTTATACAACAAGGAGGACACTTCTACATTCTTTATTGCGTCCCAATGGCCGTCTTATGTTTGGTTCCTTGCATCACATCGTATAAAGGAATGAAATTGTCCAAAATCAACATTGAAAAAACACCACCCCATGTAGATATGAATTAATGTCGAATCGAATAAAGAAAGAGGATGGGTCATGTTCTTCTACAATCTAGAAGCATGTCCATCCTCTTTGCATTGAAGCCCCATCTTCGAAATGCCACATACATAAACGTCACTCTTATCCCCTAACTTCTTACAATTTCTTTAAGCAAAATAAAAAAACATGATCATGAGCCTCTCCTCCAAAAAGGAGATGACCACGATCATGCTTATATTATCTTATGATGTTTGTTTTTCCCTTTTGGCTAGATTATCTTCTGCAGGCCAAGCGCGCTTAATGAAGAATGTTAAGATTAGCGCCAATCCAGCGATGAAGGTTGCAACAAGGAAGGCGAAGTTAATGCCATCTAACATGGCTTGCATCCCAATTTGAGCTTGCATTTGACCCATCATCTCAGCTGTAGGCTTACTTGTTAACTTGCTCATGGCCGCAGTCATTAGGTCTTCACCAGACGAAGTGGCTCGGTTAGACATGACTGTCACAAGCAATGCTGTTCCGATCGCACCTGAAACTTGGCTCAGTGTGTTATTCATCGCAGTACCGTGTGGATTCATCCGGGCTGGCAACGAGTTTAACCCATTTGTCATGATTGGCATCATGGCCATGGACAATCCGAACATCCGTACAGAATACAGAACCATAATACTTCCATACGTTGTTTCCATAGTTAACTCACTAAAGTAATAAGTTGTAACAACGGTGATAAGCAAACCAACAGCAGCAAGAACGCGTGCTCCGAACTTATCAAAGAGCTTACCGGTAATTGGGGACATGAGTGCCATGATGATGGCTCCTGGAAGCATCAACAGTCCCGAATCGAACGGTGAAATGCCACGAAGCGTTTGGATATACATCGGCATCAAGATCATGGCCGAGAACATTGCCATGTTAAGGACAATGGAAATGGTCGCTGATAAAGCAAACATTGGATGTGTAAAAATCCTGAATTCAAGCATGGGTGTTTCCATTTTAAGCTGACGTACAATGAAGAGAATCAGCGAAATGGTACCGACGGCTAACGTTCCGTAAACCCAAGGACTATCCCAGCCTTTACTACCCGCTGAACTGAAGCCATACAGCAATCCACCGAAACCTAAACTAGATAGGACGACAGACAGAATATCTATTCGAATATCTACTTTTTCCTTCTTGTCTTTCAGTTTAAAGAAACCAAGAATTAGTACTAGTAAAGCAAGTGGAGTAATAAAGTGGAAAAGCATTCTCCAGTTATAATGTTCAACGATCCATCCGGATAGCGTTGGTCCGATCGCAGGGGCAGCCATCATGACTAAACCGAATAACCCCATTGCCGATCCACGCTTTTCAACAGGAAATGACGTTAAAAGAACGTTCATTAATAATGGCATCATGATGGCCGAACCAGCCGCCTGAACCATCCGTGCACCTAATAACAATGGGAATACATGTGCTACACCTGCAACAATGGTACCGATTGAGAATAGTAACATCGCTGTTAAGAACAGCTTCCGTACAGAATATTTTCTAATTAAGAAGGCTGTTGTAGGAATCATGATTCCATTCACCAGCATATATCCCGTTGCCAACCATTGGACGGTTGCCGTCTCGATTTCAAGGTCTTTTGATATGGATGGTAATGCAATATTCAAAAGAGTTGAGTTAAGTATGGATATGAATGCCCCAATCATCAAGATGGCTAAAATGCCATAAGGGGCCTTTTTTTCTATTGTTTGAGTAGTACTCACTTTTTATCTATTCCTCCATTCAAACTGTTGGTTCATTTTCTTATACGACGTGTCTAACTTTCTGCATAAAATATATAATATACTCCTCGCCCATATTTTGCAATATATATTTCATAAGGGAATATCGGGTTTGTGATGTTATTGAAAATAGTATACGATTACATTTATACAGGCATTATAATGGAAATAAGGGTGATCATATGAATGAACGAAAGCAGAATGTCATCGATACAGCTCATAAATTGTTTATTGAAAAAGGCTACCAAGCGACATCCATCCAAGATATTTTAGATGGCAGTGGCATTTCCAAAGGTACATTTTATAATTATTTCCCCTCAAAGGGAGAATTATTTATGGCCATTTTCAGTTCCTTCTATAAAAAGATCCGCTATGACCGGGAAGAACTATTGATTGGTCAGGATTTAGCGGATATTGAAATATTCATTAAACAGCTAGAAATACAAATGACGGTGAATATACAAAGTAAATTACTCGTCTTAATTGAAGAAGTACGTGTATCAAACGACGAAGAATTGAAAGAATTCATCAAGCGCATCCAATTATTAAGCATACGTTGGATGTATGGTCGTTTTATCGATATCTTTGGGGAAAGTAAAAAACCTTATTTATTGGATACCGCCATTCTCTTTAACGGAATGATGGCCCATATGAGTTATTTCAGCTTCCATGCCAAAGATACCGCTACACCAGAAATTAAAGTCATCCGCTATTGCATGAACCGGATCGTCGATTTAGTTGACGGAGTAGCCAAAAGCAAAGAACAAATACTTAATCCGGAATTAATCAATACATGGCTTCCAACCTCTAAAAATAATTTACATCAATGTCATAATGAGTTAATGAAATCCACCTTGGCCCTAAAAAAGGCAACACACAGATCGCTTCCTTGTCGAGAAGATCAATCAAAAGCAAATGAACTAATCGACTTCATTCAAGAAGAGCTGATGCAAACCAGTAAGCCACGGGTATTTTTAATAGAAAGCTTACTCCATGTTATAAAGACCCAATATGCCTCCAAGTCCAAACAAGATATGGAACTATTCGAAGAAAACGTCAACACCTGCCTGCGCTTATTGGAAAAAGAAATCTAAGGAGACAGCAAAAAACACTTTGTCATGAAGGAATTGCGCACAACTTTCATTTCTTAGGTGTTTCCTTATGGAAGAATGAAGAACCTCTTCCTCCCTTCTAGTACCCCATTTGTTGGGCACTTCTACCTTCATTTGAATAATTGGAACCATTTACCTTTTGAAACGTAGAGTTACCTAAGGTGAATAAGGGGTGAGGCGGTTGCTAAAGGTATTCATGATTATTGGTGTGGTAGGAATAAGCCTTTCAGGAATATTTATAGGGGCCTGGACAACCGGGCCTGAACAACGGGCTAATTTCCATTCGGAAACGAGTGAACATCGGCAGTTCAGATTAAACATGTCATTGTATACCGGGATTATTGGCATACTGTCATTAGGCATTGCCGGGTTGATATGGTACTTCTAGCTGAAAACGAAAAAAAGAAGGTCGCCATTGGTGACCTTCTTTGTCGTATCATTCAGCCCATTTCTCATCATCGGAAATCTGTTCTCTTTTCTTCAAATCAAAGGACTCATAATCATCGTGGAAACAAAAGTAGGAAGGCAACTCAATCATTTGTCCATTCGCTTTTTCCCAACAATCTGCAAACCATTTTGTGATGGCTTGTTTCTCTAATGTATCCAGTTCCTCATCGTTCTCCTCGTAAAAATTCCAAAAGTCATCTATTTCGTTACCCAAGACGATGGAAAATGGTACATCTTCTACAATTCCCACACTACCTGAAAAAATGCTAGAATCCTTTCCCTCATAAAAGACCTCATTAGCTACTCGATCCATGGAAAACATCGTGATGGATAAATTAAAATCATTCCGATCAGCCACGAAATCCAAGAGCTCCACTTCAGAGTAAAAGTTGTATGTTTGTACCTTTTTAAGCCTTTCGATCAAAGCATCCGAATTCGCCTCAAGGTTACCTTCTACGGACTTTATATAGTCGGCAACCGTATAACTTGAATGGACTTCTTCCTTCCCCGTTTCTTCTATAGTATTGTCAGTACTATCGGCATGGTCTGCACCATCTACTACCTCTGACTTGGCATCGTTGTCCAGGTTACAACCACCCAACAAAACAGCCCCCACTAATACGATCATGAACTTTTTCAAAACTTCCCCTCGCCTCTTTGTTTTTGCCGCCCATTTATTAAGCAGGAATTTCCATTATAACAAAAGTTTACTATTTCACCACAAGAATGTTAAAAAAGAAACGGAATCTTGAAAACCCTAGCATGCTTCATTAGGGATACGAACTAATGCAACTTGTTCCATCACCATTCAAAAACAATTTAATGCAGGAATAATTGACTATACTCACACTTTTTTAGGTAATATATACCCATTTATTAAGTTATTTTCCACGTGTTACCATATAGATACCGTGACTATTATCACCATACCTATAAGCATAAGGGGCTGAAAACATTGTCCTACCTAACCGATTTGCAATCCGAATTAACCCTGAAGAAACAACAAGTCGAAAAGTTAAAAACCTGCAAGCATGAATTAGACAGTCTACAAGGAGAATTCCTTCAGAACGAAAGAGTAGTAACGAAACCAGCGCTCTCTTCCCAAACATGGCATGGAACCTTAGCCACTGATTTTACGGAAGTTCGTGAAGACCTAGAATTAGCCTATAAAGATTTATCTCAATCTCAGTTGAATGCAGCGATAACGGCCATCGAAAACAAAATAATGAGCCTTCAATCAGAAATTACTTCATTAGAAACCAGGATTACGGCTGAAATCGAACGACTTGCTAGAGAAGAAGAAGAAAAACGAAGACAAGAAAAGCTAAGAAAGGATTGAATGGTTTGAGTCAAGAAATAAAAGTGAATGGTGAAGATGTAAAATCAGCCATCTCGAAAATGGACCGTACAATGGAATCCTTCAAAACGAAATTAACCGAAGATTTCGCAGCCGGAAATGAATTAGACGTTGTAAAAAAAATCAATGAACTAAACCATCAATTAGAAAAGATTGGCCAAACCTATAAAGAAATTTTAAAAGCTAATAACCAATCCGTACGAACGGCCATACAAGAGGTAGAACAGGTTGACCAACAGCTTTCAACTTCTATAAACGCACATTAGAATATGGAGGATACAATGAGGACACTTCATTCTCAATCTTTACATAGTGGAATAGATGGATTACTAAGCAAAGTAAAAGCCCAAAGGAAACAGGCGAATGAACTGGAGAAGGTTATTCTTGAATTTTTCAATCTCGATGATTCCTTAAAAGGAAAAGGTGGTTCAGCGATACGCTCCTTTTATCAAGATTGGCATATCCCTTTCCTTTCATTCTATGACACTTCTCTTAAAAACTATGAAGCAGTCCTGACGGCTCTTAAAGAGGCTTCTACTGAATTGGAGTCTGATTCAAACGGTTTTATCCGCCAAAGTTTTCTTGAAGGCGAACTCACGACAGGCTTAAAAAATGCACATAATGTCACGATTGATTTAGTGGATGAAGCCAACACCACCCTGGATGAGGTACGTGATATCGTTGCCATCGAAAAGCTCAATGACCAGACATTTCTCACCCATTATCAAAGGGCTACTTCTAGAATAAAGGAAACGATTGATAACTTGGGTACGTTCGATACAAGCCAAACAAAAGAACTAGCATCCGTAGAGGATGACATACAATTGATGAACAAATACCTCAATGAAATTCAAGGGATGTTCAGTGGCGGAAACTTCAACATTCAGAACTATGATGTGAATCAATTAAAGGATAAGCCGACATTTTCAGAGGTAAAAAAGCAAGTAGCTTCAGAAGATAAGATGACATTTGGACAAATGCTTACCTCTCCTTTTGCCTATATTAACGGGAAAATGAGTTTTGGCGATAATGTCTTAGTAGGGTATCAAGCGGTCTCCTCTATGTCTACTATGTTTTTGTCAAAAAAATTAAGTATTCATTACTTTGGTAGTAAACCGACACTATGGCAAAAACTAAAAGGAAACTATGAGTTTTCTGTAAAGGCAGATCCGTCTTGGACATCGAAAGGAAAACATAGTTCGAAAGTTTCTAAATGGCTCTTGGACTTTTCCAGATCCACACCTACTAACCCAGTGATGCAGAAACTACAGAAATTCGCTGCTTCTTACACAAGTCCTTCCCATATGTTAAAACATCTGGCCGGTTTCCCGAAAAACTTCGAACGATCAACCGGTAAAGATTTAGTTAAGGGAACAACTGAAAGAATAAAAACAAATGGTACAACAGGCCTATTAAGTAAAGCAGCAGGAGCTAGAGGATTAACATCTGCCGCTAAAAGGATTCCATTGGTCGGAATTCCAATATCAGCTGCTTCTAATCTCGGTGAGTTTGCTAATCCAGAAAACTCAAATAAATCCTTCTCTGAAAATGCTGGAAGATTCGCATTTGGTTTCACGACAGATATGGTTGCTATTGGTAGTGGCGCTAAAATAGGAGCTACAATAGGCAGTATTGGCGGTCCGGTGGGAATCGTTATAGGCGGTGCAGTAGGAGGCTTAGCTGGCGGTGTAGTAAGCTCTACTTTTGGTGATCAAATCAAAGATGTTGGAGGAAAAGTTGGAAAAGTTACTGGAAAGGTTATCAAAAAATCAGGTGCATTAGTTGATGACATTGGTAGTAATATTAAAAATTCGGTTTCTAGTTGGTTTAATTAAAATTAAAAAACCATATCCAAAGAATTTAATACACTTTTCTAATTCTCATCTAAATAAGAGGAATTTTAGTATTCTCAAATTTATATTCTGATTAATAGAAAGAGGAAAATAATGGTATACAACATAATTGAAGGCATAAGAGTATTATTAACAGGTTTTCTATTAACTCAACTTTCGTATGGTTTCACCATCTTTTTACTAGAAAGTACAATGACAAGTTTTTATGCTCTAGCCATTTATGAGAATCCCAGTAACCGCTATCAAAAATTTGTAAACTTTTTCATGTTCTTTCTCGTTGGTTCAGGTTATCATATTTATCTTAAACTTAGGAAATACAATTGGTTTTTAAGGAAACTTCTATTCTTAATAGCTCTTCTTTTACAAGGAATTGCTTCCGTGATTATTTATAAAATCATTTATGGGACGTTGAAGGCTATTTTTCTATAACGGCGGTTATCCACTGTATGTCTTTGCAGAAGAATAAAATTACTTAAAAGGTTTAGGAGAGTTTAAAATGAGAAAACACATTAAAAATTTTATAGCGAACGTAGCCACAGTCATATTTTTTCTCATAGCGTGTTATTTTCTGTACACTGGCTTTTTAAAATTGTGAAATTTGTATAGTAAAACCCTGCACTAATAGGTATGAGAATTTTAATAGGAAATTTCTATTCCTCATAGCCCTTCTTTTACAAGGAATTGCTTCCGTGATTATTTATAAAATCATTTATAGGACGTTGAAAGCTATTTTTCTATAACTTAAAAAGAGGAATGTCATGGTAGGCGATATAATTCAAGGCATCAGGATCTTTATAACATGTATACTCTCAACACAATTTGCATTTGGCTGTTCTATTTTCTTATTCGAAAGTGTGATGATCAACTATTATGCTATGGGAACTTATAAAAAACCCAGTACTCCGTATCAAAAATTCGTGATTTTTTTCATGTTCACTTTAATTGGTACTGGATTTCACATTTATCTAAAACTCAGGAAATACAATTGGTTTGTTAGGAAACTTCTATTCCTAATAGCGCTTCTTTTACAAGGAATTGCTTCCGTGATTATTTATAAAATCAGTTATGGGATGTTGAAAGCTATTTTTCTATAGTTTTAGAAAGAGGATAAAATGTCACCAGGAACATCTGAAATAATTAGCAATTTAATTGGATACATACTCTCCATTCAACTTATGTTTGGTTTTTTAATCTTTTTATTAGAAAGTACTATGACGAATTATTATGCTCTAGCAACCTATGAAAAACCTAATAATTTCTTCCATAAGTTCGCAAACCTTTTCATGCTTGTTACCGTGGGTACCGGTTATCACATTTATCTTAAACTTAGAAATCATAAATGGTTGGTAAGAAAGGTTTTATTTCTTATTGCTCTTGTTTTACAAGCACTGGTGTCCGTTATTATTTATATAGCCTTGCTTCGTATTCTAGAAGCAATAATTCTTATATAAATATATTTCATAACACAATTTATAGGATAGCATGTGATTTTCTATACAATTACTTTTATAGTTTGTATAGTAAACCTCCTAAATTCAGGAGGTAACAACTGGTTTATTTTTTATACCTAGAAAGAGGAGAACCATGATATATAGCATAATAGAAGGTATAAGACTTTTATTATTATGTATTCTTATAACGCAATTTGCTTACAGTCTCTCCATTTTTTTATTAGAAAGAGCAATGATTAATTTTTACACGATAGGGACTTACGAAGAACCTTCTACCCTTTTTCAAAAGTCCATTAATTTTATTATGTTCACTTTAACCGGGATTGGATACAACCTTTACCTTAAAATCAGCAAATACAATTGGGTTATTCGGAAAATCTTATTTTTAATCGCCCTTATTTCACAAGGAATTGCTTCTATTATTATTTATCACATCATTTATTATAGGACGTTGAAAGCTATTTTTCTATAAGGGTTACATTCCATTTTTTTGAAAGAGGACAATAATGACATACAGTACAATTGAATGGATAGGAATTTTATTACTATATCTCCTCTCAATCCAATGGGGATCTAGCTTTGTAATCTTCTTATTCGAAAGCGCCATGATCAGGTACTATTATATTTTAGGAACTTATGAGAAACCCAGTAACCTTTATCAAAAAACCGTGAACTTTTGCATGTATGCCATGATGGGTGCCGGCTTTTATATTTATCTCAGACTTCGTAAATACAATTGGTTTGTTCGAAAATTTTTCTTCCTTATCGCTCTTATTATACAAGGAATTGCTTCCATTATTATTTACAAGATCATTTATGGGACAGTGAAAGCTATCTTTCTATAACTTATCAAAAAGCGGATACATAACCATAGTTCTTAAAAGGACGTGACATCATAATGAATCATTTGTTAACCTGTACGACTGAAGAATTAGCCTTGATGGTGAGTGTTGCCGGACATCATGAAATCGCAAAAGGTATTGCCGAAACGGCTATTGGGGATAAGTCCGAAAAAGAGTGGTTGACCATTCTTGAAGTGACGAAAAATCAATTGATCATGAAAAACATGTGGAGTGAGGAGCAAGAATCTCGGGAAGAAGTACCATTAACGCAGGAAACTCAGCGTTTCATCGAAAAGTATATTGGCTCAAAACGAATGATTCGCTGCTCCAATTTCCCTCAAAAGTCCGTATTAATGCTTCATCACTTTGAAGAGGATGAATGGCTTTTCCATTTGATCGATCGAGATATCATTCATGAATTCGCGATTATCCCCTCTTCTGAAATCCAGATGATTATTAGAGAATATTATGGAATCTCCTTTGACAAATATCAAGGTGAGGAAGCTTTCTCTCTGACCGAGCAAGCATTTGATTGGTTAAGTAATCCTAAAAAAGTTGATAAAGTACGGAAGAAGTCCAAGTTTACCCAGCAAGAAGAAGACAGTTTCTACTTATTCTCTGATGACCTGCGCACTTATGACTGGACTCTGTTCAACATTTCCAACTTTAGTTTAACGAGTTATGAAGAAGAAGCATACTTAGAGAACATTCTATTCTTTTTACCCTCTGATCGTGGAATATGGCTTGCAGAATATACGGATGATCCAAAAACCCCTGTACATATCCATTTAGCCAACCATGATGAATGGGAAGCCACATTATCTGGCATAGGTGACTTGGCCGCCTATCAGGGACAATCAATATAAAAAAGTTAATAGATTGAGTAAAGCGGAGGGGCCATTTCAATAGAGATTGGCCTTTCGTTTTGAAAAGAGGCAGATTATGTGCACGACATCATTCAAGGTATAAGAATTTTATTATTATGTATTCTTTCAGGACAACTGATGTATGGATTCTTAATTGTCTTGTTCGAAGAAACCATGACCAACTTCTATGCTTTAGGTATTTATGAGCCGCCCAATAATCTTTTTCAAAAAATAACGAATCTCTTCATGTTGATAACGATTGGCTCAGGCTATCATATTTATCTTAGACTTAGAAATTACAGCTGGCTTGTTCGAAAATTATTATTCCTGGTTGCCCTGTTTTTACAGGCAATCGCTTCTGTTCTGATTTATAAAACCATTTATGGGGTTTTGAAAGTTATATTTTTATAAGTACCGTTCATGTTAGGGAGAAGATGAGAATGGCATACAGCATTATAGAAGAGATAAGAAATTTATTAGCAGGTTATCTAACCATACAACTTACCTATGGCTTCTGTATTTTTTATTAGAAGGAACGATGACCAGCTTTTACGCTTTAGCCATCTATGAAAAACCTAGTAGCCCTTATCAAAAATTCATAAACTTATTCATGTTCCTTCTCGTTGGTTCCGGTTACTACATTTATCTAAGGCTTAGCAAATATAGTTGGTTTGTTCGAAAGTTTTTGTTTCTAATCGCCCTTATTTTACAGTTACTTGCTTCCCTTATGATTTATTATGCTATTTATGGGATGTTGAAGGTTATTTTTTTATAGCTTATCAGAATGTGATTTTAGCTATGCATAACAGATTTCCTATCAGGGACAATTAAAATAAAGAAAAACAAAGGACCAATTTCAATAGAAGATTGGTCCTTCATTATATACAGATATTAAAAAGCCTGATTCATAAGGCCAATCTAACAGAGACTCTTCAATTCATTGGTTAATCTTATAAATTCCTGCTTATCACGGGTTTCCAACGAATGATCGATTTCTTTTTCGATTTGAGTTTTCCGGTAATCACTGAGGGCCTTGATAAGTACCATTTCTGCCAACGTTTCCATCATCTCAGGTTCTAGTGGTGTTATAGGCAATTGCTTCTCCATTCGAAACCAACTCCTTCACCTTTTTTCTATTATATTGGACAACTTGAAAATTAGTATCATTCTTTATGTTTTCTTAAAAATATACATTAGTAGTAAGACATCGTTTTTTGTGAACCGTTCCCCTCTCCCTTCTCTTACTCTCATGATTAACTGGATTTGACTTTTCTATACATGAAAATAAAAAAAATCCTACCCTTCTATTATTAAATAAGAAGAGTAAGATTTTATGATATGAGCTATTTCCTCCTGAGTTTTAGTAACCCCCAAGATAACAAGCCTGTAATTCCTACAAAGATTAAGTCAATAAGTATCCATTCAGAATCAATCCTATTATAATGGTAATCCTCGTCGTGAAAATAAGTGAAATTCCACCAATAGAAAAGCACGGATATGCTTATATGAATGATGGGTCCTACTATAATTTTCTTTGTAACCAATGCTGATCCTGTTCCTATTACAACAGCAATCGGGAGGATAAACACTTCTAAGACGTAAGGATTAAACCAAGTTGATGCACTTATCATTCTAATCCTCCTCTAATGAGTAGCTTGTTTCTGTTTCAATTTCTTCCACCGGGAATAGATATCCAAACACGAAATCAATAGAATCAGCCATAGGAAAGGACTATCAAAAGCAATTCCCGAACTGGATTGGCCTCCGAGAATGGTCAACAAAGCTAGTAATGAGAGTAAATAAAAGAGGGAAAGCACTTGCCACTGAAGCCATTCCCTAGGACTCCCATCACTGAATCTCTTAAATAAAAAACTGATCACATATATGAGGAACATCAGCCATAGGAAAATACCATCTGGAATCACCCATACAAACGATAGATTCGGGAAATAATCCAGCACAATGACTGGGGTAAAAATAATAAGCATGATTATTTGTAATATC
The DNA here is from genome assembly GCF_044761765.1 of Peribacillus sp. NPDC097284. Classification (NCBI taxonomy): domain Bacteria; kingdom Bacillati; phylum Bacillota; class Bacilli; order Caryophanales; family Bacillaceae; genus Peribacillus; species Peribacillus sp. NPDC097284. Next base: position 770,710 of record NZ_JBIWCZ010000001.1, read on the forward strand.
TTCATTTTGCCCCCCGCTATTTCGGTTGCACCCTCTTTCAATCAACTATCCCGGTGATCCATTTTCTTATTAATGGACCGGAGTTCATCTTCAATCCGTGTGAGCCTACTATCTATATCCGATTGATTATGATTCTTGCCTGAATTCTTAAGCAGCCTACTGATAAACGCAGAAAATGAGACGAAGAATAAAACGATAAGTGCAAATACGATGATCATCAAAATAATTCCTGGTACCCCAATATTACTCATTAAAACAGCTCCCTTCACTATCCATTTTATACCAAGATGATAGTGGAATCATACCTCATTATGCTAATAACAATATGCCCTTTTACTAGAATAGTTTAATTCGACGTTCGTTTGCATTAATTCAACATTCAGCCTCATTAATTCAACATTCGTGGCAATAATTCAACATTCACACCATTAATTCAACATTCACTACAAAACAAAGCCGATAGCCACTTGCCGCTATCGGCTTTCTATCATTCTTTTAATAATCTCCGTAATACCTTGCCTGAACTGGTTGTTGGCAAGCTATCTCGGAATTCAACGTAGCGGGGATATTTATAGGACGCCATCCTGTTTCTTGACCAATCGACGATCTCCTCCTCGCTGATTTTCCCTTTGTACTCCGGTTTCAAAACGATGAAGGCTTTCACGCTTTCGCCCCTGATCCCATCTGGCACACCAACTGCGGCAACTTGTAAAATCGCTTCATGGTCTTTCATCAAGACTTCCACATCTTCTGGAAAAATGCTGTATCCGGAGGATTTAATCATCTCTTTCGTACGGCCAAGAAAATGCAGATAACCTTCCTCATCCAGCATTCCAATGTCACCTGTATGGACCCAGCCATTTTTTAATGTTTCGGCTGTCGCGTCTGGCCTATTCAAATATCCTTTGAATACGCCAGGGTTCTTCAACACGATTTCCCCTCGTTTACCCGGCCGTAAATCTTCTCCTGTTTCGATGTCAACGATGCAAATTTCGGTATCGAATGTCGGAATGCCACAAGTACCAAACTTGATTTTATCAATCGGCATGAATGTATCACATGTATGCGTTTCACTTAACCCATACGAGGCTTCATACAAAAGACAACCATCGGTCAATTCCCCCCATGCCTTTGCAAGCTTTTCATCGACCGGAATGCCAAAACTAGTCGCGAAATTCAATTCAAGTGAAGTTAAGTCTCTTCCTTCGATACCGTGAGTATTCAAGATGGCTACATTCATAGGGGCGACCGTATATAATTTATTCACTTTATACGTCTCTATGGCACTGATTGCCGCCTCTGGCTCAAACCTTGTCAATGCCACACACATGCAGGCACTATATATAGGAATATTGACGCCCATCACCATCCCGGCAATATGGCAAAATGGAGCGCCTGCCAGCGTTTTGTCGCTGTGCGTGATGAAAGAACTCTGAGCAGTCGCTGCCGTTTTGAACAACGCGTTCCCATATGTAAGCATCGCCGCTTTCGGCCTCCCCGTCGTACCCGAAGTGAAGACCATCAAGGCCACATCTTCCCATATATTCACTTCTTCCACTTCTTTTAGAACCTCATTCGTATAGAGAATTTCAAGAAGATCAAACGTTCCTTCCATTGTCACTTTCTCCGCCAAAAACTCGACTGGCAACGGCAAAGTGGGAGATTCCGAAAGAAAGTCAGCGTAATGGGTGGTGATGATAAATTGTAAAGATTTTGCCTTGCCTTTCACCGCTTCCATAGTTGGATATAACTCCTGGCCGGCAATCACGGCCTTTATATCCGCCTCATTGATCAAATATTCCAGTTCCGCTTCTTTATACATCGGATTCAAGGGAACCACTATAGCACCAAGCATTTGGATGGCGTAATGTCCAATGAGGTATTGCGGACAATTCTGCATGAACAAAGCGATCCGGTCACCCTTACCCACACCTTGGTCTTTGAGAAACTGGGCAAGCCTCCCCGTGTCATCCTGAAGCTGGCTCCAAGTCAGATTGTTCCCATAGTACACATACGCCGTTTCCTCCGGACGTTCCTTCGCATTATCCATCAAGTACTCATGAAGCGGCTTTTCCCCTAAGCGGTAATGCAAGGTTTCCAAAACACCTTTTGGCCAGCTTTTCTTAGTCATTGATTTCACGATCCATTCCTCCTATTAAAAGAATCACAAATGGTTGGAAGCGTTATCATATTTTTGCAATGGACCTAGTTGAGGAACAAACGGATGAGATGTAGAGAAGCGTCATGATGTGGAATCGAAGGGAATAATTTTTAGAATATTCTAATATCAATTATATTTCATCTTATCTTTAAAATCTAGGATAGTCCCCCTGTAAAAAAAATTCCTCAGTAACTTGAACAGAGTATAAAAATAGCATTTGGCGGGCGCTTCCACATGCACATCAAGTTAACAACGACGGATACTACTAGTAGAGCCGTTTCTACAATAAAACTGTCTATGCTAATGAAAAAAAACATGCCAAATAAACCTTTCGCCCGTTTTTCTGTAGGAGGGCAAACAGGCGAAGCAGTATCTTTGATAATTCTTGGGTGCTTTAAACAGTAGTGAAAAATAATCTTTGATGATATAAATGGCTTTATATTCGCTGAGTTCTCGTTTTTTCTTGGTGAGGAGTAGCTGCCACATTTGAAACATGGTGGAGGAACAGAGGAGAATGCCAATCAGTTGACCATAGAGATGACATTCTAATCGCTCTTTTTTTATCTCTTTACAATGATCTATTTCAAAGAAGGATTTCCATGTTTTAAAAAGTAATTCAATTTGCCAACGTAAAGAATAAAGATCGTGAACGTGTCCCATTGGGACATCTTCTTGTGGCGTATTGGTTATGTATACATTCATAGCACTCAACCGTTTACTCCGTTCTTTCATGACAATACCTTTCTTTTTCTCCTTTAACGCTTGATTTTTCCAGCGTTTTCGGGTTTGTTCTTCCGTAAGTCGATGGATAATGACCCTAGTCGGTAACTTTTGATACTGGCCAATGTAAACGTCAGAGATCTCATAGGTTTGTCCTGGTTTTAATTTATGCATGATTTCTTCTATATCCAATTGAATATACTCGGTTTGTTTTTTGAGCGTTCCATTTTTGAAGGGTCCGGGATCAGGATTCCTCAGATAAATCCGAGTGTTTAATTATAAGCGAGAAATATAATAGGCTCCTTTCTCATCCATTTGATGGAGATCTTTCAAATCAAAATCACCTAAATCGCGTATACATAAATCACTTGTTTTAGGTTCGATCATTTTGTTTTCCTGGTCCTGAGTGAACGTGTAGGAATTGACCGCTAAGAAGATCATATTCTAATTGAATCTTTACGCCAGCTGTATGGCTACTGCCTCCGGATCCTTGATAGGTTGAGGCAAACACATCTGGAAGTTGAAAGGTCGTAGAATCCAAGATTCGTATACGCTGAAACTGGGAAGCATAACAATGAGTAAGAACCTGAGAGGTATATAGCTTTTGAGTAAGGAAGTGAATACGTGTTGTAGAAGCTTGACAGCCGAAGTATTAAATCGCTGGTTGAGCCCTTCAGAACTTATTAAGACCCCCGTTGAAGATTCTAGTGAACTACATAACTGTGTCAGGGAAGTACTCGCTACTTTTTGACTTAATTAACCACACGCACAATGCTATTAAATCTTTGGCTTGGTACTTACTCGTCCTTTGAACAAAGCCTACCTTTTTGGCCAGCTGTTGGAGAGCTTGTGGAGACAAAGATCGTTGTAATTCCTGTGAAAAGAGAGTAAGTTCACCTGAAACCTCGTGACACATAAAAAAACACCATCCTTTCTACATATTACAGAAAGAATAGCGTTTTTTTCGTATTATGGATACAATTTGGCTTTCGCTTGATGGTGAAGGGGCGCTACCCCTGTCCCCCCTTGCTTTTTTAGTAACATCCTCCATTTAATTCAGTATAGGAAGCCTTATCTTCATTTTAGATAGCAATATCTCCTTTATTTTTCGACAGCTTTTGCCGCTTTCTGTAGGTCAATGTTCGCCAAAGCCATTCGAAAGGTCCAAGCCGAAAATTCTTAAGCCATAAATTGCTGAAAATGATTTGCACTATAAAAACACCAATGAAAATTAATGCGGACTCGTACAATGCTATTGTTCCATATAAGCGCATGATAAAAAAGATCACGAACCCAATTAATGTTTGAGTTAAATAATTGGTTAAAGCCATCTGTCCATATAAGCGAAGCGGAGATAGAACCTTTTGAGCAAAGCTCACACGCAGTAAAAGCATTAAAGTTGTCATGTAGAATGCCGATAAAGTAATTCCGCCTGCTTGTAAATAAAGCGTTTCGAAAGCTTTTATTAAAGCAATTGGATCTTTAGCAACTTGGCAGTAATACAACAAGCCGATTAATGGTATACTTGCAAGCCCTGAAGCTGCCTGAATCTTCTTTAACGGTTTAATAAACTGTTCAATATGTTGAAAAACCCCTATTTTTCCTGTATATAATCCGAGTAAGAATATACCTAAAAGCAAAGGTATAATAAGCAGATGTTCAGGTGTTTCAGTTAAAACTTCGGCGTTAAAATGCCAGATAAGCCAGTCAGCATACTCTAGTGTATGATAGGCTTCAATCTGCGCTTCTTTATGAAAAGAACCATACAATAAAGAAGGATTATTCAAAAACATAAAACCGGCAAGACCATGGACAAGAATGATAAATGCTGATATAAGCGAGACTCCCCATACGAGTATTGTTTTCGGTTTGCGGTTATAAAAGAATAAAAGGAAATAGCCGGTAACCGCATATAACAACAAAACATCTCCTGTCCAAAAAAACAGCCGGTGAATGATTCCGAAAAGCAGTAAGAAAAACAATCTGCGAGCGAAAAGTTTTTTTCCATATCCCTTTGCTTCAGCCCTCGACATAAAAATGAAAAAGCTTAACCCGAACAAAAAGGAAAACAGAACAAAGAATTTATTGGATATAAAAAGATTTAAGAATATTTCTATCCACTGATTTATCGTAACCTCTTCTTTTTCAAACGGGGTAAAAATACCCAGCATAATCGGCAGATTCACCATAAAGATTCCTAACAGGGCAAAGCCGCGTATACAATCAATCGTACCAATTCTTTCTTTAATCAATAGATTTGTATTCATAATAGCTCCTTTCTATAATTATGAAGTGTAAAGCGGTCCGTTTTCCACACTATTACATTCTAGTACTGTTCAATGCAAGGTACCTTGCTAAAAAAATAAACTAACACACTTTTTCCTGCTTGTTAGTTTGAAATAAAGTTTTTTTGCTCAGCAAGTTATTTTTTTAAGGTAATTTCACCCTTGTCTGTTTCAATCGTCAAGCTCCGTTTTTTATATTTTTACCATATTGATCACCCGATTCTTTATTATGTAGTAAATAATGAAAGGTAGTTTACAAAAATCAGTATTGTTTAATAACAGGTACCATTTAATAACATTATATTCCATAACTATTAAATAATGCAAGGTAGTTTATTCCTCATAAACAAAATGTGAGCACCAGATAAATAGAAGTAAAAAATTGTTAGCGATCCGACATCTGCAGATTCCTCCAAGATTATTTCATCATTGACACCAAAATTAGGGGTACTACCCATGCCCATCAAGCTAATATTTTGAAATATCCCCAAAATAAATATTTTATCCCTTCATAGTTGTCCATGGGAATTCAGCTCATTTTTTTCGTTTTGGGGTAACTCGTTCTTGTTAGCTTGATGGCGATGGGACGCTTCCACCAAATGCTTATTTTTGTTCCAACTTGTTAGAAGTAATCCTGACCTTTAAAAGGTTACTAACCCAACCAATATAATTAAGAAACCTCCTATAATATAGAAGGATGCCCTCATAAATTGATCCTGTTTGTTTATAGTCTGAAGAATACTTTTCAAAAACTTATTCATTGTAAATTTCCCTCAAAATTATTCATTTGGAAAATTGATACAATAATTATAGAATACATCAGTTTGTACCGGATAACATGGTAGTCAACGTATAATAAACAAAATGGAGATTCTGTCCATTCATTTCGAAGCCTTCTTCACTGGTAGCCACTTTCTTGAAGCCGTTTTTCTCCAAAACTCTTTGGGAGGGAATATTAGTAGTGGTCGTCTTTGCATGGATTTGTTTGATATCTTTATTGACGATTTTCTTTAGTAATAATTGCAGAGCCCTATTGGCAATCCCTCTTCCAGTGTATATTTGACCTACTCGATAACCAAGATGCCCTATTCTTTGGTTTTCTTCGATATCTACCACATTTATTCTTCCTAAAATGGAATGGTGGTTATCCTTGATTAAATAGAAAATGGAAGCTCCTCGTGTTTGTTCATCGAGTAATGCTTTATGGCTTTCATTGAAATGAGCAGGGGTATAATAGTCATCTCCACGAGACGGGACCATTTCTTCAAAAAAAGCTCTGTTTTCCAGTTCGAATGCTAACAACTCTTCCATATCTGAATCTTGTAACTCCTCTATGAATATATCCATTTATGCCGCCACCCTTCTATCAATTAAGTAGATTATACTATGAGATCAATCCCTACATTAATAGGAGCGGGGCAACCGTCCATTATTTTTTGGTCTATTTCATTGTTTCAATAACGGCTGAAATACCCATACCTCCACCTATACATAGGGTGACTAACCCATATCGACCATTACGACGTTCTAGTTCATAGAGAATCTTAGTTAGTAAAATCGCACCTGTTGCCCCAAGTGGGTGCCCCAATGCAATGGCTCCTCCGTTCACATTGATTTTGTCCAGTCCCACGTTCCACTCCTTAATCACCGCAAGGGCCTGGGCAGCGAATGCTTCATTTAATTCGATTAAATCCAGGTCTTCCATTGAAATATTCGCAACTTGTAATGCTTTTTTCGTGGCAGGTACTGGTCCAATCCCCATGACTTCTGGGGATACGCCTACTGCTGCATGTCCAATAATGCGTGCGCGTGGTTTAAGGCCCAGCTTCAAAGCTTTTTCCTCAGACATCAGCAACACGGCTGATGCACCATCATTGCGACCACTACTATTACCTGCTGTGACGCTTCCTCCTTTTTTAAATACAGGCTTTAATTCGGCTAACTTTTCGGGAGTCGTTTGTCTCGGATATTCATCTTTGTCGAATATCACCGTTCCTTTTCTAGTCTTCACTTTATACGGGATAATTTCATCTGCAAAGCGGTTTTCTTCAATCGCCTTTAAAGCAAGTGACTGACTGCGAAAAGCAAATGAATCTTGCTTTTCTCTTGAAATCCCATACTGCTCCACCAAGTTTTCGGCTGTGAGTCCCATTGTAAATTTGCCATATTGATCCTCTGGTTGTGAACGGGGTTGGCTTTCTGTATTCGGATCAAGCAATTGCCCGTTATTTGCACCAAGTCCATAACGAATACCTCTCATGTAATAGGGTGCTGTACTCATGCTTTCTGCCCCACCTGCAATGATGATGTCGCTTTGCCCACATTGAATTTGTTGAACGGCATTTACGATCGATTGTAATCCTGAACCACATTGTCTATGTACTGTGTATCCGGCCACTTCTACTGGAAGGCCCGCGCGTAATGCAGCAAGACGCGCAAGGTTAGGGGAGTCGGCACTTTGTTTTGCCTGACCTAATATGACTTCATCAACAAGACTCGTATCTAGATTGGATCGCTTAACAATGGCATCGATCACGGAAGCCGCTAGGAAATCGACTTCCACCTCTTTTAGTGTTCCCCCCATTGTGGCAATGGGGGTCCGGACTGCATCTACAATTACAACATTCCTCACTTCTTACACCCCTTTTCATCATATTCATAAAAACCGCTACCTGATTTTCTACCAAAACGACCGGCCTTTACATATTTACTTAATAAGGGACAAGGCCGATATTTTTCACCCAATGTTTGATATAAATACTCCATATTCTTTAAGCGCGTATCCAAACCTACCAAGTCTGCTAATTCCAATGGTCCCATCGGATGATTGAGTCCTAGTTTTAACGCTTGATCAATGTCATGTGCAGAAGCGACACCTTCCATGAGCATGGTCATCGCTTCGTTTCCAATTAAACAGTTCATACGGCTTGTTACAAAGCCTGGGAACTCATTGACTTCAACCGTTTGTTTATTCATCTTTTCCCCAACGGCTTTTGCAAAGGCCATCGTATCATCACTTGTCTGTAATCCCCGGACAATTTCAATAAGCTTCATCTTATGAGGTGGATTAAAGAAATGCATCGCAATGCATTGATCAGGCCGATTCGTTTGGGCCGCTATTTCTGTAGGACTCATTGTTGAGGTATTCGTAGCTAAAATCGTGTGTGGTAAACAATATTCATCTAACTTTTTAAAAATCTCAATTTTCAACTTCATGATTTCCGGTACGGCTTCAATCACTAATTGAACGTTCGAAGCCGCTTTTTCAAGTGACGTTTCATAGAAAATCCGTGCGATTGCCTGCTGCTTTTGATCCAAACTGATGATCTGCCTTTCAACAGCCTTCTCCAGTTCTTCTTCAATAAACGCTTGCGCTCTTTGTAAGGTATCTTCATCCACATCATTAAGTTGTACAGTGAATCCGTTTTGAGCAGCGGTTAATGCAATTCCCCTACCCATCAATCCACTTCCGACGACGGCTATTTGTTCCATTTCCCTCTCACCCTTCTCTCTCATAGACTCCCATTCATCCGTAGAATCCGTTCATAGTCCACCAAATACTTCATGGCTTTAACAATCTTTTCTGGGTTTGGATAGACGAAGAATTGTTTTTCCTGATAGAAAGATACTGCTTTTGGTGCGATCGCAGTTGCCCCTAAGCGCCCAACGATTATCGGTTTTTGGTGCGATTGGAAGACTTCATAAATGGCCTCGGCAATGATAAGTGCTCCCGGGTCGGCATTCGATGTTAGCATAACGAGCACACCATCGATTTGTGAATCTTCCACAACGGCTGTTAATACTTTCTTAAACATATCAGGGTTTCCGATTATCTCCGCCGTTACGTCAACGGGATTATTCGCTGCGCCAAATACAGGAATGTATTGCTTGATCTTCTCGGCAGTTTCTGTAAGTTCAGGTACCTCAAGTCCATTCGCTGTGCATAAATCGGCAATTACACTACAAGCACCACCAGAAGCTGTAACAATCCCAATGCGATTGCCTTTAGGCAGTGGTTGTTTTTCAAATATCGCAGCCACTTCAATTAAGTCCTCGATTTGTTCCACGGGTAATACATTATATTTTCTAAAGGCCGCCGAATATACCGCCTCATCACCGGCGATGGAACCCGTATGTGATTGGACGGCCCGCTTTCCTACTTCAGAACGTCCTGTTTTATAGACAAGAACTGGTTTTTTCGCCTCTAACGCTTTTTGGGTCGCACGTTCAAATGCCTTTGCATCTTTTAAACCTTCCATGAAGGCCGAGATAACTTTCGTTTGTGAATCTTCAGCAAAGGTTTCAATAAAATCGGAAGTTGTGAGATCCACTTCATTTGCCACTGTTACCCATCGGCTAAAGCCCACTTTATTCTCCCAAGCACGACTGAGTAAAGCACTACCCATCGCTCCACTTTGGGAAATGAATCCGATCCCGCCGGCCACTTTTTCTTTCGTTGTTAAAGCCGAACCGAATGCCATATACACATTGTCATTTGGGCTGGCCACACCGATTACATTTGGGCCGACGATCCGAATCCCCGCTTCTTTAGCGATACTTAATATTTCTTGTTGTAAAAGGGCCCCTTTTGCACCGGTTTCAGCAAAACCCGATGAATAGATAATGACATTTTTAATCCCTTTTTGTTGGCATTCACGCATGACGCCAGGGACACTCTGTGCTGCCACAATAATACAAGCCACATCAATTGGCTCAGTTACATGGGTTAAAGAAGGATATACGCGATGACCGAAAATTTCATCTGCCTTAGGATTGATCGGAAACACTTTCCCTTTAAAATGATTTTCCACCAAATACTTAACTAAGCGGCCACCATTCTTCTTTTCATTAGACGATGCGCCTACAATGGCTATGGATGAGGGATGTAATAGTTTATCTAGGTTTTCTAAACTCCGGCGCTCCCCTTCAAGTTCAATAACCGGCTCATTTAAAATGCGCACATCACAGATGAGTGGACCTTCTGCAGAGAAGATAATAGGATTCAAGTCTAACTCTATAATTTCAGGATGGAGGGTTACAAGTTCATTAAGCTTCTGACAAATGTCCACAAGTAGATTCAAATCGATTCCGGGTTGATCCCGGTACCCCTTTACTAGTTCAGCGCTTTTCAAATCATCTACCATGCTAAGAACATCCTGCTTGCTTACGGGCATAATTCGCATGGAAAAGTCCTTCAAAATTTCTACGAATGTACCACCCATCCCCAGAACCAAAAGATGTCCGAACACGGGGTCCCTTTTGATTCCTAAGATAAGTTCCAGCCCCTTTTGGGACATTTTTTGAAGTAGTACACCCTCTAATTTCGCTGAAGCATCATAGGCGATGGCATTGTTAATAATGACTTCATAGGCTTCTAAAAGTTGCTGCTCATCTTGAATATTCACTTTGACAATACCGGCTTCCGTTTTATGCGTAATTTGCGGGGACATACCCTTTAACACAAGTGGATAGCCAATCTTATCAGCAAATACCACTGCCTCTTCGCGTGTTTTCGCCAATTCAGCAGGGGCAACAGGTAATTTAAACTTTTTTAATAATTTCGCCCCTTCATATTCCGTTAGAAATGTCATCTCCTCCACCATTTGTTCTGTCAAAGTCATTTAACCACCTTCTCAATCTCAGGCTTTTTTTTACGTTGGCTAAAGCGCAGTTCAAATACTTCCTCAGCAATTTTATTTTTCAGCATTTCTGGTGTACCACCTGCAATCATCCAACCACGAACGCGACGGAAAATATATTCCAATGGATAATCCGTTGAGTAGCCATATCCACCAAAGATTTGTACAGCTTCATTTGCCACCTCAAATGCGGTTGTATTGATATAACACTTTGCCATTGAAGCCTCTAATGGGCTTGGAGCTCCTTTATCTGCATTCGTTGCCGCTTTATATAACAAGAGGCGACCAGCTTCCAATTTCATTTTCATTTCGGCCACCTTCCATTGAATCCCTTGGAACTCTGCCAGTGGACGCCCGAACTGTTCACGTTCCTTTGCATGTTCAACTGCCATATCAAAAGCAGCTTGCGCTAAGGCCAATGAGCGGGATGTATTCCCCATACGTTCGATGTTAAACATGGTAAATAACTTTTTGAACCCATTATCCGGAACCAGGATATTTTCAATCGGTACTTCACAATCTTCGAAGAATAATGCACAATGTTCCTCACCTGACATATGTGTTTCCGTTTTTCCTAGTGTGAATCCTGGTAAGTCACGTTCAATCAAGATGGCTCCCGAGCTACGAACATCATCACCGAAACGGACCCAGACTACGTAATATTGATTATGAGGACCATGTGTATTGAATACTTTCGAACCATTTACGATGACTTTATCTCCCACAATACGTGCTCGTGTTTCCAAGTCGGTTGTAGCTGAACCTGCATTGGGCTCACTCATGGCAACAGAGATCAACTGTTCACCCGCTAAGATCCCCGGGAGGGTACGGGCCTTCAATTCTGGTGAACCATAGGCAGACAATTGGCGAATCGCCCCAAAATTCCCCACCTGGAACATATCAGCTGTATTCGGGCAAACTTTTGCGATTTCTTCCATGACGATAATGGCTTCCATTAACGTCATTCCTTGACCGCCGTCTTCTTCCGGTAGTGTCATGCCCATCAAACCGTGTTCTGCAAGAATCCGTGCATTCTCCCATGGCACCTCACCGTTTTTTATCCATGTGTATGCTTTTTCCGAGAATTTTTCTTTTGCTAAATTCTTCGCCCACTTTTTTAAATCTTCCTGTTCTTTTGATAATGTAAAATCCATATCTAGCACCCCTTTAGTAGTTTTATAGTTGGAATTAAATAGTTTAATCCACTCCCTTTATATATAAGCAATTTTGATGCCAACTTAAAAAACATAGAGAATCCTTTACTTCATTGCCTTTTTATACACCCATAAATAAAAAACGTTTAGTTTATGAACAATTTCGTTCATAAACTAAACGTTTCACTTTCCTGCGAAAATAGGTTTTCTTTTTTCAATAAATGCTTGTGTACCTTCTTGTTTATCTTTTGTCCCAAACAAAAGAGATTGGGCTAACTTTTCTAATACTAGTGCTGAGGATAAATTTATCTCAGCTCCCTCCTTCACGACTAACTTAGCTAGCCGGCAAGCGATGGGCCCTTTGGTAATGATTTTTTGTGCTTTAGTAATGACTGCTTCCCATAGTTCTTCTTGGGGTACGACCGCCGAAACGACTCCTAGCCTTTCAGCTCGTTCCGCTGTCATCACATCCCCCGTTAAAATGAGGTCCAGCGCGACCCCTTTGTTAATCAAACGGGATAATCTTTGAGTTCCCCCGCCACCTGGAATGATGGATAAGTTTAATTCTGGAAAGCAAAACTTTGCATTCGCAGAAGCAATTCGGATATCACAGGCTAACGCTACTTCAAATCCCCCACCAAATGCATACCCATTGATGGCGGCAATCGTTACCTTTTCACAATTCTCGATTTTTTCACATAGCACGGACAAGTCAGCCTCTAAACCTTGAATAGGTGTTTTCACGGTCAGCTGGTTAATATCCGCACCGGAAATAAATGATTTACTTCCGGCTCCCGTCATTACAATGACTTGGACTCCATCGTGATTTACCCATTTATCTATGGAAGCGGAAAGTTCTTGGATGGTTTCTTTATTAAGCGCATTATGGACCTCTAACCGGTTTACTTTAATAATTCCTAGTGCGCCATCTTTATACACGTCTAAATATTTGAATTCACTCATCCTTGTAGCCCCCTAAATTTGATAAAAAACATCCGTGTTTTTTTCACTACTAAGTCCCTTTAAGAAAACTTGGCTCGGTTTCACACCTATAATCGGGTTACAATTGGACGTGAATTTCGTTTGGAGTTGTTCTGTAGTTAATGGTTTGGAAGGTTCACCTAACGGATTATCGATAAAGTGACTCCATTCCTCTCCATTATTCATCACCATATCTACTTTTGCTGCGCGATACTCTGGATACAGCTCATTTGCCTTTTCATCCACGTACACATCAATTTTTTTCGCTAATTCCCAAACCTCTTCAGGTGCATGGGATGGTTGGAATAAATCCACATGCAATTCATCATGTAGACAAGCCAAAGCAACTGCATAGGGCATGCTCATTTGTGCATCCAATAGATTCGTGCATTCTTTATGATGATGCATCGCGGCAATTTCATTTACCCCGATTTTAATGGCTCGAATTTCTTGAACATCGATTGAAAATATTTTCTTCATTTCATTTATCACATCAATCGCCACATGTAAGTGCCGACAACATGGATATGGCTTGAAATAAATATTGAAAATTTCATATTGGGTTCCTAGATTTGCAAATAACCGTTCATTATTTATGTCCCCGGCGAATGCTTCAAAGAATCCGTTGGTCCCTTCCAAAACATTGGTTGGACCTGTTAGACCATGAAGACTTAATAAGGCTGCGTGTATACCATCTCTTGCTGCTTGTCCGGGGTGGATCCGTTTCACTTCAGAACCCGTTCCTAAAAAAGCAAAGAGGCCACCCGCAAAGCTACCAGCGATTCCGAAAGCATTTTGGATCTCCTCCACGTCCATTTTATGCAAATAGCATACAGCAGCCGTTGCGCCAAAAATTCCGGTAATCGGCGTATTATGAAAACCCCGTTTACGAGAATTGGGGTGTATCGCGGCGGAAATTCTCAAACAAACTTCATAACCAATGACAATGGCTTTTATTAGTTCATCCTTTTCTGACTGTAGGCTTTCCGCAATCGCCAGTACGGCCGGGATGATGGGTGCAGCGGGATGAACCGACCCTTGTGTATGGCCATCATCAAAGTCCAAGCAATGTGCACTCGTTCCATTGATGAAAGCGGCATTTGCTGGGGAAAGCCTATGCTTTGAACCAATGACGTTACTTGTCCCCGTCCCTTCGCTTTCTATTAAATAATGTAATACCCTCTTACTTGTTTCTGTTTGAGATCCCGTAATGGCTGCGCAAAAATAATCCGTTAAAATATGATTCACTTGTTTTTTTACTGTTTGGTCTAGTTGGACTGGATGAAAACCATGAATGAACTTTGCAAATTCATGTGTAACTTGTACAGGTGTTCCGACTATACTATTTGACATCTTGTACCTCCTTTTCGATTGTAGCTTATTTTTCCTGAATACCCTTGGCCGATAGGCAACCGATTCCTAATAAGAGTGCCTTAAAAATAAAAATCGACCCAAGACCGATTAATGTGCTTAAGTTAGCGAAAAGAAAGGGGAGTATTGTTTGTGATAAACGATTAGCCGCCAAACGAATACCCAACACTTCTCCCGTTTGGTTTACTGGCGCTAAATTATACGTGAGTATAATCGTCAGTGGCTGTGTCACACCTAAACCAGCTCCTATAATAAAGACGATAAGAAATAAGGAGGCAAAACTACTCGTAAACGTCACACACGCATACCCAACTGCCCCAATGAGCATAAAAAGCCATAACGTTTTAACGCGCCCAAATAAAGTGATGAGCTTTCCTATAAAAATCCTTGCAAGCATATTAGCACCAGCCATTACTGATAGTAAAATGCCAATCCGGGAAGCTGTGAACCCTATACTTTCTGCATATAAAGGAAAGTACACATAAAACAAATCCAAGGCCGAGAGCACCAGCATTCCAGCGATAATCGTTTTTCTCAAGTGGACTTGACCAATAAGTTGTGTCACGCCCAGATTGTTGTCTTTAGCTTTCTTTGTTTCTTTCTTTTTCGTCGTTTGAATGCCTAATGTCGCTATAAAACTAACAATCGGTGCACAGGCAAGCACGATAAAGGCCATTAGATAGCCAAAATAATCTGTAGTGAATCCACCGACAAATGGACCAATGAACATGCCTGTCGAAGTAAATAAACTAAAGGTCCCGACTGCCCTATCACGATTCCTGCTTGGAACGGCACTGGCCACCCCATTTTGCAAGGCAACAATCGTTAAGATCTGACTGGTCCCTAATAAGAACTGAGATACAAAGAGCATACCGATGCTTTGAAATAAAACGGGTAACAATGCTGAAACGCCAATTCCTAAAGCCCCTATCAAAATGGGTATTTTTTCTCCATATTGATCAATGAATCTTCCGATCTTAATGGCTATCAATAAAGGGCCAACCGAATAACACATCGTGATTAAACTGATCTGGAACATCGTCGCATCTAAAGAGCTCGCATATAAAGAGGTTAATGGACGTATTCCAAAAACTGCGATGAATACAAAAATAGCCGCGATATATAAAGAATAAAGCTTCATACACATCATCCAAACCTAACGTCATTTAAAAAAAGAGGAGTAAATACTTTCATATTCACTCACACCCTTTAATAAAATCTATTTATTTTGTTAATTCCAAGTTTGTATCAACAGCCTCGACCGGATTATTCCTTGTCGTGTAAATAAGGGCTAACAAACCAACAAGGAGACCCAGGCCAATAATATCCGTAAGCATTCCTGCCGATATCAGTAATACGGCTGTGATAAAAGCCAATACCCGTTCATACCAGAATAGTTTTCGCTTCAACCAGCCAACCATGGCCATTGCTAATACGAAAACGCCTATACAGGCCATTAATATGGTCCACATTATGGCCGATACTTTCCCTTGTGCTAACAATTCCGGACCGTATATGAACATGTAGGGAATCAAGAATGCAACAAGTCCAATCTTTGCAGAAGTTATACTGGTTTTCAGTGGATGACTTTTGGCGATTCCCGCCGCTGTGAAGGATGCAAGGGCTACTGGTGGTGTGATTGGTGCTAGACAAGAGAAGTAGAATACAAACATATGGGCGAATATCGGTTCAATTCCTAAATTAATTAGTGCTGGTGCCGTTAACACACCAAGTAGAATGTATGCTGCTGTCGGGGGAAGCCCCATTCCCATGATGATACACGCTACCATCGTTACAACTAGCGTTAAGATAATCGAGGTACTACCAACGTTCACCATTAGTGTAGTCAATGTTACACCCACACCTGTTAAGTTAACGACCCCAACAACAATACCCGCTGTGGCACAGGCAACGGTTGTTAGAACCATCCCTTTTGCCCCATCAAGTAATGCATCTATGAAGAAACCCCACTTCACTTGTTTGAAGTAGAATGCGATATAGGACACGACTAATGCGACAATTGACCAGAATGCCGAAAACATCGGTGAGGCTTGAACAAATACAAGCATGTATATAAGGAAACCTAAACCAATATACAAATGGAATCCTGCTAAAAACGTTTCTTTCAAGTTAGGTAAATCCGCTTTCGAAAGGCCTCGTAAGTTTTCCTTTGCAGCTTCCAAATCGACATAGAAGTAAATGGATAAATAATATAAAAGGGCCGGTATGATGGCAGCAATGATGATCTCTGAATATGGAATCCCAGTCATTTCTGCCATAACAAAGGCGCCAGCGCCCATGATTGGTGGCATCATTGAACCACCTGTTGAAGCTACTGCCTCTATTGAAGCAGCTACTTTTGGTTTATAACCAATTTTTTTCATTAACGGGATGGTGAACTGTCCTGTCGATGACACGTTGGCTACCGGACTACCTGAAACCGTCCCCATTAATGCACTCGATACAACCGCTACTTTTGCTGGGCCCCCACGATAACGACCCCCGAAAAAGTAAGCCAAATCGATAAATACCTTACCAGCACCCGTTGCATTCAAGAACGCACCGAAAATGATGAAGAGGGCAATAAATGTTGCCGCAATCCCTAACGTGCTTCCCCATAATCCTTCACTTGAAAGGAATATTAATGACATGAAACGATTGGTCGACATGTTCGAAGACTCAAAAACACTCGGGAAAAACGAACCAAAATATGAATAGAAAATGAAGGCTGTGCCGATTAACGCTAAAATTAACCCAGCCACACGTCGAGTTGCTTCAAGTACTAAAATGATGGTCACCGCACCAAAGAAAACATCTAATGCATTTGGCGCGCCTACACGAAACAAAAGTGTTTCATATGTAGAGAATATATAAATCCCTGAACTAACCGATAATGCAACGGCAATAAAATCGAGTATCCGCCAAGATTTTGGTAGTTTAATGGGGTACATTAAAAATACTAATATTAGAATTAAGTATAGGTGGAGACTTCGTTGTAACATGGGCGTTAGTAAACCGAACCCTCCCGTATACAACTGGAAAATCGATAAGACAATGGCCGTGATGAAAATAATTTTCTTCACTAAATGGTGTTGTGGTTTTTGAGGTTCATGCTCCATATTTTTTCCCCCTTTTTAATTACTTTATAGCTCCACTTTCTTCAAAATATTGTTTCGCACCTGGATGCATCTCAATGACGTTTTGCACGGCACTTTCCATACTTACTTCTTTCATAGAGCTATGTGCAAGCTGGATTTCTTCTATATTTTCAAAGAATCCTTTTACAAAGTTATACACTGCTTCATCTGGTATATCGTTACGTGTAACAATTTGGGTATTGATGGCCAAAGTCCTTACATCATTTTCTACCTCTTTATACGTACCACCTGGCAATACATAAGGAAAAATGGATGGGTTTTCTTTAAATATTTTTTCACTTTCTTCTTCTGTGAAGCCAACAATATCTATGTCCCGTGTACTCCCTAGCTCTTGCACGGCTGATGCTGGCGCTCCTGCCCAAACAAATGTCGCATCTACTTGGTTATCCCTCATTCCTTCAATGGCATCTGCAAAGGACAGATACTTTTGCTTGACCCCCTCGTCATAAGACAACCCCAAAACTTCCAGAACCTCTTTACTTTTCAGTTCCGAACCACTACCAGGCGCACCCACAGCCACACGTTTTCCTTTCAGATCATTAAATGATTTAATATTAGAATCCTTTAAAACAACCAATGTAAGGGGCTGCTCGTATAGGCTTATTACACCGCGTAATACATCCGAACGGGCATTTCCTTCGAATTCATGTGTTCCATTATAAGCAGCTAAAGCACTATCCCCACCTACAAGTGCGAAATTCACCTCATTGCGGTCCAATAATCGAACATTTTCAACAGAACCACCTGAAGCCTGATTCGTAATGAAAATCCCCTTTGCATTATTGTTTAGATTTTGTGAGATGGCCGCGCCAATTGCATAGAATGAACCACTTGTACCGGCTGTTGTCATCGTTACTTTGTAATCCCCATTTTCATTTTTTTTGACTACCCCATTACTTGCAGAAACGTTACAAGCTGATAAAATGATGACAACCAGGAACATCCAAACGAAACGCGAATACCTTCGAATCCTCATATATGAATCCCTCCCTTATAGTTCTCTTCCTTAATTCCGTTGAGCAAAGAAAGTTTGTAGACGCTTCAAGTGATCTTCATTCCCACGCAAAAGTGTTTGATGCATATTTTCGAGTGTCATGATTTTTTCGATTTGGTCATTACTTTGTTGGTTGATTAATGATTTTGATATGATAAAAGAATCAACGGGACCTTCAATTAATTGTTGCGCCATCTCTATTGCGTACTCCATTCCCGCTCCTTCTTCTACAACTTCATTGATGAGTCCTTCTCCTAATGCCTCCATAGCCGTTAGGCTCGCACCATCACAGAACCACTTTTTTGCTTTCTTCTCTCCAATAATGTTTGGTAGATAATAATGTAATCCTAAATCCGGAATAAGTCCTAAATTCTTAAAGGCCAATATGAATTTCGCATTCTTCTCCGCTATTGATAAGTCCGTTGCTAACGCTAGGCTGATTCCCGCTCCGGCGGCTACCCCATTCACCATGCTAATGACGAGCTTCTCGCAATTACGGATGAGCATAATGATATGTTTAGAGAGTTCCATATTTCTTCGAATACTTTCAGCATCATAAGGCTCCTGCATGGCTTTCACATCACCACCTGCACAAAACGCCTTGCCTGAACCGGTCAGGATAATGACTTTTATATCTTGATTGAATTGCAAGGATTGTAACTCTGAAAGTAATTCCTGCTTCAGCTCATATGATAGCGCATTCATTTTAGTCGGCTCATTTAATGTAATGACACGGATTTGTCCATATGATTCGGTTCTAATACTACTCTGCAACTTGTAATCTCCCCCTTCCTAATAACTTAACAAGCAAAATCCGTGCCAATTTTAAAATGGCTTAAATTCTAACGAATCCCCGACGAATCTGTTCATTATTTAAACATCCATATAAAAACGTTCATTTCGTAAACATACGCGTAAGATTACTCCAAAAAAATACAAAGCGGAAGAATCCACTTTGACTTTTTATATTTCTGATATTCTCTTCCACAATGTTGTTCGGCTAATCCCTAGTAATTCGGCCACAACCTTTTTATTATCGTTATGTTCTTCTAACATTTTCATAATCACTTGCTTATTAATTTCATCTAACGTTCCTGTTCGTACGATTAGTTCATCTCCCTGGGATTCCAATTTTTGTCCCTCACCCATCTCTTTCAAAATATCTTCTATGAAATATTTTTCTTTTTTTACATTTTTCGAATAGAGGATATACCGCTCTACGACATTTTCAAGTTGCCGTACATTCCCAGGCCAACTATAATTCTTGAAGAAATTTTGGATAGGTAAGGTTAAATCAGAAAAGCGAATCGAATGATTTAACTTTTGAAAATGTTGATCCACAAGTAATGGGATATCTAATCCCCGTTCTCTAAGGGCTGGAACATCTAAATGCAATATGCTAAGCCTAAAATAGAGATCTAATCGAAACTCACCTTTATCCACCATTTCCCATAAATTTTTGTTTGTGGCTGCAATCACCCGAATATCAATCGGAATGACCCCTTCTCCACCAAGTCTCATAACTTCTTTCTCCTGAAGGACACGTAATAACCTGGTTTGGATATGCGTCGGGATTTCCCCAATCTCATCTAGAAAGATCGTGCCCTCATGTGCTAATTCAAATACACCTTGACGGCCACCCTTACTTGCACCAGTGAATGCCCCTTCCGTGTAGCCAAATAATTCACTCTCTAATAAATTTTCAGGCAAGGCTGCACAATTTATGGCAACAAAAGGACCTTTGTTGCGGCTACTTTCATTATGTATACTTTGTGCAAAAAGTTCCTTTCCGGTTCCACTCTCTCCTATTATAAGAACAGTGGACTCCGTCTTTGCATACTCCTTTGCCAAGTCAATGACTTCCTCCATTATTGGATCTTCATGAATGATTTCATCAAATGTGAATTTGGCTGTATGTCCCTTTACATGTAAATCCCGTCGGATTTTCTGTTCTAACTTTTGAATTTTACTAACCTCTCTGCAATTCACAAAGGTTCCAATCTTCGTATACCCGACAATCACAGGACTGTATGATACATTAAGGGTTCCTAACGTAAAGTTCCCACCCTCAATGTGTTTACTGCTTTTCAATAAAATATTCTTTAACTCCACCAATGAAATTTGTTCCTTACTTTTCCCTATATAGTCTGTCCTGCTCACATTGAAAATCTTTTCAGCCGCAGCGTTCATCGACTCAATGATGCCTTCCTCATTCAAAAAAATGATGCCTTCTTCCGAAACATTGATTACAGCATTTAACCGTTCTGCCTCTTCCTTGATCATGACGCGATCCCTTGCTACTTGATCGGCTAGAACCAAGGCCCGCTTAATTGTACGGGGGTTGGGTGGTAAGTACATGCTTTTCATCCCATAGCTTGATGCAATATTGGCTGACCGCACGCCACCTCCTACAATCACATCCATGCCATCCTCTTTCGCTTGTTTTATTTGTTCGATCAATTGACGATCTGATTGATATGGATAAAAGGAGACCTCGAAACCTAGAATCTTAGTCACTTCTTCAAAGTTAAATAAAAATCCTTCCTCTGGAAAAGTAATGAAACAAATTCGATCCCCCAGCTTCTTTGCTTCGATAAATCCTTGTAGTAAATCGAGATGCTCCGAATCTGAATACACAATGGGAAGATCGATTACTTCTCTTACTTTCGCCGCTGTACCCGCCCGACTAATGACTACTTCATATGTATCTGTTTGCACTAATCGTTTTACTTCCTGTGCCGCTTCATCTAAAATTCCTTCTACAACGGTTATATCCAGCCTTAATTCATCTGCAAGTTCTCGAATCAGTATAGCCATTTCAGGGTAGCCAGCAGTCATAATCATTTTATGTCCCAAACCGTTCACCTCACAAAATTCAAAATTTTCTTTTTTTAATTGTAAATGGATTTCTAGCATAATAAAACCTAAACGGAAAAAATAAACAAAAAAGTTATCAATAAACAGTTATAAAGTAACATATATCTATTCGATTAACCTGAACTGCATAATAAAAACACCGTGAATGTAATCATCCACGGTGTTTCCCTTTATCCTTTGAATTGACTTTGGAATCCTTCTCGCAAGCGTTCTGGCAGCTCGACAATGGTTTCGTTCAATGTATCCAGCTTTGTTTCGATCCGGTGAAGCAAGTACAAGGTTACAATGATAGGAAACCCGATATCGCTGACAAACGGTAGGATTTGGTCCACTTTTATTCACCTGCCTTGAGTAGTTTTAGTCAAAAAGGACAGGCTCACCGCTTCCGGACTTGTCCTTCCAAGATGAGCCTGCCTATGAATGTAGTTGAATCACCATGAATTCAACCACATTAGCAAATAATTCGACCATTGTGGGCATTAATTCAACCGTTACGACGGATAATTCGACCGTCAGAAGAGATAATTCAACCGTTACTAATTTTAAAGTACTTCGACGTCCTCGACATTACGCTCGACCACGCGTGCTCCCTTGATGCTAACGATATCTCCTGAAGAGGTGATGAAAACATTTTGCGCGATGATTTGTTGCATCGCTTGCTTCACTTGATTCACGTCCACCGGTTCCTTTGGATTATCCACAGAAATCGTCGACGACTTTCCTTCTTCTGTTACAAAGATCATTTCCAATGCTTTAGCCATATCTGTCACCTCCCTCTTTTTTTGACATCACACTACTTACCCGATGATGGCGTTCGTATCCACGCGGTTCACTTCACCCATCGGATAATTCTGCACACTCGCAATGGCCTTGGCTGTCGCCGATAATTGATCGACCAGTGCATTCGTTTTAATGTTAGAAAAGGATTTACGTTTAAAAACGATCTCGCCTTTTTCATTGAGGCCCGTTTCAAAATCCAATCGTAACGTTGTCGATAATTTGATTTGGTTTGCCATGTCGCTCACCCCCTTTCATACTCTATATAAACTTTTTCGCGGGAAAAGTAGCATGGCGGGTAAAACTTTTTCATAAAATGCGTAAATATGGAATAAATCATGTAAAATAAAAGAAAGAACATCGAAAACCTAAGACGTTTCCATCACAGTAATGTGGGTAGAGAAAGGATGAGGCTTTCTCTACACGTCTCTTTTGAGGAGGAAAGTTCATGAATCCTGTCATCTTATTTGATGGTGAATGTAACTTTTGCGATTCGAGTGTCCAATTCATCATAAAGCGCGATCCGAAGGGGCTGTTTCGTTTTGCTTCCCTTCAAAGTCCAACTGGACAAGAGTTGCAGAAGAAGTATCAGGTTCCCGGGAATATCGATAGCATCGTCTTGCTTGAGAATGGCAAGGCCTACTATAAATCGACTGCAGCACTAAGGATATGTAGCCATTTGAAAGGCGCTTGGAAGCTGTTTTATAGCTTGGTCATTGTCCCACGTTTCATTCGGAACACCGCTTATGATTTCATTGCCAAAAACCGTTATAAATGGTTCGGGAAAAAGGAAGAAAGCTGCATGTTGCCTTCACCAAGTATCAGGAAGCGTTTCTTATAAATGAAAAAAAAGACGAAAAGCAAAGGTGCTTTTTCGTCTTTTTTATATATTCAATGATTTCCCACAAAATAATAGTTCCTTGAAGGAGTGATTTCCCTTGTATCCACAAACAGTATTAGAAATTATAGGGTCTACTATTTTTGTAGTTATGCTGTATGCCACTGCCTTATTATTGCCACAAAAGATCAGGAAATTGAGTTTACTAATGGCCTCTTCCATTACCGTATTCGTGCTTGCATTCTTTGTTATTCGCCCCTATTGGGTTGATTATCAAGTATCCAAGAAGACTGAACAACTCAACCACTATCTTGAGGACAAATATCCGAATCAAAGATGGCAATTCAGTAGGGACATTGGGAGAAACTATAATCCGTATCACGTAAATGTAGAATTTGAAAACGAAAAAGGGTGGACGTATTCGTATTCCTTGAGCAATGAGTTGTGCCAAGGCTCTTGGTCGCCACCAGAAGGAAAAAGCCCCAGTGAAGGGAAACATTTCGAGAAGAGTTGTGATTAGGCCGCCTCTTGTCAGTAAATGATTTCAGACTTTATCTTGCACTTTTTGCACTAAAGTCAAGCCAGCCGCATTCTATTAAACGTTAAAACACTTACTTACTCAAACTTAATGTCTTCCCAAATAAAACGAGGGTTAAATTCATTCGGTTCCAGGTCCGTTTCTTTGTACGTAATCGGCTTTTCATTTGGCATCGTAATGGTTAGTTTCCTTTTATCTTCGCTTAATTTCAAAGTGAAAAGGGTAGTGCGATTTCGATTTTCTTCATTATATAGGATACCCGTGATTGTGGAACCAGTCGGATTCACGATTTCAAAATGCCTAAGTGGATCAATCTCGTTTTTTGTGATTCTCTGAAGGGTATACGTACTGATTTCATCCCTCATGATAATAAGGTACGTGTCATTCGATATCCAATAATTGTACAATTGGCTACCAAAATACTTAGGGGTCTTATAAGAAGGAACATCGCTCGTTTCCACTAAGTCTTTCCCCTCTTTTGTTTCTTGCACTTGGAACTTTCCTTCTTGGATGGCTGGTTCTTCACATGCAACAAGGCTACCTATCATCAGCCATCCAATCATTACTCTTTTACACCTATGCACATCTTATCCCCCTATTCCATTTCTCAACGGGTATCTTTATTATCTATTGATTATAATTCCTCTCTTTTATTTACCATAAAAAGGAACTAATTTACAACCAATACGCTAAAAAAAAACGATCCCTACATCTTCCCATTTATTATTTTTTACAATTTTTCACTAAAATATACTATTATATTAAAGACAACAATCAAGGAGGAAAGTCATGAAGAAAATGGCCGTCATACTTACTTCGTTATCCGTATTTTTAGCTGCTTGTGGAAATTCCTTTATTTCTTCTCAATATCAAGAAATTGATACGATTGAAAATGACTTAGGGGATCATGGAACGGTTTATCAGGCTTATAGTAAAAGTGTTTCAGAGGTTGCTAGTGAGATCCGGACGGACACAGAACCCGATCATGCTTCAGTAAGCAGTGAGGAAGAGATGTTTCTCCTCTATCCAGAAGACTCAACAGATGAAGTCATACATATTATGAAAGATGAACTAAACCCAGCTAATACGATCATTGAAGTCGTCGAAGAGGATTTTGCCGAAAATAGCTATGACTTTCCTCTTATGGAAACACTCGGCGTTTTAAGTGTGGCTACCACTTTGTATGGCTGGAATCAAGTAGACTCGAAAACATTAAAGAAACGGCTGGGCTATAAGGGTTATGTTAACGCGTTTAGAAATCATAACTCCACTAGTATCCCCACTAATTCTTTGATGGAGGATGAAGAGGGAGACGAATCCGGATCTTCATACACGGGTAGCGGTTATAGAGGGACAGGCAATGTGAAAAAATCATCAGATCCGGACAGCATTCGAAATGGTGATGTTGTACGTGGTGGCGGTCCGGGGACCGGGAAATGACAAGGAGGATATAAGAAATGTTTGAAAACATTATAGACGTACAGGAAGTGTTACTAACAATCTATTACTTTTTGGTATTGGGTGTAGTATCCATTGTTTGTATGTGGATTTTCGAAAAAATCACACCGTACAATGATTTTGAACTGATCAGAAACGGGAACAGTGCGGTCGCTATTCAGTTTGCGGGGAAAATCTTGGGTATCACCTATATCATGAGTACTGCCGTTGACACAAATAATTCCTTACTGGGTGCCGCAATATGGGGCATCATCGGCTTTATCTTGATGATGATCGGTTATTTTATATTTGAGATCGCTACACCGAAATTAGATGTGAGAAAAGAGATTGAAAAAGGGAAAGTATCGGTTGGAATCATTGCAGCCGCTATATCCCTCGCTATCGCCTTTATCATTTCAGGTGCCATTTCATAAGACGGACTAACATGAAGAATCTGAGTTCTTTCAGGTTCTTTTTTGATGGATCATTATAGATTGTGAAGGAGAGAACAGTATGTCAGAAAGAGCAAGCCACATTCAAAAAAGAAGAATCTTCACGTCTTCCGGGATTGTTTCTATATGTGGGATTGTGTACCAGGTACTATATGGAGCCGCTGGTGGCTATCTTTTCGGGGATTCCACATTATTCTATTGTTTAACCATTGGCTTGTTTTTGAGCGGGATGGGCATTGGGGCCATGCATAGCGGTAAATTCCATCGCCACTTGATGTCCAAATTCGTGATAACGGAATATTTGATTGCCTTAATCGGTGGTTTCTCCATCTTCTCTGTTTTTTACATACAAGCAAATTTCGGGGATGGGACATCCAAGGTCTTTTTATTTGCCATCATCATTATCACCGGTTATCTTACAGGATTGGAAGTGCCCCTACTTATTCGGAAATCCGAAGAAATTGATGCCGACTTAAAGGAATCGACTGCTAATGTACTGGGATGGGACTATGTTGGTAGTCTATTGGGGACCGTGGCTTTTGCTTTTTGGCTAAAACCGATGCTGGGACTGATCAAGACCGGATTTTTTATCGCTTTTATCAATATCATCGTGGCCCTCTGGATAAGCTTTGCATTTAAAAAAGAGATTCAACAAACGTATATCAGACTGACGGGGATCTTATTAACCATCGTGATTGGCTTAGGTTTTTTATATGGGGAACAGTATGCCCATACATTGGAGCAGAAACTTTATAGAGACCCCATCGTTTTTTCCAAAGATACGAAATACCAGAAGATTATCATGACGAAAGATACAGGAGATTTACGTTTATACCAAAATGGACAGCTTCAGTTCGCTGAATCAGATGAACATCGATACCACGAAGCGCTGGTTCATATTCCAATGTCGCTTTCCGACAAGAATACGAATGTACTGGTCCTTGGTGGTGGTGATGGGTTGGCGACAAGGGAATTATTGAAGTATAAAGAGATTCAAAACATTACCCTGGTAGACTTGGATCCTGAAATGACGACCCTTTCCAAAGAGAACCCACTTTTGACGAAGTTGAATCAAAACTCCTTTCACTCTAAAAAAGTTCATATTATTAATGAAGATGCCTTTAGTTATTTGAAGAATGCCGATGACGTATATGATGTCATCCTTGTAGATTTACCTGATCCGAATAACGAGTCCTTGAATAAACTCTATACGTGGGAATTCTATAGCTTAGTTAGGAACCACCTGACACCAACTGGCTTTACTTCTATTCAATCGACTTCCCCTGTATTTGCTACAGCGGCTTTCTGGACGATCAGTAACACCGTGAAATCGACAGGGTTATATGTGGATAATTATCATTTAGATATTCCTTCGTTTGGTAATTGGGGTTTCACATTAGCCTCCAGGGAAAAGTTTGATATTGAAACTGCTGAACTAAAAGTGGAAACTACCTATCTTGCGGATGAAATGATTCCATCTCTCTTTTACTTCGGCAAAGATGAAGATCAAGATATAACCATCAAGGGTAAGCATTTTGAGATCCCCGTTAATTCATTAAATAGACCCGACCTTCTCGACTTATATGAAAGAGCTTGGGATTATTATTAACAACAAGAAAGTTGAAACTTTTCCTCACTCTTTCCGTACTATCTATTATAAATTATTTACAGAGGAGGTATTTTATTGGATAGGCCTAAGTCGGTAAATAAATCCAGTCTTGTTCTTCCTGTTTTCTTTGGAATGGGAATAGGTGGGGTATTTGGGTTAGTTGCTTATGTTAAAGACTGGCTCTGATTAAAAATGAGCGAGACGGAAAGCAGATTATACCTTCCGTCTTTTTACTGCTAGGACGTGGACTATCGCCATAAATGGTTGGCAGTCGAGCTCAATTGCAGTGATATATCTCACTTTTAACCTTAATCAAGCTGTTACACTTTGGATTGTGTTAGGAAATAGAGCATGTACGAACAAAAAGCTCATCTTTGAAGGACCATCCCTTCAAAAATGAGCTTAATTCGACCATTGTGGCGATTAATTCAACCGTTATAGGCATTAATTCGACCGTTACGACCAATAATTCGACCGTCAGAAGAGATAATTCAACCGTTACTGATTTTAAAGCACTTCGACATCCTCGACATTACGCTCGACCACGCGTGCTCCCTTGATGCTAACGAAATCTCCTGATGAGGTGATGAAAACATTTTGCGCGATGATTTGCTGCATTGCTTGTTTCACTTGATTCACATCCACCGGTTCCTTTGGATTATCCACAGAAATCGTCGACGACTTTCCTTCTTCTGTTACGAAGATCATTTCCAATGCTTTAGCCATACCTGTCACCTCCCTCGTTTTCCGACCTCACATCACTTACCCGATGATGGCGTTCGTATCCACGCGGTTCACTTCACCCATCGGATAATTCTGCACACTCGCAATGGCCTTGGCAGTCGCCGATAACTGATCGACCGATGCATCCGTTTTAATGTTAGAGAAGGATTTACGCTTGAAAACGATCTCCCCTTTTTCATTGAGGCCCGTTTCGAAATCCAATCGTAACGTTGTCGATAATTTGATTTGGTTTGCCATGTCGCTCACCCCCTTTCACCCTCTATATAAACTTTTTCGGGGGAAAAGTAGCATGGCAGTGAAAATAAACTCAATTAAAAAAGGAGACAGCCATTACGCTGTCTCCACTAGAAATCACCTATGATTATCCTGATAGAACTTACTAACGATACACCCTTGATTGCATGGGTAGATTATTTTTTCAAAACTAAAGCATCATGCTTTCAAAAAGTGAGCTGCTCAGGAAGTCATGCCCGTTCTTTTATGCGTGCTCTAAGTTCTTCCAGCCATTCGGCGTTGTGCTGCGCCCGACTGTGTGCATGCTCCTGAATAAACTTAACTCCCCAATAGTTCTCAGCATTTTCATCAATTTCGTGGCTGAAGCTTGTGTAGGTTTCCCAAGTCTTACGCTGTTTTTCAATTTTCTCCTCTAATATCGTGAGTACTTTCTCTACCTTCACGTGCTTGATATAGGAAAGGGCAATATACATTTCATTTATTTCAGTGGCCTTTTCAAACGTTTGGTAAATCCGCTTGTTTAATTCTTCTCGTCCCGGATCTGTAATTTGATAGACATGCTTGTCTGGCCTGTTCTCTTCCTTAATGGTTTCCACAGCACGGATAAACCCCATATCCGCTAACTTATCAAAATGATAATATAATTTACTTTCGCTTATCCCCGTAAATTTATCAATAGGAATTGGTTCGGATAATTGCTTTTTCAACTTATATGGATAACTATTCTCTTCAGCCAATTTACCTAAGATATAAATTTGAATCGACAAATCAAAACTCCCCTTCAGTCGTCACTTGTCTATAGTTTAACAAATTTCCGCTGTATATTCTGTAGGGATTTCGACTTTCCCTTTTAAGATCGTCAGAAACGGCTTATTCCTCAAATCCCCATTCGTAAGTAGGATTAAATTCGTTAGGCTCCATCACGGTTTGTTTGTATGTAACAGGAGGCTCATCCGGCATGGTAATCGTCAGTTTCGTATGGTCATCGCTAAGTTTTAGTGTGAATGTGGTCGTCCGATTTCGATGTTCTTCATTATAAAGTACACCTGTCATGGTATTGTCAATGGGTTTGACTATTTCAAAATGTCGTACCTCTTCATAATCATCTCTCGTTATCCTTTGCATGGTATAGGTACTGATGGGGTCCCTTAAAATGAGAAGATAGGTTCCTTCTGATATCCACCCTCCATATAAGTGTCTTCCATTATATTTATAGGCTTCATACGAAGGTTCATCGTTCCCCGTTTTGGCATCCCCGACTTCTTTTTCTGCATGTACCGCTTCCTTATCGTCATTGAATGGTTGTTTGTCCTCACATGCAGCAAGGAGACTTATACCAAGGAATCCCATCATGATTTTTTTGAACGCTGACAATAGCACACCCTCCTATCGGGTCATTTCAAATAGTATTCGTCATGGTAGAGTTATCCCCCTTTTAAAATACATATTTTGGACGAGAGTGTATTTCGTATTTTGGTAAACAATAAGGAACGAAAGGATGTGGATGAAATGTCATTAGAATGGTTTGACAGAGTATGTGGGGAATTGCAGGACCATCTTCAATCAATTTGTGACAAATACGATCGGATTGGCAGCATGACCGTGGAGCGAGGAGCAAAACATCCACGCATCGAATTTTATACAGAATTAGATGAAGATGAGCAGGAGAATTTTTGCGCCCTGTTTTTCGATCCGAAAAGTGAAGAATTTTATATGGAATCCTTCGACATCGATTTTGGGCAAATAAGCAAGGTGCTATTACCTGATATTGAAGATATCGTGGAGGCCGTCCATGAAACCTTCCATGCTTACATAGAAGGGGACGACGACGAATACGACTATGAACTCGATGACGACAATAATGGGTTGGAAATCGTGTCAGGCTCCATGTCCTATCCTTCAACAGGAAACGATGATTCTGAAGTATTCGAAATTGATGTTGAATGGGAAACGCCAGAAGTAACGGCTTATATAAAAGAAAACGAAGTAGAGGTCACCTATCAATTCGGAATCGTCCAGGAAACAGGTGATGGACTGCTGAGACGGGTCAATCGGATATGGACAGAGGATGACGAAATTATTTTACGAGATGAAACGAACTTCATGTTCAGTAAAGAAGAAGCTGGTACCATCATCTCGATGATTGCGAGTCATATGGATTCTCTGACTAGCATGGATGAATAAGCTAATAAGAAAACCTTGTCCGGTGAGCAACATGGACAAGGTTTTTTTCTCACATAATCAGTTGTTCATACACTTCATTTAATTGCGTATAACGTTCGGAATCCATCGCTTCTTTTGCATGCTCCATTTCCTTAGGAAGAATTCGGTTAAGAAGTTCTGATTCCTTTCCAGTAAGCTCACGAACGAGTTCTTTCTCCGAATGGAACTGACCATGTTTTATTTTATCGTAAATGTGCTGTGCCTCCGGGTATTGATCCGTATAATTAGACAAGATCTCACGTAAGTAACCAATCGTGCGGTCCATCCAAACCACTCCTCTCCTGGATATGTAATCTAAACTAGATTGTCCCGGAGCCGGGATATCTATACAGGGATTTGGAGGGTGAAGGAAGCAATAAAAATTTCGATAAAAAACGAATTCCTATAACTTCACGGAATTCGCTTTTTAGTATTATTAATCAAGGCTATTAACTTAACTGAGTGATTCATTTGCTAATAAATACTGAACTAGTCAACCTCGAGTAACTACTGGGAATCCAAATAGTTTCTTACCGTAGATATTTACTGCATCTTCATACAAAGAACTTAAGTGTGTACCGACTGTTAATAAATCACGCGTGAATAATTCAAGCGGATGACCTTTCAGAATAGCATGTCCCCCTAATGTTAATAAACTACGAACTGCAATATCTACGCATTTTCTAATCAACGATGCACGCATTGCTTTGTATTCAGCTTCATTATATGGCTGATCTTTATCTCTGTACATTTGAGCAATATATTCATTTAAAAGGGCTTGTGCAGCTTTTAATTCCATACTAATTTCGGCAAGTACACGTTGACTGGTCGGGGACTCATGTTCATTAGTACCGTTCATACGAACACGTCCAGCTGTATGTTTCTTAAATTCTTCTACTACACGCTCTGCCCCACCAACAGCCATTGATGCGAAGCCTATATAGAATCCTGGGAACCACGGCATATCATAGTATAGATAATCTTTATCATAGTCAGCTTCTGGTGGTCGGCTTTGTTCCTGCATATTGCTCATACGCAGAATAGCTTCCCTTTTAACGAAAACTTTATCTGCAATAACAGTATGGCTTCCACTACCTCGCATCCCCAAAGAATCCCAATTTTCTTTAATTGTTAAGTCAGCAACTCGAACACAAACACCAGCACCTTCTTTTACAGCTGAATCATCAAAATGCATTAAAGCACCTAAGGCTACCCATTCTGAGTGTAAAATACCACTCACGAAGTTCCATTGACCTGAAATTAAATATCCACCTTCGCACTCTTCAATTTGACCAACAGGTGCAAACACATCTGCTACAAAACCATCTGATGCAACGACTTCGTCTCGGAAGCTTTTCGGTAAATACGATACCCATGCATTATGCAATGAGTAAAAGCATGTCAACCAACCCGCTGACAAGTTATAATAGCTAACCTTTTTAATTAAGTCTGCATAAGTCCAAAAGTCAATTTGTGGAAAGTTGTAATCTTTAGGTAGTAATAAACGATGGATTTTTTCTTCACGAATCGCATTAATTACATTTTTTGATACTGTTGCATTCTTATCTGCCTCTAATGCTTCAGCCTCTGCAATTTCCCCTATTCTTGTTGCACTTGCCATAAGTTCATCATATAAGTTTGTTTCAACTAACGTACTAGCCATTTTACATCATCCTTTCCATTTCAACTTCGGAATGTACTTCTTCATTAAAAAATTGAATGACACTCTCGTTCACAATTTCTGGCTGGTCAGTTTGACATTGATGTCCACATTCATCCAAATACTCAAAAGAAATGTTTGGCAATTTCGATTCCAATTCATATGCCATTTCAACTTTTGCAATTTTATCTTGCTTGCCCCAAATGAATTTGGCAGGGATTTTTAAATTAGGCAAAGAATCTTTCAAAGAGAAACGATCCCATAGTTTCGGTTCACGGTTCATTCTGTCTTGATAGTCTCTAGAAGCTTGTAATGCCTCTTTTGCACCTGACAAGTTAGCTGTTTCATGACGGAATTGAATTAATTCTTCTGTGACTTTTGACTCGTTATAGGTATTTGATGTAACGAATTTACGCATTGCCTCCAGCGTATAATCATACTTTATGACGTCTAAAAGCTTCTTGTTGTTTTCTGGTTCCGGCATTGTATCTCGCATTGATCTAGCAACTAATGCACTAGCAATGAGTACAACTCTTTTCACCCGCTCGGGATGATCAATTGCATACTTCGCTGCTACATATGCCCCTTGTGAATTACCTACGATAAACACTTCATCTAAACAAAGTGCTTCAACAAAGTCTGCTACATGATCTACGAGGCTTTGATGACCTCTAGTAGGCCATGCATGCGGGCGTTTATCCGTATAACCCATTGATATTTGATCAATTGCATACGCACGGAACCCTGCTTTTGCTAAGGCAGGTAACATATATCGCCAACCTGCCTCACCAGAAACACCTGGTCCAGCCCCATGTAATAAAATGACAGCCGGACCTTCTGTTCCAGCCCAACAATAATGCGTTTTCACACCATTTGCTAACACCCATCCATCATAATAATCGTTACCTAGACGCATACCACTGTCAGCCCCTCATTATTTATTATTTATAATTTATAAGTTTTTTTAGCAATCCAGAAATCGTTTATAGTTATATAAAAGTTTTAGGTAACATGTAAATTATAATTAAACCCCATTCACTGATACCGCTTTCATAATTATTGATGTCCTCCCCTCTAAAATAATCTTCCTTACTTCTAACAACAGCTTATAATTTCTCAGACGAGAATATAATATGGTTTTTCATTAAAAATCCGTTTCTAAAAATGTTTATTTATTGTTTTGAATATTGAAAATTATCGAGCTATCAATTAGAATTAATTTACTATGGCACTATAGATACAACAACGGAGGCGTATATATGGGATTAAACACCACTTCAAATTTATTACTAGATTCAAATAATCTGTTAGTATCTACAAGTTCTTTTGTCACTTTAAAAAAAACATTATTAGAAAATATCGGTTCATATAAAACCAAGGGGTTCTTATTCCGTTTTAGTTATGAAATCGGGGTCTCTGCTGCGAATGCCAAAGAATTACAAAAAGATCAATCTTCCCACCGCGGCTCTAAAAGTATGCATGCCATGTATGGTCATGTTAGAGATGTAATCATCGATCCTAACTTTAATAAACTATTAAATGGAAGTGCTAAGCACATTAAAGGACAATGGATTGATTCATTTGAGGCTAACTTACATAAAAAATACTTTGAACCTTCTACCCAATGTGAATGTTTCACATTATGTGGATACGTTAGTGGATTTTTATCGACAAAATACAATCATCCGCTCGTTGCTGTTGAGACAAAGTGTGTGGCTAAGGGGGATTCATGTTGTGAATTTGAGGTTCGCCTAGAAGAAAATTGGAGTCCAGACAATATCAGAGTTTATAAATCTGCGAATATTATCAATGAATTAGAGACAACATATGATGCATTACTACATCACAAACAGTTACTAGATAAAATTTCAACGTTTCATAATAACCTCACACAAAGTGTAACCGAAAAACTATCTTTACAAGAAATTATCCAATCAGCTTATGATGTTTTACACATTCCTATCCTCATTGAAAACCTACATGGTGATGAAATTTTACAAATAGGTCTTTCTGAAAAGCAGCTCCAACTAATTAAGGATAAGCAACATAGTTTAAGATATACTCAAAAATATTCGAATAACTCTTTTTACCAGTCCCCTATCCATTCAAAACTAATTTCACCCGTACTAATCAATAAAAAGCACTATGCTAATTGTTCATTTATATACTTATCTTCTCAATCCATGGAGGAAAATGACCATCTATACCTTGACCGTTTATCTAATGTCGTATCACTCTGCTTGTTATATGAAAATGCAAAAATCGAAGAACAAGAGCATCTTACACATACTCTTTTCGATCGATTAATTCATAAAAAATTCGATAGTATGAATGACCTTGAATCATATTTGAAATTCTTCCCTTTTAAAATTAAATCACCATTTTCCACCACTGTAATTCAGATTTCTCAAAAGCAAAAATCCGATTTGTTAATCGATTTGCATGAGCAACTATTACTCTTTTCAAAACATTTTAATACATATTCTGTACCGTCTCTTTTTTCAATTCTTGGAGAAAATATTGTCATCTTAAATACGCAATATACTGACAAAAAACGCTTTGCAAAGTCTCTAAAATCTATTATTCAATATATAGAAAAACGAAATTCGAATTACCTTTATTCCATTGGCATTAGTAACTCTTATAAGGACCTAATGGAATTTGAAGAATCACTTAAAGAAGCAACCATCTCTGCAAGGATATCCAATCAAGATCAAATTAAATATTACGAAGATTTGGGCTTCCTCGGCAACTTTATAGCCAACATGAATGCCACCCAATTGCATGCCACCGCTAAAGAATTGCTAAAGGAATTATATGATTTCAATGATATCAAAAAGAAAGATTTGCTCTACACACTATACAAATATTTATCAAATGGACAAAAATTAAAAGAAACTATGGAAGCACTGTCCATTTCAATGGGTGGGTTGCAATATCGTATTAAACGCATTGAAAGCTTACTCCAAAAAAGCTTAAAAGATTCTTCTTTCTCAGCGTATTTGCTCCTTATTTTAGAATCACTAATTCTATTAGATGAGCTACAATTCTCGTGATAAGTAATCAAATATGTCCATACATACATTCGTAACTTGGCTCAAGAAAAAAGACCACTCTGACGTTCAGAGTGGTCTTACTATACTATCTAAATTATCGAGATTGAATAAGTTCACGCAACTGTTTTTCACGATCCACATCATCACGGCGGTGGTCACCCCAGTAAGTAGAACCATGTTTAATGAATTCTTCGTAATTCCACGCGATTGGCTCCCAATCTGGCTCGAAAATCAAGTAACCGTTTGTGAAGATTTCTAATCGTAAGCCACTACCTGGATCGATTACGTAAATAAACATTGCTTGTGAAACACCATGCTTTCCAGGACCTGTGAATTTCATTTCTGTTTCGCATAAAATATCAGCTGCACGTAATATGTCTTGAGAGTTGTCTAACCAATAAGCAATGTGGTGCATTTGGTTTGGGGCCGTTGAACGCTCAGTTGAAACAACTGCAATATCATGCACTAAGTTTGTTACCGATAACCAGCTAGCTGTTTGCACGTCATTTGGATTCATAAAGTATTCACGTAGTTTAAACCCTAGTTTTTCTTTTAAGTATTGAACAATCTCAGAGTTCTCCATACTTGTTTGTAAGTTTACATGGTCGATACGACGTGGTGAAATGCCTTTGCGCCATGCTTTATATGTTTGGTTTTTAAGAACCGATTTACGTGCATCATCTGCTGGCGTTTTTTCCATATCATAATAAATTTCGAATCGGTGGCCAGACGGTAATTCAAAGCGAATTGCTTCACCCTGTGCAGTTTCTTCACCTGCTGCAACCCAACGTACTTCTGTATCAGCTTCTTGTAAAAGTGTAGCAAACGTATTAACATCTTCACGGCGCTTTGCTTTCCAACCAATGTGATCGATATACGATGTTTCACCCGCAGTAATCGATAGCGTGTGGTGCTCAAAATCACCCCATGCACGTAAATAATGGGTACCGTTTACTTCTTCAGTTTCTTCAAGACCAATAACATCTCTAAAGAACCACAGTGATTTTTCAAGGTTTTCAGAAACTAAAGCCACGTGCCCTAGTTTTGCAATTTCTGGAGCATATAAAAATTTTTCCATTTAAAACCCACCTCATTTTTTTGTAATAACAAGATCCTTTACTAACCCTTCACAAAGAAGCCCCATTCCATAGTTTTCAATAAATAATAAATCAATTAATTGATACCGCTTACAAATCATCAGTGCTATTCAACTACTATTACGCCTCAACTTACAATTTCCTATATATCTAGCGCTAAATAAGAAATACCTTTGACCTTTATTGATTGTAGTTAGATCTTCAGGTGAAGCATAATTACATTTCTTGTTTAGAGTATAAAGGCTAAAAAGTTCAAATATCATATCACTTTTCATTAAAAAAATATTTATAATTATTTAGAATTATTAAAAAGGAAAAAAGATTAAAAAAATTAAGGTATTTATGGGCTAGCAAACTATAAATGTAGTCTGGTTAAATTCCTAAACAAAAAGAGATGTCCCTAATCAATTTCCAGACATCTCTTTTGCTATTTTATATTATCTTTGTAATATCGGTTTTGAATCCTTTTCTACAAATAGTTCATCTTCACTTAAAGAACTATAGGTAACTTGCTCTTTATATTTTTTACAAATCAGCCAAACAACAGGAAGCATTAATAGTAAGAACCCTCCAAGGAATAAATAAACGTCTTGGATAGCTGCCATGCCAGCTTGGCCTTCTGCATAATTCCCTGCTAAATAATGTACTTTACGGCCATCGTAAATAAAGGCAACAACTACGACAATAATTACTTTACCGATGTGTTTCACAATATTAACCATCGACGCACCTTCACGTAACTGGTTTTGATTCACTTTACTTAAGGCAGTTGCTACTGTAGTCGTACTTAGCATACCATTACCAACACCGATCATACCTATACATACGATAATTGCCCAAATTGGTAATGTATCCAATGTGAAGAAAATGAAGAATGCTGCACCTAATAAAACCAACAAGCCTGGGTAGATAGCTGTTTTCGGGCCATATTTGTCCAATAATGTACCACCCACAATACCAAACACACCAACCATCAGGGCATGTGGAAGTGTTGCCATTCCAGAAAGCGTTGGACCTACACCTAATACTTGTTGCATTAAAATGGGGACGATAAATGTAAGACTTGTCATGGTAAACGAACAGCACGCTACGATAATAAGACTTGACGTAAATAGGGTATTTTTTAAAATACGTACATTTAATAACGGTTGCTTACCTTTTAACGAATGGAATACAAATGATGTTAGGCATACAATAGCTACCGTAAACAGTACATATGGCATGTACGGCTGTACTGGTTTTTGTACTTGCTCAATAGCGAAAACTAACGAAACTAACCCTATTGAGATTAAAATGAAGCCTAACCAGTCGAAAATATTTACTTCTGTTGACTTTTTATTATAACCTCTAAGAAAAATTAATACTGAAATAAAACAAAGTACGATAGCTGGAATATTCGCAAAGAATAAGTAATTCCAAGAACTATTTTCTAAAATTAAACCACCTACTATCGGAGCAATGGCTGGGGCAAGCATATTTGAAAATGACCATAATCCCATTGCAAAACCTTGCTTTTCAATTCCAAAATTTTCACGGATGAGTACCAAACAAATCGGCGTAATTAAACCACCACCCAACCCTTGGAATATACGAGCTAATAACATAATTTCAAACGTTGGAGCAAAACCGCCAACAAACGCGCCTCCTGTTAAAAATACAATACCACCTAAGAAAATGTTCCGATAACCATATTTTTTAGCAAAATACGGTGCTACCGTCATTGCAATTAAAAAACATAATGAGAAAAGCGATATAATCCATTGTGCTTTTACAGTGGTAATGTCAAACGTCTTAATATATTGTGGTACTGCAACATTTTGTAATGACGCATTCATAATAACCGTGACAGAAGCAACTAACGTTGTAAGAAGTACACCCCATTTTTGAAAATCTTTACTTTTTTGAGTAGACATTCAATTCCTCCTTATCCTTTAAAGAAAGATAGATTTGATGGAAACTTACTTATTTAGATAACCTCCGTAAAGAATAGATACGACAAGAAATGTTACCGCTTTCATTTCTTGTTCAAAGTATTCCCTTCAATCTACTATTGTCAATAAAATCGGTCCCTTCTTATATTTTTAAACAAGCAAGAATAAATCTCTTTTCTAAATCAACTCGCAAATACCTTAAATCAAATATATTTTTTAGGGATCTCTCTATTTTGATTAAAGTATTGTGTGTTAATATACAAATTTTAAATATATTCTTTGAAAAATATAATGTATATTTTCATTAAAAATATTCATTAAAAAATTAGTTTCATTGTTTTCTATATTTAAGATTAAAAGAATTCAAGTCGCCAAAAACCAGATATTCCAAAGAAGGGGCTGTCTAAATTTTTTTCCTTTTCTTAAAATTATTCATTGAAAGCAGCTGAAGCAAACCAGCTATCTTCGGTAGATTATGAGCCATGGGCCAACAAGGACTATTTATTTAGTGCAACATTTATTTGTAAATTCTCTTCCTCGTTTACACGACGGGCATCTTCTTTTTCACTTGTTGTAATCTTAAACTTACGCGTGCTTAATAAAATAAGCGCAGCCAAAATATATAAAACAACGACTATTAATACACCCGAATTAAATCCTGCACGAATATCTTCACCTGAGATTTTAAGCAAGTAACCCGTCATCCATGGGCTAATAACGCCTGCCATACTTGAAATTGGCAATGCGATACCTAATACACTACCTACTAAGTTTTTTGGAATTACCATGGATTTAATGGCCGTATTTAATGGTAATAAACTTGCATTCATTACTAATCCCACTCCTAAGAAAATACATGCTAAAACTGGTGAGGATACAATTGTTGTCATTAAATACGATACCGATCCGATAAGCAATATCGTTATTAATACTCGATCATAAGATTTAATGAGACTCCTATTCTTCTTAAATAAAGAGTCCGTAAACTTACCTATACAAATGGCAAAGATTGCACCTGTAATCCCCATTGTTGCAAAGATTAGACTCATTTGTTGAGGTTCAAGCCCAACAATTTGTATTAAATATGTTGGTGCCCATGTCAAAACCCAAGTAGCTATCCACATTGATACAAAACTAATCACTAAAGTTGATAACACATATGGATTAAGGAATACCTTTAAAACATCTTTAAAGGGCACTTCTTTGTTTGACGCTAAAGATTTTACATCTTCAATTAATGGTCTTTGGGGTTCATCCTTCATAAAGAAGAACATCGTTGCCCATACTAAGCTTGCGAGCCCTAATAAAGCAAAAGTATGTTGCCAGCCTAAATTGATAATCCCCAGTACAATCAATGGGGCAGCTACATACGTACCCACTACTGTACCAGAAGTCATAATGGCTGAAGTAAAGCCCCGTTCTGAACTAGTAAACCATCGTGCAAGATGCACTACGCACAAACTGTAAGTTCCACCTTCAAAGAATCCCAAAATAGCACGAAGGAATATCAAATGCGCTAATGTCTCTACAAAATAAGCAGTTACCAATGAAGCTGTCCAACCTAATGCAATTATTATTAATAAATACTTAGTATTAAAACGATATGTTAATATACCTATAATCACGCCTCCACAAGCGTATGTAACAAAGAAGCTACTCCCTATTAAACCAAATTGATCATATGATAAATTAAGTTCATCCATAATTGGTTGTGCCGCTATTCCTAATACAGACTTATCTGTGTAGTTTAAAACTGACAGCAAGAAAAGGAATCCCAATACAATCCATCTCATAATAACGTCCCCTTTGTATTAAAGCATTTACTTATTCCCACTTATCTCATTTTATTAATGGTTTGTTAACGCTTACAAAACGTTGTTTAATTTACTTTATTTCTTTCATTTTTAAAGCTAATGCCCTATTATTCTTAGCTGCTATATTAATGAAATCCACCATTTAAAAGTAAACGAAAAATAGACCCAAAGTTTTTTACACATTGATTTTAGGTCTATTTCCATTTATCCTGTATCTCCTGTAAGTTATAGAAAGATAACATATTATACTATTGTCTATTAATGCCTAAAAGCACTTTTACGCATTAAAGTTCACTAATCTAATCTTAGGGAACTAATAATTTAGCAAGTCTTTGCATGCTATCAAGCTGCTCAAAATTCATGCAAATATCCCAAATCTCCTCAGCGCGAGACAATGGTATCCTCGCACCAAACTTCATGTTTCGTAAATACTTGCCATAGATGTAATCTAAAGATAAAGAATCACGATCTAACATATTCCCAGGACGTACTTCATCACATTTACCAGAAAGAATTGTACCATCTAATAATTCTATCTCAACATGAGCAACAAAGTCGTCTGTTTCTTGTAAATCCGGTATCTGTTTATATTTTTTTAGCATCGTTTGGAACGGCTCATCTGAAAGCGCCTCTGGTGTTTGATGCTCTGGATACACTCCTCCATGTAAAACTGCATTACAAACAGTTGCCTGGACACTAAATGATGCAAATGGTTGCGAAGCTTCTCCAGGCTCCCACAAACCACCTACGATAGGAACCTTGGATTCAAGCATATGCACACGAATTTCTTTAACTTCATCTGGAGCATACCCACGCTCACCTGTAGCAATTAGAGCAGCTTTGATAGAGTGATGAGTCGCACAACAACTAGAATAAGGCTTAATTAAAACTTCTCCATAGCGAATCCTCCCAATATCTTCAAATAAGGAATCTATATCAGGCGTAACTGAAAACATATCAACAAAGCATTTTTTTCCGAGAATTGGATCCTCAATTCCAGTAAAGCCATGGCGTGCCATATCAGCAGCGAAAATAGCGTTACGCGCTGAATTCGCATTTGGGAATTTAAACAACCAAGAGTGTTCCATAGTTGAAGCCATGGGACCACCTAATGTATTAAATGCGATACCTAAAGTATTATGTATTTTTTCATTGTCTAGCCCCGATACTTTCGCTACGGAAGCTGCCGAAGCCATCCCATTAACGGTACCATTACTATCAAAAAGGGCATTTGTATTAAAGCCAATAGCAGCACTAAGGCGTGAACCAAGGTCCTCACCGACAGCGATTGCAGCCATTATATCCTTACCTGATGCTTTTTCACGTTCACCTACAGCAAAAACCGCTGGGAAGAGGCTACTTGTAATATGCGCAGGACGTCCTTTTCCACTTTTATCATCTGCATGACAAGGTTCAAAATCATTTGACCGTAATTGTAAACTATTTAAAAATGCAGCATTAGCTGCAGGCATTTTACCACCTAGATTATAAACAGAAGCTTCTTCTCTCCCTCCATATTCCGAAAGCATAGCGTAAGTCATATCTACACCTACACCATGCACTCCCGCAGCGGTTACGCCAATACTATCCGCCATACGAATCTTCATACGCTCGATTAAAGATTTATCTAAATCCTCATATTTAGTATCAAACATAACTTGACTAAATAATCTGCTAGCGTTAGTGTATTGCTTTGTAGAACTCATAACCATTTCCTCCTCTCGGTAATTAACAAAAGTCATCAGTACTTTTTTATAAACCCTATCGATATCTTTTTGGAACTTTTAGACTTCAGAAATCGTAAGCCCTTTCATGAAAATTGTGAAAACCACAAAGTCATAGGGACACAAATTTATAAAGCCTATAATTCTCTCTCGAATTAAAAAATTTTTTTTACTATGCAAATCTTAATATGTTTTCATCAGAAATATAATAGGTTTTTTCATTAAAATATCTATCCAAAACATTTTTTTTCATTGTTCCATATAGCATTTCCTCCTGCAAAAAATTTTAAATTTGATTCTCATCGCTCAATTAAATTCCTATATTTTCAGATTAAGTAGAAAACTAGCCATGGTCTGGAACCACAATATCTATACAACTCAATTCACCATTACTTCCATTTCCTTTTCGAGTTTCCGCGCTTCCTCTTCTTGCTTCTTGAAGTCCCGGTATCCTTGCATGTTCTCGTAAAGAAGTTGATACCCTTCCAGACTTGTCACTTTAAATCATAATAAAAAACCTTGAAGAGCATTATCAAGGTTTGAATTATACTTATAATATAGAATTTCTTCCTACATCGAATATATCTATTTCTTCCTTTTCAACAAATTTCAAGAGCTTCTAATCCTTCAATAAGAACTCTTTAGTTTTTTATCTGGGAAACCCGAACAACGAGGTACTTTTTTATGAGTATCTGTTACATGGAAACACCTCTTCTGTATATGTAGGCCACTTTTGTATGGTTTTTTCTTCCCAATCTGCAATCACTCTATTTTTCAAGCTAGATAGTTACACTCCATCCCACAAAAAAACTTGAAAGGCTTTTAACCAATCAAGTTTTTTTAATAAAGTTATTTTTCTTTAACAGCTTCTTCTATTTGTTCAATTACTTGATAGAGCCACTGAAGTGGTTGTAAACCAAGAGCAGGAAAGTATACACCATCTGCACAAGTTTGAATATATTCATTCTTTTGAATATCTGAATACTTACTACTTCTAATAAAATCTGTTAAAAAGACAATAGCAGATTTTAGATATTCTATACTTTCTTCTGTTAATAATTCTTGTAATGCCACTTCTGGAGAATCAATATCTTGATGAAAAGTTCCGGCCAAGAACTGAAAAACCGGTTCTTCTAGTTTGTTAGAAGACAACATAAAATCTCACCTCTTGAGTATTAATTTGGATAGCCAGTTAAAATGTAATTTCCTTCTCCATCCTTTTTCAAAATAATTCTAGCATTTGTCATATTTTCAACATTAGTAGAACCTCTTTTTACTCCACGCCCAATAACTTCGGTTCCTTCATAAGTCAAAACTAAGTTTGACTTACTTTGAGAATTACTCATCCAAGATTCAATCGCATTTTTGTTATTAATTTCGCTTAAGGCTGTACTAACAACTTTCTCAGCAATAGCCCTATCTTTAAAAGTAGAAGACCCATTAATTCTAGGATTATTTCTTATTCTTTCTAATAACTCTTCATCAGTTTTTCCAACATGTCTTTCAATCAAATGCCCACCTTTTACCTCATGTGCAGCCAATCCTCCACCAGGTGTAAGAGAACTCTTTTCTCCTGATTTACCATTACTACCTTCACCCTTCGCCGTAATCTTCTGCGCAAGATCCTTTATCGTTGTCTTATCCACTTCAATAATTTTGTGAGTACTTCCAGTCGTATCGGCTACTTCCCTGACCTTGAATCCAGTTGGCACTTCCGTTTTACCGATGGCCTTACCCATATCCTTGATCGAGCCTTGAGCTTTCTGGACTTGTTTTTGCACATATTCTTTGCTGTAGGGGATGAACTTTGTTCCGCTGGCCATTTTGTCTGCGACCTTAGCTGCCCCGGCAACTCCGGCGATACCAAGGGCGTTCATCAGGCTGTTTTGGCGCTGTTCTTTAGTGAGTTCATTTCCGAACATGTCCTTGCCGGTGACGGCTTCGCCGAGTCCGTTGGCGGCGGTTAATCCGTATAGACCGTATTCGGTTTGCTTGAGGACATCCAGCCCTTTACTAGATTTATAGGCATCCAATGCATGGTCTGCAGCGTTAAGTCCCTTCACGGTTTTGTAGACGGCACTTCCACCCTTGACCGCACGCCCAGCCCAGCCGACGATGGGGATGAATCCGGCCGCGGCCATCGCGCCCGCGGCGATTCGTTCAGCTTCGGAAAGTTTACGGCCTGTTACGGGATCGACTCCCGTTGTCGCTCTTACTGAATCATAATACCCCGTGATTTCCCCTGTAAAGGTTTTTGTCGTGTCCCAGGCTTTTTCATACCATGGGCGGTTCTCGAGTTCTTCCATTTCCTGTTCGAGTTTCCGCGCTTCCTCTTCTTGCTTCTTGAAGTCCCGGTATCCTTGCATGTTCTCGGCCACTTCATCCTTCACTTGATAAGCTTGACTCGCTTGAAAGGCACTTTGGTTGAAGTTCATCGGGGAAACGGTGCCATCCTGACTGGTGGCTTCAAGTAAGGCCTGGAAAAGGCTAATGGCTACACTTTCCTGGGCTTCGGTCACTTGGTATTCTTCTACTAATTTATTATCTACTTCGTGCACTTTCTTGATGGTATCGTTCTTTTCTTTTTCGGCCTTTTCCATTTTCTCATGGAAATCGCCTTGGTCGAACACCTGTAGTGAGAGGATATCATCAATGTTCTGGAATATCTTTTGGAGATCGGTGGACTGCTGGTTCACCATCGATTTGGCGTTGGAGAGACCGTGGGTCACTTCC
The DNA here is from genome assembly GCF_044761765.1 of Peribacillus sp. NPDC097284. Classification (NCBI taxonomy): domain Bacteria; kingdom Bacillati; phylum Bacillota; class Bacilli; order Caryophanales; family Bacillaceae; genus Peribacillus; species Peribacillus sp. NPDC097284. The sequence goes on from NZ_JBIWCZ010000001.1 coordinate 814,896, forward strand.
CCCTCTAAAAACGGCACCTCGACCACGGTTTCACCGGATAGGTCGGCGTCTTCCAATATGGCCGGAATCCCTTTCAGAAAGCTGATTTGGGTCGTGAATAATTCGATCCAGGCATTGGCCACCTCTACTTGTGCTCGATAAAAGTTCTTGATGGCCGTCGCCCCGGCTCCGGCCAGCTCTTCATCCAAATCGACGATTCCCTGAAATTCCTTTTTCAGTGTCTCTACTTGCCCCAATAGGTCTTCATATTGCTTGGCCCGTGACTTGACTGCCGACTTCAGAGGTTTGGCTTCGAAGATTGTCATAATGGCTCATCCCTCTGTAGGGAAAGGGGGACGGTGCTTTGCAAAAAATAAATCTGAGCTTTCTCCTGTCCTATATCCAAAAGAAACACCTCGTTATTATTGGTATATTTTTCATATTATATAATTATAAGGAAGATAGTCAGGGAGATAAATAGGGATAAATATGCTAATTACCCGATTGACCAGGATATAATCCTCATCTATCCACGAATACCACTAAGACTTTATACCCTCTCCGCATATAATTTCAGATAGTAATAGAGGGTAATGAATGGGCCAAAATGATTTGATAACACAAAAAATCCACCATACAAATTGTAGGTGGATTTCTTGATTGATCATTGATTAGTATTTTTCTTGATACCACTGTTTCGCGGCGTTCACTTCATTCATCGATAATTGATGTCCGTTATTTTCCCATTGTACATCTACCGAGGCATGTGCCGCTTCTAATAATTCTTTAAGGTCGATGGATTCTTGCTGTGGACAAATCGGGTCATTGACTCCGGCTGCGATGAAGACGTTTGTACCTGTTAAATCAGGTAAATCAATTCCACGTCTTGGCACCATCGGATGATGTAAAATCGCACCCTTTAAGGCATCTTTAAAGTGGAATAATAGGCTCGCCGCGATGTTCGCTCCATTTGAATACCCGATTGCAATGATATTTTGACGATCAAATGCATAGGTAGTGGACGCTTCATCCAGGAAGCTATTCAGTTCATTCGTACGGAAAATCAAATCTTCTTCGTCAAATATCCCCTCCGCCAAACGTCTAAAGAATCGGGGCATCCCGTTTTCCGATACATTCCCTCTTACACTTAGTATAGAAGCTTCTGGATCCACGATGTCAGCTAGCGGAAGCAAATCATTTTCATTCCCGCCCGTTCCATGTAAAAGCAATAAGACTGGTTTATTCGGATTCGTTCCTGGCTTAAAGATATGGTTCATTCTATATTCTCCCTTTCCTTATCATCTCACTTTATTGGGTGGTACTTGAATGGGAATCAGTGATTGAACGAGATGCTCACGTTGCTGCTCGAATTGTGGCGGCAACATAAGTTTCGTCCCCATCGTTTCAGGACTTTCGTCAATCGCGAATCCTGGCAGGTCTGTCGCGATTTCGAATAAGATCTTTCCTGATTCACGGAAATAAATCGCATCGAAGTAGTTACGATCCTTCACTTCGGTCACGTGCTGTCCATGATTCATTGCATACTCTTGCCACTCCAAGTGGTCGGCTTTGTCGTTCGCACGCCATGCGATATGGTGCACCGTACCGGCACCTATTGTGCCCCGAACGCCTGTGACCATTTTTAAATCGATGATATTGCCGATATCAGCTAGAGCTCTGAACCGTGTGTAATCGCCTTCTACACCCATCATTTCCAGACCTAACACATCCGTTAATGTAGCGGCCGTTTCATCTGGTGCGCTTGAATAAAGGGTGGCGCCTCCAAATCCTATTATCGCCACTTCCCTTGTCACATCGTCCACTGCCCAAGCATTCTCTTCACCCGCCCCACGAGCGACAAGTTCAAGGTGAAGGCCATGCGGATCGTCAAATTGTAGAGAGGTTTCGCCAAAGCGCTTCACTTTTTCAAACTCCACATCATATTTCTGTAACCGGTTCTCCCAAAAACCAAGCGCTCCTGTTGGCACGACATACGACGTCACACCCACTTGTCCATCGCCAATCCGCCCCTGACGAGCATTTGCCCAAGGGAAAAAGGTAATGATGGTCCCCGGATTTCCCCCTCCGTCACCGAAGTATAAATGATACGTGCCAGGGTCATCGAAGTTTACCGTTTGCTTCACCAAGCGTAAGCCCAGTACACCTGAATAAAAATCGATGTTTTCCTGCGGATGGCCGACAATGGCGCTTATATGGTGAATCCCTGCCGTCTGTTTTTTCATCTTCGTTTCCTCCTTATTTAGATGAATGCTGAGCACATAGGTCAAAAGAATTTAACCTATTTGCTCAACATTCTTCTTTTTATAAACACACCATGTACACGTACTCCGTGCACATGGTGTGAACGGAACTGCTTACAAGTATTCTTTCTCAATCTTCATCGTACTGCGAACCGTATCGATTGGGCGGACCATCTTCTCGATTTGTTCCCGTTTTGGTTCTAAAAATGGCGGCAATGAAAGAATTTCACCCACCGTTTCATATGGCTCATCGCCCATGAATCCTGGACCGTCTGTTGCCCATTCAAACAATATGCCAGGTGCGACACGTGCATAGAGCGATTCAAAGAAGAAACGGTCCACATAGCCAGAAGTACTGAATCCGAAACTTTCCATACGGTCGATCCATTCCTTCAATACACTTGTATCTTCCACGCGGAAGGCTGCATGGTGCACCGTACCGAAGCCTTGGCGTCCACGTGGCAAGACCGTATTATGTTCGACGATGACTTGTGCCCCATTCCCGCCATCACCAACTTCAAATAAAAGAAGCGACCCTTCTTTGGCAATCTCACGGAATGCCATGACTTTCTCCAGCACTTCTTTAAAATAGTCAATTTGGTCAACCCGTACATGAATCGGTCCCAATCCTGTAATCGCAAATTCAAGCGGAATCGGTCCTTTTTGCCATGGTGTGCCTGAAGCCACTCCCTCATTCAACTCGTCTGATACAAATTGATACTGTTGATCGTCGAAATCAACGAATGATAAAGACTTTTTCCCGAAAAGATCTTGAATGCCTGTATGTTTCACTTGTAGCTTGTCAAAACGTTTGACCCAATATTCGAGAGCGGCATCTGTCGGTACTCGGAATCCCGTTTTGAAAATCTCATTCGTACCATGCGTTCCTTTTGGAATACCTGGAAAATCGAAGAATGTCATATCCGTCCCAGCACTTCCTTTGTCATCCGCAAAGAATAAGTGATAGGTTTGAATATCATCTTGGTTTACCGTCTTCTTGACCAAACGCATGCCCAATACGAATGTGAAAAACTCATAGTTTTTTTCTGCACTGCTTGTTATGGCTGTTACATGGTGAATTCCTTTAATGTGATTCATCAACTTTCTCCCCTTTTCATTGTGCTTCCTGTTTCAAATTATCTCGAATTCGAGATATTATATAAAAAATAAATGAGATCTATTGACCCATTGTTCTTAATTAAAATATATTTAATTCGAGATAATAATATCACATATCTATATCTTGTGCAAATGCTTCTTGAAAGATTCTTACCTTACACACTAAATCCTAATTTCCCCTCCCCTTCAACATGCAAAGAGAAAATTAGGATTAGACACAAGTCCACACTTTTAGTTTTTAGCTAAACATTCAGGCGCCACAGAAAAATGGGCTTCCGTCTTTTCTTTCACTTCTTCTATGGAAACATCTCCTTGCGTCTCAATTAGCACCATTCCTTCAGGGGTAAAATCAAACACGGCTAGATCGGTGATTAAACGATGCACAACTTTTTGACCAGTCAATGGCAGCGAACATGTTTTTTTGATTTTCGACTCTCCATGTTTGTTCACATGTTCCATAATTACGACCACCCGCTTAGCCCCGTTAACGAGGTCCATCGCACCACCCATTCCTTTCACCATTTTCCCTGGTATCATCCAGTTGGCCAAGTCCCCCGTCTCGGACACTTCCATTCCCCCAAGAATGGCAAGATCGATATGGCCGCCGCGAATCATGGCGAACGATTCTGCGCTATCAAAAAAGGCCGATCCCGGAACGGCCGTGACCGTTTCTTTCCCCGCATTGATCAAATCCGGATCTATCTCCTCTTCCCGTGGATACGGACCAATGCCAAGCAAGCCATTCTCCGATTGAAGCAAAACATTGAAATCATCCGGGATCTCATTGGCAATAAGTGTCGGCATACCAATGCCCAGATTGACATTCATGCCGTCTTCAATTTCCCTAACCGCCCTTTTTACGATGACCATACGTGTATCCTTCATCATCAGACACCCCATTCCCTTTAAATTTTATCCTTGTGCAACCGTCCGTCGTTCGATTCGTTTTTGATAATTGGATCCAAGCAAGATCCGCTGTACATAAATGCCTGGTGTATGAATTTCATCGGGATCCAATTCACCTGGTTCGACGATTTCTTCTACCTCCGCAATCGTGATTTTCCCGGCCATCGCCGCAAGTGGATTAAAATTCCTTGCTGTCTTACGGTATACAAGATTCCCAAGCGTATCGGCTTTCCACGCTTTTACAAGGGCAAAGTCCCCAACAATTCCTCTTTCCAATAGATACTTCTTGCCGTCGAACACCTTCGTTTCCTTTCCTTCTTCTATAGGTGTACCGACGCCCGTCGCTGTATAAAAACCAGGGATTCCTGCCCCACCAGCCCGGATTCGCTCCGCCAGTGTACCTTGAGGCGTTAATTCGACTTCGAGTTCCTTACTCAAGTATTGCTGTTCAAATATTTTATTTTCCCCCACGTAAGATGACACCATCTTTTTTATCTGCTTATTCTGAAGCAACAGGCCCAGACCCCAGTCATCGACGCCACAATTGTTACTGACAACCGTCAAATCTTTGGTACCTTGTTCCTTTAGCGCCTGTATGGCATACTCCGGGATGCCTGACAACCCAAAACCGCCAACGATTATAGTGGAACCGTCCTTAATATCTGAAACCGCTTCCAAAAATGAATGCATCACTTTTCCTTTTTTCATATGTTCGCCCCCTTTAGTATCATAAATATTCTGAATAGTATTATTGTTTAAAGTTTACATTTATATCTCCTATAAGTAAAATACATAAATAGAATATATTGTATGAAAATAAAGAATAAATAGGAGATAAAACGCATGGAACTACGAGACTTACAATCTTTTATCGAGGTTGCGAACCATAACAGTTTTACAAAAGCTGCCGCCCATTCCTACTTGTCACAACCCTCACTTAGCAAAGCCATCAAAAAGCTTGAACAGGAGCTTCATGTTGAACTGTTCGATCGATCTACAAGGCACCTCCGCTTGACCGATGCTGGACGGATCGTCTATCAGCAAGGTCAAAAAGCGCTACAGGCCTTGTCAGAATTGGACGTCCTATTAGATGACCTCAAAGACATTGCGACAGGGGAAATTAAAATCGGGATGCCCCCTCTGATCGGTACCCTTTTCTTTCCGGGAATCGCCCGTCGTTTTCACCAACAACATCCGAATGTCTCAATTGAATTAGTTGAACTTGGCGCCAAGTTGATTGGTCAGCTTGTCGAAGATGGACGAATTGACCTTGGCCTCATTGTCATGCCAGCGAATGAGGCAAAATTCGACATCTACCCGTTCATTCAGGATGAATTCGTTTTATTTGTCCACGACGACCATCCGCTCGCACATCAATCATCCGTCTCCTTGACTGAACTAAAAGAAGAAAAGTTCATCTTATTTACGAAGGACTTCACTTTGCACGACTATGTGATACAAGCATGCGAAGAAAAGGGATTCAGCCCCATCATCTCGTACCAAAGTTCACAATGGGACTTAATCGTCGAATTGGTCTCATCCAGGCTGGGCATTGCATTATTACCCAAATTGATATATGAAAAGCAAACCAACAGTGATGTTAAAATCATCCCGATTGAAAACGCCACACTCCTTTGGAAACTCGGGATTATTACAAAGAAAGGGTCCTATCACTCGTTTGCAGTGAAAGAGTTATTGAAGGTATTGGAGATGAAAACGGATGGGGTTATGTAGGGAAAGGGAGCTAAGTTCTCCTTCTTCAAGAAACGATTAATTTCCTACTCACTATAAAAAGGGCGTAATCCACTTAATCGTTGATTACGCCCTTTCTCGTTAGTCTAGTTATGCAAGGTTACATTGGATTCGATGGGGTCACGTCCCACACGAAAACTATTTACTTTTGCTTCTTGATCAGGATAACCAAAGGAAATGCCAAGTACTTGGCGAACCGTGTCAGCGTGAAAGCCCAAGATTGTCTGAGGAACACTTCCTATCCCGCGTGCAGTCAGTGATAAAAGGAACGACTGAGCATACATGCCAATATCAGAAGCGACACGCACATTATCTCCAAATGAAGGCATGAATAGGAACGCAACATGCGGTGCATCGAAGAATGATAGATTTCGCATGACTTCCTTTTGACGGGCTTCGTGATCCTCCCTAGCTATCTGCAATTCCCCATAGAATGTTTGGGCCTGTTCTATTTGTCGTTCAGCATAACGTCCATAATAGTGATGTAAATCAAATGTAAAATCGGGCGTGGCTTGCCCTTGTTCGCTCGTATTTAAGAGGGCTTTCTTCAATTCCTCTTTCTTTGCACCAGAAACGATATGAACGTCCCAGGGCTGAGTATTGCAATTCGATGGGGTAGCTTGGGCATCCTCTAGAATTTCACGAAGAACTTCTTCTTCCACTGGTGTAGAAAGAAATTGACGTATAGATCTTCGACTGCGTATAACTTCTTGAAAAGAATGATTATCCAACAAACACCTCTCCTTTAGTATGAACTTCCAAAGCCGTTAATTATTACAAAATAACCCTGTATAGTCATACTAAATGAGAATTCATTTATTCTCAAACATCCTGTTTGATGGATTATAATTTAAGCCAATTCTGTCTATTAGATAGCTACTTATTACCCTTATTAATATATCTTGGACATATTTTATCAACAAAAAAAGCACCCTATAAGGATGCCTTCCATTCAATTTGAAATTAAATTAAAATTCACCCTCAAGATACTCCCTAACTTCCATCGTCATTAAATCCAATTTAGACTTTGTCTGCTTCTTCGGGATATCATAATGTTTCTCAAACTTGCACATCTTACAGGAACAATTTAATTTCCCTTTAGATAACTTACCTGGATGTAAAATATAAGGATGTTTTATGTCTGCATGCTCATCGTAATCCCAAACATTCTTAATAATATTTAGTTTACGTTGGATCGATTTGTTCCTTTGATACCGGTAATAAGCTTTTGTACGTTTGTTCACTTTGAAAACCCCCTTAAGAAATGTACCGAGCTTGCAAGAGATCTTAAGAGGTCGTCATTTCCCCTACAAGCAGGTACTAGAGGTTTTCAAATAGAGGTGAACATTTTGTTTCATTTAGTTCCCTCCCCTTGATTGTGATGGGACTAGTTTCCCCACCTTAGATTATATGTGTACCATCCTGTCCATTAAACTTTGTAAGGTATCTAGACAACGACATAGCCACAGTAGATGAGTTTTCTTCAGATCCTAGTAACCCATGAAATTTACCTCATACCGAGGTTTTTTTATGCAATTCTAAACCTCTGAACAATCCTATAATTTGGTTTTGACACGCCGAAATGAATCACTATATCACAGATTTAACCATTTTGCTTTCCTCACACATATTTAAAATGGAAGCGACTCCGGCTAAAATAAAAAAATAACCTTATCCACGAATCTCACTAATACTTTTGCCACTTAGAAATGCGTGTCCCATTGTTAATTTAGCCACTGTTTGAAATCCATACTTCTCATACACTTTTTCTATTGATTCATTTATTGGGAAAACCCAAAGCTCTTTTAGTCCTCTCTTTTTCACTTCTTTTTGTAAAAATTGTATCAACTCACCTATCAGGCCCTTCCCTCTAAATCCCTCCATTGTAGCTACACTTTCCATTCGAGCTTGTGCTCCATCTTCAAAAATGCAAGCAGTTGAACAGGCGTTCCCATCGTACCGAAGAAGATAATGTGTAAAAGAAGGATGATTGAATTGTTCTTTAAAAACCTTCTCAATTGATTCTTTTCCTCCGAACTCTTTAATACTACTTTCTACATCTAAAGCTTCTTGATAATTTTCATCTGTAACGATTTCAACAATAATTCTAGTACTCTTCCGAATGTTAACCACTTGGTTATTCCACAATTGAATAGGACTAGCCAATTCTTCATATCTAAACCTTCTTATTTTTAACTCATTGATGAGATTTTGTTGGCTTTCTATATTATAGATATAAAACCTTGGTATGATTTTTTTAGATTGATAATAATTGATAACTTCTTCGACAACTGACTGTGGATTTAAACACTTTTCAATTATGTGTGCGTGATTTGAGTCATAATAATTTGGTTGGTTTTCATTATAAAATAACGTTCCCCACGAAGTATCCATTCGTTTTGAAAAAGTTTCAAAGTATGTACGATCAAGCATTAAAAGTTCTTTTAACTTCGTCATAAGGTCCCCTCAAAATTCCCGAATTTTTTTAAATAAATTGAATTACATCATATATGTTCCATATTTTTATTCTGCTACCCTGACCCATTAGTAACACAAGGATTTCGCTTCCCATTCTTCTCTTAAAATCCCCATTCGGATAGAGTCGTAAAATTCCCCATTATACAACCGACATTTTCTTAGTCTTGCTTCCATTGTCATTCCTAGTTTTTCTCCGAGTTTAATCATACGTTCATTCCCTGACCAAGTCGTAAAACCTACGCGTACCAATGGTAAGGTATGAAACAAGTGTTCTATCCATAGACGAAGAGCTTTAGATCCGTATCCACCACTCCATAAATTTGGAGTGTAAATGGCTATTCCCATTTCAAGCCAATAAGAGGATTCGTGCTCCCAATAATAACTCACCGTTCCAACCACCTTTCCATTTACCTCAATCGCCCAGCGATTATCTTGATCCACATACCTTTCTTTTTTGGATACAAATTCATCAAATGGTATGTGCTTATGTTCAAAGTAAGGGGCATCCCACTTTTTCCACTCAGGAAATTCATCTTTATACATTAACTCCCATAGTGTATGTAAATCTTCCTCAATAATTGGCCTAATCATTAATCCGCTTTCCTTGTACACCATTGCATTTCCCCCTAGTACCTTTAATTTTCTATATTCATATATATTCTGTACCATGCCTGATATCTCCTTCCTTACTTACCTTCATCGTACTGGTCATGAACGGCAAGGCAGTGGAAGAAGGGATTTGTATTTTTCACCCCGAATATATTCCTTAACGATATAACAAGAAAGGAAATTCAAAAAGAGATATTCTATCAAAAAAACTTTCCGGAGGAGATTTATATGTCTTTACAAGTAGGAGATATCATTACGTTTGAACGGACGTTTACAGTGAGGGATGTTGAATTATTCACGGAGATTTCGGGGGATGAAGGGAATCATCACATAACCCCAGATGAACAGGGGAGGCTTGTCATTCAAGGGTTATTAACGGCTACCTTACCAACAAAAGTAGGTGGGGACCATAACGTACTGGCTCGCACCATGAATTTTGAGTTTATACGACCTGTATTTACGGGGGATACAATAATGTGTGAAGTTCAAATCGATCAATATGAAAGGCAAGAAAATAATCGAACAGCCCTTATGGCCTTGTTCTCATGTAAGAATCAACATGAAAAAGAAGTGTTAAAAGGAGCTTTTTCAGGTATCATCCTTTGAATCTTTCTTAAACTAGGGGCTTAGTAAAATGATAAATAAAATGAATCCATTTCGATTGATCAAAATGGATTCATTATGTACCAATTAATTCGACCACGAATCGGTTTAATTCAACCATGCAAGCTGATTATTCAACCACGCCCAGCCACTAATTCGACCACTCGACTTAATTTTGAAGAGCAGAATAGTCTAGCTATTCTCAAGCAAATACCAATTCTTTTTCTCTGACCATTGGAATGACCTTTTCACCGAACGCTCTCAAGTCTTCTTCATAGTGAAGAAATCCTGTCAGCACGATATCCACACCGATTTTTTTCAGTTCCATAATCCGGTCCGCTACTTGTTCAGCTGTTCCGATTAGTCCTGTCTTAAATCCGTCATTATATTGGACAATGTCTTCAAAGGTGGATTCAGCCCACATTCCTTTTCCATCGGGAGAAGCTGCCCCTGCGGTTTTGACTGATTTTCTAAACCCTTCCACCGCTTCTCGATCCGCATTTTCGACAATATCCCGCAACACTTGTTTTGCCTCTTCTTCTGTATCGCGGACAATGACAAAACCATTCACGCCAAACTGGATGTCGCCTTCACCATTCGCCTTTCTTAGCGCCTTTACTTCCTCAATTTGTTCTTTTATTTTTTCAAGGGTTCCGCCATTCATGAAATAGACATCCGATACGCGTCCGGCCATTTCTTTGGCAGCTCGAGAATTTCCTCCTTGAAAGATTTTCGGAGGGTTAATAGGTTTTGGTTTTAAGGGCGTGTCGTTCAATCGGTAAAAGTCGCCTCGATAATTAGCCTTTTCTTGTGTCCACATTTCCTTGAGAACCTCGATAAATTCTTCAGAACGACGATACCGTTCGTCATGATCCAACCATGGTTCTCCATAGCCATGGAATTCCCCTTTAAACCAGCCGCTGACGATATTGACAGACACACGCCCGTTACTAATATGGTCAATCGTCGAGATGATTTTTGCCATTACACCTGGGTGCCATAAACCAGGCAACACAGCCGTTATGATGTTCAGTTTGTTCGTCACAGCGGCAAGAGCTGAAGCAAGAGTAGCTGCTTCTAATTGGTTCTCAGCCCCGTAACTTGCGAAAAACCTTGTTTGCAATAGCACATAATCAAAACCAATTTCTTCAGCCATTTGAGCGTAGCGTTTATTATCTTCAAAAGACCAACCTGTTTTTTGTGGGATCTGAGAAACGACTAAGCCCCCGCTAACATTTGGAGCCCAATAAGCAAATTGTAAACTCATCCTTTTTCCTCCTTTATATTCAGAAATCAAAAGGCCCTATCAACATCCCAAAGGAAAGGAATCGATACGAGCCTCTGGTCGTCCAGTGGGCACTATTAAAAAGTGATGTAGTGTAAATGTTATGAACCTAGTAAGAACATCAATGGAGATTCTTTCTTCCAAAGAATAGTTATTTAACAGCAGCCGGCTTGATGTCACCGCCGAATGGACTAAGGAATGTTTTTTGATTAGAAGTATCCTTCCTTTCAATTGGCAACCTAGGGAATAATAATTCCGATACGGTATAGGCTTCTTCTAAATGCGGGTAGCCTGATAAAATAAAGGTTTCGATGCCTAAATCAGCATATTCCTTCATACGCGCCGCTACCGTATCCGGATCTCCTACAAGAGCCGTGCCGGCACCTGTTCGCACTAATCCCACTCCTGCCCATAGATTAGGGCTTACTTCTAATCGGTCTCGGTCTCCTTCATGTAGGCTCGTCATCAAACGTTGACCTTCCGAATCCATCCGCTTAAATACTTTTTGTGCTTGTGCAATGGTTTCGTCATCCACGTGTTCAATAAGCTTATTCGCAGCTTCCCATGCTTCCTCTTCTGTTGGACGAACAATCACATGAAGTCTTATTCCGAATTTCAATGTTCTTCCTTGCTTAGCTGCAAGTTCACGCATTTTATTGATTTTTTTCTCCACTTGAGCTGGTGGCTCTCCCCATGTTAAATAGACATCAACATGTTCTGCTGCCACATCCATGGCAACGGGCGAAGATCCTCCAAAATAAAGGGGCGGATATGGTTTTTGCACCGTAGGGTATGGTAATTGTCCCCCTTCAATTCGTAAATGGTCACCTTTGAAGCCTACCTCTTCTTCTTCTGCAAGTAATTGTCGCCAAATGGTTAAAAACTCATCAGTTAGCTCATACCGTTCATCATGATCTAAAAAGACACCTTCTCCTGCCATTTCTACAGGATCGCCCCCCGCTACCACATTAATTAACAACCGACCATCAGAAAACCGATCTAATGTGGCAGACATACGTGCGGCAAAGCTTGGTGACATTAAACCTGGGCGTACAGCTACAAGGTATTTTAGATTTTTTGTTACAGGTACAAGTGTAGACGCCACAATGAATCCTTCTTCGCATGTTTTTCCTGTTGGAATTAACACCCCTGTATAGCCTAGATCATCAACCGCTTCTGCAATTTGCTTACAATAGTTATATGTGGCAGGACGAGCGCCTTCACTATTATTTAATTGACGAAAGTCACCGTTTGTAGGGATAAACCAAAAGATTTCCATTTATTAATCAACCTCTTTCTCTAAAATCAAGTTTTATTTAACTGGTTTTACTGTTTCTTCTTTTGGTAGACGCTTCAGTAAATTCTTTAAAAAGCAGTTGTTACATACTATTTAAGAATAGGGGGTAATCTCAGGTACCTGACCATTTAAAGCCCAGTTTCCGAGATCCCGAACTTTGTATTCAATCGGATCATGCAAGGTGTGCGTCCTTACATTACGCCAAAATCGGTCAAATCCATACTGTGCTGAAGTGGCCCTTGCTCCCATGACCTCAAACATGCGACTTGTCACCTCTAATGCCGTTTTTGCAACGGAAGCCTTAGCCGTTGCAATCATGATCCCACATTCACCTCGCTCCTGTTCTGTTAGTGACCACTCATTGTCCCACGCTTCTTGTAATGCCACTACCGCATTTTGAGCCAATGCTTCAGAAGCTTTTATCTGTATGAAGAAGTCCCCATAGTGACGAATGGTATAGGGGTCAAGAGTTGCTTGCTCAACACCGGAAGTCAACCAAGGGCGAGAAACGCTTCTGGTGTACTTTTTGGCTTCTTCAAACGCTCCTTCCGTCACACCAAGGAGAACCTGAACTAAAATCGTCTGAGCAATATGTGTTCGTAAAGTGGGAAAGAAGCCATCCTGATGGTGTTCGTAAAAACTCAGTACTTCCTCTTTTTCTAACCGCACATCATTGAACATAACGGTTCCGCTATCTGTTTGACGTTGACCGAAGCTATCCCAATCGCCCCCGACAACTATGCCTGTTCGTTTAGTCGGAATAACGGCAATAACAGGCCGTTCATGTTCCGGGCTTTTGGCTGAGATAAGCAGTCGGTCCGAGTCTGTGGCACCGGAACAAAAGAATTTCTTTCCATTCAATCGCAATGAATTCCCTTCTTGTCTTACTACTAACCCCTCGTCACGTGGATTAAAGGCATTGCCCCAGAACCAATCATGTTCGGCTGTTTCTCTATAAAGCTTTTCCTTCTGCTGTTCAGTTCCGTATAAATGAACCGACGTCAGGCACAAAAAGTGGTAACCGAATAAATGAGCCATCGAGCCATCGACTTTAGCCAGTTCACGGGTTATTCGAAAAATGGTTTCCCAGTTCTCACCATGTCCCCCCAAATGCTTGGGAACGTTAAGAGAGAGTAATCCACTTTTGCGAAGTAAATCACGTTCCACTTTTGCCGTTCCACCTTGTTTATCTCGTTGAACGGCAGTTTTTGCGAATTCATTTGCTAATGATTGGGCGATTTTAAGATAATCCAGTTCTGTTCCTTTTTCAGCTATATTCATGAATGAGGATCCTCCTTCAAATGGACCAGATTTAAATCATATATTTATTGGTTTCCGTTTCCTTCATAAATTCGTTGAGCTTTTTAGTTAATCCGCCATTCCCGAATCGTATATATTTATGGCGGTCATCTTTCGCATTCTCTTCTGATACAAAGTCCAAAAAGGCTAGAAGATAGATTCGACGGTGAATAATATTAACGATTCCATCATGATGAAACCATTTATCTATCGTGTTATACACCCCTTTATTCACCCTATATTGCTGCTGACACAATAGAAAAAACTCGATATCCGGTAGGTTAAGATACTCGCTTTTTTCCAGATTTCTCTTTTGTAGGGGATGTTCAGAAAGTTCGAATATGCTTAATTTCTCATCATTCATACTGAATGCTCCTTAATCATTGTTGGTTTAGAACGTTTACTAGCAAGACTATGATGGACGGGTTCAATCTCTTTAGCTTACTTCCCCCTACTTACTTGTTTCCCATAATAACCGCCAAATCGGCTCCGTGAAGGAAGCGTGGTCTGCTTCACTATACTGACTGGCAAAAGCACGAACGGGATCTCCCGCATAGAATCGTTCATACAGTTCATGCCGGGACCCTAAAGGACTCCCAATTAAATCCCAGGCCAGTTTAAATAACTGTACTTTTTTCTCCGCACTGACCGTCTTTCCTTCAAAGTAGTGTTGCATGTGGTTTGAAATCACTCCAAAGAAATCTTCGAACCTGGAGGGAACCTGAACAAATCCCCCACCGCCTATTTGTTGTAAAATCTCGATGGCCCTCGGGTAAAAACGGGTTCCGATGTTTCGAGCTGTATGGATATAGGATAGGTTTGGTACTAGCACTCCCGCCTCATCCGGCTTAGCTTGAACTTCTGAGGCAATCACGAGTGCTTTCATGGTATCAATCTGGGTAAGCAGCTCACCAAGTTTTTCCTGCACATGCAAATATTCATTCACACCTATTGCCTCCGCTACCGCAAAGGCCACCCCCGTCACGAATTCCAGCTTTGCCACGTACCGAACAATATTCTGATGAAAAGCAAGGGAATTAGCCGTTTCGTTGGCTCGAAGTGCTAATACATTCTCTGAATTGCCATGAAGCAAGACCCTTTCCCAAGGAATGAAGACATCATCGAAAAATAGCACGGAGTCCATTTCGTCATATCTAGCACTTAAAATATGGTCGCTTTTCCTCAGATCAGCAAAGGATTCGCGACAAACAATATGAAGACCCTTGGAGTTTGCTGGAACAATCAGAACATGTGCGTGTTTGGTCTGTTCCGGTTTGAATTTCAGAAAGGACGAGATGATAAAATCATGGGCATAGGGAGCACCCGTCGCAATCATTTTTGCACCGCGCACAATCATTCCATCACTTGTTTCTCTAACAATATGGAGAAACCTGTCTGCCACTCTGACATCCTCCAGACCACTCGAGCGATCAATTTGCGGATCGACAATGGCAGTTGTTAAGAACAAATCATGATCCCTTGCCTCTGTATAGTAAGCTGTGATCTTCGATTCAAAATGGGGATCAAGAACACCCAATTGCTTCCTGGCCGCATACCATCCCGTAATCATGGATCGTGCATAATCAGACAACCTGCTCATCATGCCATGAGTCTCTTTAGACCAATAATGAAAGGCCCGGCTACGCTTTTGTAAATCTTCTTGTGTATAGGGGACTAAAAATGAACTATGTGCATATGACTCTCTATCAGGCAATTTAAACCCAACGTTGTCTCTTTCTTTGGGATCATCGAGCATATTAAAGAGATGTGTAATGGTTTCGAGCGTTCCTTTAAACGCGGGATGCCCGGCCAAATCGGTTAACTTTTCCCCTTCAAGTAATACGCTACGTTCATCATTCAAGCTTTGAATAAAGCGATCTCCTCTGCTCAGCACTTACGAACCTCTTTTCATCCAAATTCAATCAAACCGTAAGCATACAAAAAACCAGACACCTTTATTGTTTGCTTAAAATCAGGGGATTCAAGCTTACATAAAAGTCTCTGGTAGTCCAGTCGACATATAAAATTAGACAAGTTCTAACATACACCCATAAATCACATGAATAAAATCGGAATTTGATATTTATTATAGCAAGACTCCACTCCGTTGCAACAAACAATTAAGGCGTTTTTGACGTTTAGAGGACAGTGAACAACGAAATGTTCGATTGAGTAAAGTAAAACCACATTATGATTTATATTGTATTTTTCATGTTCCATCCGTTCTGGTCCCTGCTCCAATCACAAATATAACAATTCCTATTGATTATATATGAATTGATGGTCTATTATATTAATACAACATTGATACAATAAAAGCATAGAGGCGTCAACAAACGATAATCACTTTACGTTCTACTTTCAATCTTTAGGAGGAAAAAATGGAAAGCCATCAACCGATTACAGATCGTCGAATCATCCGGACTCGTGAAGTCATCTATGAAACCGTTATTTCTCTACTATCCGAAAAGGAATTTTCACGAATATCTGTCAAGGACATCACCAATCAAGCCAATATCAGCCGTTCTACGTTTTATGCACATTATCAAGACAAATATGATTGGCTAGATAAAACGGTCCAAGAAAAATTATCAGAATTAAAAGAATCCTTGGTGAATTCAATGGATAATCATGGAAATGACCAATCTAACCTTGAAATGGCTGATCCCTACTATGAGTCTTTCTTTGAAAATATAGCTATAAATCAAAAGTTCTACCACACCATGTTCACTAAAATAAAATCCGAAGAATTTCTTCAAAACCTATATAAAGTGATTAGGGAGAACCTTTACCTTCGCATTTCAAACATGAGTAAGGAACAAAGATTATTGGTCCCCTTAGATATATTGCTTGATTATAGTAGTTCATCCATCATAGGAATCACAAAGGTATGGGTGGAAAAAAACATGATTTACAGCCCTCATTACATGGCCTTACAATTAACTCGTTTAGCGATTGTCAGCCTTTATAGAGCAATGGGCAAAGTGAATTAAATGCTTTCTTAAAATAATGAATATCGGATAGAACTCTTAAAACATACCAAACAAGTAGCCTTTTCAAAAGTCCCTTTTTCAAGTGAAAAAACGCAAAAGAAAAAAGGCAGAAATGTTGTGATCGACATTCCCGCCTTTTGGGACAGTCCCTTCTCTTCCAAAGATCAACCAAAGAATAAATCGAGCAGGTTACTTCCTGTTGACGATTGCCTATTATAAAACTCCGAATACCCGCACTTCTTGCAATACACAACCGTAAATTGATTATTTTGGACATCGAACATCTTTGACAATCCTGTTCCCGTCATTGCCACGTCCTTCTTAGCCGCATCATCACTACCGCATTTTATACATCCTTTTTCACTCATGATTCCTCATCTCCCGATCCATTGAATTCAATGTAAGTTTTCTTCCGTCTGCTTTTTCCTGGAAAAGTCTATAAATCTTGTTCCCTGGAAGGTTAACGTGCCGATATCTCCTTCAGCAAGCAAACCAAACTCCTTGCCTGAAATACGAAATTCCGTTCGATCACCACTGTCAAATTCACATGTAATAAAGTAGGTCGTAGAGGAAGAATGCGAATGGACATGGGTATCATGGAGATGATCATGCCTTGTGACATTCGTCCGTTTGCTTATGACATGTGCCGGAACAGATAAACGAGGCAATTCTTCGTTTTCCTTCCACTGGCTAAGGCCATTGAATACATTCACTATGAATAGTATGAGAATGATAACAAAAATAATCCCTATAAATACTGGTGCCGCTGAGAAAAGCCAATCCCCTCCACCAACATCAACATCGTACATATGCTATCCCCCTTGTTTTGATAATAAGCTATACGGATAATCTGAAAGATAGTTTCAACCTGTCCAATAAATGTATTTTTTGATACACAGATAAACACTCGAAAAACCCTTGGGATCTCCGAGCGTTTTTACTTTTTATATCTTAAATTGCATAATAATATTTATCTTTTGTATAAGTTTACTTTACTTTTCTATAAGAATAATGTACTGTAAGATTATGGTAAAAGAGGAAGGTGACGACTTTGAAGAAAGCAGTTGAGGATTATGTTGAAAATAAAGTATATGAACATCGGGTTTTAAAAAGATTGTCTCAAAAAGAATTGGCTGCCGCTGTGGGAGTATCCAAACAAACCATTTATGTGATGGAAAAGAATAATTACTCACCTTCTCTTGTTTTAGCTTTTCGAATAGCTGATTTCTTTAACGTAGAGGTAAACGATATCTTTATTTATGTGAAAGGGAGTGAACAAAATGAAAATTGAAGAACTATCAAATTCAGTCTTTTATCCTTTAAAAACCTGGACAGATGAATCAACTGGCAATTGGAATATGCTTATTGGTATCAGCTTTGTATTGCTTATAGTCGGAGTGATCCTCATCTATGTATTCTATAAAAAAATGGGTGCGGTTGACGAAAGGACCATTCAAATATCTTTAAAAGGCGCCCTCATTATGCTATATGGAATAATTTTATGCGACATCATCTTCCCGAAAGAATATATGTGGCAAATTTTCTTCTTATTTAAATATTCTTTGGCTTTCATCGCTTCCGGAATATATCTAGCTTTTCGATATAAAAAGGATTTTTTAAACTAATCTTGTGCTAGATGGACTTGAACATAAATAAGAGAACGTAGAACAGGGACGTTTCTTCCATAACAAAACAGCCACTTCCTTTCTGGAGGTGGCTGTTTTAAATGAGCTGATGACAACTAAAATAGTACGGATACGCTTATCCATTTTATTAAACGCATTCTATTACACTCACATCGAATCCAGAACCAGTGAAACGAGTAGCCCCGCTGAAGCGAAGATTCCAGTGATTGGACCTGAGTCTTCATACGCTTCAGGCATCATGGTGGACGCAACCATGGCAATGATTCCTCCACCTGCAAAGGCTGCCATTCCTGCCATCATCGCTTCCGATGCTTGATCGAGGAAGAGATAGCCCCCCAGTGACGACATGGCCGAAATGATCAATACGGAAAACCAGAGAGCCATGATTTTCTTCTTCGAATAGTGGCTATTCACTAACCCCGTCGTACTGGAAAGTCCTTCTGGAATGTTGCTGATAAAAATGGCGATGACGAGCAACCAACTGACCGCCCCGCCGCTGATCAAGCTGGCGCCGATCATGATCGACTCCGGTATCGCATCCATCACGGTCCCAATAAAGATGGCCAACCCAGCTTCCTTTGTAGAAGCATGATTGGAGCGTTTCCTTTTAGATGCACCCTTTTTGGAAACAAGAAAATCCAAACCGGTAAACACTGCTGCACCTGCTATGAAACCTATGGACGTCGCCATGATCCCCCCATCCCGAACGGAATCGCCTAAAAGCTCATAGGCGGCTGCCCCGATTAAAACGCCCGTCCCAAATGCCATGATGTAACCGATCGCTTTCTTTTTAATTGGAACAAATAAAGCCATAAGCGCCCCAAGCAAAACGGCCGAACCTGAAACTCCACCCCATAAGACTGCGTTCCACATGGACCTTCCTCTTTTCTTCTTTTTATAAGTTAGTACCCAAGATGGCCCTGTGCCAAACGAACAAAAAATCTAGAAGTTTAAGGGTCATTTATAAAAAAATGCATATTTCATGTCATGTACCCATCCCAATAACTTTGTAGGACCAATGGGTGCTACTGAACCTACTGGAATCACTGTGGTACTGGTTTAGCAGAGTTCGGATTTATTTACAACACAACAGCTCAAACAGTGGCTGCCGGAACGGATGTTACTTTTGATACAAATGGAACAATTACACCGGGTATTACGCATACAGCAGGTTCACCCGATATAACCGTTACCACACCAGGAACCTACGAAGTTACTTTCTCAGTAACGCCTCAACAAACTAGCCAATTCGGTTTAACTTTAAATGGCGCATTGGTTCCAGGTTCCGTTTATGGATCCGGTTCAGGTAGCCAGGAAATTACCGGCCAGGCTCTGGTCACCTTAGCTGATGGGGATGTTCTCACCCTACGAAACGTCACAAATTCGTCTATCACTCTTCCGACTGGAACAGGGGGCGCAGCAGGAACGCTTCTATTATTCTTAAAAAGTTGGATGCAACTGCTTAATACTCTATATGAACTCCCCATTTTTTATGATGGGGAGTTTTTCATTGAAACCCACCTCTCCACTTGCGATAAACAGTATTTATTTACCATTTTTCAATATCCCATATAAGGAAAGTTCTTTAGACACTCGTAAATTAGCATGTTTTTTCTATAATTTACCACCATTACGTGAAAAGGAGAAGGTATTAATCCTTATTTTCCCATAATTGGTGTTCCTACAAACTATTCATTTTGGCTGATTCGAGTTTATCGCCCTATAATACGACATTTTTCTCATTCATCCGTTTGCTATCATTATGGGAACATCTGTGTTCTACATACTGGCCAACTAAAAAGAATGGAGGTGCAATGTACCTGTTAGATTGGCCAAAGGTGCTGTTCTTTGAAAATAGAATAAGGGGGAATTGACTTGCGAAAGAAACGAAGGACGAAGTGGTTAGCAATAGCATTTGTCATCATGCTTATTGGATCACTGATCATTCCAACAAACTCCATCGCTGCATCTACAAACAAACTCCACACCTCTGCTAAAGATGAATTAGCGGGAAAGAATCAAAAGAAAGTGGCCTCTAAGGTCTTAAAACAGTTTGAAAAAGATGAAAAGGTAACCTTTCTCGTTAAACTCAAAAAACAAGTAGACACCAAGGACGTATCCTCAAAAGCTGCCAAAACAGCAAAATCACAAAAACTATCTGCAAATAATGCAAAGTTACTTAAACGTTCGAGTGTGGTCTCGGAGCTTCGCGCTACTGCTCTTGAAACACAAGTCGATATCAAGAACTACTTAGAAAAGCAAGAAAAAGCCGGCAATGCAAAAGATATTCAATCTTTTTATATCGTTAACGCGATTGCCGTGACAGCCACGAAGGAAGTAATGGAGCAAATCGCCATTCTTCCGGAAGTAGATAAAATCATGCCGAATGAAACAAGACAGCTTATTAAACCGGCAAGCAAGACCGTCGCTTCTAAAGCTGTTACAATCCCAAAATCAAGTAAAACCAAAGCAGACACATCTTCCATTGAGTGGAATATCGAAAAAATCGGGGCTCCGGCTGTATGGGATATGGGCATTGATGGAGCAGGAACCGTTATTGCTTCTATCGATACAGGCGTCCAATGGAACCATCCGTCATTAAAAACCAAGTACCGCGGATATAACCCTGCCAACCCAGATGTCGCAAACAATGAATACAACTGGTTTGATGCGGTGAGCGGACAAGCTTCACCATATGATGATTTAGATCATGGAACTCACACAATCGGTACAATGGTAGGCTCTGAGCCAAATGGTGCCAATCAAATCGGAGTGGCTCCAGGCGCTAAATTCATCGCAGTTAAGGCGTTTTCTGCAAATGGAGGTTCAGATATTGATTTATTGGAAGCCGGTGAATGGATAATCGCCCCAAAAGATGCGGCAGGTAATCCTCATCCTGAGAAAGCACCGGATGTTGTCAATAACTCTTGGGGAGGCGGAGCTGGCCTTGACGAGTGGTACCGTCCAATGGTACAAGCTTGGAAAGCAGCTGAAATCTTCCCTGAATTTTCTGCTGGAAATACGACATTAACGAATCCCGGCGGAGCTGGTTCAGTAGCTAACCCAGCGAACTATCCAGAGTCTTTTGCCACTGGCGCAACAGACATTAACAACGTAGTCGGAAATTTCTCTTTACGGGGTCCATCTCCATACGGAGAAATCAAACCGGATATTTCCGCGCCTGGTGTTAACATCCGGTCTGCTGTTCCTGGTGGTGGCTATGAAGGTGGCTGGAATGGAACATCGATGGCTGGCCCTCATGTCACAGCAGTCGCTGCTCTATTAAGACAGGTAAATGCCAGCTTAACCGTTGACCAACTTGAGGAAATTCTACTGACAACGGCGACACCTTTGACAGACAGCAATTACCCGACAACGCCTAATCATGCATATGGTTATGGCCTAGTAAACGCATTTGACGCGGTCTCTTCCGTTGTAAGCGGACTGGGTAAAATCGAAGGTCAAGTAACCAAGTCTGGTGATGACACAGAAGCAGCCGTCATTTCCCATGAAGCACCAGAAAATTCGTATAAAAAAATGAACCTAAAGCTTCAAGCTGAAGTATCAGATAATGTAAGTGTCACTGCCGTTAAACTCAGCTACAAAAAAGCGGACGGAAGCTGGGCTGAAGTCAAGGCAGAGAGAAAGAATGGCGATTATAAGTCTGGAACGTACGAAGCCACGATTCCAGGTTCTGATCTGACTGGAAATACAGTCACTTATAAATGGATTGCAACCGATTTTGGTGGATCCGTCACTACTTCCGATGCTTATTCCACTGAGCTATTGCCTGGAATCAGCGTGGGCTATACAGAGGATTTTGAAGAAAATCCAACTGGATGGACTTCTTACGGGACAAACAATAACTGGGAATGGGGCATTCCGACAAGCGGTCCTGGATCAGCAGCATCCGGTCAGAAGGTCTATGCTACAAACCTGGCTGGAAACTATGCAAATAGCGCCAACATGAGCCTGGCCATGCCTCCGGTCGATGTACCAGAAGGCACAAGCTATTTACAATTCAAGCACTGGTACGAACTGGAAAGGAACTATGATTTCGGTCATGTCTTCATTTCCACAGACGAAACGAACTGGGTACAAGCTGCCCGTTTCAATGATAAGTCCAATAATTGGGTCGACGGAGAAGTCAACCTAAGCGAATATGCTGGAGAACGAATCTATATCGCCTTTAATGTCACAACAGATAGTTCCGTCCAAAAACCGGGCTGGTATATCGATGATGTTAAATTGGCCAATACTTCGATTCTACCAACGACAAAAGCAAAAGCAGGATTAGGCGTCAATAAGTCTGACTCTTCGGTATCAGCTAAACCGCAAGTTAATCCTGACAAAATCAAGCCAGTTTTGGAAAAAGAACAAAAAGAACCTGAAAAAGAACAACCTGCACCAGTGCTTCTTCCATTACAGGCACAGGTAAGTGTTTTAGAAACAGGACGTTCTGTATATACAAACCCACAAGATGGTTCATACCAACTTACACATGCAACAGGTACGTATACGATGCAAGCAGAAACATATGGGTATCGTTCACAAACAGCGCAAGTGAACGTCGAGCAGGATGCAACATCAACAGCTAACTTTACCCTTCAAGAAATCCCTAAAGGAACAATCAATGGTACCATCACCAACAAGGTTACTGGTGAACCCGTCTCTGGTGCTACCGTTTACCTTCTAGAGGATGCGGCTATCCAACCAGTAACGACAAATGCAGACGGTGAGTACTCACTAACTGCTTATGAAGGAAATTACACATTAAAAGTCATGGCTCCTTCTTATTACGGCAATGAAGCATCCGTGACGATTTCTGAAGAAACTAGCACGAAAAACATCGAACTAAAACCGTTCATCGGATACCCGGATGAAATCAAGTATGATGATGGAACAGCTGAAAACGCCCGTGCCTATAATGCGGCAGGCAACAGCTGGGCAGTGAAAATGTCCTTGGCTTCAGGGAATAAAACGGCCAATGTAACCGGCGCTCTTTTACGCTTCTGGGATACAACATGGCCTACCCCAGGTGGGACTGAGTTCCAAGTTTCCGTATATGATGCTTCAGGAACAGACGGATCACCTGGCAAGAAAATCGCTGGACCTTTCACCGAAACGGCCTTACGTAACGGTCAATGGACACATGTTGATCTTAGCGAACATGGCATCATGGTTGAAGGCGACTTCTTTATGGTCTATACCCAAACAAAAGCCAATCCGAATGCACCAGGTCTAGCTACAGATGAAGATGGACCGAATGCAGGACGAAGCTGGCAGGGTGTAAGCGGTGCTTGGTCACCAGCCCCAGCTGAAGAAGGAAATTACATGATTCGGGCAACGGTCGATTACGAAGTAAAAGAACCTGTCATCACCTCTCCTAAAGATGGTTCTTATTCGAATCAAAAAGAAGTGACCGTTGAAGGTACATCCGCACCGACAACGAAAGTGGATATTTTCAACAAAGGGGAAAAAGTAGCAACAACAGATTCTACGAATGAAGGAACCTTCTCCGTTCCTGTCACATTAAACAACGGGGAAAACACATTGACTGCAAAAGCGCGGACTAACCAAGGCTCCACTGAGGCATCCGCTCCTGTAACGGTGATATTGGATACGAAAAAGCCAACACTCGCCATTACTTCACCAACTGATGGCAGCAAAGTAAACCGCGAAACGGTAACCGTGAAGGGTACCATCTCGGATGAAAACCTGGATTCAGTTAAAGTGAACGGGAAGAAGGCCGAAGTGAAAGATAACACCTTCTCTTATCGCCTTCTACTTGACGAAGGAATCAATAAAATCAAAGTAGTCGCTCTAGATAAGGCAGGCAATTCAGTCACTAAAACCATCTCCATCGATGTGAAATTCACAGCTCCAGAAATCTCTGGTTTAGTGCCAAATCAGGATAAGGTCTTAAAAAATGGGGAATCCGTCAAAATCGAATTTGACAGTGAACCAGGCCTAACCGCAGATTTCTCCATCTTGATGCCTTTGACAAATGCAGGAGGCGTTACCAATGCAACGGAATTACCAATGAAAGAAACATCATCAGGACATTATGTCGGCTACTACACCGCCACAACGAATGTAAAAGCACCGGGTGCCGTCGTTGAGGTAAAAGCCGAAGATAGCTATGGGAATGTTACAACACAAAGAGCAACAGGTAAGCTTTGGATTAACGCTCAAAAGTAAAAGGAAAAAGCCATGCCTTCCAGCCTAACCGGCTGGGAGCATGGCTTTTTTTTATGAAAACGATTAAGTAACTGTTTGCCTATTAATCTACTAACCTTTTATGACGTCAGGACGAGATTTCTTGGTAAACAAATCTGTGTATAAACACTTGCCTAGGTAGAGCAGTACAGCTGCGTCATCAACCTGTCCGAAACCTACTATAAAATCCGGAATGAGATCCGTCGGTACAATCACATATAAGATGGAAGCTACTAGAGCTACCTTTGTTTTCTTCGTTAATCTATTAAACACGGGCTGGTCAATCTCCTTTAAGACGAGTTTCATTCAGTATAGCGCACAATTCACGTAAAATCGATTCTTAAACAGAGCTGAAATCGGTATAATTCAACCACGGATACGATTAATTCGACCATTCAAGCAGATAATTCGACCATCTACGGCGATAATTCGACCGATACACGCATTAATTCGACCGTCATTCTAAAAAAGCCATAAAGAAAAGACCCTCACCATGTAAGGGCCTTCCGATGACTAAAAACCTAACCAGTTTTCGATCAGTACGACGATATACAAAACAAACCAGATCCCCTGTAGCAGAAGCGCAGCACTGAACAACCGGCTTTTCATGTATTCATCCCGGATGAAAAGCCTCCAGGTCAGCATCAGAACCACCGATACACCTGGAATCAAAATCGCGGTCATCATGAAATAGTTGGATGCGACATTCCATACAAGCTGAAAAGCAATAATGATAAATGCAAGTAGAAAATGAACCTTTTCCTTCCGTGCCCGGATGACCCAAAGTAAGGTAAGCACCACTGTCGCAAGCAAGATGATTTCTGTCGCCACGATGAAGAAGATATCATATAACGTTACTCCGTCCAAAGCAATCCTCCTTCTCATTACAAGATCGCTTATATGTATATGCCACTCGGACGGAAGAATTGAAAAAGTTTATTACGTTTCCTCCAACAAAGGAAATCCTCCCTACAAAAAATGGTCTTTCGGTAAGTCTATAGCCCTTTACTGGAGGAAGAATTCATTTTCTAATTGTTTCTCTGCTTCAAGCTTGATCATGGAAAGAAACTGCTCCCACGTTAGGTTCTCTCTTAGTCTATTTTCCCCACACTGAAATTCGTCTATCATTTCACTTATGTCATACCATACATTCAGCTCATTAAAGTGTTCGCGAACCACTTCATACACTTCGTAAGCTATATGGGCGACATGTTTATCTTCCCCTAAGATTTGTCTTAATAAGTGATATAAGTAGGCTTTGGCACACTCTTCATGCGTAGGCACTGGCATTTCCCATTCTTTTATAACCCTTTGAAAATAATCTTCTACCTCGAATTGGTTAAGAGGTTCTCTAAAGGATGCTAGGATTTTTAATGAGTTCACCGAAGAATCATCCGTTAATTTTTGATAAGCCCAATTAACATAATCAATAGGCTTTGCTTTTCCTTCATATCTTTTATAATACAGGATTGTCGTATCCATGCCCGTCCCCCATTTGAAATCGCCCTTTAATAATTCATACCTTATTAATAGAAGGAAAGCAATTCTATAAAAAAGACCCTTTCGCTTAAGCGAAAAGATCAGTTTTTACTACTTAATATTTATACGACTGTCCACCGTCGATTGGGATGACGGCGGCATTGATGAAGGTTGCTTGTTCGGAAAGCAGGAAAGCGACCAAGTACCCGACCTCTTCCGGTTTTCCAAAGCGTTTCATCGGGTTGACGCTGACGAATTCCTTACCGGCTGCCTCCCAATTCTCGCCACCCATCTGTTTCAAGGAAGCTTCGACCATCGGCGTCATGATCGCACCCGGGGCAATCGCCTTGATGCTGATGCCGTATTGGCCATACTCGATTCCGGAGTTTCGCGTCAGTCCGACGACACCATGCTTACTTGCCGCATAGCCTGATTGGTTCCCCACGCCGCGGATTCCACCGACAGATGCCGTATTGACAATTGTGCCGAATTTCTGCTTTTTCATGATTTCCAGTACATACTTCATCCCGAAGAAAACCCCGTTCAGGTTCACACCCACCACTCTGCGGAACTCATCGATTCCATAATCCTCCGTCAGGTTCTGTTTTCCTTCGATCCCGGCGTTATTGAAGAAACTGTCGATGCGGCCGAATCGATCCACCGTTTCATCCACATACTTCTTCACATCACCTTCCTTTGAAACGTCCGCCGTAATCAAGTGAACTTCCGCCTTGGGCACCGCTTCGCGAATCAATTTTTCCGTGGTTTCCAAAGAATCACTTTTCACATCCACCAAGGAAAGTTTCGCCCCTTCTTTGGCCACTTGCAGGGCAGAAGCCTGTCCCAGTCCGGACCCGGCTCCTGTAATCAACACGACTTTATCATCAAAACGATTGTTCATGTTCATACCTCCATTTAAAAAAAGTAATCAGACTCGCTGATATTCTTCCCTACCTGGTTTCAGTCATTCGTTTTCAGATCATATTCACTGAAAAAATTGTCAGAACAAATGAAGGAACACGGAAAAGCTTCTTTAAGAGGGAACGCCTATCCATCTCCCCTAATGTCATCTATTTCTTGTAGCACAATATCATTAGATATTCCAAATTCAGCTTTTTTCTCTGTGAAACTTTTACCATCTAAAGGTCCAGTCACTTCGTCTGTAATCATTTCCAGTATCCAAAAGCTCACGTTCTTTTCATCAGGAATTTGATAGCCGTTGTCGTCATTTTTCAAACCAAGCTGCTTTGCGATAATATATTTATCATCCCAAGCAACTTCGGTAACTTTCGCAGGAATGACGCCGGTTCCCCAACTACCTTCACTAACTTTTGGTGCAATCTTGACTTCGTCGGCTGATGTTTTTATAACAGAATATCCTCCAGGTAGGTCCATATCATAGTCAGATGGGCCTGGACAACCTGTTAAGAATAAGAGTGAAAGTAAGCTCAATAATAAATAACGAAATAATTTAATTTGCATTACATTCTCCAATCCACGATGATTCAAAAATTCATCAAACAACTCCGTTATATCTATATCTGCTAGAACAGGTGTAGTTGTTGAATGATCAGGAAATTTAATCAAGAGTCGCGACTGAATTTTGGGTTTCTTCTTTTGATATTTATTACAGAATAGTAGTTATGCCTATACAGTGGACGCACAATACTGGGCATAAATTGAAAACGAAGTGATCAGATTTTAAATGTAAGAGATTATTAGAAGCACAAATCATGTATTTGTAAGTATAGTTGGAAGTCTTTAATCAACAATCCATTAAAAAAGAGTGTCAATCCTTCTTGGATCAGTGCCCTAATGCGAAGCTTATTTTAACATCAGACATGTTTTTCGTATGAAAAAGAGGATAAATGCCTCTTTCAACATCCTATCCTCTAATTCTTGGTTTCATTCCATTGTCATTACGTGGTACTTCTTTAAAATGTCCATTGTGATGGCTTTAGCATCTGTGCTTGTTCCGGCAATATTCGTAGCAAAACTATACGCATGATTGTCTGTTTTGATAAAACCGACATACCAGCCTATACCTGACCCTTGCCCTGTTTTCCCGTAAAGGGTAAAGTCATCCCCTTCCTTCTGGATCATCATGCGTTTCACGGTTTTCATGACATCCTTATCAAAGGAAAGGTTCTCTTTATATAGTTTCTCCATAAAGTCTACTTGTTCTATTGGTGAAATTTCGAGTGAACTGCTTAACCAGAACTGGTCGATGCCTCCACTAATATCTTGGTTGCCATAAGATATGGTACGAACCCATTCCTCCATTTGCTTCTCTCCAATGTCACGAGCCATCGCTTGATAATACCAAACGACAGAGTTTCTCATCGCAGACCCAAGCGTATGATCTTGGTTCCAGGCCTCAATCTCCCGCTCAACACCATCCCAATACTTAATGTCATATTCATCTTCTACAGCTCCAACTTGCAACCCAATCAATGAATTTGGCACTTTAAAAGTCGATTGCGGTGCAAATCGTTGATTCGCACGTTCCTGGTTATAGACAAATGTCTTTTCTTTTTTCAGATCACGTAATATGAATGTTCCGTCATGGTTCGTAAAGAATTCATCGACTTCCAGCTTCTTAAGATTCAGGTTGTCCTTGGCAGCGTTCGCTTCACTTGGCTGTTGAACACTTGTAATGAATAGAACCACTGCACTCATGCACGCTAAGAAAAACAGCAAATTCCTTCTATTATTCATATTCCCTTCCTCCCTCTGACTATATTTCCTGCCAATCTATCACATTAAATATATCAAAAAAATGGAAAAGCCAAAATGATGCTATTATACCGTTAACCGAATTTATTTGGACTTGAGCCGGAAATCACGTTTACTTTCATTCATGAACTTCGGCTTCTGAAACATACTATTCGTGTCTTGAAGACTTCTCTTTTTAAAGGCAGAGAACCCCATGATATCTTCCGTTTTCCATATCCAACGCGTTTCTTTCTCTCCCCCATGCAGGTAGTAGACATTGTTATCTAGTATGTTCCCTTTGTTTTGCTTGAAAGGGTTACTGATAAGGAGATTGGAATCACCCGCGACCATGATGTTGTTTTCGATTCTATTATGGTTTGTATGATATTGAAGCAATATTTGTCCGCCCTCTTGAAATTCCGTATCATTTTTATACAGGACGTTGTCGGTAATTGTACTGTTTATGGTGCTTCCTCTTTTCCTGTCATACCCACCTATTGCAATGCCCGCACTTCTATTTTCATAAATCGAATTGTTTTGGATGGTGATGGAACGTGTAACTTTGCCCTCATGCTCGCTAGCCGCTTCGATTCCTATATCGTTTTTATAAACCCTATTCTTCTCGATAACGATATCTTTACCACCGTCGACATAGATTCCGCCAGCCGCATATTGGTTTCCGTAGGCTGGATTTCCGTAACTGGATATTTCATAGACTGTGTTGTTACGGATGATACCGTTCCTTGCCTGATCAAATTTTTCAACAGGAGACACACCTTCATACCCAATAACATCGATTCCGATATTGTCATTTCTCCTGACGATGTTATTTGTAACCTGGAAGTTTGATATATTACCATTCAGCACCAACGTTTCACTGGCACCGAGTTTCATCTCTTCTAGTGTATTGCCTGAAAGGATGATATCTTCAATCGCTTGCGGTGCTTCGGTGCCATAAACAGCAATCCCATGGGCATTCCCGTTTTCATGAAGTGTTTCAATATGATGAATATGAGTACGCAAAATACGGATACCGTTTCCGCTTCCGCTAACGGATATTCCGATTGGCACTAAATCCTCTTGTTCGGTTTTGTAATTTTGGATGTCCAATCCATCGATGGTAACGTAGCTTTGATTATGTATCGATACTAAACCCTGGTCATCCCATGAAACCTTTAGGCCCCTCCCATCGATGATCGCCTTTTCTTTTGGGTAGGCCTTAATGGTGATAGGGGCATTTTCTTTGCCTGATTTCCGTATGACGACTTGTTCATTGTAGACTCCTTTTCGAACATGGACAGTTGTACCCGGTTTTGCTAAATCGACGGCTTTCTGTATGGTTCTTAAAGGTTCTTTCTTACTTCCGACGTTTTTGTCATCCCCAGCGGAAGACACATACAATTTGTTTTTCTGCAGAATTTGCCCGGATAGTCCATACAGGACAAGCCCAATAGAAAACACCAACAAAAGAAACAGTACGGCTCTTCTTTTCTTATTCAAGTTCGTGCCCCCTCAACTTCTTGTTTGTCTTCTAATATTCTGAACCCCATGCTGATAAAAAGAATCTTCAACAAAAAAAGGTTAACCAATAAAAACAGGTTAACCTTATCATACGACTCGCCAAGATCATTACAACCCCATTAACAGTTCTGCTTGAGTTCCGCCAAGGCTTCCTGATCGGCAATAATCATCACATTTTTATGCTGTTTTAGGATGGAAGCTGGGACTTGCTCATTGGTTGGTTCAGATAGTAGTTTGTATAAAATATGTGCCTTTTGCTTTCCGGACACGAGGAGTACGATTTGTTTACTCTTCATGATCGTCGAGATTCCCATCGTCACCGCGTGTTTGGGTACGTCGAAGGGATTATCAAAATAGCAGGCATTTTTTTCTCTTGTGGAGGCTGTAAGCTCCACTACATTCGTGGTGGAGGCAAAAGGTGTACCTGGCTCATTGAATCCAATATGGCCATTCACCCCAATCCCCAATAGCTGAAGGTCTATTCCACCAAGGTTTTCAATGAGCTCTTCATACCTTTGACATTCTGCTTGTAAGTCTG
Source organism: Peribacillus sp. NPDC097284 (assembly GCF_044761765.1). Lineage (NCBI taxonomy): Bacteria > Bacillati > Bacillota > Bacilli > Caryophanales > Bacillaceae > Peribacillus > Peribacillus sp. NPDC097284. Next base: position 845,595 of record NZ_JBIWCZ010000001.1, read on the forward strand.
GTGCCATGGTATCCGGCAAATGAGTTTGTTGGATTGGGATATCGATATGGTTAAAGAGATGGTCCTTCATATATGTATGGTAACTAGTGGGATGAGTTTTTTCCACTCCTACATATTCGTCCAGGTTCACGGTATGAACATGGCGATAGGAGGTCTGATTTTCCTGATAATCCTTCACTAAGTGTTGATACGTCCCGACCGGCGTTCCTCCAGTCGCAAGGCCCAATACAAGAGAAGGTGTCCGTTTTACTTTGTCCAGAATAAGGTGTGCTGCTTTCTGGCTCATTTCATCGTAGTTTTGAGCTTCAACGATTTCCATATTATTCAACCTCCATTATGCTATATGCCATTTCTCCTCTACAGATGGTCATGACCACTTCATTTTCCTCGTTCAAAATGACTAAGTCCGCATCTTTCCCTACTTTGATGCTTCCTTTTCTATCATCCAGTCGAAGCTGTTTGGCTGGGTTCAGGGCAGCCATTTCAATGGCATCTTCAAGCGGACAATTTGTATAGGATAAGAGGTTCTTAACCGCTTGCCCCATTTTCAGGATACTTCCTGCCAGTGTCCCGTCCGCAAGAACCGCCTTCCCATCTTTCACCGTCACGTCTTGGCCCCCTAAATCGTAGGTTCCGTTTTTCAGGCACTTCGCCCGCATGGAATCAGTAATTAATAGGAGCCCTTCTTTTGACTTTTGTTTATAGGCAAGCTTGATGATTTCTGGACGGACATGAATGCCATCCATAATCATTTCCGCTTTCAATTCATCACGCAAAAGGGCAGCTCCGGCAACTCCCGGTTCACGGTGATGTAGGCCTTTCATTTGATTAAACAGATGCGTGACTTGCGTTGCACCATCCGAAATCGCTTGATCCACTTCGTCATATGTTGCATCTGAATGGCCAATGGAAGCCACAATTCCATGTTCCTTTAAATAACGGATTAATTCGCTTCCACCTGGCTGTTCCGGTGCAAGCGTAACGACTTTGACATGATCATTCGATAACTCATTCCACTTTTTAAAGATGTGTAAATCTGGATCGATCATATATTGCGCTGGCTGCGCCCCTGCCATCTTTGGATTGACGAAGGGCCCTTCTAAATGAATGCCAACGATTTCGGCCATTCCCGGTGGCTGATGGTCATCGATGTACTGACCGGCATTCATTAACGCGTTCTCGATGGCTTCGGGTTCCTGTGTCATGGTGGTCGCTAAAAAACTCGTCGTCCCTTCCCAAGGAAGAGCTGCAGCCATACGCTTTAACGCTTCCTGCGTTGCGTCCATGGTATCGGCGCCATTTACGCCATGAATATGAATGTCGATCATTCCCGGTATCACCTTATAATCCGGCAGGGCATGAAAATCAATGACCTCACCCTTAAACTCTAAGTCATTAATATCATCCATAGAACCAAAGGAAACGATTTTCCCATCCTTCGCGATTAAAAACCCACATTCAATCGTTTTTCTCTCACTGTAAATCGTTATATTCTTAAGGATGATGCATTTCATTTTATTCACAAAATCCCCTTCTCTTATCCATGTATTTATGTTCACTATCCAAGGTTAAAAACCCTTTATTTATTTTCGTCATGCTTTGGATAAATGTAAATGTAGTAAATAGCCAATCATCAACATGACTGGCTATCCTTATATGAGACTTTCTTACACTGCTTTAGACTTTGATTGCGGTTCTGGATGTAGGTGAGGCTTCACATATTCTTCGTTTTTCGTATAAATGGTCAATCCTGTGGTGTTTTTGTTGAATGTCGGGAACAGCAAACTTACAACATAACCAAATCCAAAGGAAGTAATGAACGAGACGATACTAACGACGAATGGTGTCAGGTCTGTTTGTTGCACGAAATAGGAGGTAATCGCGCTTAAGAATAGACCGATCAATACTCCAGGTGTATTGGCACGTTTCGTGAATATCCCAAGAGCAAAGATACCGGCAATTGGAACACCGAATAATCCTGTGATGGCCAAGAACAAGTTCCATGTTTCAGCTTGATTGCTTGAAATGAGATATAAAGCGGCTGCCATACCCAGTACACCGGACGCGATAATGACAATTCTCGCCAATAATACATCACTTTTTTCATTTGCACCTAAAAATCTTTGTTTAAAATCGACTGTTACACAAGCGGAAATACTATTTAAACTAGAGGAGATTGTAGATTGGCAAGCGGCAAATATGGCGGCGATCAGTAAACCCGCTACCCCCGCTGGTAAACTTGAAACGATGAAATACGGCACGATGGCTGAAGTATTAAATCCTTCTGGAAGGGCTTCAACATTCGTATAGTAACTATAAAGGACGGTACCAAATCCAAAAAAGACAGGGATCGTGATAAGAGCCAAGATTCCATTGGTCCACAAAGACTTATTTGTCTCTTTGATTGAACTAGTCGTTTGATAACGTTGTACGACGTCTTGACTGGCTGTATATTGATGTAGATTATTAAAGATGGAGCCTAAGAAGATAATCGGGATCGCTGCCGTGACGGCACTGAACTTGAAACTGTCTGCCGTTACCACTTTCTTGTTGTTGACCGCATCATCGATAACTGTCGAGAGTCCGCCATCGATAGAGAAGATTCCAAGGACCACAAGTAAAATGGCACCGCCTAGAAGGATGATCCCTTGAATTACATCGCTCCAAATGACCCCTTCAATCCCCCCGAGGAACGTATAAACAATACATAAACCTCCAACCGCAAGCGCTATGATAAAGGGATTGATATCGGAAACGAGTGTAATGGCAAGCGTTGGCAAGTAGACGACAATCGCTATACGGCCAATGTGGAAAAGTGTAAAGAGTAAACTTCCTATCACGCGAAGAGATACACCGAAGCGCTCCTCTAAATATTCATAGGCCGTCGTGACATTCAGCTTCCTAAAGAAAGGAATATAAAAATAGATCAACACAGGTATGATGGCCAGTATTGATAGATTACCTGCTGCATAAGTCCAATCAGATAAAAATGCCTGTTCTGGTGTCGACATATACGTAATCGCACTTAACGTTGTAGCATAGATACTGAAACCCGCGGCCCAAGCAGGAATCTTACCGCCTGCGGTAAAGAACGCATCAGTATTCTTACCAGATTTCTTTGTAAAATAAAGCCCCACTGCTAGCATCGCTAGTAGATAGACCACCATGACAGCCCAGTTAGCCACGCCAAAACTAATCTTCTCCATATAATACACCCCTCATCATAAAATCATTTTATAGAGCTTCCTTAAAAGGTAACAAAAGCGCCTGCCCCCCTCTTCTTTTAAAAAAAGAGTGGCACGGCCCTTGCGGTACATCGTGATTACAGAAAAATCAGATAGTTAAGTGTCCAACACATTCTATCTATGAGCTATCTTATAAGTTAAAATCTTTTACGAGTTGTTCCACTTCTTCCCTTTTGCTTGAATCAAATGGAGCCATCGGTTTTTTGACCGTACCTGCTTGGATGCCTTTTACATTCAGTACTTCTTTCAACGTTTGATATAATCCCAAATCTAGCACTCTTTCAATAAGGTCATTGGTGACGTGCTGAATCTCATACGCCTCCGCTACCTTGCCACTTTGCGCCAACTCCAAAATCTGTCTAGATCGCTTTCCATTGATATTATATGTACTCCCGATTGCCCCATCCACTCCTGAAATGGCTCCATAGATAAGCATTTCATCGAATCCAGAATAAATCAGTTTATCTGGGAATCTTTTACGAAGTCGCTCCAATAAGTAGAAGTCTCCATCCGTATATTTCACGCCGATGACTTTGTCATTTTGAAAGAGTTCCTCAAATTGATCCATGTTCATCGATACACCCGTTAAGAATGGAATGGCGTAAATGATCATATTATTGCCTGTATTATCAATGATGGTTTCATAGTAATGCTTGATCTCTTCAAAATTGAACTTATAGTAAAACGGCGTGACGGCTGATAGACTGTCGTAGCCAAGCTCTGTTGCAAATTGACCCAGTTCAACGGCTTCGTCCAGATTGATCGATCCTACCTGGGCGATTAGCTTGACCTCCCCTTTACTCTCTTCACTGACAATTTCGAAAATTCGCTTTTTTTGATCGGTAGATAGCATGAAGTTTTCACCTGAGCTGCCATTCACATATAGTCCGTCCACTTTCTGAACATCAATATTTTGTCTAACGATCTCACGCAAGCCTTGTTCGATAATCTTCCCATTTTCATCAAATGGTATCAGTAGTGCTGAAAATAACCCCTTCATATCTTAACCCCCTAATTAGTTTGAAAAATTCAGATAACAAAGATATAATATTGTCAGACCAATTTTTATTTACAAATTTATCATAAAAGCCTTTCATAAAAATGTCAACAAATTTCAGTAATCCCTTTCCTCCATTTCTATAATATGGTAGACATACATAAAGGGGTGGCGTCATGGCAATTCATAAGACCTCATTGGTCACAATCGCGATTGAAAGAATTAAGAGCCATATCTTAGAAAATAATCTGAAACCGAATGATAAGTTTTTAACAGAAAAAGAACTGGTCGAACAGTTGCAAGTAAGCAGGACGGTTATACGCGAAGCGTTAATCTCGCTCCAAACCGTAGGGATCTTGAACGTGAAGCCCGGTGGTGGTGTCTATATAGCTGAGCCTACACTCGATTCAATCAATACGATACTTAAACATTATTACGACACGCACGGTGTAAAAATGAAAGAATTGATGGAAATCCGGGAAGTCATCGAATTAGGGGCATTGCGATTGATCATCGAGAAACAAGTGGATGTCGATATTGATCATCTCATCAGCATAAATGAATCGTATTATCAGACGATCATCCAAAAACAAGACACGAAACAATTCGACCGTTTATTTCATCAAGCCTTAATTAAATCAACGGAAAATGAAGCCTATTTCAAGTTCAGTGAAGTGATCAGTGAGTACTTTTCCCTGGTTAGAATGGATTTTATCGAGAAAGAGGACACACTGATTGATTCATTCAAACAGCATGCAGACATCATCGATGCTATAAAAATTAAAGATTTGCCAGTGGCTCAAAAAGTCCTAAAGGAACATTTCCAACCCATTTTTCGTTTTATTACTACTTTGGAGGAAGCAAATGGAACCCATTAAAATGGAAGAAAAAAAGCCACTTAAGAAAACGGTCATTCAAGAAATTAAAAACTATATCATTTCGCAAAACTTAAAAGCGGGCGATCAACTCCCAACAGAGCGCAAGTTCACGGAAATGTTTGGCGTAAGCAGGTCCGTAGTGAGGGAAGCGTTGAGCTACCTTGAAAATACGGATGTCATACGCATCAGACAGGGCCAGGGCGCTTTTCTCAATGAATCCAATATAGAAAACCTTTTGGATAACTTCTTCTTTTTATGGCAAATAAACAGCGGGAATATCCGGGATATATTGGGTTTGAGAATTCTATTTGAATCAAGTGCCATTGATGAAATTGTAAAAAATCAGAGTATGGATGATTTGGACATGTTGAAGGAAGTGGTCGAAGAAAGCGAAAAGGCAACGACCCAAGAGGAATTCAAAGAAGCGGATACCCTATTTCATAAGCAGCTTCTGCAAGCCACGAATAATGATTTATTTATACAAATGACGAATATGATCACCAGTTATTTTTTCCAAGTGCAACATATCCATCTCTCCCTAGAAGAATTCAAAGGCCTCATCCAGGAACACAGGAATATTGTCGAAGCGCTACTGATGGGGAATGCCGATGAGGCAAAAACACTTCTCATTCAACATATTAAACAAACGAAAGTGTAGGAGGATATCCATGGCTGATTATTTATCGATTGATATCGGCGGTACGTTTATTAAATATGCCCTCTTGGACGATCAGAAACATCTGCATGGGCATCAACAAGTGAAAACAAAAGAAAACATCGACCAGGCTATACTGAAACAGGTGGAGTCCATCATTTCCGCTGTTTCCAATGAGACGGCCATTAACGGCGTGGGCATCAGCACTGCCGGGATCGTCGACCGGGAAAAAGGGGAAATCATCTTTGCGGGGCCCACTATCCGGGACTATAAAGGTACCGCATTCAAAGCCCATTTATCCCGTACATTCCCTTTCCCCATTTCTGTAGAAAATGATGTGAATGCCGCTTTGATCGGCGAGCTTTGGCAAGGCGCTGCCCAAGGGGAAAACGATGTGTTTTGCATTACCTTAGGGACAGGCATCGGCGGGGCCTATTATCATGACGGAATCATGGATGGAACCCATCATCAGGCAAACTCCGTCGGCTATCTATTATACGATCCAGAAACAAAAACGAATTATGAAATGAGAGCATCCACAACCGCTTTAAATAGAACGATTGAAAAAGAGTTTGGTAAAGGTGTCTCCACGAAGGAAGTCTTTGAGAAAGCAAGACTCGGTGAAGAGCCATACATAGCCTTGATTGAGGCATGGAGTAAGGAAGTGGCTAGGGGATTGGCGCAAATCATCCTGTTAGTCGATCCGAAGTGTATCCTGATAGGAGGCGGCATTTCCCGCCAAGGCGACTTTTTACTGAACCATATCCAAAAGCAGCTCACCACTTATCTTCCTACTGATTTTTTGAAGACAGAAATAAAAATTGCTCAATTATATAATGATGCCTCCCTATTCGGGGCGGTCCATCCATTTTTCAAAGGGGGAAATATAGAATGTTAAACGAAGTTAAAGGTGGATTAATCGTATCTTGTCAAGCCCTACCAAATGAGCCTCTACATAGCTCATTCATCATGTCGAAAATGGCGTTGGCCGCTAAACAAGGCGGTGCAAAAGGAATCCGTGCAAACTCCAAGGTGGATATCATCGCGATAAAAAAAGAAGTGGACCTGCCCGTTATCGGCATCGTTAAACGCGACTATGACGATAGCTCCGTGTTCATTACCGCCACTTGCAAGGAAATCGATGAGTTACTGGCTAGTGGCTGCGAGATGATTGCCATGGATGCCACCCATCGGACAAGACCGGAGAATCTTCTTTTAAGCGATCTGGTCAACTATGTAAGAGAAAAGAATCCTAGCATTCAACTCATGGCGGATATCGCTACTTTAGAGGATGCCATACAATCGGAAAAACTCGGATTCGATTGTATTTCCACTACATTACATGGCTACACCGAAGAAACACATGGAAAGAAACTCTATCATGATGATTTTGAATTCTTGAAACAGGTTCTCCAGCATGTGAACATCCCCGTTATTGCGGAAGGAAATGTCATGACACCCGACATGTATAAAAGGTGCATGGAATTGGGCGCCCATTCAAGTGTCGTCGGAGGGGCCATCACACGTCCAAAAGACATCACACAGCTTTTTGTTAATCAAGTTCAAGGATGATAGGCTTTACCTGTTTGAAGTGGACATCGCACATTCAACCCATTGGTGCATAAAGGGTTGGGTGTGCGATGATAACTATTTAGCATCTTCTATTACGAAGGACATATCATTTATCTTGGCTAGTGTTCAATCGAACTTGATAGGAACGCATCTCACGTAAATGACCGATAGATGCAAAGACGCCTTTCTTTATCAACATACGTAAACGGTAATCAATCCATGTATCGTTGATGTCATGCTCACTCCATCCTAAAACATGTCCAATCAAGCGAACAGCGTTGTAAAAATTATCGATACCGTATTCGGATTGCATGTCACTAGCATACCGGATAATCTCTTGATCATCCCTGGACTCGTCATCCTCGATAATCCTTCCCCTAAACCATGTACGAACTATTGAATGCCCCTCCATTAATTGAAGCGCTTCTGCCTGTAAAAGAACGAGCTCATCTTCAGTAAGTGGATCTAGTAAATTCAGCTTTAGCATTCGCTTCATCTGCGAAGGGCTAACATCACCAGAATGGCGAATATCATATTGTGTATGTTCATCTTCATGGAAATAAAGCATGGGAAAGTATGTATTGCACACGGAAATCGAACACTTTTTGCCTGACAATAGATGGCTTACTAAGCGTAACCCAAATTGTTCCGCCGCATTTTCACATGTCCAAACAATCACTTGCTCGCCTTCTTTAATCTGTTGAACACATGCAAGTGCATCATGAAACAAGACCACATATTGTTCACTCATCTTCTTATCAAACCGATAGGCTTCCTGTAGCCATTTCATCCTATCTAGAAAACCTTTCTCCGTTAATAAACGATGGATGGGGCCTTCACCAAAGAAATCCGGAAACGTGATGATCTCAACATTTTCTCTTTTTAATGCATGGCTCAATGCACCGAATGCTGCTTGATTAAATAAGATATGCTTCACTGGAATCCCCCTTCGTTATCCCACACTCCTGTATACGCCCACCCAATATACATCCCTCTATCTACGTAAGTCCCTTGTTTTCCTACAAACATAGACCATCCCATAACTATCATTCGTCACAGGTGTTTCATTCCAATCCTCGAAGATTTGGACGATCTCCAGTCCGTTAACCGCTAGTATTCGTTCCATTTCTTTAGGGAAGACGTATCGTAACCGTATGTTCGTTCTTTGTTCATCTACTATTTCCCCACTTTGATCTACATACTTTCTGATCGTCGTGTAATGTTGGACCTGACTGAGTGAGTCATAGGTGCTTTTCGTATAAACATCGATCCTTTTTTGCGTATCCTTATCTTCAATGGTTCTCCAGTATTCTTCCGTGTCAGGTTGGAGTAATTCTTCCGTGCTTGGAAACCTCGTGTCAAAGATGAATAGCCCATCAAGTTCTAAATGTTTATTTACAGATGATAAGAAACCGTCCTGATCTTCATTAGTAAGAAAATGCTGAAAGGAATTCCCGACTGAAAAGATCAAATGACTTCTTACATTCAAGGTAAGCCTTCTAGCATCCTGTTCGATCCATTCAATATGTACATTCAGGTCCGACGACTTCCTTTTCGCTTCGTCCAGCATTCCTTTATGGACATCCACACCGATAAGTTCATATCCTTTAATCGCTAAAGGAATGGTCGCCCGCCCTGTCCCACAAGCTAAATCAATGATGGGGCCTTCGGTTTTCGAAGCCCATTTCAATAGATAAGGAAGGTCTTGCCTATATGATTCATTTTCCTTATCATATAAAATCGGATCATCGTACTCTTCTGAATTGCCATTTATATTCTCCATACATGCCTCCTTCAAGAAATAGCAGATTACTAATATTTAGTTTACGTACATTCTTCCTCTAGTTTAAATGTTCTTATGCAAGAAAATAATTCTTTCTATTTCTTCAAAACCATTTTTCTTATAAAATTCTTCGGCAGGTATACCTCTATCTGTGAGAAGTGTAATGTTACTTATATTCCTGCCATGAAGCTCCTTTATTAAATGATTTAACATCGCTCTTCCAATACCTTTATTTTGATATGGTGTTTTTACACACATTTCATTAATGAAAAACTCATCTCCGCTCCACCATACTCTATTTACACCCAAAATAAAGCCGAGAATTTCTTCGTTTTCTACCGCTAAAACGCCTAAAAATCCGGGTGTCTCATAAAAACTCAGTAAATATTTTTCAGCCTTTGTAAATATCCACTCATCATTCCAAGGCGCATCATTGAATACTTCCATAAATGTTTCCGTACACTTAATTAAGTCCTTTTTTTCTAATCGTTTAAATTCCAAGGTACATTCTCCTTATCGCTGAATGGATGATTAAAACCACCTTAGTCGTTTATATATGGATTATTCTACCACATAATATTCCTTATCCGGCTAACAGACCCCGAATCGGTGTTGGAGATGATCGTATAAACCAAAAAGAGATAGTTTCGGGAACTATCTCTTTTTTTATAGGATCATGGCCCAAATTCAATCTGACCTGTGAACAGCATGATTATAATAATAACCCAATAAATAAAAAAAGATGATGACAGAATTAACCCAATAATCGGGAGCGTATTCTTTTCTGTTTTCTTTACGATACCTACAATAGAAATGATCATACCTAAACCAGTAAGGAAAAATGTTAGATAATCACCAATCAAACTACCAATATTCGCTATTCTTGTGGGCGTGATAAAAACTATAAAAAAACAAATCATTCCTAGAACAATTGAAGTTATACTAATGACCCCATGCTTCTTTTGATAAGTCACTTCTTTTAGTTCCAAGTAAACCAGCTCCTTTCTTAGATACTTCTTTATGAAGAGCGCAACAATTCAATTCACCCGATCGATATTTAGTGACTTTACTCCATCAAAATATAAACCTCCTACCATAACGAACGCCTGGTATTCACTCTTACTCTCTTTTTTCCTTTTCAAGCAGCTCGATGACTTTATCAAGTTTTTGTTCTACGGCTTTAGAATTGCGAGATTTTCTAACGAGGGTCCGGACAAAAAAGTAAACGGCAAAAATCATGCCAAACAGTACAATAAACATCATGAGTTGAAATAGTATATCACCGACATTAACATTCAAAATAAATCCACCTTTTCCTTTTTTATCAATCATACCATATACCAGATTGTAGTTGTCTTAGGATTGATGGGGGCATTTCATCGATGTATGTATAATATTTTCGCCATGACCTCCATTGCTTCCGAGGACGTTCCTTTTCGTTCCTTCTATATAATATAGGGCGCACGGAAAATCCGTACGCCCTTTATTATTATTCACTTTGGTTGAGCTATCGGAAATGTTTTTTTCAAAAAGTGATACAGGCCATCTTCTCGATAGGAATACTCCGTCACTTCATCCGCCTGTTCCTTTACCGATTCGAGCGCATTTTTCATGGCGACACAGTGGCCGGAGAGTTTGAATAGAGGAAGGTCATTTTCTCCGTCTCCTACGGCCAGAATATCGTCCGGAGAGAGACTAAAGTGATCAAGCAAGACTTGAACCGCTGTTGCTTTGGATACACCGTCCACGGTCACTTCCACATTGTGATGTGTGGAGGAAGCCGTTGTAAAGGCCGTTATCTTCTTGAACTGTTCGAGTTCTGTGATCCAGTCTTTGATTGCCTTCATCTCTTTACTGAAAAAATAAATCTTGGCTACACTTAATTCCTCGAGCTGATCGACCCAGTTGATTTTGCTCTCGACGGCGACTTTTCTGGACAACCATTCGTTTTCATCAACCGTCTCCGGTTTTGCCCCCGTCATTTGTTCGATCTTATAGTCTTTATCTTTTTGTAAGGCCATTCTGACGCCATCATTTGGATGGACTTCGTAAAATATCTTTCTCGCTGCCGCTTTATTAATCATGTCATCCACAAGTTCGGAAGGCAGTGCATGTTCAAAAATCTTCTCCTCTCCAATAAAGGCGGACATACCATTGGCCGTTACCATCCCGTCGACGATCAAATCCTCTGGCAGGACATCTCTTAATTCTTTTACCGTTCTTCCTGTTGCAATGAATACTTTCATTCCACTATTTCTAAGTTCGATTAAGTAGTTTTTCAGCGTATCGTTCACCGTATTCACTTCATTCAATGTCGTGCCATCCATATCGAGTACGATTGCTTTGTATCCCATGTTTCCACCCCATCCATACGAATTTCGTAACAAAAATGCCAACAGCCCATGATCTGTGAGATTGTAGGCTGTTGGCGATTCTATCTATTTTTCTAGCGGATTAGGAAAATCCTAACAGCTTTAAAATACTTAGTATTAATAGACCTACCACACCGAAATCTGAGTCACCGAATGTCGTGCCTTCAAATCCTATGTCACCTAATAATACCAGTAAAATGGCTGGTAAGAAACTAATGATGAGTCCATTTGCAAAAGATCCCAGCATAGCCCCGCGACGACCACCCGTCGCATTTCCAAAGACACCGGCGGCAGCTCCGGTGAAGAAATGTGGCACAAGTCCCGGAACAATAACCTTCAAGCCTAATACCGGCAGCAGGAACATCGATAAGATCCCCGCGATAAAACTAAATAAAAAGCCGATAATCACTGCGTTTGGAGCAAAAGGAAAAATCGTAGGGCAATCTAGTGCAGGCTTCGTATTGGGCGCAATTTTATCTGCAATCCCTTTGAAGGCTGGCACGATCTCAGCAATCAACATCCGCACCCCAGCTAGAATGATATATACCCCAGCTGCAAATGTAATGGCTTGTATAAACGAAAATACAAGGAAGTTGGAACCAGAGGAAAGCGTTGATTCAATATAATCTTGTCCTGCAAACAGGGCGACAATCAAAAAGAAGATCGTCATTGTCAGCGATACAGCAACCGATGTGTCTCGTAAAAACCCTAAAGATTTAGGGACCTTAATTTGTTCTGTTGTCTTTTCCTTGTTTCCGAACCATTTCCCAATCGTAGCGGAAACGAAATACCCGATCGTCCCAAAGTGACCGATCGCAAAATCATCACTTCCGGTAATCTTTCTTACATAAGGCTGCAGAATGGCAGGAAACACGACCATACATAGCCCTAATAAAATGGAGCCGGTAAGGATAAGCGGGAATCCGTTCATTCCGCCAACCGACAAAGCGACAGCTAGTAGACAGGCCATGAACAGCGTATGGTGACCCGTTAAAAAGATATATTTTAATGGAGTAAAGCGAGCTAATAAAATATTCACAATCATACCGAACACCATAATCAGGGCCGTCGATGTTCCAAAATCACTTTGTGCAGCCGCTACAATGGCTTCGTTATTCGGGATGACACCTTCTACATGAAACGCCTGGTCGAACATTTGACTAAATATGTTAAGGGCACCTGTAAGGACGGCTGCCCCTGCTCCGATGATAATGAACCCCATAACCGTTTTCAGCGTACCTGACACGACATCGGCACTGGACTTTCTCTGTAACAGTAAGCCAATCAGAGCGAATAACCCCACGAGTATGGAAGGTGTGCCTAAAATATCGTTCATAATGATATCCAACATAGTCTATTCCCCTTTTACCGAGCTTTAGTTAGACAAGTGATTCCAATTTGGATGTAATTTCAGGAATGCTCATCATATTTTCTAATGTAACAATCGTACGGGTTCCATCATCCAGTTGGCCGACAATATCTGCTGCCCCTAGGAATATATCCGCTTGGACCGATTTAGCGGATGTGAGATCCGTATGATCTACCTCAGCCGTTTTCCCCATTTGTGTTAAAGCCTTTTTCACATTCATCTCCATAATGAAACTACTGCCCAATCCATTCCCGCAAACTACCATGATTTTCTTCATTCTGTTTCCTCCTTAGAATATTTATGTACGTAATCCATAAGTATGGATGGATCCGTTGTCTCTAAAATCGCTTCAATATTAGCTCGTTCATTCAGTAATTGAGTCAGCTGAATTAATGCCCGTAAATGTGAATCGTTATCTACCGCAGCCAAAACAATGATCAACCTAACGGGTTTATCGGGTGCAAATTCCACCGGTTCATCCAATTTCAATAGACTCATAGATAATGAGCGAACACCTTGCTCAGGACGTGCATGAGGGATGGCCACGTCAGGCGTGATCACCACATAGGGACCATTCGTTTCGATTCCTTCAATCATTGCATCCACATATCTCTCTTCGACAGTTCCTAAATGAACAAGAGGCTGGGCTGCAACTCGAATCGCTTCTCTCCACTCTGTAACACGCGGCAGGATTTGAATCGTTTGTAGGTTGAGTAGTTCATCTAACACTGGTTTCTCCGCCTCCTTTAAGGAATATTTATTTACCTTGGGGGTATCTATGTACATCAGGGATTCAAGGGCCTTTTCAAGTTGATCAGGTTCATGGATGGTTGCATATTTTGAAATGACTTTTAACAGAGCGGAACCATCAACATTTTGTGTCGTATACCCATACAATTCCTGCATGACTTGCAGGCGCAGCTTATGTTTGTCCTGCCTTTCCAAAATGGGCGGGACCACAAATAACGGAACTTTGGTTCTCATATGTACCGTTGAAAAAACGAGATCGTACGCTAATGGATACTCGGACGCATTCCGGACAGATAATACATCCAAAAACAATATATCCGGAAATAATTCCTTCAATGTGTAGATGAGAATATTGCTGATACCAATCCCATTCGGACAAACAACGATGGCTCTTTTGCGGTCATCCAAAGTAGTCCCTTGTCTTCGCAACCAGCCTCCAAAATAAATCGTAAAGTATGCCACTTCCTCTTCAGGTACTGGGCGCCCAATCTCTTTCTCTAGTACCCATAAAGATTTAGTGGTAAGGTGATGCAGTTCAGGATAGACCTTTTGTACCTTTTCCGTCATCGGATTCATGGATGAAAGCCCGTATCTTAGACGATGATAGGCCGGTTTAAAATGAACGTACAATTGCTGGCATAGCTGGTCTTTATCATGTAAATGAACAAAGGCCAATTTTTCGAACTCTTTTACAATCTCCTGCAAAAGCGTTTCGATCACTTCATCCTCCTTGAGCGGGGATATATCCTTTGTCCGATTCATGCTTAGCAGATGGAGGGTTACATATAAATTTTCCGTTTCACTCCAAACCGATTGGAACGCATCGGTTTTCGTCATTTGCTCAACCGCTTTAAATTCATCTGTTGTCACAAAAGGTAACCAACTCTGATTGACTTGCAATTCTTCCCCTTTTCCAATGAGCTGATCTGTACATAGAAATAAATAGGTCAATTCATGCAGCCGCTCATCCGTAAAGGTGATTCCCAATTCACGTTCAATCTGCTCCAGCTGATGCCGGATGGATTGAATGTTTGGTTGTTGATCTCCCCAAATACACTCAATAATCAGATTATTATCCGGGCGATTAAGGACATCATGTACCAGTTGTTCAATCATGTAGCGCTTGACTCTGCTTTCTCCCTTAATCACGTAACCCTCTTGCTTGGAGTACTGAATCTTAAGGTTAACTTCATGCGCTTTCTCCTTGAGCTGCTTCAGGTCCTTTAATACGGTATTGCGTGATAGCCCCGTGATTGATTGAAAATGATAGACAGATAACGCTTCAGGACTAAGTAAAATCATGAGATAGAACAATTTCTCCCTATCTGTCTCAGAAAATACATAATTACGTTTGGTTAGTTTTACGTTCAATTCTTCCTCTTGAACTTTGTCAGGAAGGGAATACCCTAATTCTTTTTGATAGAGAATGGCTGGATACCCGTGATAGTGAAGCCAATCATTCACCTTACCAAAAGCATATTGAATTTGTCTTCTCGTCAGACCGGTTTGCTCTTCAATATCTTTCATTTTTGAAATGGGTGAATGCTGTAATATTTTTATTAGGTTTGCGCTTCTTTCATCTAAAAACATCGGCTCTCCCTCTCCCTAATTCCACGATACCTTACTTTTCATTTGATATATATGGTTTCTCAGTCCGATTGTTGTCCACACACCTGCACAAAAATATATTGTACAAATGATGTGCACCTTGGTTTTTGAATCAGTGTACCACACCTCGCCCCTATTTCATGAACAAAAATAAAACCTCGATCCTTAAAGGAATGAGGCTTTAGCAATTTTCTTCATTGTTCAACTATGTAAACTCCCCCTTCATCCACGGACGACTACGATACGATTTGATTGGGATTTGAATGAGGCTTGTTTTTCCCTGTGAATTATTTTTGCTAACGCACCTGTTAGAGAATGAAGGTACGCTTCATTAACTGTAATCTGTTTACTTCCTCAAGTTGACATATCTAGAAATCTAGATATATAATTACGTCCATGGATCCTATTGATGTATTCAAGGCGTTATCTAACGAAACAAGACTCCACATCCTTAAGTGGTTAAAGGAACCAGAGAAGCACTTCCCAAAACAAGGCGCTCACCTACCAAAGGAGGTAAGTTATAAAGGTGGAGTATGTGTTGGGGATATTCAAGAAAAAGCCAAAGTTTCTCAATCTACGGTTTCTAGCTACTTAAACATGATGCAAAAAGCTGGGCTACTTGAATCGATTCGTCATGGACAATGGACTTACTATAGGCGCAATGAAGAATTCATTCAACAATTAGCTAAGTATTTTAGAACGGAGATCTAATTTATTTTGATTTCTGTTTTCCACCTATTTATATCTATTTTTCTAGATATATAAATATATGAAAAAGGAGAAACTCTTTATGCGCTTTATATCTTATATACTAGCTCTGTTGGCTGGAGCAGCACTTAGCTTTGAAGGAGCTATCTATGCTGAATTGGGAAAAACAATTGGACAAATAGAAACAAGTTTTTATAACTTCTTCATGGGCTCCATTATCATGGGGCTATTGTGGCTGTTTTTTGGAAAAGGACGGATTTCCTATACACTTGAAGCACCTAAATGGTCATTACTTGGTGGTGTCTTGGGTGTTGTTTATTTAACCTCCATTGTTATAAGTGTCCCATACGTCGGTGTTGGCATTACAATGGTAGCTGTCATCATCGGACAATTAGTCATGAGTATGGTGATTGAACATTTTGGGTGGCTAGGCAGTAAAAAAACTAGAATTAATAAAGAAAAGATATTTGCAGTCATTTCAATGATTATTGCACTTATATTAATCAACTAGGAGGTACATAATTATGGGGTTATTCATGATTTTATTTACATTTTTAGGCGGCATCACATTAAGCGCTCAATCATCTATAAATGGCACATTTAGTCGAAAAGCTGGAACCATTGAAACAACATTTTTGACCTTTCTCACTGGAACCATGTTTCTTACGATTTTCATCATGTTTTTTGGGAGGGGAAATGTGCTTGGCCTTCTAGAAGCACCGAAATGGCAGTTGAGTGCAGCATTTTTAGGCACCATGTATTTACTTCTGACTGTCATGGCCGTTCCTAGAATTGGGGTTATCGCAACCAATATTGCCGGAATAACCGGTCAACTTGTAATTGGCGTAATCATTGATCATTTTGGATGGTTCAATAGCTTAGTCATAGAATTAGATATGAAACGTGCCTTCGCATTACTATTTATGATCATTTCCCTTTATTTTATCTATAAAGGGAATAAACGCTCGAGAAAAGAATCAAGATTGATAGAAGCTCACAAATAGAAATTAAAAAAGCGGCAATATCCATTGAACTGGATCTTGCCGCTTGGGTCGTATCTGCTTATTTCTTGTCTACAACAAGATAAGGTTGCAATTGGAATGGTTTTGGTGCGATGTTGCGGTCATTCCATTGGCCAAACCAACGCTCTAATGGATAGAAGTAATAGCCATCTTGCGAGTGATCAGATGTATCATACGGGTCAGCGAAGATCAGTGTATCATCGCCAATGCCTGGTGTGCCGTTATTGTCATATCCGATAATCGATTGCCAATGGCCATCCCAGTCGCCCCATTCCACCATGATTGGACGATCATTCTTCAAATGATTCGTCAGCCATTTCACGAAATAGCTGTCTTTCGCATCTTCTACAAACGCTTCTGTCGTTTCACTGTTTTCGGAAGCATACAGGCTGTTCCACGTGAAGGTTGCTGGCAGGTTGCCCACGTTATTCTCCGTGACCTCTTTACTTGATTGAATCAAGTCTGCGTCCTTGTATTCTTCGCGATAGCTTGACTCGACGACTTCAAATCCTTTTAAGTTCTTGAAAAAGTCATAGAGTTGGGAAACATTCGAACCATATTCCGGGAAATTATTCGCGGTTCCTGGCAACGCGCCTTTAACATCCAAGTCCGTCATCGACTTCATTTGCTTCGCGATATCCATCTCTGTTAGATCCGTGTACCCAAAATGATTCGCCACCATTAAAGCCGTGGCAGGTCCACAAGACCATTCCGTCGTTTGTTGCATCGTTTGATAGTTTTCAATCAGAATTAACCGATCATCTGACTTCATATTATAGAAGTCAGGTGCTTTATAGTAACGAGAATCCGCATGGTCTCCCGCAGATGCATAGGCATCCGCTCCACCCGTTTCATCGTAGTCTTTCCCTTTGATGGTCGCTGCAGCATCCGTTTCAGCTGACACTTTTGTATCTACTTCCTTCGTAACTTCTGCTTTCTTTGAATCCGTGTCATCTGAGCACGCCGATAATAATAGCATGGAGGATGCTATAGCTGCCGTAAGAATTCTTTTCATGTATCCCCATCCTTTTCCTGTTTTTTTCACAAGATTTGATTATAATGGATGGAATTGTTACCGTCAAGAAGTTTACTAGTTAACTAAATTCTCGCACAATCAAGAGCCTCGCTACATGTCATGGTAGCAAGGCTCTTTTGTACTTTCGTCATTTAATTAGCTTACTTATCCAGTTTGACCCTTTGGAGACGCAATGCGTTCAAGACAACCGATACGGAACTGAATGCCATGGCAGCGCCTGCTACCCATGGTGCCAGAAGCCCCATGGCTGCAATGGGAATCCCAATCACGTTATAGGCGAATGCCCAGAACAGGTTCTGTTTAATATTACGCATCGTTTTGCGACTCATGAGTATGGCATCCGCTATACTGTTCAAGTCCCCCCGAATTAATGTGATGTCGGCGGCTTCCATGGCAACATCCGTACCGGTTCCTATTGCCATGCCAATATCCGCTATGGCAAGGGCGGGTGCGTCATTGATACCATCCCCGACCATGGCAACCTTCTTCCCTTGTTGTTGCAACTTCTTCACTTCTTCCGCTTTCCCTTCAGGAAGCACTTCGGCAATGACGGCGTCAACGCCTACCTCTTTACCAATCGCCTGTGCGGTGCGCTCGTTATCGCCTGTCATCATCATGACTGTGATTCCCATGCCTTGTAAGCGTGATATAGCTTCTTTGGAAGTTTCTTTAATGGTATCGGCCACGGCTACCAGGCCTGCATACTGTCCATTGATGGCCGCTAACATGGCTGTTTTCCCATCAGCTTCCAGTTTCTCCATCGTTGGAAGGATTGGTTGAATATCGATACCGTATTGTTTCATTAGTTTCCGCGTACCAACGAGGACACCTTGGCCTGAAACCGTTGCCTGTACCCCATGACCCGGTATCGCTTCAAAGAACTGGACATCACCGAGTTCGATGCCTTTATCCTGAATGCCTTGCACGATTGCTTCTGCCAAGGGATGTTCGGATTGCTTTTCGGCAGCCCCAATCAATGATAGGAACTTCTTCTCATCCTGACCCGGTGCCGCATGAACATCCGTTAATACAGGTTTACCATGTGTGACGGTCCCTGTTTTATCCACAACAACTGTATCGATGCCTTGTGTTTGTTCTAAATGCTCGCCACCTTTGAATAAAATGCCGAATTCAGCTGCACGTCCTGAACCTGCCATGATGGAAGTTGGCGTGGCTAATCCTAGAGCACATGGACAGGCAATCACAAGGACGGCAATCAACACTTCAAGTGCAGCCGTGAAATTCCCTGGATCCACCAGAATAAACCATGCTAAGAACGTAAGAATGGCAATACCGATGACAATCGGTACAAACACACCTGAAATCTTATCTGCTAATCGTTGGATCGGCGCTTTTGTACCTTGCGCATCTTCTACTACCTTAATGATTTGGGCTAATGCCGTATCCCGGCCAACTTTTGTTGTTTTCATTTTAATGAAGCCATTTTTGTTGAGGGTGGAGCCATAAAGCAGGTCACCACTAGCCTTATCCACCGGCAGGCTTTCACCCGTCAGCATGGATTCGTCGACAGCCGTCGTTCCTGCCATTACCTCTCCATCAACCGGGATTTTCTCACCCGGTTTCACCAGGATGGTATCGCCCATCATCACTTCTTCTAGCGGGATTTCTTCTTCCACACCTTCTCGAATGACCATGGCTGTTTTCGCTTGAAGCCCCATTAATTTCTTAATGGCTTCGGATGACCGGCCTTTTGCTTTTGCCTCGAATAATTTACCTAAAAGGATAAGGGTAATTAACACGGCACTTGTTTCAAAGTATAGATGCGGACCATGATGCGCACCCATTGTAACGATTGCTTGGTATACACTGTAAAAATAAGCGGCTGACGTACCCATCACCACGAGTACATCCATATTGGCACTACCGTTACGAAGTGATTTATAAGCACCTACATAAAACTGTTTACCGATGATAAATTGGACAGGCGTTGCAAAGACCATTTGAACCCAGGGATTCATTAAAAAATCTGGTACATATAGAAAGGATGTAAAAGAAAAATGCCCAAACATTGTCCATAATAAAGGCAAAGATAGGATGGCAGAAATGATGAATTTCAGTTTCTGCTCTTTAATGGCCTTTTCACGATAATCCACTTGTTCTTTTCCTTCTTGCTTTTGATGGGCACCATACCCAAGCTTTTCTACCTTTGCAATGATGTCCGCAATCGTAACTTCAGATGGATTGAATTCTACCGTCGTTTTTTCAAGCGCTAAGTTGACGTTGGCAAATGAAACACCATCCATTTTATTTAGGCCCTTTTCAATCCGTGTCGCACACGCTGCACACGTCATGCCCGTGATAGCGAATTCCTTTTTTTGCTTCACGACACCATACCCAAGCGCTTCAATTTTCTTTTCAAAGTCTTCTTCACTCAGTTTGGACGGATCATATGTAATCGTTGACTTTTCAAGGGCTAAATTGACGGAAGCCTGTTCGACACCATCCATTTTATTCAACCCTTTTTCAATCCGGTTCGCACACGCTGCACACGTCATCCCTGTGATTTGAAGACTGGATTCTTTCGCTGCTTTATCATTAGATGCGGTTGCCATCTTATTCACCTCCACTATACCCAATAGGGGTATATTCTTTCGAAAGAATTAGAGTACCAGTGTGGCACTCTTCATCTTTTCATTATGGTACCCAAAATCATTCTACTTCGTAGCCTTGATCATCAATGGTTTCCTTGATGGTATCCAGGGTTACTTTTTCCTTATCATACGATACAGTAACTTGACCAGCTTCTAGCTGAACTTTTACTTGATCGACACCTTCCAATTTGCCTACACTACCTTCAACTGCTTTTACACAATGTCCGCAAGACATCCCGTTTACTTGTAAGGTTACATTTTCCATAGTATCTACTCCTTATTTTTTCATTAGTCTTTGGATCGTCACGAGGACTTCATCGAGTACTTCCAAGTCCCCTTCTTGAATACGATCTACCACACATTCTTTCATATGTGTTTCAAGAAGCATCTTGGCCACACCATTTAAGGCGGATTGCGCAGCAGCTATCTGAGTAATCACGTCGTCACAGTATGTGTCTTTTTCGATTAGCCCTTTTATGCCACGGATTTGGCCTTCCACACGATTCAGTCTTGTAACAAGATTTTTCTTTGTTGCTTCGGAATGATGGCTTTTCCGCTCATTTGTACCGGAACAACAAGTATCTTGATCTGCTGTTTCTTTATTTAGGTCGAATTCCATTTGTCGCCCCCTCACTCATATACCCCTATACCCTATATCAAAACCATATCATACCCCTCCGCCCTATGTAAAGTTGGATGACATTTTACGAAAAAAAGCCAACGGAATTAAGTTGGCTTCATCAATCAATCAATCATTCATCATTATTCTTCAAAGCTAGGACCATCTATAGGGAGCGTTACTTGCTTTCTACAGGTCAAAAGATAAACGAATGAAAGACATAAGGAAACCGAAGCGACCATAAATACAACGACGATGCTGTATCGCTGGCCCAGTATGCCCATCACGAGAGTGGATATCGCGAAAGTTAGCATGATGAGAGAACTTTGGACGGCATATACCTTAGCCAAAAGCCTTTCCCTGACTACACGTTGAATGATCGTATGAATGGAAATCATCCGCAGTTCTTCGAATAGACCATAAGTGCCAATGAACAAAAGGGCAAGGAAGGGATTCACATTCACTCCAAATAAAAGGGTCAGCAGAAAGACCATGAACCCTCCACCCAACAGCACCTTCTGGATATTCTTATGAATGAAGGCGGACCGTCTATATGCAAGTATGCCCGCCAGAAATAATCCTAGTAATAAAGAGGCGTTGATATAGCCCCACCACTCCGTTCCTACTCCCAGGCGTTTATCTATAAACGGATAAAGGATCGAGGATACCCAGACCGGGCTAGCGATCGAACCAAAAAACAGAGTGAAGTGTAGGGCACGCAGCCTCTTATCTCCTGCGATCAACCTCCACCCTTCAAACAGGGAATCCCTTTTGCTTTCCTTCCCTTCACGTTCAGATCGTTGTTGTTCGTTGACGGTAACGAGTGCCAGCAAGAAAGTGGATAGCCCATACAAACAGCACGTTAACAGGAACAGCCCGTGAGCCTGCAAAAGTGCCGCCAAAATGCCACCTGCAGCCCATCCTCCCATCTGAATGAATGTCTGGATAGAAGACATGAGGCTATTTGCTTTTAATAAGGACTCTTCCGGAACAAGCTGAGGAATCAAGGCACTGCTTGCTGGATTAGCGAACCCATCCAAAAACATGATGAAGAAAATAAGGATATACACCGCTTCCATTGCGTCTTTCGAGAAAAGTGATGATACGTACAGGGTTAGCACAAGTAAGAGACACGTTTTAACGAACTGGGAATGAAATAAAATCTTTTTCAACGGGTATCGATCGATGAGCAGTGGTGCGAATAAACCTCCTACAAACCCACCAAGCATATTTATGACAGGAACCAACGAAACATAAAATAACGAATGGGTGACAGCGTAAACACTTGTTATCAGCGCAACAATATAAAAAACATCCCCAGCATTCGCTAACGATTGCCCTGCCACCAATACAGTAAATGATTTATTCTTCAATGCAAACAACCCCTCTTTATTCATTTTTCTAAGAGAATAAAGAGGTATTTACATGCGTTTCACTCCTTTGCAACCGGTTAGATCTACTTCATTTCACTATGGATTGGAATCGATATTGAATACTAAGAAATCTAATAAGAAAGAGAGGGGTGTTTGTATTTTTATGATGGAAATATATGTATGAATATAACATGAAAATGTCTTGCTTAGAAGATGAAAATCCTAGGTTCTACAAGAAAAAAGAGCTGCGAAAGCAACTCCCTTAGTGAACGAAAGCATCCAATCGTTTTATTGAAGTGAACGTTTTTTGCGATTTTTCATTATTAAAAGGATAGAACAAAGCAGACTACCAACGATACTGACTATTACGTTGATTTGTGCCTCTAACCTAACAATTCCGTATGTTTCAGCATCAGGATTTAGAAGGATATAGCCACCAAGATCATTTTGAAGAGTATAACCCCCAGCATCGAGTCCCCAGTTTAAGAAACCCAACCCTATTCCAAGCAAACTACTAATAAGAATAAGAAAAAAATTAGGTGTGAAATAGGTTTTATCTTTTTTCACAGCCAATTTATAATTCATTGTCAGTAGGAGAAGGGGAGTAAATAGTTCAAATAACAATTGAAGAAATGATATATTACCAGAATCATTTAGTCTTGTATTTTGTGTGAAGAGAAAAAAGAAAAAATGGATCATTAAAATAGGTAGTAAATTAATCGATACTAGTGTCAGCATGTTCTTTCCATCGCCTCAATGAAGTAAATTGTTCAAGACACCTACAAGGATAAGGGCTGTAATGATAATCGGCCAGCCTACTTTTTTGGATACAGATTTCTGAAGGGTTTTGATTTTAGACAAAATAAGATCCGTGCTAATAATTAGCACGGCCATGAACAACATAGTAATCCACATAGGGATTCTATTTAGATACGGACTAAGAGACAGGATTACAGTGAACATCGTAATGCTATAGACAACCTTTTCCCACTTCAATTTTTGAACCACCTTATGATATCCAGTTATATGACCCTATCTATTATATACGAGTACCTTACTCGCTCTATAGAATTTTTTCCATTTTATCCCCCAGTTATGTTCAACTAACTCTTAATTATTATCTATGTAAACTCATAACGGTTTCCAATTTGGATCTTTTATATCAGACTTATTTGGTTTTCTTACGTTCTTCAAAAAGTCCAGGTCGCTAACACCATATTTTATGAAATTTTGTTGTGACTCTCTAAATGAAATTTTATTGGCTCCATCCTCATCTGGATATTTATATTGGTAATTATCATCTTCCCAAAAACAGATTCTACAAATGTCATACGTTCCCGGAGGTTCTTCATCTAAAGTTTTATATCCACAGCAAGGACAAGTATATTTCATACATTCACTCCTCTTAGATATTATTGAAGCAACCTACCCCATGAGTTCCATAAGATAAGGATTTGCTCTGATTAGCTCCTGATAATGAAGTAAAGCACCTGGTAGTTGATTAATTATTCAACTCACTTACGATGATAAAAACTATAATCATAAACGGCAAGCCTACTTTTTTTGATACGGATTTCTGAAGAAATTGGATTTTAGACAAAATAAGATTCGTGCTAATAACTAGCACGACCATAAACAACATAGTGATCCACATAGGGATTCTATCAAGATACGGCCTAAGAAATAGGATTACAGCGAACATCGCAATAAAGTTTACGATATTTTCCAACTTCACTTTTTAAACCACCTTATGTTATACAATTTCATTGTCGTATCTATTATAAACAAGTATCTTAACCTGCCATATAGGATTTTTCCCTCTTATCCCCTTTTATCCTTTGTACAACTACCTTTCCCTGTGAGTTTCATAAGAAAAAAGAGCTGCGAAAGCAACTCCCTTTTTGGAGTAAAGCACCCTTAGTTGAAGAAGTTTGAAGCCCAAAGAAAGAATTACTTGATCATCTTAATAAAGTATTTTGGTGATTCAGAATAGCCTTGGCGGGAATAAAATCTATGTGCATCGATTCTTCTTGAATGACAATGAACCTCCAGTCTGTCACAGTTTCGCTTCTTAGCCAACTCAGTACAAAACTCTTCAATCTCTTGTCCAATTCCCTTACCCCTATTTGTTGAATCTACTGCAAAATAACTAATTCTAGCAAAATCCCCTATTAACGCTATTTGGGGTATGTAATGCATGGAAATAAAAGCAATGACTCTTTCATTATCCTCATAAACCAATAATTCCTCATCAGGATGTATGGTAAGCCTTTCTATTTTATCTTTAATGAAGGTCTCGGTATCTAAATAATCCAACTGGCCTAGTAAATCCGATATTGCCTTCCAATCTTGTATATCTGCTATTCTGATCCCCACTTACTTCACTCCCTAGGAAAATTTATATAGTATATTCATCATCTTTATTGAACTATCCTGCCCATTAGCTCCATAAAGAAAAAGAGCTGCGAAAGCAACTCTCTATCTTTATGGTTTCAATCTTCCCACTCATACTCTGAATTAAATTCTTCCGGCTCTATATCTGCTTTTTTATATGTATCGGGTTTTTCATTCGGCAACGTGACCGTTATTTCGGTATGATCTTTATTCAATTCTAGTGTCAGAAAAGATGTCTTGTTTGATTTCTTGTAAAATAGTATGCCGGTCAGTTTTGATCCAGTAGATTTTGCTAACTGGAAATGCTTTATCGTCTTATCTTTCCCCGTTTTAGTGAATTTCTCTACTATGTATTTGGATCTATTCTTCCCATCATAACCATCACTTTTGATCAGTATATAAGATTCCTCGTTCATCCAGCCACCATATATCTGATACTTGGGTGCTTCGTACGAGGGTACATCCTCTTTTTGTGTAGAATCTTGTACCTCTATTTTCTGCTCTACATCCACCTTTTCATTTTTCATGTCTTGTTCGATATCGCATGCAGCAAGACTCCCTATAAACAGAAGGCCTACGGAGATTTTTTTGAAAGTAAGCAAAAGCCTGACCTCCTAAAAGATGAACGTAAAATTTAGATTCTTCATAATAAATCCACCCGTTAGAGTTCTACATCAACTTATTTCCTTATGGTTTCTTTCATCATTTTGAAGATGAATCTTTTTAAGTGTTGTGTTTATATTATTCAAAGCAATAAGAATAATCCCCAACATCACAAAGGTTACTATTTCCCCTGTAAACCAAGATACTATGCCTAAAATTCCAGCATACAGAATGTATAACCAATTACTCATTTTCCATATCCTCCTACCTCTATATAAATGAACCTAACTAATTTTACCATATATATTCGGACTAATTTCTTTATTAGTTAATAAAAGGAATTCTGTTTGTCAGTATGATTAGTAAATATTTTAGTAGCCTTCTTGGCCAATCTTCTTAGCCATCTACTGAACTACCACGAATCGACACATAGTAAAAAGCAATGAGGGAGTTCCCTCATTGCTCCGTTTCACTACCCTAATGTTTGTTTTGTCATCAGGACTTCTTGGCTTATTACTTTCTTTTGCTTGTTGATTCGATACCAGCCCATCACAACGGCTATGATCGATACAGAGCAAGAAATAGCAAGAACATAACTTCCATTGAGTTTTAAGAGAAATACACCAGCAATGAAGACCCCTATGGGTTGGGCCAATGTCGCTCCAGCTGTCAGAAAACCCATGGCACTGCCCATGATGTTTTGGGGGATGGCCTGCTGCAATTCAGTTTGGAAGATGATGGTGACGGGAGCCGCTAAAAGTCCGAATACTCCAAACAACACAATACTCATGATAGTGGAATCCACTACAAAACCGGCAATCGTGCCCACGACTCCAGATAAAACATACAATACGATCGACATTTCAAAATTCATTCGTTTGATTTTATACGTAATGGTTGCTCCCAGGAGAGTCCCGATCCCAATGGCTGTAAAGCAGATTCCCAAAGCCGCTGAACCATTCACCTTAATTTCCGCGTATAAAGTGGGGAGTAAGACATCCATGATCATAACGAATGCCATATTCGTAAACACAGCTGCCGTGATAGCCGAAAAGATCCACTTCTGTCTTTTTAAAATCGAGAATGTTACCTTAATTGGTGTTTGTATACGATTGGTATCTTGATTATTGGCATCTTTCAGTACCGCCCTGTACCTAAGAATCACATAGCAAACAACAGATAGAAGAATCAGGATGATCGACGTTAGCATTGCAACCGTAAATCCCCCTATTACCAAAAGACCACCAGCAATTGCCGTACCTAATAAGTTTGCGATTTGGGTGATGGCCGTTATGACACTATTGACCGATTTCAATTCTTCTGGCGGAGTTAACAATGGGATTAACGTTCTTTCAAGCGGTGTTAATATGGCGGAGGCCACACCCATGAAAAGAAGAACCAGGCAATAAATCCAGTAACCGAAGCCACTTGGTACTACTTCCATTAGTCCAATCGCGAATAATGCACATAACGTGAATAAATGCCAAACGCTAGCCCATAACCCTAAGGAGATTTTATTGAACCTATCAATGAGTATGCCGCTTAACACTGCCAATAATATCCCGGGTATATAACGAAATGCCATTAATGAACTAAACACCAAGGGCGAATGGGTGATGTTAATAAAGAACCAAGCTAACGTGAGGAAGACAATACTGGATTGTAAAGATTGTATGCCAAGAGCCACAATAATGAGGTGTATGTTTCGCTTCACTCTTTTTCTCCTTATGATTTGTCATTGGATCATCTGGATTTTCAAGTTAATGATTGGTAACAGTATGTTCTTCTTTGACTAACATATCTTCTATAAGTTTCCAACCGAACCATTGTGTAGGGTCATTATAAACTAACTCTTCTATCCATTTAAATAAAGGTTCAATTATACTGCCCTTATTGGAATAGGTTAATAAAGGTCCCATTACTAATTCATATTTGTTTGAATTGCATTGAATGGCAACTGGCAGAACATTCGCATTGCATAGTCTACTCAAATGTTCAACTCCCAGGGGTACATGAACCTTTTCCCCTAATAACTCCAATTTATATAATTCCTTATCATTCGAAGAACTGATTTCCGGATAAATTAAAGGGTAATTGCCGATTTTAAATCCTCTTACTAATTTACGAAGGATCCATATATCAGGAACAGGCAAGAAATTCACCTTATCATTCGGTAAAATTTTTTTTATGCTTTTTCCAACCTCATGCCCTTCAGATCCTCCAGTGGCTAAAATATATGAGCTATCACAAATTAATTGACTTAATATTGTAGGAACCAACATATGTACTCCGAAATGCGGAATGGCTAAAATACACGGAGCTTTTAGAGCATCTTCTAATTCATCTGGTATTGTTAAAAAGGAGGCGTCTAAACCATTTGATCTCAACAGGCTTAATAAATTTGCCCAATGCATGGGCCTTTCCGCAAGGAATTTCTTAAAGTTATAAATTCTTCTTTCATCTTGTGAAACAAAAGAGGATAACAAGTTAGGAGTACTCCACTCCTCCGGCCGGGAGCAAAATTCTAAAAGATCCTCTTTATTCAGTGTTAATAATTCATCTATATTTTCCGCTAAGTCTTGAAAACCTAAATTTTTGATTTTTCCCATATTTCTTCACCTACCTTATAGCATTCTGGCATAGCACCGTAAGCATCGAATAAAGTTCTCTTTGCATAACATCTGCAAGTTTGCATCCTACAATTACCATTAAAAATACAGCCCTGGCATGCTTTTAATTCCTCTATCTCCCATCCACCTCTATAAAAATCCCACTTTGTACTATTCCATATGGAAATTAAATCTGTCTCCTTTACATTCCCTATAATTTGAGATCGATCACCAATAGATTCCGTACATGGATAAACGCTTCCGTCTGCACCAATTGCTAGTAAAAACATACCTTGAGGGCCTACGTTAGCAGGTAAACTGAAAAGATTATCTGTGTTCTTTTTACCTGGATAATAATACGCTTGAAATTCAATTTTTATATTTGGAAATTCTTTTGCCACTTCTAACACTTCTTCTTCAAAATACGCTAGTTGTGAAAGGGTAAATAGAAAGTTTTCTGGATTTCCACCAGCTCGACCCGAAACAGAAGCGGGGTGAAAACTAATTCCATTAGCACCATTGGCCGCACATGTTTCAATCACTTTTCTTACGACTCCATTTTCAACACTTTCAGGAACTAAAACCGACTCTACAATCACATAGAAACTATCGTTTGAGAATCTTTTTAAAGTATTAATGACTTTGTGAAATTGGCCGTTTCCACGTATTTTATCGTGATAGATTTCATCCCCATCTAAAGATAGGTGGATTTGTAACCCTCTTCCCTTTCTATCTTTTAATCTAAGTAATGAATCATAAACTTTTTGAGTGACTCGGTGACCATTTGTAAAAAACTCAAAAAAACATCGTAACGTGCCAGCGTGATCAATTAACTCACATATATCCTTTCTGGTAGTGGTTTCCCCTCCAGAAAAAGCCAATTCAATGATTCCCAAATTATCTAGGTCTGTAAATAGTTTTTTCATTTCTTCTGTATTTAAATTATCACTGGTATCAAAAAAAGGGGAAGATTCTCGTAAACAATGAGTACACATCAAATTGCATCTCATTGTACTCGTAACGTTAACTTTTGTTGGAAATGTCATTGGTGTATATTTGGAAGTTTTCGGAGGTGAAATACTGAGATGTTTAAGAGGCCGTTCAGAGGAAATATATTGATCTGTTAAAAAAAGGGTTCCCCCATCTATCAATTCCTTTATAAATTCGTCAAATTCCACACGATCAGGCAACTCATTCAATGCTACTGCTTTCTCATGGTAATAATTCCAGGCATCATCTATCGTTCGAGAGGTTGTGAGATAGGTGAGTAGTTCAAAGGTAGCTGCTGAAATAAATTCTGTATGCCTAGTTCGAGCGGTGTAAAAAAAACGTGCATTAGATTCCAAATAACCATGTTCATTTCTTAAAATGACATCATCATGTAAAACTATATACATTTTCACCAACCCCTTCAAATAAATTGGGATGACGGGCCTTCGACAGGCCCATCATCCTTTGTTAGTTACAAAGTTATTTACCCGTTGGTGCAGTTGGCTTTTGACAACCGCAGTTGTTAAATGATGGTAGAGTTCCGTCGATAAGTGAGTCGTGCTTCTTCATAATCGATTACCTCCTTTTCAATTTATTGGAATTATCATACTATTCAAAATATATACTTGTAAACCACTATTTTCTTATCTAATTAATATTGGTAGAAAAGTAGTGAATCAATCTCCTTATATTTACAGATCCAAATAAACCTCTCTCTTGAACTATTCAATTTGGAGCTAGTATAGTTAAATCAGTTATGATATTTTAGTCTCCAGCAATATGGACTTAGGCAACCTCCGACCTGGAAATTTGATGGTACTGGCTTATATTTTTAAGTTTGTGGGTCGAATAAAATGGCACACTCTTCCTAACATGAAAGGTCCTAATTCCCTAGAAAGCGCTATTTGGATATTCATAATGTTCTATAATGACCGCAGCCGTAAACTATTTTGAATCTTCAAAAATAGCATTCCTAACATATTGTGTTTTTTCACAACTAATGGTATTTTATAAGTAATATTCCATATTGGTCACATGTTACTGATTCGTTCAGGCAGGGTGGTACGGTTGAGAGAATTTCGATTCTTTTAATTGGTTACTTCCGTGCCTTTTTTTGTGTTCATTTAAAGTAAAATGTTAGAAAATCATCTAAAATTAGGTACAAGGAGAATCTAAAATGTTTTCAAAATTATTTAAGAAAACCCCAAAAACACCGCAGCTTATTTATGCACCCATAAATGGAGAGATTCTTTCCATAGAAGAAGTACCCGATCCAGTTTTCAGTCAAAAAATGATGGGGGAAGGAATGGCTATTGTTCCGATTGATGGAAATGTGTCATCACCAGTGTCTGGAAAAGTTATACAAATAGCTCCTACAAAGCATGCCATTGGTCTAGTAGCTGATGATGGAACGGAAATATTGATTCATGTTGGTCTTGAAACAGTTGCTCTAAAAGGCGAGGGATTTGATGTAAAGGTAAACGTTGGAGATTCCATAACTGTCGGGCAGTTATTACTGACCTATCATTTACAGCATATTAAGGAACATGCAAAAAGCGACATGTTGATTATGGTTATTACAAACAGTCAAACGAATACACATAAATATGAAATGTCTTTGGATAAAGTTGCAAGAATGGGTGAAACGGTCGTTATTAAGGTGACGAATACGTAAACGTTTCCTATGCCACATGTTTGGGGAGGAATGTTCCAGTGAAAATTAAAAAAATCTTGAATAATAACGCGGTAGTGGTTGAAGACGGGCAAATCGAGAAAATAGCCATCGGTACAGGCATTGCCTTTAACAAGCGAAGAAATGATCTTGTCAAAACACAAGAAGTTGAAAAGCTTTTTGTTATAGAGGAAACGGATAAGTTCCAGCAGCTTATAATGAGAATCCCTGAAAAACATTTCGAAATATCGGAAGAAATCATTTCCTATGCAGAAGAAAAGTTAGGTGTGAAATTAAGTGACCATATCCATATTGTTTTAACAGACCATTTGTCCTTTGCGATTGAAAGAGAACAGGAAGGAATCCATTTACAGAACAAGCTCCTTCAAGAAATTAAAGTACTCTACAAAACTGAATTTGAACTTGGTATGTGGGCAATTCAGCACATTGCAAAGAGGTTTCACATTAAAATGCCAATAGATGAAGCTGGCTATATTGCCCTTCATATCCATACAGCTAAACCACAAAATGGAGATATGAAGGAAACCGTAAGACAGACAGCCATTATCAGTGATCTTATCCAAACAATCACGGAATACTTGGATATTACGATACATCACGATGATATTTCTTACCAACGATTAATAACACATCTTCGTCATTCCATCTCTAGAGTAAAGCATTTTGAACTTCATACCATGGATGAGGAAATGCTAGAGATGATAAAAAAGAAGTTTCCGATTGCCTATCAATGCGCTAAGGAAGTCGTTCAAGTATTAATGAACACTTATGAAATGGAACTTCCGGAATATGAACTTGGCTACATCACTCTCCATATAGAGAGATTAAAGCAGCGTTGGAGTATACCAGAGAAAATATAAAGAATCATAGAGTGTTATTTTATTCATTTGAAAAAATTGATAGGGGGTTTTTTACATGATGAAATATCTACAGAAAATTGGTCGCTCATTGATGTTACCAGTAGCAGTATTACCAGCTGCAGCCATTTTGATGGGAATCGGTTATTGGATCGATCCTTCCGGTTGGGGAGCTGATAATCCGATAGCTGCGTTCTTCATTAAAGCTGGATCTTCCATTATTGATAACATGTCAATCTTATTTGCAGTCGGAGTAGCTCTAGGTATGTCTAAACACAAAGACGGATCAGCCGCATTGAGCGGGTTAGTCGCCTACCTTGTCGTTACCACTTTGCTTTCGATAGATTCAGTGGCTATGCTACAAGGCATTGATGCAGATAATGTAAACCCAGCCTTTGAGAAAATAGAAAATCAATTTGTTGGGATTCTCTCCGGAATCGTAGCTTCGATCATGTACAATCGGTTTAGTCACGTACAATTGCCAGCTGCCTTATCCTTCTTTAGTGGGAAACGTTTGGTGCCAATCATGACAGCGGTATCAATGTTGCTCGTTTCCGTGATATTATTCTTTGCATGGCCAGTCATCTTTACAGGATTGGTATCTTTCGGTACAGCGATTAGTAAGTTAGATTTTGTGGGTGCAGGATTATATGGATTCTTCAATAGACTTTTAATTCCAACAGGACTGCACCATGCATTAAACTCCGTGTTTTGGTTTGATGTAGCAGGAATTAATGATATCGGAAATTTCTGGGCAGGAACGGGAACTAAGGGAACTACAGGGATGTATCAAGCAGGGTTCTTCCCAATCATGATGTTCGGTTTACCGGCTGCAGCTCTAGCCATGTATCATACTGCAAAAACGAAAAGAAAAAAACAAGCGGCATCGTTAATGTTAGCAGCAGGATTTGCTTCATTCTTTACAGGGGTTACAGAACCACTTGAATTTTCATTTATGTTTTTAGCTCCGGCTCTTTATGTAGTTCATGCAGCCTTAACAGGTATTTCATTAGCCATTGCAGCATTTTTCCATTGGACAGCAGGATTTGGTTTTAGTGCAGGACTAGTCGATTTCGTTTTAAGTTCAAGACTACCATTGGCTAATCAGCCATATATGTTACTACTTCAAGGTCTTTTCTTTGCCGTTATTTATTATGTATTATTCCGTTTCTTGATTACGAAGTTCAACTTAGCGACTCCTGGCAGGGAAGCAGATACAGATGAGGATATTGAAGTAGATGGTAGCCATTCACCAGAAGGAAATAAATTCGCTGTCATGGCGGCCAAAATTTATGATGGTCTAGGCGGGGACGCTAATGTGACGTCTATTGATAATTGTGTAACACGCTTAAGAATTGAAGTCAAAAACATGGATGCCGTTGACCAAGATAAGATTAAATCAACAGGAGTACCAGGAATCAATATTGTCGGGCCACAAAGCATTCAAGTGATTGTTGGAACGCAAGTACAATTTGTAGCGGATGAAATGGAAAAAATCCGGAAATGAAGGAATGAAAGATAAAGAGCTGTGGATCTGTTATAGGTCCACAGCTTTTTGATTGTTTCGTTTATGGCCTGGCCATTTCATTATATTTAAATGCGTTCAATGTACCTCACCAAGATCCTTTTCCATTTCCTTCATCATCCTAATTGGTGATAACCGAGTCTACTTCCTACATGTTTCTTACCTCCTCTCCCGGCCCTTTGCCGTGCTCAGCAATCAAAAAAAGAACGCCTTGAGTGCCATTTAAATGGACAACTCATTGGCATTCTCCTTTTTCCTTCTACAAACTTTCAAAAGTGACACTTCTGGATTTATCTGATGACTCTCCCTTACTGTTTCAAAACTTTACTAAGTTCAACATCACTAACGTACCCTTGAAATGAATTTTTCTTACTGCCAATTCTTTCAAACGGAAGAATGAAAGTAGCTGTATATGGACGACCCGTCGCTTCAACCTTTTCATTATCACCTAAAACATCCACCAATTTACCATTCACATATAATGATGTTTCTTTTAACTTCGTTGCTATTTCCAACTCTACCCATTCTCCAACTGGTAGTGTGTAATCAAAGGAGTAATCATAGCCTTCTCTTGAGAAACCGACTTTGCCAGTTTCTCTTTGAACTGCTTTTAAAGAACCAGTGTCCGATTCAAATAAAATTTGCTCATCATGGCTAGTAGCCGTTCTTTTAACCTTAAAACGCAATGAAGAATCTACCCCAATTTTAGTTAGTGGTGTTTTAATGTAACTTTCGTTGCCTTTTAATTGTAAGGCGGTTCTTCCATCAACTTTTTTTAATGATGATTTAACGGTTTTACCTAGATCATAACCATTTCCCGATGTGTCTCTTTTATTTTTTAAGTTATATTGTGCAAGAGTATCTGTCTTACTATCTACTTTGTAGCGTAAATCTGTATTTGGTGCTTCATCAATTTCTTTCACTTTACTTGTGAATTGATTTTGATTTAACGAACCTTTACCCCATACTTTAGAAGCAAAGTATGGAAGAGCAGATTGGATACGATCATAAACATCGTATTCACTTGTACCATTTGAATATTGATCTATGGCATCATTCCACACCGCAAATGCAGCACCAATCATTTGTTTATCACCGGCAGGAATCGTGTTACTAGCAATATTATTTGGTTCCCAATCATTATAGAGAAATGAGTTATTTAAATAATCGTAGTAATATCCTGCATTAGGTACCATATATAGATGTCCATCATTCGTATTGATTAAATCAAAACCCGATTCATACATTTCATCCATTTTTGCCCATCCTGCATTCCACAAGTTAATCTGAACACCTTCACCTTTAACTGGTGTATTTCCGTTCATTGATGAAAAGCTTCCCCAGATACGAGCTTGACGCCCCGTTTTAGACACGGAATCCATCATATCATTAGAAAATCTTCTAAAAGCTTCTTTGTCTGCTGAGAATTCATCTGCACCAACATGTACAATGGTTTGTTCATCAAACACTGGATCTTTCCCTTCCATATATTCCGCAAATATACTTTGAACAAACTCTAAACTTGCATCATATTGTTTTGCTATATCCAAGTGATCATTCTGACGGCCATTTGTACCTAAACGTAAATCTGGTCTGACATTTGTAAGGGAGAGTGAGTGTGCAGGTGTATCAATCTCGGGGACAATGTTAACCCCATATACACGAGAATCTTTAATGAATTTTTTGAATTCCGCTTTTGTATAGAATAAATCCTTACTTGTTAAATCAGCTTTATTTAATCCATTATTCCCGCCTTTTTTTATGTCAGACTCGAGTCGGAATCCAGTATAAGCAGTTAATGGATCTAATCCCTGTTTCGTATATTCTTCCAAGAAAATAAAGTTGTCATTCAAGTGTATCTGAAAGTCGTTCAACTTGTACCATGACATTTCCTTCATTATCTGTTGTAGATAATCCATAGTGAATGTCTTTCTACCGACATCCAACACAAAACCTCTTACCTTATATTTTGGATAGTCCCTTAAAGTCCCTTTGGGAATGGTAATGTTATCATTTTGCTTTAAAATTTGAAGTATTGTTCTAGTTGCCCAGAAAGCCGCAGCAGGATTTTCTGCTTGAACACTTACTTTATCAGCAATATCGATTTTGTATCCTTCATCTTTTAATCCTGTACCCGCATCTATCGTTTCAAAATAAAAATCTCCGGCCTTTGCCTTACCACCTACCACTACATTAATTTTCTTTCCTGTCTGGTCCTTGTAATCAGCAGCAAACGTTTTTGCCATTGTCATTAAACTTTTATTCTTAACAACGATTTTACTAGAATTAGAAAATTTAAAGTTCCCAGTGGATCCCTTCCATTCCCGTAATTCTGGAATAACAACCGGACGCGCATTATCAGTATCCGTTTCTTTAAATCTTCCTGGAACCGTTACAGGCATCTCGGCAAATGTATATTCACCAGTCTTTGGTTCTGTAACCTTATAGGATACTAAAACATCTGTATCTACAAGAGGTTTGTAAATTGTGCCGTCCTCCCCAATTACTTGTTCGTAATCGGTTCCATTGTATTGAACGTTAAATCCTTCGGGCACCTCAATATCCAGTTCTGGTAATTTGGTTGTATCACCCGTAATTTCCGGCACTGGTATCAAACCAACTACGTCATATACTGTATTTTTGATTTCCCCACCATATACTTCAAATTCATATAATGAAACACTTGACCAGGAAACTCCACCAGAAACCTGATCTACATCTTCAAATTCATCAACATATAAACGAATGTATCTAGACTTATACGTTTTGTCTAATACGATTTTCTGTTTATTTAATTTGGGATGAGAAGCAAAAGTTGCGATGTTCTGCCAATCTTCAGCCTCCGCACCACCTGTGGAAGAGATCTGAATCTTATAATCGGTTGCATTTCTTCTTTCCCAGTTCAATACAACCGTTTTGATATCCCTTTCCTTACCTAAGTCGATTTCAAACCATTTCTTTCCTTGCACTGGATCACTTGCCCAACGGGTTTTATCATTATTATCTACTGCATTTGGGGCAACAACACTTGCTGCATTTTCCGTACCACTTGCAGTTACCTTTTGGTTGAAGGCAACGTTACGAGTAGGTTCCTGAATTCCTTTTTGTAGGTAGATACCGAATTCGGCCATGGAAACTGTAGGATATCCATGTGTTCTCTTTATTTCTATTTTTACGTATCTTGCTCGAACAGTATCTTCAATGTTCACTGTTTGAATGTGACCAGATCCATTTTCATTTGCAAAACTGTACACATTTTGCCATGATGTTTTGTCATCAGAAACCAAGATGTTATATTCTTTTGCGTTGATTTGTGCACTTTCCCAAACTAATCTGAATTCATTAAAGCTCAATGTTTTTCCTAAATCCACAATGGCCCATTGTGTAGGATTTGCTTCCGTTCCCCATCGACTATTTTCAACACCATCAACTAAGTTAGCCGGCTTCAAATGGTTATACGTACCACTTACGTCTTTACTAACTTCCACTGATTTATTTAATGCTAGGTTCGTATCACCTACTTGTTGATCCTCAACATCCATTCCATTTGCATAAATCGTTTTAATATTTCCAGCACCAATACCACCAGCAACTATTACAATCGCAAGTAAACTTATGAACCACTTGTGTATCACGTTCAAAATGGAACTCCCCCTTTTTTTCTACCAAATTTTTAAAATAGACCCAAACAATTGCTAGTTTCTTTCGTCTGAATTTAATCGCCCACTACTAAATCACAGGCATTCGTAACAACATCTAATGGATTAAGGTTGGACCTCGTATACATCATTGTGATTCAGGCTAGTTGTTCTTCACTGCCAATACCTCTTTTACTAACATTTTATAATCTCCTCCATATCTTATTTTTCATCTAAATTACTCCCCTCCCCCTTTAAATGAACGCAAAAAAGGCACGGAGGTATTCAATCAAAAGAATAGAAATTCTTTCAACTGTACCACCCTGCCTGAGCGAATCAGTAACATGTGATCAATATGGAATATTATTTATAAAGTAACACTAGTTATAAAAAAACACAATATGTAAACGCCGTTATTTTTGAACATTCAAAATAATCAAAACCTTTAATCGTTGTATAAAATTATGGATTATCGTTATTCACTATGAACAGAGTGAAATAAAACTTCAGTAAAGTTTCTAACAAGTGATATGGTACTACATTCACCAAGCAATCAGGATAAAAGTTGGGGTCAGATACCGACTGATCGTTGGATTTTACAGACTAACGACTCATTTACAAACTATTCAGTAAATTACATAATTAGGGATAATATTACTAAGGTGGGATTTTATGTATAGAAAATCATTAACAGTTCTATTAGCTACGGGGATGGTTCTATCATCTGGTACAGCATTGGCACAACCAAACGGAAACGGGGCACCAAATGCCCAGTCCAGCACAGCTTTTGATAACAAAGTTATTAAAAAAATCAGTGCGGACAATATGTATAACACGATTGCCTATCTATCAGAGGAACCGAGGGCTGCTGGTACAGAAGGCGAAATCCGTGCAGTCAAATACATAGAAAGCCAGTTTAAGAGTCTAGGTTTTGAAACAAAGATTCAGCCTTTTCCCATCTATGATACGGTGCAAACTGTAAAAGTGAAAATTGGTGACAGTGATTTAGGAGGAACACCGCGTGCCTTTAGCGGCAGTATCAGCGGAAAGGTCACCGCAGAACTTGTTTATGTTGGAAAAGCAAAACCAGAGGAAATTGGCGATAATGTATCCGGGAAAATTGCCCTAATCGAACGTGGGGACATTAACTTTGTTGATAAGGTTCAGAATGTCCTAAATAAGGGAGCGGTTGGCGTCTTGATGTACAACAACTCACCTTCAGGAAATAACTTTGGACAAGTATCAGCGGGGCAAAATATACCTGCTGTGGCCATTACTCAAGCCCAAGGGTTAGAGTTGGTGGAACAACTTAAAACTAAACCGATCACGACCACTCTGGAAGTGGGAAAAGTTGAAAGAATCGAAAAGACATCCTACAATGTCATCGCTTCCTTAAAGCCAAAACCAAATAAGGATAATGGTCAAATCATTACGGTTGGAGCCCACCATGATTCTGTCCCAGGCGGCCCTGGTGCAAACGATGATGCTTCGGGTGTATCGGCTGTGCTGGAACTGGCAAGGATCCTGGCCAAAACGCCAATTGACACGGAAATTCGCTTCATGACGTTTGGAGCGGAGGAAAGAGGGCTCGTTGGATCTTCCTTCTATGCGAATTCCCTTCCCAAATCGGATGTAGACCGCATGGTGGCTCACTTCCAAATGGATATGATAGGTGGACGTGATGCAGGCGCGGATAATCCAGCAGGCGGTTTGATCATGTATACCATCGATGGAAAGAAAAACCTGGTAACGGACCTGGGTTCCTCAGCAGGAGCAAGGACAATGGATGTAGCGATTCCGTTTGGACAGCTTGGCAGAAGTGACCACCAACCATTCCATGAGCTTGGCATTCCATCCGCCCTGTTCATCCATTCCCCTGTAGAGCCTTGGTATCACCAGCCTACAGATACACTGGATAAGATATCGAAAGAAAAATTACAGCAAGCCACTGAAATTATCGGCGCCAGCGTGTATCAAATTGCCCGTCCGGAAACGCCGGCATTAAAAAATGCACGGGTGGCTCCTGTCACGGTGGACTATGACTTTGAAAACCGTCCTGTAGACTGAGTATTGCATTGTACAGAAATGCTAGATTAATAAATTCATTAATTGATGGGGTACTGCTTACACACTCTTTTTCTTTTTTACATCAACTAAGGGATTTAGAAATGGTGAAAGAATGAATCATGAGGTGCTGGGCCCATAAAAAAAGAGAGCAGCTGTAAATTTCACAGCTGCTCTCTTGATTATCAAGCCCCATATTTAATAGAAATAAATTGAATGCTACATGCAAAAATTGTTTTGGTTTATGTTGTGTCGCTTTATCATTTGCTACCTCTTCCCAGTTGGATCAATTAATTCTGTCATTGTCCCCTAGGTTCCAATATCCAGTAATCCACCTTATCACCTTTCATCGATATTCGGACGATTATTCTATTAATTAAGGCTTCAACAATACTTTAATCGCTTCTGGATGATGAGCCATTTCCATGGCTTCTGCAAAGTCCTCAACTTTAAAACTATGGGTGACGATTCCTTCAGAAGTAAGTAGGTTTCTTTCAAATAAATCAATGGCAACGGGGTACGTGTATGGACCTAAGTGGGAGCCTCTAATATCGAGTTCCTTTTTGTCACCAATCACACTCCAATCCGTTGTTACCTCACTTCCAAATACACTAAATTCTATAAATCGGCCAAGTTTTCTAATCATTTCTAAGCCTTGTGTGGCACCAGTTGGATGTCCTGTTGCTTCGA
This sequence comes from Peribacillus sp. NPDC097284, assembly GCF_044761765.1. Taxonomy (NCBI): domain Bacteria; kingdom Bacillati; phylum Bacillota; class Bacilli; order Caryophanales; family Bacillaceae; genus Peribacillus; species Peribacillus sp. NPDC097284. Next base: position 885,257 of record NZ_JBIWCZ010000001.1, read on the forward strand.
TATAAACATCACAACCATAACCCTCTGTTAAATCCTTGACGATTTTGATCGCATTTTCCTTTAATGGGTTAATCACCATATCTGCCCCAAGCTGTTTCGCTACGGATAATCTTTTCTCATTTGTATCTAAAACGATTAATTTCTTAGGGGTCTTTAAAGCAATGAGCTGGACCATACATAATCCTAACGTTCCTGCACCAGCTAGAACGACCACATCTTCAAATTCAATTGTTGCTCGTTGAACGGTATGGACCGCACATGCCATTGGTTCGACTAAGGCAGCTTCTTCCGCTGTGACACCATCACTAATTTTATAGATTCTGGCCGTATTGCTAAACTTCATATATTCTGCCCAAGCGCCTTCAGCCACGCCTTTTTGGAATCCATAAATATTATGAATCTCACACATCCAGTACTTTCCGGTTTGACAGAACCTACATTTTCCACATGGGTTAATCTGATCAGTTGTGACCCGGTCCCCAACCTGCAAGTCATATTTCTCAGCAGCACCTTCTCCTAATTCAGCCACAATTCCATAGAATTCATGGCCTGGAATAACTGGTGTTTTCATCCAAGGGTTTTCTCCGCCCCAATACATTTGTGAACCATGGTATGCCTTTAAATCACTGCCACATATTCCACAGGCTTCCACTTTAATCACTACTTCATCTTTACCTGCTTTGGGTACAGCTACTTCCTCCACACGGTAATCTTCTGGACCATATGCTACAACAGCTTTCATCGTTTCTGATAATATTGACATTAACAACATCTCCCTATAAATTTAGTTTTTTAATCAATTAATTCCTATAAATTAACGTTGATCTCCCTTTTCAATAGACTGTTAATCTTTCTGACGAAAACTACTATAATAGATGGCTCCAACGATAATGGCTCCTTTTAGAACTCTTTGAACGTATGGTGATACGCCCATTAAGTTAAGTCCATTACTTAACACACCCAACAGCAAGGCCCCAAGTATGGTTCCAAATATATGCCCACGACCACCAGCAATACTTGTCCCACCTAATACGACTGCAGCGATGGCGTCTAATTCATACCCTTCTCCGGCCATTGGCTGTCCTGAAGCAAGCCTTGAGGTCATAATTAAACCACTGATGGAAGCCGTGATCCCACTGATTAAATAAACAAAGGTTTTAATTCTTTTTACTTTCACACCAGATAATCTAACTGCTTCTTCATTACCGCCAATGGCATAAATATATCTGCCAATTGGTAAATGATTCAATATGATATAAGCAACAATAAATACTAGAATCATAATCACTGCAGGCATTGGAATCACGCCAAACAGATAACCTCTTCCGATAAAAGTAAATGATTTAGATACTCCAGATAATGGGTACCCTCCTGTATATAAAAGAGCTAATCCCCTTGCTACCTCCATCATAGCTAACGTTACGATAATAGCTGGAATTCTAGCACGGGAAATAAATAAACCATTAATATAACCAAGCAGGGCACCTAGAATAATCCCAATTAATACGGCTGCGATGGCTGGCATTCCATTGTTAATCATCAAACCAACCATGATCGTACCAGTAAAGGCCATTACCGAACCTACCGACAAATCGATACCACCTGTTAAGATGACAAAGGTCATTCCAACAGCTAAAATTCCATTAATTGAGACTTGTCTAATAATATTCGAGACGTTTTCAGACGATAAAAACTCTCCACTCGCAAAACTAAAAAATGTACATAATACAAAAAATCCTATTAAGGTTAACATCTCTGGGTTCTTAAACATTTCTTTTATGCTAAATGCTTTTCGTTGGTACTCTACTTTTTTGAGATTTAATTCACTCATTGATCAACACCACCCGTTGCATAGTACATTACTTTTTCAGACGTAGCTTCTGATCCATCAATTTCTGCCTTTATTCTTCCTTTGTGCATCACGAGAACTCGATCACTCATTCCTAAAATCTCAGGTAATTCAGAAGAAATCATGATAATCGAGAGTCCTTGGTCTGCTAAGTTTCTCATCAATTTGTAAATCTCTTCCTTAGCCCCAATATCAATTCCACGCGTAGGCTCATCAAATATTAATATTTTACAATCTGTATTTAACCATTTTGCTAAGACGACCTTTTGTTGATTACCACCACTTAAATTTTTCACCATTTGCCTGCTGCTTGGTGTTTTGATTAATAATTCTTTAATCGATTGATCAATAATGGCATCTTCTTTTTTCATACTAATAAATCCGAAAGAATTCCTAAGTTCTTTTAAAATAGGTAAACTAATATTATTTTTTATCGTCATATTAAGTACGAGACCTTGAGTCTTCCTACTTTCCGGAATGAGGGCGATACCTCGTGCTAATGCATCTGTTGGATTTTTAATATCCACCTTTTGCTGATTGATATAGACTTCTCTCTCTTTTACAGGGTCAGCACCAATTAGGGCTCTTACTATTTCAGTTCTACCAGATCCAACTAGACCAGCAATCCCAATAATTTCACCCTTCTTCAAGGAAAACTGAATATCGGTAATATGTTTATTACTTAATCGTTTCACCTCTAAGAGCATTTCCTTGCGATTACTGGATGGTTTTTCAGGAAAGGCATTGACGATTTCGCGACCAACCATCATTTTCACAATATCTTGCTTTGTAATGTCCTTTACTGTCCTTGTATTGACCCATTCCCCATCCCGTAAGCAGGTCATTCGATCACACATGTGTAAGATTTCATCCAAATGATGTGAAATATATATAATGGTTACACCATCAGCTTTCAATTTCTCAATTAACTCAAATAACTTATCAATTTCTTTTCCAGTTAGGCTCGCTGTTGGTTCGTCAAAAATTAACACCTTCGTATCAATGGCTATTGCTTTAGCAATTTCAATAAATTGTTGGTTGGCAACACTTAAATAAGCTACGGGTTTGTTCAAATCAATATCTGCATTTAACCTTTGCAATATTTCTTTTGCTTCTTTTCTCATTTTTTTTCTGTCTAATAGTCCATTTACCTGCTTGATCTCACGACCTAAGAATATGTTATCAACACCACTCAAATATGGGATTAAACTGAACTCTTGATGAATAATGCTTACTCCTAATAGTTGTGCTTGCTTAGGATCCTTGAATGTTACTTCTCTGCCGTCTAAACGAATTTTACCGGTAGTAGGGGTATAAACTCCTGAAAGGATTTTCATTAATGTGGACTTTCCCGCCCCATTTTCCCCAACCAAGGCATGAACCTCACCACGTTCAATATCAATACTGACGCCCTTAAGTGCCTTAACCCCTGGAAACTCTTTCGTTATATTCTCAATTTCTAATACCTTATCCACTGCAATCACCTTCCTCTATTGATTGACTTAGCAGGGCGCTTTTCACATAAGTTTTAAGCGCCCGCTTGGATGAATTACCAGCTAAAGTCTTTTGCGTTTTCTTTTGTTTGTAATTCCACATCAATCGGAACTTCTGTAGGTACTACTTCAGCTCCCCATAGTTTTGCTAACGCCATACCAAGTGCGATTCTTACTTGATCCCTTGGAAATTGTGCGGTAGTGGCTTTAAACACGCCGCCTTTTACAATGGCTTCAATTGCTTCTGGGTGACCATCAACACTATAAATCCATACATCTTTTCCAGATGCTTCGATTGCACCTAAAGAACCTAACGCACCTTCATCATTAACACTGAATAGTGCATTTAAATCTGGATTCGCTTGTAACATATTTTCTGTCACTTTCATCGCTTCAGCTCTGTCTTGTTTCCCGTTTTGAGTGTTAACAATTTCAATTCCCGGATTCTTAGCAATGGCTGCTTTAAATCCTTTTACACGCTCAAGGATTGGTACAACTGGAATACCATCTAAGATGGCCACTTTTCCTTTACCACCTAAATCTTTCGCCATCTTTTCACCTGCTAGATAACCTGCATCATAGTTTTTAGAACCAACAAATGAGTCAAGCGGACCTTCAGCTTGTGCATCAACTGCCACTACGATCACACCCGCTTTTTTTGCGGCCTCAACAGCTGCTTCTGCACCTTTACTATCAGTAGGATTAATTAAGAGAATGTCAATTTTCTTTTGGATCATATCGTCAATATCATTAATTTGTTTGGATACATCGTGTTGAGCATCCGCAATCACTACTTTTGCACCAATAGCTTTTGCAGCATCTTCAAACGCTTCTTTCATGGAAATAAAGTAAGGGTTGTTCATTTCTTGGAAAGACATTCCTATTTTTATCGTTTTTGCTTTTTTGTCTCCGTCCGCATTGCTTTTGTCGGAGCATCCAGTAGCAAATATCATGATGGTTGCTAGTAAAAATACCAATAATTTCTTGGACAACTTTTTCATTTTTCTTATTCCCCCTTGAATTTTTAAATTAAAAGAATTCGTCATTTTAAGAAATATAATCCAATAAAAGCGATTTATAAAAAACGTACCACCCCCCTTTCATAATAGTAAACGAGTCCTTGTACACGCTTTCATTTATCCAAGAAAACAAAAAGGTGCCTTATATACGCAAGTCATTATGTTAAAAAAACATAATAAATTACGTAAATAAGGCACCCGTAGCCATCAAAAATTTTATACCAGCCGTAAGTATAAAACTTAAAATATTAATTTTAAATACTAGTAGTTGTATGTTCTATACCTATCGTAAGTATAGAATCTTTTTTTGAATTTTCTTTCTATTCTAATTATATTACATACTATAACATATATTACAAGAGTTTAGTATAAAATTTTAAATTATTCAAAATGAAGTAGATTATCTGCTTCAATAAGTTCTTTCGCTACGACGATTAATTTTTTATTTTTATCTCTACTCAACTTTTGCAATCGTTTCATTGCTTCTGCTTCTTTTAAGTTCATTCTGTCCATTAATATTCCTTTGGCTTTTTCAATATGTTTACGCGCTTCTAACGCATTCTTTGTACTGTTTAGCTCGTCCTGTAATTTCTTAAATTCTTCCAGCTTAGATAAACTAATATTAATCGCTATTTTTAAATCCCCAATATCGATTGGCTTTAGCAAATAATAGAGTACACCTACCTCTGTGGCTCTTTTGATTAGTTTTTCATCATGATAACCACTAATAATAATACATGGGATAAATAAGGTTTCATTTATCTTTTTAATCGCATCTATACCATCAAGATTAGGCATATTAATATCCATTAAAATGAGATCTGGCTTATTCTCTAGCGCTAATTCCACTGCTTTTACCCCGTCTGTAGCCACTCCTACCACTTGATGGCCCAGCTTTTCAACGTATGACTTAATCCCCATTAGAACTAAAAATTCATCTTCGGCAAGCAAAATTCGCAATGATTTTGTCACTATTCCTCACCCCATTTGATATTTGTACACACACGCCGAAATGAAAACGCTATCTATTATTGCCACATGTCCTGTACTTTCTAAGCTTATACTACTTTATAGTAACTTCTCCCTATATACTGTTTTATAGTAACATCATTTCTAAAAAAATCCATAAGCATTCGTCGAATTTATACAGAAATTACTCCCTGAAGAAAAGATAAGACGATCTTCCTGAGTATGTTGCTGTTCAGTAGATGATTTATTATCATTAAAGAATACCAAATAATTAGAATATTAAAATGCAGAAAATTTGAATATATTTTCTTTGAGAAAGTCAAAAAGGTGGGGGTGGAATTTTGTCTAAGTTAATTTTTGAGTGTAAGAACGTAACAAATCGCAGTTCTGACGGATATATAAATAATATTAATATAACTTTGGGTTATTCAGAGATCCATGCATTAATTGTCAAAAATAGCTCCGAGCAAAAAGTATTCATCGAAGCCCTAATGAATCTACTAGACTCTTCAAATGCTCAAGGAGAATTATGGTTTAATGATCAATTTCTTAAAAATAGAAAACTTTCTAGAAAGAAGATTGCCATTGTACATCAAAAACCATTATTGGTTAGCAACTTTTCGGTGGCCGAAAATCTAAATTTAACCAATATACCGACACGAAGATTTCTTCCGTTTATCAATTGGGGCAAAATTAAGAGTAAGGCAAAAAGGAATTTGGAGAAACTAGATTTCCAAATAGACTACCGAACCAAGGTACGAAATTTATCTGAGGAAGACAAAAGACTTACCTATATGACGAGTGTATTTTTACAAAACCCAGAAGTCATGATTATGCACGAACCTATGGAAGGGCTCTCAGTTGAAAATGCAACGAAATTATATAATATTATTAAACAGTTTAAAGAAGAAGGCAAAAGCATTATCTATATTACAAAACAATGGGAAGATGCATTAAAGCTAGCGGACCGAATATCTATTCTTTCAAAGGGAACCATTACGGATGAAATGTCAGCTGACATAGCGAAAAGCGACCCACAAAGGTTGTTAAGGAAAATTGAGGATTACAACTTTAAAGAAAACGATAGCTATGATAATGATGTAAAAAGTGTGCTTGATGCCGTTTTCCAAGCTGCAGAATTCCTTACATCTGAATATGAGCTCAAAGATGTATTATTATTACTGGCAAAGGAAGTCACTCGTGTAATGAAAGCTGATGTTTGTTCTATTAAGCTAATTGACGAGTTTACATGGAGTATTATTGATGATTTTGAAATCAAAAATAATAAGGATGTAAAAGCTCAATTAACAAAAGAAGCAATTTTAAAAATTGCTAAAGGGAATGACATCTACTATGCCAATCAAAATGATAGAGAATTCTGCTCACTGTTTGAAAAGAATCATCATGTTAAAACAATTATTTGTGTTCCAGTTTCGATTCGATCTCAAGTAACAGGTATCATTCAATTATCTTATGAAAACCTTTATGTGTATTCGAAAGAGGAATCAAAATATTTATCAGCATTAGCCCTTCATGCAGCTATCGCTATTGAAGACACAAGATTATTGGGAAGATCTGCCTTATTACAAGAAAGTCATCATCGCATAAAAAATAATCTTCAATCGATTGTTGGACTTATATCATTACAAAAAATGTTTATAAATAATACCCCTGATATATCCATCGATGATTTACTAGATAGTATGATTAATCGAATAAAGAGTATTGCTTCTGTCCATAACCTTCTTTCTAAAGACAAATTAGGGAGAAGTATTATTAATGTGAAGCAAATCATGGAAGCGATTATCAACTTAATTAATGACAATCCGAAAATTGCAATACATTTAGATTTAGATGATATATTCATCCCGTATAACAAGGCAACATCAATTGCTCTGATTATTAATGAGTTAGTCATGAACTGCTTTAAACATGCTTTTATAGGAATGGAATCAGGTATGATTACAATTCAATGTAAACGGATAGATGATTATATTTTCTTATCAGTTCAGGATAACGGGCGCGGATTGCCCGAGGATTTTGATATAGCAAAAGCAGATAGCCTTGGACTAACTATTTTACAAGGAATTGTGGCCAGTGATTTTCAAGGGGAAATGAATTTTAGGGGTGATAAAGAAAATACCATCGTCGAAATCAAATTACCGACCGAGCGTATTTTTCTGCATTGGTAAACATAACAGGTAAAACCGAATGGGGCTGTTTCTTAAGTCCCTTTTAGAACGCTAACGCACCCGTTAACAAAAAAGAACCTTTCTTCAATATGAAGAAACGGTTTTATTCTTTCCTTTTCAATTTTCCGAATAAACCTATTGCAATAGCTGTTAGCGAAACTCAATTCAATCCCTCCTTTTAGACTTAAATGGTTCCATATCGTATTTTTACGAACTAGATACTAAAGTTTCACTAACCTGCCCCTTTTCTACAATAAGAAGTTCAACAGAAAAGGGCATTAATCCTTCTAAGATCAATGCCCTATTAGCACAATAAGAAAAATCATTTTGCTTCATTTAGGATTTTTTCAATTCGGTCAAGTTGTTTTTTAATCTCCTGTATATCTGTTTCTTCCTTTTTGAATTTTTGTTCAGCTATTTTGCCATTAGCTAGATAACGATTAGCAATCTTTACGACATATACAATGAAGACAATGAGTACAACTAGTACCGCTAAAAGAACAAATGGTAGAACAGCTGTAAAAACCTCTACAAACGCTGATGTCTCCACCTCTGGCTCGATGGTTTTCTCCACTTAGTTATCACTCCTTTAAATAGTATAGTTCTGCATTGTTTTGAGCTAACCTGCCCCTTTAGTTCCATAAGAAAAAGCTACCTTAAAGACAGCTCCGATCTTCAGCTAACACCCCTGTATGTTTAAGTACATTTGTTCACAAAGAGATTACCACTCTTGTTACAACTCTTTACTTGCCCATTCCCAATACTTTTCTCCATTTACTCTTATCATCCGATCCAGCCAAGTTGGAAAATCGCATTGCAAATCGTATACAGGTATTCCCATTAAAATCAAATAATTCTTATCTGACGAAAGATCGATGTAAAGTCCACCTACATCTTGAACGTGCCCAATTGGGAACCAATCGTCTTTATTTTCCATTGGCACATATTCACCTGTTTTTACTTTTTCTAATATTGATAACGATTCTTCTAAAGAATGTATGCCAAACAAAGTTCCGTAATCAAAAGAGAAAAATACTGCTCCATTGTGTAGGCGAAGAAAGCTTTTATAGTCTTCAGGTAAATTCTCATATGAGTTTATGATGTCTTCATCAATTGGGGCATTAAATTTAAAACTCATATCGAAAATATGCCCGTCACTTGATTGAATAGTTAGCAAGTTTGTATCGCTCAACCTAGTTTTTAAACCACTCAGTACATTTGCAATACTCGGCTTTGACAAATATTTCTCCTCCATTTTTATGTTGTTATTTGAGTTAACCTGCCCCATTTCTACAATAAGGAGTTCAACACAAAAGGGCATTAATCCTTCTTGGATTAATGCCTCTGTTCATATCAGAAAAACTTTTTATATAGCTCTCGTCGGAGTGTCCCACTTAAATAAGCATAAATTTTAGTCGTTTCACTCTTTTCGTGGCCCATCAAATTTTGAATGACTTCTAAAGGTGCCCCATTATTCAACAAAGTAGTGGCATAACTATGTCTCAACTGATGGGGGTGAATACTTTTATTGATTCCAGATCCATTAGATATCCGTTTAATGACATATCTCATTTGTGAAACACTCATCCTATGAGGAGCACGAACTGTCACAAATAAAGCCGCCTGATCATCTTCTCTTTCGTTTAAATACCTCTTTAGCCAAATATCACACCTAGTATTGAAATAGACTTCTCTCTCTTTATTGCCCTTACCTAATACTATGACGGATTGATTAATTAAATTAACTGCCTCACCAATTCTGCAGCCAGTTGAATACATAAATTCGAATAAGGCATTTTCTAACGGAGTGTAACAGGCTTCTCTTAAATGCTCAATTTCTTCTTCAGATAAAAACTTTGGTATTCTGATATCTAACTTTGGCTCCTTAATTTTAGACGCTGGATTACCATTCAAAACATTTTCATCTTGTGCCCACCGAAACAATGATTTGATAAAACGTATCCTATGACCTAAGCTGGCAGCCTTTAATTGATCAGCAACTTTCCCTAGATATAGCTTTAAAGAATCAGTAGTTATTTCATCAAGTGAAATATCACCGAAATGCCTGATCAACAAGTTTAATTGAACATTATATGCTTTTAAGGTCTGGGGTGAATACCCTTGAATCTGTTTGTCAGCTTTATATAAGTTCCAGGCTTCAGATAGTATCATCCTATTACTCTCCTCATCTATTTTTATCAGTATAGACAAATAGAAGGGAAGTAATACGCCAATTTATTAAACGAATGCACCCATTAATTGAAGAAGAATTTTCTATTCTTCGTATTCATAGATAATAAAATCAGTATTAGGTGGGAGTTTTTCTGAGATTTTTGTAATTGTTGAAAATTGCCTATCATTCGATATTGCAAAAAGATTATCACCATCAAAACCAACCCAAAACACACAGTCATTCTCAAGGAGAGTAACTACTGGAATATCAATCTTTTCTATGCCAAAAATGGTTTTTATACTCATTTTCTCTAATCTAAAAACATCCCTTTTTATCGACCATAAAGCTACATCATTCATACCTCCACAAGCATATACATATGGGAATATAACACTAAACTGTCTGTAATTTTCGATAATCGCCTTATAGAATCCAAATTTAGCTCTTATAAACTCGATATTATATGTTTGGCAATCTTGTTCAAATTCCTCTTGATTGAAGTCATGTACTTCAACAAATATGTATATGGGAAAATGATTGATTTCATTCATCCAGTTTGAAACAAATTCACCTACATTATCATTACTATTAAATGTAAAATCAACTATATTTTCTGATTCCCCTTCAATCGCAAAAGGGAAATAACCACAAGCATCAGGAATATCAGAAATCCATTTATGAGGAATAAATCCAATTTCTAATCTCAATAATAATCCTCCTTTACAAAATACTTCTTATCGTATGATATTCTTTCAGAACTGATTATTCCACTAACCTGCCCCGTTAGTTGAAGTGTAACATTTCACAAGCAAAACAATCTTACGAAAAATCAACCCTTACCTTTAACATAGCTTTTTTATTAAAGGATATTGCGATGTTGCAACGGATCCTTCATCATTCCCACCCATCTGTGACCCTGCGTTATATCGCATTACCGAAGAAGAAACGAATAACGTATTGAGATCATTTTAGTGTCTTTCGCAAAGATTTAATATGTTCAACAAACGCACTTATTTGTCGAGAGTTAAAAAAACTGTGAAGTATCACGTAAAGCAAATAACCTGTAAATAAAATAATGTTATTACGATAGTTGGAATAATGACGATAATTAAAGGAGTTCTTTTTCACGATGATCCTATTATCAATACTTCGGAGCTGCCTCTACAGTAATTGGGACTCATCTTGAACTTGATTGTAAAAATCAAAAAAACTCCTATATAGGAGTTTTTTGGATACTCAATGTTAGCGTGAGAATGGCTACTGTAAATTTAGAAACGCCCACCGGCAGCGAGGCCTTTTGGAGAGATACGTTCAATTTCTTCGAAATCCCCTGGAGTAAGTTGAACCTGTAGAGCGCCAAGATTCTCCTTCACCCGGTCTATTCGCGTTGTACCAGGGATTGGCGCAATGAAGTCTCCTTGGGCGAGCAGCCACGCCAATGCAAGTTGAGCAGATGTACACATTTTTTTTGAAGCCATCTCTTCAATCAGCCCTGCGACTTCCACATTTTTAATGAAATTATCGCCTTGGAACCGCTCATAATTTCGCCTATAATCATCCTCAGCCAAATCCTCAAACTTTTTAATTTGTCCTGTCAGGAACCCCCGTCCCAGTGGGCTATAAGGTACAAAACCAATTCCTAATTCTTTGAGAACCGGAAGTACTTCATCTTCCACTTCTCTACTCCATAAAGAATACTCCGTTTCCACTGCCGTAATGGGATGAACGGTGTGCGCACGACGGATGATATCAGCAGGTGCTTCAGAAAGACCGATAAAGCGAATTTTCCCCTCCTTAACCAAGTCGGCCATCGTTCCAATCGTTTCCTCAATAGGGGTATTCGGATCGTAGCGATGTTGATAATAAAGGTCAATGTAATCCAATCCGAGATGGTATAAGCTAGCATCCACGGATTTTTTAATATACGCCCGATCACCTTTGGGTCCCTGGGTATGTGTTATACCAAATTTCGTGGCGATCACCGCTTTATCCCTTCTATCCTTAAGCGCCCGACCTACCAACTTCTCGTTTTCTCCGAATCGCTGCTGTGCAAATTCACCATAAATATCAGCTGTGTCAAACATGGTGACACCGCTATCCAGCGCTTCCTGAATCACGCGAACCGATTCCTCATTATTCGGCATCATCATGGTTCCAAGACCTAAAGCTGAAACCTCTAACCCCTCACGTCCAAGCGTCCTTTTTTGTATAGCTTCCGACCTCATCCATTCTACCTCCTAGAAATAATATTGATGGCACTCATTTTTTGGGATTCCACTTGCCCAACCTCTTATTTAGACTTATCCGAAGCTGGTATTGAAGCCGCAGTCTTAGATGAAGCAGGTCGCGTCAATCAAATTGTATGATTGAATAGAATATTTATTCCTTAGCGAGGTGCATAATGAGTAAACGTGAAGACATTTTGTCTGCAACCCTTGATTTAATTACAGAAGAGGGCTTGCAGTCCGTTACCTTTTCGAAAATTTTCAAGAGGGCAAATGTGGGTTCTAGCACCTTTTATAATTATTATAAAAACAAAGAGGAACTGGTTAGTGAGCTCTTTGAGAATGCTCGTACTCATATGGGAGAATCAGTTATGATTGGGTATGATCCCAGTCAGACTGTTTATGAAAGATTAAAAGGTATTTTAAAAAGCACGGCGGATTATGCGCTCAACTATCCCAAAGAACTTTCATTTATTGAGAACTATTGCCAGTCACCCTATATCTCCGAAGAAGTGAGGAACAGGCTAGATCCCTCAGCCATCGAAATTTTCTCAATCATTGAACAGGGTCAAAAACAGCCTGTTTCGATAGTTGACTTGCATGGAACCACGCATCGCCATTTGGCGCAATCGGCAAGTAACTTGTCTCTCTTTACTAGTTACAGAGAGACATGGGACAGGTAATATATAACTGTCCCACCAATAAGATAGATTATAAGCACAATTAATCTAGTGAATGTTTACATAGATAAAAGAAAGAAGGCTCATAGTATGACATCTCATACTCGAATTAAGATCCCGGCAGGATTTTGGGAAGGATTACGCCAACTAGGAATAACCGCCAACGACGTAGTTCAACAAGCACAACTGCCCCTCACCATTCTTACTGCACCAGTTGTCCCCACCGCCCAATACTTAGCAATCTGGCAGGCTTATTCCGATATCATGGATGACACTGCCAAGGGGATCATCAAGCTTGCGACCGTCTTCGAACCTGCTCAATATCCACCGTCCGTCTTAGCGACGTATCACGCCCGTGACTACCGCGACGCTCTCAAACGAATGGCCCGATACAAACAACTTTGTCCCCCCGAAATTTTGCGCATAAACGAGGAAGGTGAGCACTGCACAATTGAACTGGATTGGTTGAATACCGAGCAATCCGGCCCGCCCTTGCTAGTTGGGATCACGCTGGCATTTCTTCTGGAGCTAGGGCGTCGGGGAACAGGCCAACCCTTGATGGCAAGTTCTGTAGAATTCTCGCAACCGATGGGCGATGTACAGGCACTTGAAGTTTACTTCGGTTGCCCGATACAGATCGGTGCAAATGGTAATCGGTTGACGCTACATCGAAGAGACCTGGACCGTCCCTTTGTCTCGTACAACGCAGATTTGTTGGAAATCCTGACACCCGTTCTGGACCGATCGTTGGGTGAGCATCAACGTATCACCCCCATTACAGAGATAGTGAAGTGGATCATTAAGCGGAGTCTAACAGGAGGGCGCCCCGACATACAGACGATCGCGAAGGAGATGGGGATGAGCGATCGTACTCTACAGCGCCGGCTTACTGATGAGGGCAGGAGCTTCAAGCACCTCTTGGCAGAAGTCCGTCAAGAGCAGGCACGAATGTATTTAACAGACATCTCGCTCGATATTAAAGAAGTGGCCTTCCTGATGGGATATGAGGACCAAAACTCGTTCTACCGCGCCTTCCGCCAATGGGAAGGTGTTACTCCCTCTCATTGGCGCGCTGAACATTTAGGTACACAGACTCGATAAATGGATGGGCCTTAATAGTGAGTTTTTTCATATAAAAAGGGGAAATGTATGATGGATATGGGATTAAACAACAAAACAGCTCTAGTTACAGGATCAACAAAGGGCATAGGTAAAGCAATTGCCATAGAACTGGCCAGAGAAGGCGTGAATGTACTAATCAATGGGAGAAATTTTGAAGATGTAGAACGTACGGTTAATGAAATCAAGTCGGATTTCCCAAATACCTTTCCTCGGAATGCTACAGCAGATATTGTGGATATTCAACAAAGAGAAGCTTTATTCAAGGAATATCCCCTTATTGATATTTTGGTTAACAGTATGGGTATTTATGAAGTGATGGACTATGAGGACGTGGACGATGAAGTATGGGAAAAATACTTTCGCACCAACGTTCTTGCTGCAAATGGGTTATCTAAATTCTATTTACCAAAAATGCTGAAAAATAACGATGGTCGCATTATCTTTATTGCGAGTGAAGAAGCCATTATGCCTTCTGGACAAATGCCACAGTATTGCATGACAAAATCAATGCTATTGTCCTTGTCAAAAAGCTTATCGAAATTAACAATTGAAACAGAAGTTACAGTAAATACAATTTTACCGGGGCCAACACTCTCTGAAAATGTGCAGCAAATCATTGACGGTATCTACCCTAATGAAGATATGACGTTTTCAGAAAAGGAGAAAGAATTCATGACTACAAACCTACCACAATCTGAAATACAGCGATTTATCAGGCCAAGTGAAATAGGCCGACTAACTGCATTTGTATGTAGTCCTTATGCATCCTCCTTTAAAGGTTCTCCAATCCGTATGGATGGGGGGATGGTACCGACTATTTTTTAACGCTTCCTTTCAATTTAGATTGGGGGTATGCGGGGCAGAAGCATTCCCCTAACAAGCGTCATCATCAAGTCGATCTTCTTAAACCACTATCCATTTTAAACATGCCCGCCCCGAAAGCAGATCCTGCTTCCTCTACCCTGCCCCGGTCCCTTAACAAAAAGAGTCACAAAAGCAAATCTCTGATTGAAACAAAAAAAATTTTCAGTTATTCTTGAGCAACCTCGTCCCTTTTGTATTCCAAAAGGTCTCCCGGTTGGCAGTCTAAAGCCTTGCAAATCGAGTCCAATGTGGATAGTCGAATTGCTTTGGCCTTACCATTTTTCAAGATAGACAGGTTAGCCATCGTTATGCCAACCCGCTCCGACAGTTCTGTTACGCTCATTTTCCTTTTAGCCAGCATCACATCAATATTGATTATTATTGCCATGTCATTCACCTCAGACTATGAAGTCGTTCTCTGATTTTATCTCGATGGCCTCTTGTAGAAGTCTTTGAAGTACAGCCGCAAACACCGCAATCGCCATCGGCGCAAAAATCATCACCATTCCGACTAGGATAAGACCCGGTGCATCATCATTCTCCGCTAAGATATAGACGAATGGTAAGCCGATTACATAAAGACCACTGATTATGAGGGCACAGTTTTTGATTTTCTTTAGAGCTCTTACAGATAACTCCGAGAAAGCTTGGTTCTTGTCAATATAACTTAAAAGGGTAAACGATTGATACAAAGCAAAGTAAAAAGGGATTGCCGTCACATACATCACCGCTAAAATTCCATATACCACATAGGCCAAGTCCCAACCTCTATCAGTTGCTTCATTGGCTTCATTCGCAATCTGAGGCAACACAAATAGGCACAAAGCAAGAACCGGAATGCCAATGAAAATCACAGCCACCTTCAAAAAGAGTGTCGAACTTCGTTTCATAGAAAAGCACCTCATTTTTTTAATGTCCATTGAATCTAACATGTTTCTTATCGTAAAACAATAAATAATTATTGTTTTTATTGTATGAAGACAAAATAAAAAGCATTCCTCCTTACAGAGAAATGCTCTATACCTTTGGATTATTTAGTGTAAACAAGAATCATTACTCTTCCTCATCCATTACCAACTCAACCTGATCTGGCATGATTTTTTGAAGAGAATCTATTGTGGAAAAAGTGTTCATCCTTTGAGAAGACGGTAATATAGAATGATAGACTCATAATACTAACATACTAGTGTCACACAAATACAATTTGTGGATTATTATACTTATTAAACAATGGGTGCTTTAGTTCAATAACGGAGACAGCAAAAAAAGAGCAGTCTCTTTTTCAGACGAATTTCAACCAAACCGATGTTTTAAAGTTTAATGATTAGCCCTATTCTCGAGGATTAACTGTAGTCCAATGGGAAATTCTAATGTTAATAAAACTTTCACATGACATGTTAGTTTAAGAAAGGAGTGAAGTGGATGGATTCAATATGGCTAGAGTATGCATGGACATTGTTGATTCTAATCGGATTAGAAGGATTATTATCTGCTGACAATGCCCTTGTAATAGCTGTAATGGCCAAACATTTACCCGAAGAACAGAAAAAAAGTGCTATTAATTACGGAATTATTATAGCTTTCGCTTTCCGATTTGGTGCACTTTTTGCCATTTCTTTTATTGCAAATGTCTGGCAGGTACAAGCAATAGGAGCCCTTTATCTTCTGTACTTAGGTTTAAAGCATGTCATCAAAACACGGTTTGGAAAAGAAAATGAGAAAATTCATAAGGACGATGAAAAGGCTACTGCTGGTAAAGGGTTCTGGCCAACAGTAGGAAAGATTGCATTAGCCGACCTTGCTTTTGCAATTGACTCAATTTTAGCTGCAGTTGCTCTTGCCCTTGGTCTTCCAGATTCACCACTTAACAATTTTGGTGGTATGGATGGAGGACAATTTATAGTTGTTGTTCTCGGTGGTATTGCTGGCCTTGTTTTAATTAAGTATGCAGCAACTTGGTTTGTGAAACTTCTTGAAAAACGTCCGGCATTAGAAACAACAGCCTATGCCATTGTTGCTTGGGTCGGTGTCAAACTTGCTATGATTACCCTTGCCCATGAGGATATTGGTATCTTAGATCATGATTTCCCCCACAGCACCGCTTGGACTCTAATCTTCTATGGAGTATTGGTCAGTATCGCTCTCATCGGTCGGTTTGCATCGGGTAATAAGAAAGAGAAAAGTGGAAATAATCAACTCTGATAAAACCAATTTGCGAAAAGTAACAGGTGCTTATCTTGCAAGTAGCACGATAGGATCTTCAAACGAAGATAACTACGCAAAATTGAAGAGGCAGAAATGTTGTTAAATCAACCTTTCTGCCTCTCTCTATTTACACAAATTCGGCTACATGACCCCTTTTGTACAGCTCCTCTAAATTTATATCTTTTTCAATTCATGACTTTACAAATACGGTCTTAATAGACGTGTAAAACTCCTTTGCCGCTTCTCCCTGCTCACGGGAATGGGAGCTGGATTGTTTCATTCCCCCGAATGGAGCTTGCAGTTCAACTCCAGCCGATTCAGCGTTAATCCGTACGAGACCAGCATCCATTTCATTAATAAAGGAAAGCATGTGACCGATATTTTTGGTGAAAATAGAAGCACTTAGCCCAAACTTCACGTCGTTTGCAATGTGTACGGCTTCTTCTAAAGTCTCCACCTTGATAAGGGCAAGCACGGGTCCGAAGATTTCCTCTTGGGCGATCGTCATGCTGTTACTAACGTTTTCGAAGACAGCGGGTTCCATAAAGAATCCATCGGCTAATTCCCCTTCCTCTATACGTTTACCGCCATAAATCAATGTTGCGCCTTCTTCGATTCCTTTCTTAACGTATGATAGTGCTGTATTAAGCTGATTCTCACTTGCACATGGACCCATCCATACATCTTCATTCAAGCCATTGCCAATTTTTATTTCCTTTATCTTCTCAATCAGTTTATTTTTAAACTCCTCATACACTTCACTTTGTACGATTACCCGGCTTGTGGCCGTACATTTCTGACCTGTGGAACGGAGACCTCCGCTAATCGTTGCTTCTACGGCCTGTGTTAAATCGGCGTCATTGGCCACAATGACCGGGTTCTTCCCGCCCATTTCCAACTGATATTTAGCACCACGCTTGAAAGCCCCCAGTCCAATCGTTTTACCGACAGAATCAGACCCCGTGAATGAAACCGCATTGATATCCGGGTGATCGGTAATCGCCTGACCAATGACAGACCCCGGTCCTGTTACCATATTAATCGTCCCCACCGGAAGCCCCGCCTCATCAAAACATTCCATTACTTTGGCGGCGGTTACTGCCGCTTCTTGAGCCGGTTTCAGAATAACAGCATTTCCATAGATGAGTGCCGGCGCCATTTTCCAGATAGGTATGGCTACGGGGAAATTCCAAGGCGTGATCACACCAACAACTCCTAGGGGAACACGAGTCGTGAACATCAGGGCTTCGGAATCCGATGGAGGAATCACATCACCTATCTTCCTCATTCCCTCTCCTGCATAATAACGTAGGATTGCGACACCTCTAGCTGTTTCCCCTTTCGCTTCGGGGAACGTTTTTCCCATTTCACGCGTCATCGTTTCCGCAATTTCATCGATACGTCGCTCGATTGCATTCGCGGCCTTATACAAAAACTCTCCACGGGCAGCACCGGATAGTTTCCTCCAATACACTTGTGCTTTCTTCGCGGCAAGCACCGCATGATCCAAGTCTTCTTTCTCGGACTGTTGTACATACCCGACGACTTCATGACGATTGGCTGGATTGATACTCGTATCGACCTTTTGAATAGAAGCCGATACCCATTTACCATTGATATAGTTTAAATACGTTTTTTCATCAGTTTTTATGTTCATCTTATATACCCCCATATTCCTTGTAATGGTTTAATTGTGAAATAAATTGAATGAATAGTTAGATTATTATTGTTGCACAAGTGTCTTCTACAAAATCAGTACACCATCTGCTTTACTCAAACTAAAATGTTCTTCGGTAACTTTACATTATTTTTCAAGACACCGATTCCAGAGACTTCAATTTCAATCCGATCTCCATCCAATAAAGTAAAGTCATTTGCTGGAATGATACACGTACCCGTCAACAATACAGTTCCGTCAAAAATTTCATTGTCGCGAATGAGGAACGATACTAACTCATGGTATTTTCTTTTTAACTGGCTGGTATTCGCCTGTCCCTCTACTTTAAGCTCGTCGTTCCGGTAGATTCTACAGGTGATGTCGAAATCATAAGGATCTTTCACAGACTCGGCAAGGAGGATGGCTGGCCCGATGGAGCAAGAGTTTTTCCACATTTTCGCTTGCGGGAGATAAAGAGGGTTCTCTCCTTCAATGTCACGACAGCTCATGTCATTCCCAATCGTATATCCAAGAATGCCACCTTCCCGGTCGATGACAAGGCCCAATTCAGGCTCGGGGATCTGCCAATTGGAGTCACTGCGTAAATATACGTCCTTCCCTGGGCCGACTGTACGGGCAGCCGTGGACTTAAAGAAAATTTCCGGACGTTCCGCCTCATAGATCTTGTCATAGAAAGTAGTGGCATCAAGCCTTCCAGCTGTCGCTTCATAGTTACGGGCATCGCGGCTACGCTCATATGTAACGCCAGACGCCCATACTTCTTCCGCTACAATGGGAACGAGTAATGATAAATCCTCTAATGGTTGTTGAATAGGCATTGATGTAGAAAGGAAATTTTCTATGAAAGAGAGTGGGGATACTTGTTGCTCGTTTGCCTGTTGGATTAGTTCAATCAAGCCTTCTTGAGGAAGGGGATATACTTCTCCCCCATTGGTAACAGCTGCTAGCGTTGCATTTGAGTGCTCATTGATATATCGGATAATCCGCATTAAATAGCCTCCTTTTGTTTTATAATATAAAACACAGTTTTTATATATAGACAAAAGAGAAGGGAACCACCTTCTATGAAATTGGTATCCCATTCCCCATTTGCTCTGATAATTCTAAGGCCGCCTGTTTCAGTTGTTCGATGAAAATGTCTAACTGAGAATCATTTATGCGACCAACGAGTGTAGAAAGACTAATCGCTGCAATAACCTTATTCTCATGATTTCGAATAGGCGCTGCAATACAGCGAACGCCAGGCTCATTTTCCTGGTTATCGATGGCGTACCCTTGAGATCGAACTTGTTCAAGCTCACGCATGAATTTAGATTCATCCGTAATGGTAAGCTCCGTTTGTTTTAAATAGACATATTCATGTAGAATTTTTTTAATTTCTTCCGGATCTTTAAAGGCGATTAACGCTTTACCGACAGCGGAGCAGTGAAGTGGAATTCGTTTTCCTATTTTTGAATAAAGAATAACGGCCATTGGGCCTTCCACTTTATCAATATATACCCCTTCTTTTCCGTCCAATATAACCAAGTGGGTTGTCTGTCCGGTTTTCGCCGATAAATCCATTAAGTATTTTTTTGATAAATCCCTAACGTCCAAAGACTGTATGACATAGTTCCCTCTTTCAAAAAGCTTCATTCCCAATCCATACTTCCCATTCTCAGGATTCTGGCTGATATAGCCATGATTTAAAAGCGTTTTCAATAAAGAATGGATGGTACTCTTGTGAAGTCCCATTTGATTACTGATATCTGTTATCTTCAATTCTGTTGTATGTTCGTCAAACAAATCGAGAATGCGAAGAGCGCGATCTACTGATTGAATAACAGGCATGATTGTCACCTACTTGTTTTAAATTATGAAACTCGGTTTTATAATGACAAAATTTTCTAATAATTCAATATAATACTAGATTTTTTGAAAAGTCAAGAAGCAATATTACTTACATGAAATTTTTTTCGTCCCATAAATAATTGGATTGAATCCATTTATGTACCTACGTAAAATTATGATGATCCGGATTATTCTTCAGATGACCCCTCCTGGATTACGTCATTATTATCTAGGTAAAACTTCTTATAAATATACGGTTTTTACCTACGAAAAAATTAAATTGACTTTTCAGAAAATATATGATTACTTTAGATTACATCATAAGTTTTTTATAGATGAACGTTGTTTTATATTATAAAACAAAAGGAGGTTTCTCAGAGAACTTCGAAGATAAATATAGATTTGTAGGGAATGAATTACCGGAATATTGCGTGATTTACTTGCGATGAAAGCGAAAATCTAATTGCGGAGGTTTATATATATGTCATTTCAATCAATATTTGGCGATGAGGATGTCTCTCTTTACAAAATTCAAACGCATGCAAAAGGGGCAGATGGTTCCCTCCCCCTTACTTCCGAAATGTTGTTAGAATCACCAAGTGGTGACCTTTTTGGATTATCCCAAAATGTTGGAATGGGATGGTCAGCTTCAAACCTCCTTGGAAAACAAGTGCTCATCCTTGGTACTCAAGGCGGAATTAGGGATCATGATGGTACGCCTATTGCATTAGGCTATCATACCGGCCATTGGGAAATCGGTCTATTAATGAAGGCGGCAGCCGAAGAGATCAGTAAACAAGGCGGCGTTCCCTTTGCAGGATTCGTAAGTGACCCATGTGATGGCCGTACTCAAGGAACGACCGGGATGTTTGATTCCCTTCCGTATCGAAACGATGCAGCCATCGTTTATCGAAGATTAATCCGATCATTGCCTACGGGTCGGGCAGTTATTGGAGTGGCAACATGTGATAAAGGTCTTCCAGCCATGATGGTCGCTTTAGCATCCATGCACGACTTGCCAACTGTCATCGTCCCTGGAGGTGTGACACTTCCACCTACCAATGGAGAAGATGCAGGAAAGATCCAAACCATCGGGGCACGATACGCAAACAACGAAATCACGTTGCAAGAAGCTGCCGACCTTGGTTGCCGTGCGTGTGCAACACCAGGCGGAGGCTGTCAATTCCTTGGAACAGCCGGAACCTCCCAAGTCGTGGCAGAAGCCCTTGGCATGGCACTACCTCACTCGGCACTAGCCCCATCAGGTCAACCAGTATGGGTGGAGATGGCAAAGCAATCAGCACGTGCAGCTTTAGTAATGGAGAAGAAAAAGATATCCACCAAGGATATTATTACGGATAAAGCGATAGAAAATGCAATGGTGATTCACGCAGCTTTCGGAGGTTCCACAAACTTATTACTTCATATCCCAGCCATTGCCCATGCAGCTAAATGCAAGTTACCAACTGTTGAAGATTGGACCAGGATCAATAAGAAAGTACCCCGCCTAGTCGATGTACTGCCAAATGGTCCGACTGGCCATACAACCGTAAAGGTATTCCTGGCAGGTGGGGTCCCGGAAGTAATGCTTCATTTAAGAAAACTAGGTGTCTTGCATGAAGATGTACTAACCGTTACCGGAGAAACCCTTGGTGCTAACCTCGATTGGTGGGAACAATCAGAACGACGGGCCATGATGAAGAAACAACTGTTAGAAAATGATGGGATCAATCCTGATGACGTGATCATGGACCCAGCCATAGCAAAAGAAAAAGGGCTAACGTCTACCGTAACATTCCCGAAAGGAAATATTGCTCCTGAAGGATCCGTCATTAAATCCACGTCCATCGATCCATCCGTGGTGGGAGAAGATGGAGTATATCGCCATACAGGAAAAGCCAAAGTGTTCACTTCAGAAAAGTCCGCTATAAAAGCGATTAAAACAGGAGGCATACAAGCAGGAGATGTAATGGTCGTTATGGGAGGCGGTCCTTCAGGAACGGGGATGGAGGAAACCTATCAACTAACATCGGCCTTAAAACATCTGTCTTACGGAAAACATGTCTCCTTGATTACGGATGCGCGTTTTTCTGGTGTCTCGACTGGCGCATGCATTGGACACATTGGACCGGAGGCCTTGGCTGGCGGGGCAATCGGCAAATTACGTGACGGGGATATCATTGAAATCATCGTCGATCGCAATCAATTAGCGGGTTCCGTTAATTTCGTCGGTACCGAGAATGAAAGACTTTCTATAGAGGAGGCCACTACAGTCTTGGAAGCACGTGACCTTCACCCGGACCTTAGACCGGATCCCAAACTTCCAGATGATACTCGTTTATGGGCTGCACTTCAATCAGTGAGTGGAGGAACTTGGCGTGGGAATATCTATGATACCGATCGAATCATCGAAGTTCTAAAAGCCGGAGTAAAAGCATTGGGTGAAGAAAAGACGCTCGTTCAGAATTAATGTATTTCTGTTCAACTTTGGTGCTTTTTAACACTCTCCCTATCTCCTAAGAAACTGGATGATGAAGTACGCTGACTTTTACAAAATGAAAGCGGTTACTATTTGACTGGTAAACAAAAGAGCATAGCCATCCTAGAGTCATTATTTTCGTAGTTTAAGCAAACTGAAAAATTTAATTATTTTATGGGGGTATAGTATGCCATTACTTATAGTAGCGTTTGGGATTATCCTGTTGCTCATTTTGATTACTGGATTCAAGTTAAATACATTCGTTTCATTGATTGTTGTCTCTTTTGTTGTCTCTTTAGCACTAGGGACGCCTTTAAAGGATATTGTTACAACCATTGAAGGTGGATTAGGCGGTACACTTGGTCATATCGCTTTAATCTTTGGGCTTGGAGCCATGCTCGGTAGGCTTATTGCTGATGCAGGGGGAGCCCAGCGTATTGCCATGACCTTGATTAACAAATTTGGCGAAGATAAAATTCAATGGGCTGTTGTGGTTGCTTCTTTTATCGTCGGGATCGCCCTATTCTTTGAAGTAGGATTGGTGTTATTGATTCCGATTGTATTCACCATGGCCAAAGAACTGAAAGTTTCAATTCTACACCTAGGTATTCCCATGGCTGCAGCCTTATTGGCAACACATAGTTTCTTACCCCCGCATCCAGGCCCAACAGTCATAGCTGGTGAATATGGTGCAGATATTGGATTGGTTTTACTTTATGGGATCATCGTCGCCATACCGACCGTCATCCTTGCTGGCCCCCTCTATACGAAGTTTGCTAAAAAAATTGTTCCGGATGCATTCAAGAAAACAGGTAATATCGCTTCTTTGGGCGAACAAAAAACATTCAAGCTGGAAGAAACGCCTGGTTTCGGAATAAGTGTTTTGACTGCCATGTTCCCTGTTTTATTAATGGCCATAGCCACCATCCTTGATATGGTTCAAAAATCAGTAGGATTTGAGGATAATACATTAATAGAAATCGTTCGTCTGGTAGGAAACGCTTCGACTGCCATGTTGTTATCTTTATTTCTTGCCTTCTATACAATGGGAATCGCAAGAAAGACTCCAATCAGAGATGTGATGGCTTCCTGTACCTCATCCATTGCCGCAATCGGGATGATGCTCTTGATCATTGGAGGCGGCGGTGCCTTCAAGCAAGTACTCATCACTGGTGGTGTAGGAGATTACGTAGCCGAATTATTCACAGGCAGTGCCATGTCACCAATCATCCTTGCCTGGTTAGTCGCTGCCATATTAAGGGTTTCCTTAGGATCAGCCACAGTTGCCGCCATTTCCACTGCAGGATTAGTCATCCCCATCCTGGCTCAATACGATGTTAATCTAGCCTTGGTAACGCTTGCGACTGGAGCCGGCAGTTCCATTTGTTCGCATGTGAATGACGCAGGATTTTGGATGATTAAAGAATACTTTGGACTAAGCATGAAAGAAACATTCTCAACATGGACCGTACTATCCACTATCACTTCTTTATCAGGATTAGGATTCATTTTATTATTAAACTCATCCCTGATTATCGCAGGAATCATCATCGTTCTCATTATCATCGGGGCCGTGTATTTCAGTATGACGGACCGGCCTAAAGACAAACGGAACACGGTCGGAGTATAAAGACGTAAAGAGTCTATATAGTGAAAAAGAGAAGTGGCTCTCCTACTAGTGTGTAGAGGATCTGCTTCTCTTTTTTATCGTGTGTAAGACCGCTCCATCATGTAGGGATCTCTTCATAAGCCAGCTTCATGATTACTTCCCTATGTTGCGGATATTTCGACAATAGCTCTTCTTGAGTGAACAGCTCGAAGTCCTGGAACTCAAAACCGGGCGAGACCATGCACCCAACTAATGAGAACGTATCTTCATCTCTGACGGAAGATCCGAAGATGGAGTTTTTCGGAACCAACACTTGCGGGACTTCCCCTTCGTCCAGGTTAATCCCCAGCTTATGTTCTTTGTAATCTCCCTTTTCATCAATCACATGAATCGTTAAAGGGCTTCCCGCATGGTAATACCATAACTCATCGGATTTCAAACGATGTAGATGGGAAATGTCATTCGAGCCCAATAGAAAGAAGATGCTTGTATATAGCTTTCTCTTTCCTTCAAACTCTACCGATAACTCTTGGTCTGAAGTCCGCTCCTCGGATTCAAATGTCCGTTTATAAAACCCACCCTCTGGATGTGGTTCCATCCCGAGCTTTGTCACATAATAGTTCGCATCGTTCATAGAAAATAACCTCCAAGGCAAAAAGTCCGCTCAATAGTAAGGACGGCGCGTGATTTGATCATATATCAAACCGTACCTACATTTCAATCTAGTATGCAAGCTTATTCAATCCTTCTTCATCGATAATTTGATCTAATGAAATGCCACGGGGCATATCGGGTGGAACTCCATTTTCACCAAACGTATCACCACATTGTGTCTGTGTAACAAAAAAGTAGGAAGTGAAGTACTCGTAGTCTTCGTTCCCGACTCTATCCGTGCCTCCACTATGGATGCATGCCTCGTCAATCTTTTCTTTATTCCCTTCTGAATCTATATAATAATATTGATCATTAATTATTCCTTCGCTTACAGGAAGGGAGCTGAGTGTGTAGCCTTTATCATTGATTCGGTACACATCAAAACCTTCACTTTTCTCAGGTGGCGGTGCATCCTCGATATTGTACACCACCCTCACTTCCCCCTCATACCCTATTGGAATGAGATACGATCGATTGGTATACTCTTCGAACATCGTATCCGGAAGTGCCATTAACCCGAATACAGCCAAAGAGAAGAAGAGAACAGTGAATAGCCCGTTCATGAAGAGCATCTTGTTCGCAGGCTTTTGCCCCTTACCGTTTCCTCTCGCTCTCTGCCACTCTTCTGAAAGAAAGAAAAGCAAAGAGCAGACAACCGCAAAGACTCCTAGATCTCGTAAAACGATGAAGGATAAAAACCCAAATACCGAATAGATCAAAGAAGCCAAAACAAAACGATATCTTCCAAACTTTCTCGTGACAAAATCCGATAAAAACGAAACCGGTAGCCCGTACACGGCACATCCGATGAAAGCATAGATCAACACGATTACAAACATCCAGGGCTCCAGAAGAAGAAAGAACCCGCTGAGGATAACGCTGACAACGATGACCGATTTAATTTTTCTACTGATGATGTGTTGAATTTCATTTCTCCTTTGGTTTACATTTGTTTCTCGAGACTTAATTACCCATAACTTTCTATTTCACTATAAATCCACCATACACTATATTCCAAATAAAAAAAATCCACTTTACATAGTAAAATGGATTTGCATCTTAATTAAAGCAAACTTAGCACTTCTCTAAATACTTTAGATGGCTTATAAAGTTTAGAATAGAAAAAAGCATAAAATCCCCAAATAGTAGACAGATCTACAACGGAAATTTATGATACCATTTTCATATTAACGAACTAACATCCAATACCATACCTTCTTTCACAGTGTACAACCAAACATCATTTTTTATATTTTCCAAGTCTCGATAATGTTCTTGAGTCAATTGAATAGAAGAACTTGAAGTCAGTATTATAAATCTCATTTTTCCTTCTTCGTCTTCGCTTATAAAATCAACTATTCCCAAAGATGAAATGTTTTCAATAACTTTACGTCCATTTTGTTGTTCGAAGGTCTTTATCGTTTCCCGGTAGTCATCGTTAATCACCCGATAGGTACCTTGTAAGGCTGGTTGTAATACAAAGTGGGATAATAATTTTGGTGGTAAGATATTTATATTTCGCTCTCTTTCCACTTCCTCTATACGAAGTTTACGGCGGTCTTCGATATCAAGTAATTGCGATTGCATTTGATTAATCAGAGCTGAGTTTCTATTATCCTCATTATCTCTTTTGTATTTATCAAGCCTCTCTAGAGTAGTTTCATATTGAGAGTTGAATGCTCTTCTTAGAAATTGAAGTTTCTTATTCAATTGATTTTCTAGTTTCAATGCTAATTCTTCTCGTTTTTTCATCAATTGTTCTAGTGCAGACATAATGAAGGAATTTTCACCTAAAGATCGAGTCGGCGATACGTCACCAAACTGCTGTCCAAACAGCCAATAAGAATCTAGTTCAATTATCTCTCCATTAACACGCTTCGCCATATAAACTATATCCTGATAAAGTTCTCTTCCTGTTCCATCAGTAAGGCAAATCTCGTAACATTCAACTTCCAATTGCTCAGGGATTGGAATCATAATTACATAATAAGTATGAGCTGCACTCATTAATCCTTCTTTGTTTCTCATCAAAGCTAATTCATAAAGTGGGTGGTTATTTTCCATTAAAGGTTGCTGCTCTTCAATAAATTCTTCTTTTCCAGTAAAGCGGTACCCTTCATCTTTACTTTTCAATAAAATTTTATTGCTCCTAGCAAAGTCTCTTAAACTTCTAGGTATACGTTCCACTCGATAAACGTCATTTTTTTGAAGTTTGTAAATTCGAACTCGATGTTCACTTAAAACAGAATAGGCAAAACGGCTAAAAATTCTTATCGGAACTCGATGAATGGCTATTTGGACTTGTTCACGGTGCATTTTTTGTATATCAACTGATTCCATGCCAATTCGTTCATCTTCTGTAATTTTTAATAATTCTTCGTATTCCTCACTTATGGCTTTATTTATTTTTCCTTTTATATCCTCTAGCGTTTCACGGTGTAGAATAGAGTTCTGCATTAAAGAAGGTAGGTCCGTATATTGATCCTCTAGTCGGTCACCGATAAAGTCATATACCAAATCACTACCTAAATCCTTACGCATCCCTTCCATTTTCGTTAGTAAAGTGATCAAAACATCGCCTTCACGGGTATTCTTAGCGACTAAGTTAAAAATAAACACTTCATTTTTCTGTCCAATACGATGGATACGTCCCATTCGTTGCTCAAGTTTATTAGGATTCCAAGGAATGTCGTAATTAATCATTTGATTACAAAACTGTAGATTAATCGACTCTCCACCTGCATCCGTCGCTATCATAATTTGATGATCACTTCGAAAAGATTCGACTTGCCGCCGACGTTCATCCATTGTATAACGTCCCATAATTTTTGCGATCTTCATCCCATAAAGAGATAATCGTTTCTCTAAGTACATTAATGTATCGGTGGACTCTGTAAAAATCAAGATTTTTTCGCCTTTAGCTAACAATCCTTTTTCTCCAAATAACGTTTGCTCTAACTCTTCAAACTTTCTTTCTGTATGATAACTTCTCAGTTCAGAAGTTAACTTTATTAACTTTTCTAACTCTACCAACTCTACTTGTAACTCTTTTACATCAATTGTATCAACTAATCCTACACTTAACTGTTCTAGTTCTTCTTGTTCTTCATATGAAACTTCATTGTACTCATCACTATTAATTTCAGCCTGCTTCAATTCCTTTTCCAATACCTCTGTTAGTCGATCGAACCTTCGTTGCAAGGAGCAATGGATTGCTTCTATAGATGAACTTAATCTTCTTTGTAATAACATCATGGCAAATGCTGTACCATGCTTTTGCCGAGATAACGCTCGGTTGAAATGGTTCTTCACATATTCCGTAACTTGCTCGTACAAATGCACTTCTTGTTGAGATAAATTGTATTGAATCGTTTGGGTTGTACGCTTAGGAAACAATGGTGATCCATCAAAATTCTTCAGACCTTCTTTCAAACGGCGAATAATGAATGGGTTTGCTTTATCACGCATGGTTTCTCTAATACCTATAGATGAAAAAATATCCTCATCGACTAATCGCATTAAATGACGAAAATTCTCCATATCCCCTTTATGAGGAGTAGCAGTTAATAATAAACAATGTTGAGCTTGCTTTAATAAGCTTTCTCCCAACTTATATATTTTTGTCCGTCGAGTTGTTTTCTTTTTTCCCTTCGTTGTATATGCCGCCATTTTATGGGCTTCATCAACAATAACTAAATCAAAATCAACTTCCAGAAGAAGATTCTTTACGTCTTCCCGAGCAGCCCAATACAACGATGCCAAAATACATGAATGTTCGGCAAAGGGATTTTTTCCACTCTGCTCATCAATGGAAGCCCGAGTAAGTATGATAAACTCTTCTTGAAACTTCTCTCGCAACTCTTCTTGCCATTGTTTTAATACTAGTGGTGGAACCAAAATTAATATTCTTTCCGCACTTTGTCTAGCTTTTAATTCTCGAATTAGCATGCCAGCCATAATAGTTTTACCTGCACCAGGGTCATCCGCTAATAGATAACGAACGGTCGGAGTTTGTAACATTCGTCCATATACAGCTTCGATTTGGTGTGGTAATGGGATAACCTGTTTATTTCCCAATGCTCGTGCCTTTGAGAATTTTTTATCAATTTCCAATTCTCTTTGCAATAAATAGGATTGTAATTGCACTGGTGTAAGGGTACTTCTATCGTCGTTTTCATTTAACTTTTCTATCGAAGATAACTGATGTTCTAATATAATAACAGGGAAATAAGTGTTCGAATCAAGCCCTCGAGCATCAACTTGATACACACCAGATTGAAGCATATTCACCATCTTTATTTCTACCACTTCTGGCCACAAAGGGCCCTTGACGATGTCTCCGCTTTGAAGCATCTTATTCCCCCCTCATCACACACTATACAGTTTTAATAGAAACTCTTCTTCATCATACAGATCTGTTGTGCTTCCTGATACGTCTTCCATTCTTAATACGCAACGGTCACCTGTTTTATAACGACCTTCAAATAAGTGGAATGTTGCAGACAACTCACGTTCTTTTGCTTCACCTATAGAATCGAAAGTTACATGGACTTCATTCGAAATTCTTCCTCCATTAAAATAAAAAGCCATCCTTAGTGAACGTGGTAAGTAGTCATTCTCCGCTTTTTCTTCTTGGAAAAATGGAATAGTGATATGATACGAAGTAATATTATTCGTTGCAGAAGCTACACGAACATTCACACGTTTTTCTCCTGATTTTTTGGCCTTTCCACGAATTTGTCGATATTCAATTAAAGGCACAATACATTCTTGTGGCATGGCTCCACCATGCACAAATCGTTGCCCACCTTGAGCAGTAAACCGATTTAAACCCTTGGCGATAACAGCATCTGCTTCAAGTCCTATATACCCTAATGATATACGGGTTGTTCCATCGGGCAATGATAGATTCTTTCCAATTGCAAAACGACGGTTACGATCATATATTTCTCCATCAATTCGCTCTGTTTTTTGATAGGCTTCCACTTTGCCCGACTGATAAAGGAATCCATGATCACTGGTCATATAAATCCGTACAGCCTCATATGTGCCTACTAGTTTCTTTACACTTTTTTTCATCTGTTCAATGGTACGTTCTACTGACTCATAGGTATGCTTTTCGGTTTTAATATCATCTCCAAGAGCATCAATGTAATTATGATATAAATAAACAACTCGCTTCCCGCGTATATGCTGCTTGCCTTCTTCTTTATTTAATGCAATGAAATCTTCTAAGTTAAATGCAACCGATTCTGGAACTTTATTTTGCAAAACTCTAGTACGGTGAATTGTCCCCGAAGTCGATAACCCTTCCACTTCAACGATCCCATTCTCTGAGATCCCTGTAATACTTCCTGGCAATAGTGATGCCATCCCTAATTGTGTATAAGATGGCAGTACACCTTGCATGGGGATTAATGCAACTTCTGCATTTAGCCTGCCAGTAAAACTTTCTTTCAATTCGTATCCGACTTCATAACGTAATGCATCCGAAATAATAACAAAAATACGTTCACGAGATCCTTCCACAACTGATGAAATCATCTTTTTGAAAAAATCTTGTTGATGCAAAACTCCTGGAATATTCCATGATTGAGATAACTCACGATGGACAACAGTATCTGTATAACGCCCCCATGAACGTAAAAATTCTTGTTCATACCAATACGTTAATTTTTGATAAAGTTCAGTAACAGACTCTTGATCATGTAAAATTCTGAATGATTTATTCAATTGACGATAACGATAATCGACCATATATTGATGTTCAGTATAAAGAGAAAACCACTCTTCTCCCGTTTGTGGTTCTTTACTTTTCGAAAAAGCTTCTTTGCATTCATAAACATATAAGGCTTGCTCTAAAAACATATACTTATTTTCAAACCGTGCATAATGCCAATACCCACGACTTCGTTCATGTAAAATACTGCGCCATTCTTTAACAGGCAATGCATCTTCAAGCAATAAATTATACATCGTGTTTACTATTTTTTCCTCAATGACCAAAAACGTCTCACACTGAATAAATGGCTCGTATGAATATTTTTGGAGTAAACCCTTTATGTCCCATTTATCTTCCAAGAGAATTAATATGTTAGCTATACTCTCATTGTCTTTACTTAATAGCCATTCATCAACGAATACTTTACAAATATTTGGTACCGTACTATGGAATGAGAATGATTCCAAATATTTATCTTCCACATACATCTTAAAATGTTGAAAAATAATACATTGAATGATATGAAATAAACGATACTCTTTCACTGGTTGAATTCCAAAGTATTCTTCAACAATTTCATAAAATATTTCACTGCTTATGTACTTTTCTATATCCTTTAGTATTTCATTATCCTGTTGGATATCCCCATTTTTGAGGACACTTTTTAATAATTTAGGAGGATATATACTATCTGCACCTATTAGAACAGCAATCATCGTACTCTTTACATCATCTTCTGTCGCAGCATTGGGTAATAACCGCTTAAAACGATCCACCCGTTTCTGACTGCCAAAAAATGACCAATGCTTTTTCATGAACGAACGAATGGCAAGATGATCTAACCGTAATTCTTGCATTTTAATGGCCAACTCATCGGCCACAAATTCACCGTACTTTCCGCCATAAAGTAACATATCTAATAAAAAATTATCCTTGTTCTCCGGTTTCTCAAATGGTGCATACAATAAATACGATGAATCAGTATCTTCTAATTCAAACTTTATCTTTGTTCGAAATACATTGTCAGGAGTTACCATCCAAACTCCAATACCCTCAACAGCCAAAGCTGAATGTATTTCCTCTAAATCACGCTCATTACCTTCTGGATCATACCAAAACACAAGAGCGCGGTTACTTCCTTTATTATGTTCACGTTGTTGATGAAATAGTGTCAACAACTCTTGAATAATATTCAAATCTAACACCACTTTCTCAGTACACTTCTATTAAAACTAATCATATAATGGTTTATTGATGTCTTCAAGTTCATTACCATTATATCTAGATCTAATTTTTTACATACTGGTTTCTGCCAAATATAAAAAGTGCTTCAGACCAATAAGGTAACTGAAGCACTTATCATAAATAAAGAACTTCTATTTTATCTTGCCAAGTACATCCTGTAATTTAGCATAGTTCACAACCACACCATCGTCTAAGTCTAATGCAATACGCTGATTCGCCAGTTCCGCTAGCTTCATATCGAAGATGACGAGTTCTTCTTGCTTTAGTTTATTTGTTATCAATTGTTTTTCGTATCGTTTCTTCATCGCCGTTGTTAAATCTGGGTTGATTAAATCTTGTTCTAAACGACGCTGTTCCGCCCGCAGCTTTTCTTGTAGGTCTTGGACGTATTGGAACCTGACTTTTGCTAGTGTTTCTGTATTATATCGATGCAAGTACACTAAAGCACGGAAGCCTTTTTTCTTACCTGAATCAATCATCCAATAAATCGGACGTTTGCTATAAACTTGACAATGGTCTTTGTAAAATTCATCGAAGAAATAACGACGTAACCGTTCTACCGGTGTTTCACTGCTTTTCATAGTCAAGGACTCCGCCAGCCAACGAAGATTATCTGCAAGATGTTCTTTACCAAATACCGTTACTAAAATGTCTTCTAAACGACTTACCACATCATCTTCGAAATAGACATGTTCTGTTAAAGGTAAAATACCGTCCTCATCTGGCATAAAAGTCACATATTTGCTACGATCCCAATCCCCACCAGCATACGCCAAACCTTCTACATCTAATGAATAACGCCCCATCATCAAACCGACACAATAAGACAAGAAGCCTTTCGCATCACGCACACGATCCGCGCGTCGAATCGTAATCTCCTTATCAGGCACTTCCGGAGTTAATTCATCTTGTAAACCGTATAGGTCAATGAAAATACTGTTTAGTTCTTCTTCATTTTGTTTAAGTTGATTGAATTGAGAGTAAGCATAAGTTTCCCAGTTAGTATAGCAAGTTTCAAGTGATTGCTCGTTTTGACCATACATTAAGAAAGGGTGAGCTTCGAAATCCCATGATGTTTCAAAAGAATTCCAATCAAGTTCCGACAAAACTAATGTAGCTTTTGTAAGATTTTCTACCCTAATTAAATCCCTATTTGATACTATCACTGGAATATTTCGAACATCTCTTACTTGAATGTTTAAAGTAGGAGATAAATGCTTTAGATAATAGAGGCCGACTTTAGAATTTAAAAGTGACAAAATATAATTAAAATACTTCTCTTCTCTCAAAAAAATAGATGAACCACCTTTATCAAAAGTTGCATTTTCAGGTAAGACTCTAAAACTTGGGATTGCACTAGTAATCAACCCCCAAGTAATAGCCTTCTTATACCAAAATTTTTCAGGGATAATTTGAGATCCATGACCATTTTTATATACTTCCCTAGCGGCCTCAGACCAGTCGACCAATTCCAAAAGATTTCCTGACCATTTTCGAAACCCTCCTCCTTTTGCATAAAATCTCCACTTTCCTCCATAATCAATATAATTTTTATTTTGAATTTCCCAAAAGAACCTTAAAAATCGCTTATTGTTACCAGTAACATTCTGGCTAGAGGAAACAGTAAAATCACTCAATAATTTATTTGAAAGATAATTATTCATCAAATTCTCGGAAGCCCAATAAACAATGGGCGACTCAGGTACTTTTTTGAATATCTTTGAATTCACGCTATATCTATAGGAAACGTTAGGATTTTTCACAGCTTCTTTTGTCTTAATTGATTGTAGTTCTGCACCACGTTCTTCAATTCTTATAAAACTTCCTAATGTGTTATTATTTTGATTTTGGATAACAAAAGTACAAATTGGAACATTTGCTATTTCGTAACACGCATGATACTCAGGTTGAACTAAACTCGATATGTTCTGATTACTAATAAGGTATTCTCTTAATTTGGCATGAGAACTTATAAACATCCAAGTAAATGGAGTCATCATTCCCTCAAAACCATTATCATTAGTCATAAGTGAACAACGATAAATGAAAGCAGAGTATAAATCTGATTTATAATCTTTGTAACTTGTATTCATAAACTTCTTTAACAAAGGATTAAATTTATTATGATATGGAGGATTTGTAACAACCACTTCATACTTCAACGCTAACATATGAGCTTGTCTTAATAATGGTAACAACTTTTCTTGTAGCTCATAAATATATGATTCATTTATTAGGTCAACAATTGTTATATCAATATTTTCTATATCATCTATATATTGTTGATAAACTGAAGCAGGTTGTTCTGGTACGAGTAATGAACCAAACTGCTTGGCATTTTCAAATAACATGATTACTTCTTTCACTGCGCTTAGATCGCTAACAAAGTCTTGTAAGAATAAAAGAGCTTCTGGTGAAATATCTTCACTATCAATAAATTCTAGGATATTTAATTTCAATTCATCTGCTTTTCGTAAAAAACGTCGATTCTTTTCTTGTCCTTTCATCATCAAAGCAAAGCTTGCTAATTGCATGGCCCGTTTATCTATATCAATGCCATATAGATTATTTTCTAAAATAATTTGCGGGATATCTCGTTCTCGATATCCTGCTTCTAAATACATTGAGTATAGTAGGTCAAAAGCGTATATTAAAATATGTCCAGATCCACAAGCAGGATCAATGAATTTGATATCTTCTAACTTAGTTACACTTGGAATGGGGAGGGGTTCTGAAGATTTTAAGTAGTACTCCCACTTTGAAGCTAATTCATTCTCCGGCTTCCACTCGTCATACAATTTTCCTAATGAATTTTGTACCATGTATTCCACAATCCATTTAGGCGTGAAAAGTTGGGTTACAACGGGTAAGTCTTCTTTCTTCACCGCCATATTTTTTAATCCACCAACTTTTTCTTTTCGCTCGGACATATAATATTGATATAACCAACCTAACACTTCAACTTCTTGAAAATTACTTTCCTCTAAATCACTAACAAGTTTATTAATGAAAGAATCCGCATGCAATAATGATTCTGGTAATAGTAACTCGGTATAATCGGTTACCTTTTCAAACAAGAATGGCATAATGTTATGTAATTCATTACATTGAGCAACCAGTAGTTTCCGATACGCTTGCTCACGGTATCCATTATGTAATAAATCACTGACTTCATTCACAAGCTTCTCAGGTAGATCCGCATGGCGGTATTCCGTTAATAGATCCGGATCAATCTTCCCTTTTGTTTCACTTGATAAGACACGGATACGGGAAGGTAGGTAATCATGAACTTCCATGAACCTTAGAGCAACCAACCGATTAAACCATGTGTATGCTACTTCTTCGATCACATAGTCAAAGCCTTTCGTTTCAACTTCATGAAATAGCCTTTCAAAACTTTTTTTATAGGTTAAGTCATATTTCTCGTTATTTACTTCGACATAATCGGAACCTGCGTGCAACATGGCACAACCTTTGGATGTTACTCCAAAGGTTGCGGCACGAAGAGCGATTTGGCGACGAAGTTCATTACGAGCGTAAATAGCAAATTCTTTCAATAATTTTTTATTCAATATTTACACACCTTTAAATTATTTAATCGGAGACAGTACATCCTGTAATTTTGCATAGTTCACAACCACTCCATCGTCTAGATCTAATGCAATACGCTGATTTGCCAGTTCTGCTAGCTTCTTATCGAAGCTGACAAGTTCTTCTTGCTTTAATTTATTTGTTATCAGTTGTTTTTCGTATCGTTTCTTCATCGCGGTTGTTAGTTCTGGGTTAACTAAATCTTGTTCTAATCGACGCTGTTCAGCCTGTAGCTTTTCTTGTAGGTCTTGGATGTATTCGAACCTGACCTTTGCTAACGTTTCTGAATTGTATCGATGTAAATAAACTAAAGCACGGAAGCCTTTTTTCTTACCCGAATCAATCATCCAATAAATCGGACGTTTACTGTATACTTTACAATGATCTTTGTAAAATTCATCAAAGAAATACCGACGCAAACGCTCGACTGGAGTTTCACTCCCTTTCATCGTCAATGACTCAGCCAGCCAACGAAGATTTTCCGCAAGTTGCTCTTTACCAAAAACCGTGACTAGAATATCTTCTAAACGACTCACTACATCATCTTCGAAATAGACACTTTCTGTTAAAGGCAAAATAGCGTCTTCATCTGGCATAAAGGACACATACTTGCTACGATCCCAATCTCCACCAGCATGCGCCAAGCCTTCTACATCTAAAGAATACCGTCCCATCATTAAACCAATACAATAAGATAAGAAACTCTTCGTATCACGAACACGATCAGCATGGCGAACCGTAATTTCCTTATCAGGTACTTCCGGTGTTAACTCATCTTGTAATCCGTATAGGTCAATGAAAATACGATTTAGTTCTTCTTCATTAGATTTGATAAATAAAAACTGTTTATTAGAATAATTAGTCCAGATATTAAATATATCATTTAAAAACGCGTCATCATTAATAATAACATCAGGTGATATAAATGGATGCATGCTGAAATCCCAAGATGTTTCATAAAAATTCCAATCTTTTTTTGATATTATTATATTAAGGTCCACCAGTTTTTCAATTTGTTTAAAGAGTTCAAGATTTTGATGATTAGTACTTATAACAGGTAGTTTAGATAACTGTCCCACCCCATAATCAAGTGTAGGGCTAATAAAGGAAAGAAAAATATTACTCACTTTTGTCATTAAAAATCCTAAATTCACTTTTAAATCATTTTCACTTTCAAAAAATACAGATGAACCTTTGGTATCAAAAATGAAACCTTGAGGAGAATATCTTGCTGCTAGAGTGCCTGAACTTAACGCTGACCATGTTATACAACTTTTAAAATAGTATGATTCATTACTAATTTTCCATCCTAAATTATCTCCTAGTTTAGGGTACATTTTTCTAGTATTATCTTTTATTTCCTGTCCATTATGCTCCCAATTTACAACATAGTCTTGATTTCCATACCATTTACGAAATGTCCCACCCTTATTATATGGAAACCACTTTTTTTGACTTTCAAAAGCTTTACCTCCATCTGGCATATTTCTACCAAACTTCTCCACATTTATTTCATGCCATAATCTCAAGAATCTTTGGTTATCTCCTGTCCTCATTCCAATTTTGATATTTGAAATTTCCCCCAATTTAGAGTAATTGGTAAAAATATATCGCACTTGATTAGAAGCCCAGTAAGCAAGCGGCATACTAGGTATTTGCTGAAAATACTTTTGCGGAAGTATATACCAATTATCACCAATCAGGAATCCCTTTTCTTTTTCAATATGGTTTGAGTAACTTACCAGTCTTTTGTATTTTCCTTTATAGCTGTTTATATATGCATTTCTCATCACATAGCTAGTACTTTGAACAACTTCTCCACTAATTTCCTCAAATGCTCTAGGACCTAAGTGAATCAATGAAGTAACAATTTGATTATCCAGTATTTTTTCTCTGAGCTTTTCATAACTACCTAAAAACATCCAAGAATGCTGATTAATTTCTGCATGATATCCATTTATCTTAGTGAATTGATTACATCTTTCCATAAATACTGCAAATAAATCATTTTTTGAATCTTTAAAGTGCTTTTTTACATATTCACTTAACGTAGGATTCATCCCTTTAGCGCCCATATAAGGAGGGTTTGTAATCACAATATCATACTGGTTACTCAATATTTTCCCCTGTAATAACAATTGTCTTATTTCTTCTATATGGTCATATACTTCAAATGTTTCAAAATTCATTTGTGTAACATTTGACTGCATATTTTCTATTCTTGCAAGGTATTTATCATAATCCAGCTTCTCAGGCTGCAAAATTGAACCATAGTTTTTCGCATCCATAAATCCATCTAGCAATGCGTTTATTTCTATTTTCTCGTTTTCATTCTCGCCTAAAACCTCTGAAATCCCTTCAATTAGTACCTGATTTGATTCTTGTATAGAAATAACATGTAACTTCGGTGGATTACGGAATATACGTTTTGATTTTTCACGTGCCTTCATCATTAGCGCAAAGGAAGCAAGTTGGGCAGCACGATCGTCAATTTCTATTCCAAACAAGTTATTTTCTAAAATTAATGTTGAGATTTCACGTTGAGAGTAGCCTCGTTCTTCATAGATTTTATACAGTAAATCAAACGCATATACCAAGATATGTCCTGACCCACAGGCTGGGTCTAGTACGGTAATGTCTTCTGGGCGAAGGTTTGAATTTCTTAACTCGTCTAGTTTCTTTTGAACGTCTTCTTCTTGTTCCGCTGGTTCTACATAATATGTCATATCTTCTTTTAAGTCGGACTCTGGATGACTTTCTACCCACATTTGGCCCACTGAGTTTTCGACCATATACCGTACGATCCAATGTGGTGTAAATAATTGAGTGGCTGCCGGGATATTTTCTTTAGTGATTTTCTTATTCTTACGCAATCCTTCAAATATTTCATCTTTCTTTTCCGAAATGTAATATTGATAGAGCCATCCGATTACTTCCACTTCTTGAAAGTTACTATCTTCCATTTCTTTGGCAAGTTTATTAATGAAAGAATCCGCATGCAACAATGATTCTGGCAAGAGTAACTCGGTATAATCGGTTACCTTTTCAAACAAGAATGGCATAATGCTATGTAATTCATTACATTGCGCGACCAGTAATTTGCGATATGCTTGGTCACGTTGGCCATTATGTAATAAATCACTGACTTCATTCACAAGATTCTCAGGAAAATCTGCATGACGATATTCCGTTAATAGATCCGGATCAATCTTCCCTTTTGTTTCACTTGATAAGACACGGATGCGGGAAGGTAGGTAGTCATGAACTTCCATGTACCGTAGTGCAACCAAACGGTTAAACCAAGTGTAAGCTACTTCTTCGATCACATAGTCAAAGCCTTTCGTTTCCACTTCTTGAAAGAGCTTTTCAAAACTTTTTTTATAGCTTAAGTCGTATTTCTCGTTATTTACTTCGACATAATCGGAACCTGCGTGCAACATAGCACAACCTTTGGATGTCACTCCAAAGGTTGCGGCACGAAGAATGATTTGGCGACGAAGTTCATTACGAGCGTAAATAGCAAATTCTTTTAACGCGCGTTTGTTCATCTTGTTTTTCTCCTTTATTCCTTCGTTATCTTAATATGTTTCCCAAAATGTAGTTGTTGAAGAAGTTCTTTTTTCATAGCTTCCAGTAGCTCATTTAGTTCGTTTTCATTGGTTATCGTTACTTCATCTTTTTGAAGAAGTTGCGATGGTTTAAATGTAATGACTTCAACTGGATCGTCACCACCACCAATAATCTCCATGTATTCTTCCCATAATTCTTTAACCCGTGTATTTAATCGATCATAACTTGTTTCGGCACTTTGACGATAAACATATACTTGTGATATACGTTCTGTATTCTTTAACTGTTCTATCCTATTTTCCAATTCAGTTAATTGCTTTGTCACTATTTCTTTAATAGTTTCTATATCATAACTGGTTAATAAAACTTCCATTTTTTTTCGGATGTTTTCTAATTCTGTTAC
Source organism: Peribacillus sp. NPDC097284 (assembly GCF_044761765.1). NCBI lineage: Bacteria > Bacillati > Bacillota > Bacilli > Caryophanales > Bacillaceae > Peribacillus > Peribacillus sp. NPDC097284. Next base: position 924,829 of record NZ_JBIWCZ010000001.1, read on the forward strand.
ATGCTTGGTTAATTCTCGCTTCACAAAGTTTGTTAACTCTTCTTTTAATTGTCCGTTCAAAATGGGTAAATCTGAAATAGACGTATATGGTTTTTCCATCGTTAAAATCGTGATGATTTTGTTTTTTATACTTTGTACGGTTGAATTATCATTTGCGATATCTAAATCATCATGGCGTTCCTTTAATAGATTCACACTATCATCAAAGTGACGAATCATACTTCCATGATAAAAACTACGAATATCCTGAAGTTGCTTAGACCACTCGATAAAATCCTCTTCCATATCAATAAATTCTTCGACTAAGCTTTCACTATTCATTTCGCTTAAAAGCTCATCTAATGAACGACGAATTCGGGAAATCGTCGTTCCTTCAGGATAAGGGTAACTCCTATTTTCTCTTTCTTTTTTACTTAACATGTTCGCAATCGGTTCTTTATACTGCTGGGTGACTTGCTCTCGGATATTGCGAGCAATTTCCTCATACGTTTCGCCAACTTCATAAAAATCAAATGCCTCTTTCATGACATCAAGAACGTCTTTACGAACACGCTGCGGTACGATTACAACTGCTTCAATAACCATTTTCTCCCGTTCCGAAACTTTCATCATTTTTGGAACTAATTGAGGATAATCAGCTGTAATTGTTTCACTTAGATATGAAACCTTTATTTTGGCATCATGCAATAGACCTGCAACAAGACCTATCACATCTAAGTCATTCCATCCTGTTGGTGCTTTACTAAAATGTTCGACTAAGCTTTTTAAATTAATAATCTCGCGGCCGCGACGCTCATCTAAATAACGAAGAACATCATCATACGCATTTTGATTTTGACGTTGTCCATCTAGTTCAAATGGGATCCCAGTAAGTGCATACTCTGAAATTCTTTTATCTGCATCTTTTACTTGAATTGGGGAGGTAATATAACCTAACTTACCATACGTATTCATGACTAATTTTTCAAAAGCATGATTCACTTGGGTATCAATCGTTCCAGAGAACGTATATTCTTGCCCTTGAATGAAATAAATGGCACTCTGAGCAGCTTCTTTCAGAGCTTCTTTCGCTTTCAACTCAAATTCACTAACTTGCTGGCGCTTCTCTTCTAAAATACGACGTTGTTTATCAGATAAACCGGATCCCATCTTTTTACTAGCATAGGCAGTAATTTGCTGGGCATATTTCATTGGTTCATAAAATTTTTCAACATATTCTTCAGCTATATATAAAACCAAATTACCTGAATTGGCTTCTATACGAGCCTTATCAATCGTATATTCGTCACCTGTATACACTTGTAAAGTTAGTTCATGGGAACGAGTTCCTCGACTAGCAATATTGAAGAATTTATTGAAATCAAAATTCCTTATTTTTTGATAAGAGTACGCACGCATTGTGACTACATCATCAAAAAATAGTTTATGCAATTCACTTTGGATGTTAGCTTCGTTGATGTTTTCATTTTGAATTTCACGATTCATCTCTTGCTCGTCGTCACTTAAAAACACAAAGGTACGATCGGCATTTTCAGATACTAATAATTTCAATCGTAATCGCACAAGGGATCTTTTTACATCTTTCTCTAATTCATTTTTAATACAATCCACACTGTCTACCATCAGCGTTGTAATATTTTCAACAGTAGCTTTAATTTCGTCAATGCCTTTTATCATAAACAAGACTTTCAATACTTCTACATCAAAGTCTTCAATATCACGTTGTTTAGCATTTGTAATCGTGGAAGATACAGATGTGTTTAAGAACCGTTTTACTGAATCATAAAAAGCAGAAAAAGGAGCTAATTCACTTTTTTCTTTATCCATTAATAACTTAGCTACGTCTTGGAATGCATTCAATAATGAACGCTCTCCTCTAGAAAGATGGGCACCTGCTTCACCTTGATGACGGACTTTGTTAAATACTTTTTGAAGTAGTTCAACTTGGTAGGGAACAAAAGGATAAATAGCAGCATAATCTTCTTCATTTTTATATCCATTTAATAAGACAGATTTATCATCAAACATTAGGGTGTTATTTATACTTTGTCCACTTAAATCGAAGTCTACTTTTAGGCTGTCGGCCATGATCGGTTTTTTATCTAAAAGTCGTCGTTTAATGACTTCATCTGTATTAGAACTGGTTAAATGAATTTTTGTTCCAAAACGACCTTGTATTTTTGAAAAGTTATCATAACCTGAGATCTTCGTTACGGTATCTAATTGCTCCTGAGAGGTAACAACCACCCAAACCTTCCCATCACAGTAGTTTCCAATGTCTTCAACTACTGATTGAAGGTTTAACATTAGATCATTATTATCACCTATATATTGCCCGATTTCATCCACTAAAAACGTTAAACGAAAGCGGTCGTCCTGCTTATTTACATAGCTAGCAATTAATTGAGCTAATTCGGTTGAGCTTATTTCAAAAGTGTTTGTCGCAGATTTTAAAAATCCATCAGCCGTGGCTTCATCGTAACCTAAATGGGCTAATGCACTTATAAAAGATTTACGCTTCAATTTAACCCGAGCTCGAACCTCTTTCCAAGGGGAACCGTCTATTTCTTCAAATTGCTTAATGAAATCTTGGTATATTCCTTCTTCTTCTAACTGCCTCTCCATGTTTGCAATCCAAAGCGTCGATGAATAACCTAGATATTCATTAAATACCTTTAAAAACACTTCAACGATCATTGCCTTGTCTTTATTGCCAGCAGCCGCTTTTGAATCGATATTAAATAGAATGGAGTCATTTTCATAATGAGAAGCTAGCTTCATAAGCTCTAATAATCTTGCGTCTATTACTTTTTCTTCAAAGTAATCAACAGCCCGTTTTCCCATTGCTGTTTCATTATTAAGAAGATAGGATAAGATCTTCAGAAAGTGAGATTTACCACTACCGAAGAAACCCGAAATCCAGACTCCAATTTTTGTTGTATCATGAGTCAAACTATATACATAATTCTCATAGAAATACTTCATATTTTCGTTAATTTCTTTCGTCATTACATATTCGTCAAGTTCTTCTTCTACTACCTTCTCATCACTTTGCCCTGCTTGGACTACTCCATTTATTTCACGATCGATTTCTTTTTTAAACAATTCTTTAATTGTAATGGCATCTTGTAACAATCTATTTCTCTCCCTCTTTACCTAAACCTCAAATGCTCGGTAGTACCCATTCGTTTCAAATTCATTAAACAGTTTTAAACCTTGACCTGTATATACTCCCGGATAAAAAAGAATAATAGGTGTATTGGTAACCTGTGCATGTAGCTGATTTAATAATTCATGAGCTCGAATCAGTTTATAGACACTACCTATTCCTGTAATGAATACTAATTGTGAATCCGTTGCAACATCACTAATGATCCTTACCAAAGCTTCTTCTTCAATAGTAGGCCGTATAGCTTCAAAAAGTTCCTCCGTTCCTTCATCCTCTTCAAATTGCTTTAATTCCTCTAAACCTATATCTTCAAATAATGAAATCATAGCTTGAAGCAAGTTTACTTCTTTGACTTTAAAAGGAAGGCTTCTTAACATATGCTTTACGCGTTGGCGAACAAACAACTCATCTTCGGGCTTATAGTCAAAAATAAAGTAGGGCACTTCATTTCCTAATCCCCGCATTTGTAAAAAATCCTCTTTTTGAATTTCTTCAAAAAAACGATTTAACTTTTCTTTAATATCCACATTTCATCCTCCCGTTAATCATTTAAAGTGAAAAGTAAAAAATCACGTTTTTTCTGTAGTTCTACATACTCCTGTAATTCTTTACTTATTGGAATTGAAGTGATGGTATATTCTTTTCCGTTCTTCACTAATAACTCTGCTTCAACAAGTGTTTTTAACGTAACTTGTTTGATTTTATATCTAGTTTGTTTCGACCATTTCCGAACAGATTCATGTTGCTCACTTTTTTCATCTATGAATGTTTCAACATTACCGTCCGTAATGCTATAGTTAAATGTCTTCCATTTGTAATGGATAAGTTCTAATACTAAGTCACGTGGAAAAGCAAAGTGTTTTAAAAATACATATAGCAATAATGCATTTTGATCCGAACGTGATCCATATAATAGTAATGATTTAAAAGTCTGATCTAAGTACTCTGTTCTGTTATAGACCCTTGGAAATATATCTTTTATAGCAGCTGCACTACGGCATTGCAACAGATTATCCGCAAATACTTTTTCGCGAATTTCCTCTTTGTTAAATCCCTGTAGCTGTAGTTCAACAATTATTTTCATTTCTGGGCGATACAATCGTTCTGCTGTAAAGCCACCAGAATACACTTTCATATTTCTCCTACTTTCTTACTTCATTTTCTTCTTCAAGTCTGCCCAACGACGCCATACTTTTAACCAAGCCTGATAATCATAATATCGTTCTCGATCCTCTTCAAATCGTTCTAATATCAGTTGATTTGCATCATCTTCAAATAATAAAAGGGTCTCTTCCATTTGAATAGACTTTAGTTCCTCTACCTGCGGCTCTATAAACGGATCACCAATATCAGTTATTAACCATTCTTCGAAAGACTTCCGAGGCTTTGGTGGGCTATCTATATCACGATCTTCTAATAGAGGAGATACCATACCTCTATAAAACAACTGTAATTCATGGTGTGCACGGGTTATAGACATATACAACATTTTTGCATGCTGAGTCTCATCTTTAAAGGATTCATTACTTACATCTTGAATAATAACAGCATCGAACTCTAATCCTTTTACTAAATAGGAAGGGATGATTACAACTTCTTTGCGAAGTGTTTGATTCCCTTCAACGATGGCTTCTACACTTGATATGTGACGCCGAACTAATTGATCATGTGTATCAATAGCATCCTGCTTCGTATTTGTCAGTATTGCAATTTTATAATGACCTTGCTTCTTAAACTTGTCTATACATAGTACCATCTTATCATATAGATCACCTAGGCTACTTACCTGTTGGATATTTGGAATATTCCCCATACGATTTACTGGAATAACTAACGGGAAATCATAATTACTGTTAATTATAACGCGATTAGCTAAATCCATAATTTGTTTGGTAGAACGATAGCTAACTTGTAAATATAAACGCTTCAATTCATCTTCTTCAAATACATAGCTCTCTATTTCCTCCCACCGTTCCAACCCGTAAAAAGAGAAAATACCTTGTGCGATATCACCTAGAATTGTCATCGATTTCGCATAATCTTTCATGATAGCTAATTGAAAGGGACTGTAGTCTTGTGCCTCATCAATGAAAATGTGCTCATATTCTAATTTTTTTCCATTGATCTTGGCATCTAAATAAATTAATGGCGTAATATCTTCATAAGAGAAGCGTTCTTGCTTAATCATTTTGCCATTCTTCAAAATCAAGGATAATAAGTTTTCTTCAATATCCTTGTGGAACATATCAAACACTCGCTTTTGGAACACCGATTTATACATTAATAATGCCGGAATATCTTCCATTTTCTTTAGAAGTACATTCAATTCACTTTTCATATTCTCTGCACTTATCTTCAAGCGAATATCACGCGCTTTTTCTAAGGAATCATATAAGTTTTTCCGAATATCTCCTTCTGGCAATACACTTACCCATGTACGATATGTTTGTTCGAATTCTTCTTCAATTCTATCTTTATCCGAATTATCATACTTCTTACTCCATTCGGTTATATATCTCTTGACCTTTTTCATGCGTTGATTGAGTGGTAAATGCTCACATGATTCATAGTAACGAATAATATCTTCTTTTTTTAGTATTCTATCTATATCAATTATAATATCTCCATGCGGCAACATGGTTCTTCCTAAATGATCGACAAATTCGTCTAAAAGCCTTTTAAATCGGAGTGAACCTTTATACTTAGCAACCTTAATCAAATCATCACGATTTGAACTTTGTTGCAACGATACATATTGTTCATGCAAATCGGGAATATCATTCACGTCGGTAAAATGTGTAGACGCCCAATCATAAAACGTACGTTGTTCTATCCCCTCTATTTCTATCTCAGGAACAACTTCCTTAATATATGATAGAAAAATTTCATTGGGAGCTAAAATTAATACATCACTAGGACGTAGCTTCTCTTGATATTGGTAAAGTAAATAGGAAATACGATGTAAAGCAATAGTTGATTTCCCACTTCCCGCTGCACCTTGTACAATGACGGTGTCTTTTAGAGGTAAGCGAATGATTTCATCTTGCTCAGACTGTATGCTAGCAATGATATCCCTTAGTTGGTGCCCTTCTCCTGTATGCGTTAATATATTATTAAGATAATCATCCATGTATTTAACTTTTTTTCCATCAGTATCTTCCAGTATTTCTGTCTTCCCCATATCCGTAACTCGTTCTACTATGCTATTATCAATAATAATTCCACGTTTCCCTTTAATTATTACTTCTTGATTCGAAGGTAACAAAAAAGATGGTTGCGTATCTAGATAAGCGTTATACAATTTCCCTAAATCAGTACGCCAATCTACAACGACTAGCTCACCGTTATCATCAATTCCTTTTTTTCCAATATAAATCGTTTCACTGCCATAGCTATCTTCAAAGTCCAAGCGACCAAAATAGGGATTATTACGACTATTTGTTAGATGGGCTACCGTTTTCTCATACATTGCTGCAATTTGAACTTCTATACTATCTGACACATTCCTTTGCGTCTTTTCAGTAACTTCCTCTATTAGTCTATCTATAGTTTGAATCACCTGATTTAAATTTGACTGTTCTTCTTCTATTATTTCACTCACCATTTATCACCTAATATTCTATTTTTTGACCGATCCTTAACTTTCAATTATATTTAGTTCAATAATACCATATACCTATTAATCTATTTATAGAAAAATATACCATTTTTTAAATTAAATAATCCTGCTCAGTATAAAATTGAGCAGGACATTAAGGATAGTATTCTCTTTTCTAAGTTCTACTTAGCCTTCCGCTCAAAGTGATAATGCAGCCGATATTCACATATGCCCTTCGTCATATCAAATAAGGGCTGCTGATCCTCTGATGCAATATCGAAATTTAGCTTAAACGTATCATCTTCATACGAAATGAGTCCCTTAGAACTTCCACTCCACTTGGTCATCGGCATCGTTGCTATCAACTTACTAACTCCAGTTTCATCATACTGCCATAGCTTCTTAGAAGATGTTTCCGCAAAGTCGATTTGTTTACGATATTCGGTTTCAGTTAAGTAACCATGGAAGAAAGGAGCCGCTTGCCTGGATGTAATGGGTTGGAACCAACTATTCTGTCCACGCTCTAACATCGCCAGTAGAACCACCATCTTATAACTCTTCGTCATACCGGTCTTTTCTACTTCCACCAACCATTGTTCATATTTATGAAAAACGGCTGATTCACTTTCCGAAAGCTCCCCCGCCCATTCTAAAAATCCATAATAAGACGAGAACTCCTGCCGATACTGCGGAGAATTAGAGGCCCCTTTTAAATGCAATTCCAAATACGTCGGTCTGCTTCCTAACTCCTGCTTTAATGCTTGATAATCGCTCAGTAGTTTGTCTCGTCTAGGCTGCTTCTTCCTCGCCATTTCATTTAAGAGATTGATAACCTGAACATCCAATTCCATATCACATAATTCAGGCAAGACCGGCTCAATGGCCTTGCCTTTCTTTTTGCTAAAATCTTTATCAAACAAACTCAACTTAACATCTGCGTTACGGTAGTTACCGATCAAATCGATGATTACGCAATGGTCCTTGGTATCATGGAGCCGTAGCCCTCTGCCAATTTGTTGTGTAAAGACGGTTAAAGATTCAGTCGGTCTTACAAACAAAAGCGTATCTACAGCCGGAATATCGACTCCCTCATTGAAGAGATTGACTGTAAAAATAATATCCAACATGCCATCTGCAAGCTGACTTATAGCGTCATCTCGATTAAGACCCACTTGCTTGGAATGAAGGCTAGCCGTTCGAAATCCCTTCCTATTAAAATAGGTAGAAAGAAAATCGGCTTGTTTAATCGAAGAACAGAAGCCTATTGTCCGGGTTTGCTTTTTGTCCGTCCAAGCCTTCAGTACCTTCTCCGCCATTTCATCCCGTAATTGAAGCTGAAGTAATTCGGCTTCATCATACCGATTCCCGAGCCATGTAATCTGACTATAATCTGTCTCATCATATACCCCATAATACTTAAATGGAGAGAGCCAGTTCCGCTCAATCGCCTCCAAGAAATCCAGTCGGAATGCAACATTCCCACCGCAAATCGCATACACATCCTTGTTATCGTTTCGATCCGGTGTGGCTGTTATCCCCAGCATGAATTTCGGCTTAAAGTATTCCAGGACCCGTTGATAAGAGTCCGCTGCCGCATGATGAAATTCATCGACCACAATCAAATCAAACTCTTCAGGATTAAACACTTGGAGATGTCGTTGCATGCTTAATGTATAAATGGATGCAAAAGTGGTGTGTCCGCTCGTTTCCTTCACCTTGCCATTATAGATAGAAAACTCATGATCAGGCATGACCGTCTGGAATGATTTCTTTGCCTGATGCAGGATTTCTTCAAGATGGGCAATAAACAGGACCCGTTTAAAATTACGAGCAAAGAAACCAGCAAGATAGGTCTTTCCTAATCCGGTCGCCATCACGACCAATGCTTTATCATAATCTTCTTCCAGTGTTTTATTCAGTTCTTCGAGCGCTTCGATTTGTGCAAATCGTGGATAGATTTCTCCATACGGAGCCGGTGGGTCACGAATGACTTCCGTTGTTGGAATGGGTTCTGTCTCGCTTGGAAGCATTAAATCCATTTCTTCTGTCTCCGTCCATTTTTGTGCAAGATTTGGCGTATGTATATGAAACTTCTCATACCGATCTTCGTACTCTTTCAGCGTTTCTTGATTCAACGGAATCGTTTGATCGGCATAAAACGTTTCTAAAAAAAGATGTAAGCCTTCGGAAAAGACATCCTCATCATCACTAACGGAAAGACTCCACTCCACCCCATGACTTAAAGCCGACCTTGATAGATTGGAAGAACCAACAAACAAGCAATCCTGATTCTCCGTTTGGAAAAGGTAGGCTTTGGGATGAAAGGACACACCATTACTCTTCCACAGTCTGACCTCAATCCTAGAATCAATCTCTAAAAACATTCGCAATGCTTCTGGCTGCGTCACAAATAAATAATCGCCTGTACACACCTTAATCTCTGCCCCACGTTCAGCTGCCACTTTCAAGGCATCTCTCAGATACTGAACACCAGACTTCATGACAAAGGAAGTCAAAATGCATATCGAAGAAGCAGACTGGATCTGTTCCAATAAGTGCGTTCCAAGTTGATGGGTGATTAACTGAACCTTACTCATCTTCAACCTCAATCAGATAAATCTTCTCCTTAAAGCCACCACGTTTAGCAGCCTTACTTCTCCGCACTTCTTCTATTTCCTCCATTGAAGATCCATGATACTCAGCTAGTGCATGCATGATTTCCAACACATCTGCCAATTCTTCAAGCGCATCTTCTTTGTTATCCGTATCTATATATTCCTGAAGCTCCTCAAAGCTCTTCTTTTTCAATTCATCTATGTATTCTTTATCATTTAACACTCTGGTTGTATATTTCTTACCCGTAGCTTCGATTATTTGTGGGATAAGATCACGGACTAATTTATTGTGGACTGGCATATTACGGCCTCCTTTAAGGTTTATATCATGATTATATCAAAAGACCCTCTTTATTTTGTCATTTCCACACAGGCTCTCAATCATGATATTATTTAAACATAGCAAAACCATAGGAGGATACCATGAAGAAGCTAGTTAAAGTAGTTGCAGCCATTATCGAAAACGAGAAAAATGAAATACTATGTGCGTTACGCTCTCCAGACATGAGCATTCCGAATATGTGGGAGTTTCCCGGTGGAAAAGTGGAAAAAGGGGAAGATGCCTTTTCTGCTTTAATAAGAGAGATTGATGAAGAATTGCAGTGTAAAGTAGAAACAGAAGGGGCGGTATTTAATGATAATACCCATGAATACGACACCTTCATTATTAATTTATTATCCATAAAATGTAGGATCATTGAAGGGACACCAAAGGCAAGTGAGCATTCCAAGTTCATTTGGTTAAAACGGGAAAATTTAAGCTCTATAAAATGGGCACCTGCTGACATCCCAGCAGTCGAGCAATTGATGAACGAAAAAAATAGTCTTCTCAAATGAGAAGACTACACTCTTTTCGTGAATTCTGTATATAAGCTTGCAGGAATTTCATTCTCCAATTCCATTTTAACGGTTATTGGCTTTTCTCCTTCATACTCCACGGTATTACCCTTGCCTATATAAATATAAGGTTCTATCTTGCCATCTATTTCTTTATACTTTCTCACAAATAGGTGTAGATGAACTCCTCTTTCCTGGTTAAATACGATATTTTTTCCTCTATCAGAGCTTGGAGCTGTACTATTTGGTGTCTGCCATTGGAAATATCGCTCATTTATAAATTCATCATGATAGTTAATACTTTCTTTAATGTCCTCTTCCTTATGCAAGTCAATAAATAAGAAATACTCATTCCCATTCGCAAGCAACCCTGATCCCCTAAAGGCACTATGACTTTTACGATAATTTGATAAAAGTGCGACATCACCCATTTGGTATTGTTCATACAATTTTAAATGTGGCACACCATAGTACTCTTCCTTAAATTCTTTCTCGTATCTAATAATCCCGTAAATAATAAGATCTTCGATATATTTTCTATACTCTTCATTCTGTAGAACTGTTTCATATACTGATGTCTTCGATAATAATCCATTTTCAAGTGTAAATAATTTAAGATTTCTTTTCCTTTGACCAGGATCATAAAAATTCTGATTTAGACATTCAAGAGCGTGCAGCACACTATCTTCATCCACCTCTTTAACCCACTTCAATATCTCATGTTTTGCGGTTTCTAAAGAGATCACATCATGATCTAATAAGTATTTAGAGATCACAAATTCGTATACCCTCTTAAGTGGCAACTTACTTGATAATTCTTTTAATGCTCCTTCAAAAGCTTCGTCTAGTAATAAACTTTTTAAGTGATCATTTTTCTCTACTTTTGCTACGAACTGTAAATACGTTTTATCCCGGTTAATAAATTTAATAGGATCAGGAGCTCCGTCAAATTTCATATAGTCCATTAAAAACAATGGGATTTTCCCTTGATTCATTTTCTTGAATTCAAAATACTCTTCCTTCAAATATTTCAAAGAGTTAAAGTTCTCTTTATCAATTTGAGCAAGGATTCGTTCTTCCGAGATTTTATCCATTTGAATATGCGTACAACCTGGTATATTGGCAAAACCAGTTGCGATGGCCACCTTCAAACTTTCTTTATCATAATAACGAGTCCCATTTAAAGCGATCGCAATCAAGAACGTTTTACTATGATTTCCGATAAAATCAAGGACGGTAAGAAAGCTTTTATCTTTATGTTTACGAAGTCCACGTCCCAACTGCTGGATGAATACAATTGGTGAATTAGTAGGCCTTAGCATCAAAACCGTGTTAACAGAGGGAATATCTACACCTTCATTAAAGATATCGACCGTAAAGATAAATTCTAACTCATCCGCATCATCTTCTAGCTTATTCATATAATAGGCTCTTCGCTCGACTGAATCCTCTCCAGATAAACAGATACTATGATAGCCTCTATTATTAAACTCTTGGGCCATATATTGGGCATGTTCGATCGTTACACAAAAGCCTAGACCTTTTCTCTTATCCCCATCATGGCCATAGAAGTTCATATTCTTAATAATAAAGTCTACTCGCTCGTTAACCTTTAATCTCTTTGTGATCTCCGCTACATCGTCTATATCAACATCACTTAAATCGATACCCTCAATGTCGGTAATACCAAAGTAATGAAAAGGAATAACAAGCTCATCTTCTAAAGCCTCATGTAATCGAACCTCTAACGCCACGTTATTATCAAATAAATCAAAAACGTTTTGTTGATCGCTTCTTTCAGGAGTTGCTGTCATTCCTAATGTGAACTCCGGTTCGAAGTACTCCAAAACAGCTTGATAACTTGGACTTGTAGCATGGTGGGCTTCATCATAAATTATATAATCAAATGCATCTCGTTCGAATTCCCGGAAGTATTTAGACATGGTTTGTATGGTTGAGAAAATATAATCCTTATCCTTTTGCTTATGATTCCCTGTTAGTAATCCAAATGATCGTTTTTCATTAGGAAGGAGCTTTTCAAAGGTCTCCTTGGCTTTTTTCAATATTTCTTCTCTATGTACAATAAATAACAATCTTTTAGGCTTAACGACCTTTACATCAAAAGCCGACATATAAGTTTTACCTGTACCTGTTGCAGCTATAACCAGCGCTTTATTTTCCCCAATAGATCTAATTCGTTCGAGATTTTCTACCGCTTGCCTTTGCATCTTATTCGGAACAATATATTCGGAGCTTTCATAAATAAATGGCTGTGTATTGGTAAACCCACTTAATTTACTCAAGAACTCTTCATATTTACTAATAAACACGTCATCCGCAACCACACTACTATTCCATAGACTATCATATTCTTTTAATACATCTTTAAGGAACTGTGCGTCCTCTTTCGTAATGATCTCAACATTCCATTCAATGTTACTCTTGAGAGCACTCTGTGTAATATTCGAAGAACCAATAATCACTTTATACGAGTCCTTAAACTCAAAAATATAAGCTTTTGTATGAAATCCAATCGCCTTATCTGTTTCAAAAACTTTCAAATCGATATGACTAAATTCATTTATTTTCTTAAGTGCCTTAGCTTCGGTGAAATTCAGATAAGTAGAAGTAATAATCTTCCCCTCTACTCCTCTTTTGCCTGCTTCCTTAAAAGTATCCAATAAAAGCTGCAGCCCACTATAATTAATAAAGGCAACACTAAAATAAAATTTTTCACATTCGTTTATAGAAGAAATGAGTTCATTTAATAGATTGGTTGTGTCTGAATTTACGATTAAATTTTTCTCAGTATACATGACTTACTCCTAACTGCACTTTAACATCTTGAGATAAAATACATGTTTGTATCATGATATCATACAATTCAAACCAAAAAACAGCCAACCAAAGGCCAGCTGCTCTCCATTTTATTTCTCTTCCTTTTCCCTCACTCTGTAATTAATATCTCCAGGATCCTTACATAAGGTAAAGCCACTTTCCGGTTCAAATAAAAAGGTCTTTATTCTTTGCGTGCGTGCAGCTAAGGTTGTATGCAGGAAGGCAGATTGATTTTTCTTGAAATCGATTTGATTGAGACTCATTGGTACGGATATACGGTGACCATAATTTGTAAGGACCATGGTCTCTTTTTTACTAATGGGTATTAAGTCACGTATGTGTATATAGGAAAACCAGATGCCTCCGGTTTTCCTGAAAGAGTTGGATGAGAACCAGACCATCCCAAGTTCGGCGTTAATGCAGACTGGTAGCCGGTATTTTCCACCCAGTACAGACTTGGCCCCTTTAAGGGCGCCCTCCAGATTATAGCCTAAATAGATGAATGTATTATTTAAGATAGTCAGAGGACTTTCTTTCACCAGAAACATCTCTTTTCCTTCTATTACTCTAGTCATTTCTTCTCCGTTTACGTGGTATTCCCCTACCATTGCTTCTGTTTTCTGGTTTATTAGGTACCTTTTTCGTATAACCACTTCATCTGCCCCCATCTAATAATTTTTTCTATAACAAGATTTACTGGACATAGGATCAGGTGTATTCCTGCTAGATGTCCTTGTGTAATGATTCCCTACACTTTCTAAAGTAGATTTTTACTCTTCTTCCATCACCCTACATGCTCTATGTGACTAACCCCTGAATCCTGTCCAGTGTCCAATCTTGTTGACTATCTAGTATGTATTTTGCCTAACATCATTGAAATCATTATCCTATTTTATGTATTTTTTGTAAAATAAACCTAATTATTTAGACCTATAAAAAACTTGTTCTTTTTGATTCATATTCCAGTTAAATGAACTTACTCTTTACAAAACAGACCCACAAAGGCATAATTTTTACATTTTCTCAATGAATTCATTTATTTTCACTGATTTTCTAGTCATTTTGTGAAGTTTAATAGAACTTTTAGGTCCGGCTTCTTTGAAAATGACAATTTCATGAAATGTACAGACATGGAGCTCCACCAATTAGTTATTGACAAAAATCGGTTAACCATATATGGTTATACACATAAGTATATAACCATATAAGTCTTATTATGGTGATTCTGAAAAGTGGTGAGGGAAATGAAACCGTTCAATCAGGATAAACCGATTTATTTACAGATACGCGAGAAAATCGAGGATCAGATTGTGAATGATCAGTTAAAAGAAGGCGACCAGGCTCCTTCCACGAACCAACTCGTCAGCTTTTATAAGATCAATCATGCTACGGTGTCCAAAGGGGTTAATCAGCTGGTGGAGGAAGGGATTCTTTTTAAAAAAAGGGGGATTGGCATGTTTGTAGCGGAAGGTGCTAAAAGCAAGCTTGTTCAAAAACGGAAAGAGGCGTTCGTCGATCAGTATGTCATCGGATTGGTTCAGGAAGCAGATAATCTAGGCATCAGTGAACGTGAAATAGTGGAGTTCATTAGACAGGTGAAAGGACGTGGGTTGCATTGACGGTAGAGGTTGTTGTGAATAATCTTGGTTTACGCTACGGGGAGCACCATGCCCTGCAGCATATTGATTTCAAGCTGTCTGGACCGAAGATTTACGGTCTTCTCGGAAGAAATGGGGCAGGAAAAACCTCCTTACTGTCCATTCTCTCCTCATTCCGCTCTCAAACGGAAGGTACGCTTACAATCAATGGTGAAGAGCCTTTTGAGAATGCAAAGGTCATGTCATTGGTTAATTTCATTTACAGTAAGGATTATAAGGAAGAATCCGAAAACGCTAAAAACCTTCTCAAGGACGTCGAAAGGTATCGAGCGAATTTTGATCGTGACTATGCGGACACCCTCCTCACGAAGTTCAATTTACCGGTCAATAAACCTTTGAAGAAATTCTCAAAAGGGATGCAATCTGCCTTTGATGTGGTGGCCGGCTTGGCTAGTAGGGCACCGATCACCATTTTTGATGAAGCCTATCAAGGGATGGATGCGCCGACACGTGAAATATTTTATCGGGAAGTGTTAGAGGATCAATCTCACCATCCGAGGATTATCATCCTTTCCACTCATTTAGTTTCGGAAATGGACTATTTGTTTGATGAAGTAATGATTCTGCATGAAGGAAAGCTGTTACTTCAGGAAGAGTATGAATCGTTCATCACGAAGGGTGCTTCGATCACCGGAGAAACTGATGAGGTAGATGATTTTGTGCGTGGCCTTGAATTGAAGCAGTTAAGTGAACAGCAATTGGGCGGCACCAAGTCTGTAATGGTTTTCGGGGAACTTAGTGAAGCCAAACGAAAAGAGGCGCAGCACCGTGGACTCGAAGTGGGACCCGTTTCGCTTCAAGATTTATTCATTCACTTGACTGGAGAGGATGTCTGAAATGAATCAAAAGCCTTACTTACAAGTAACGAGGGATATGTTTTGGATGCAGTTTGTTTGGACACTCAGCTTCTTTGGCGTCATGTTGCTTATCCATGTAATTAAAATAACCACTTCTCAGTTTAGCGAGGATGAAGTAAGTACATTTTTCGCCTCGTCTTCCATTACTTCCAATATATTTATGCTTGTCATCGGGATTATTTCCTCATCTAGTTTCATCAAACACTATGTAGGCCATGGAATCACAAGGAAAGATTTCTTTTATGGTGCCACTATCGCTTCCATCACCTTGTCGATCATCATTCCCTTAATGTCAGCACTCATTACTCAGGTGATTTCGTTTATCATCAAGCTTGCTGATTTACCGATCGTTTTTCAAGGATATAAGTCGGAGCATATAGATGATGGCGGAAACCTCATTAGTGATATGATCCAATCCGTTATTTTAACACCGATTGTAGAACTTCACAGTGACCCGCTATTAGCCCTATTGATCTTCTCATTAAATATCCTCACCTCTTATATAGTAGGATGGCTCATCGGGGCGGCCTTCTATCGGTTTGGAACCATTGCCGGCCTTGGCAGTATTGCATTGGGGGGCTTAGTTCTTTATACAGAAGACGTTCTCATGCATGCCGGACTCGCAATTGGGATGTATAACTACACCTTCACGATGCCTTTGTATGTATCGGTCTTCGTGGTGCTGGTGATAGTAGGAATAATTCTTTGTATCATTCGGCAATTTACTAAAAGGGTGGCCATTAAGGTTTAATAGGGATGAGGATGATGTTAATAACTATAAACGTAAAAGCCTCACTACATGTCGCATGTAGTGAGGCTTTGTTTTTCAGTTCAGCTGGTGGCTGTCACTCATCTTCATCTTCTTCGTCTTCCCACACGGTTAATCCGCTTAAGAACGTTTCGAAGTCAGGAGCTAATTTAATGATTTTCTCATCTTCCACATCAACGAATATAACAGGCGGGTTTTCTTTCGTCTTCCTGTAATCGAGGGCCGTCCATGTATGTCCATCGCCGGAGATAAGGACAATATTTTTCGGCAAGTCCCATTCTTCGATTAAATATTCGCTATCCAGGATGCCATCTTCTTCGGCAATTCCGCTGATATAGTCCACGTTCACATGGTCATCCGCCCATGATGTCGGAACATCAGTTGGATAGGCGTTGCATTCAATATAGCCACCGTTCTGTTCTTTAAGGAGCGTTATATAAGCTTGCGGTAATTTTACTTTCAGCTGTTTTTCCGCCATTTTGACCATTTCATCTGTTAATGGTGCTAACTTCTCTATTTCTACATCTTCTAACCAGATGCTTTTCCCCATTGTTTGCACTTCCTATACGTTCATATTTTCATTCAAGACACATGTTACATGGTTCATTATTACTTGTATAGGATTTTTATCCTTTTCCTGTTCAATATTCATGTTACGAATGTTTGGACTCCCAAAACTTAAGCTATATGTAAAGAAGATTCACGAACCGAAATACTCAATGATCTCAAAACCTGCATAATCTGTTTTGTCTGGATATTCCACATGTATTCACCAACTTTAATGTGCTTACTGTTCATTTTTTTTCAAAGACCCCGTTAGTTCAAGAAGGATCTTGATTATCATAGGCTCTAGACCAATGAAATGGTTGGATTTCCTCCAGTGTTTTATATACAAGTCTTTGATCTGGGTTCGTAATAGCTGCTTTTACATGAGGACCCCAATACCAAAGTCTTTCTTGGCATACCCCACAAGGAGTTAAGACTTTAAATTCAGCCTTTTCGTTATCTCTTACAACGCAAACAGAATGTGTAATCTTTGTGTTCAGCTTATGTGCCTCAAGGATCGCACCCGTTTCCATACATAATTCTGTCGATGCATTGATGACCTCTGGTGCGACACTTGTCAAGAATTTACCATCTTCCGTATACATCGCTGCGGCACCGCCCCATCCAGAAGGATATCTCCTTGTAATCAATTCGATTGCTGCTTGATACAGTCTTTGTTCAATATTCATGCTTCTTCCACTTTAAGTGTAAACTCTAACAATCCTATACCAATTTAGCATAAATTTACATAATCTAATTTACTTTTTTTGGTAGTATATAAAAAGAGGCTTATTCAGCTAACGTGCAGTGGTTTAATGATCCTTAAATATTTTCAAAAACATCATAAAAGGAAGTGTTTGAGATTGGGTAGTGAAGATAAACTCATTATTTCTACATTAAATAAAGATTTAATAAAGGATATCAATAAGACAAATGATTATTTTACGTTATATGGTAGGGTTGTCCCCCGTTTACAAGCAGGAAAGTGGTCTTATGAAGAAGTTCTTTTTGATAATACTAGACAAACACGTTTTCCAGATGACAAACTTGATTTGAGTCACTATATAAACCAAGAGGATAAAGCTTTGTTTTTAGCTTATATGAATGATACGTGCATAGGACAAATTAGAATCATTCAGGATTGGAATCGCTTCTGTTATATTGAAAACATTGCGACCAAGAAAGAGTATAGAGGCAGTGGCGTCGGAACGTTGCTCTTATATAAAGCAGAAGAGTGGGCAAAACAAAGAAACCTGATAGGCATGTCCTTGGAAACCCAAGATGATAATCTTGGTGCCTGCAGATTTTACGTGAAACAAGGATTCATACTAGGTGGAGTGGACACACTCAAGCAGTCCTATAATCCTGATATTGAAACCACTTTATACTGGTATAAGTTATTCAAATAACGGGGCTTTAGCGGAATCAGTCATACAGTCTTCGTCCATGCTCAATGCTTGATTCTTGTTCCACTGAAGTTCGTACATATCCAAGTTAGGTGGTGAACCATTGTGATTGATTGGCGATGGGTGGAAGTTGATACCTTAGAAAGTCAAGAAAAATGGAATGAAGCAAAATCGCTCCTGATAAAGAGCTGGCGCCAAAATCCACAAGACTTGAAAGTGGCTATTCGACTTGGTTTCTTTTGCTGGTATGTCTTAGTCCAAGAGGGACCTTTAGGGATTAAAGATGTAGATTTTAATGAATTAGAAGCTGTGTTAAAGGAAGTTACGCATTTTGGAATGGCTAATTTTATTACAAATGAGGATTTTCTTTGGTGTTTTGGTTATATGATTTCGCTGTTTCATTTAGTTAACTTTCAGTCCATATTAATGAATAGTTGTAAACTGGCATATAACCTTTGTTATATGCCAGTTTTTTCTTCATATTCGAGTATGTCACCAGGCTGACAATGTAATGTCTGGCAGATTTTTTCTAATGTGTCAAAGCGAATACCACGCGCTTTACCTGTTTTTAGTATGGATAAGTTAGCTTGGGTAATTCCAACTTTTTCCGCTAATACTTTTGAAGAAATTTTTCTTTCTAGCATGACTCGATCTAGATTAATTTTTATCATGAGGAGCTCCCACTTAAATCACGTTGTTAGAATCGTCTTGCAAGGATATTCCGTATTTAAAAACCACATAAAGCGTATATACGATAGCTAATAGAAGAATGTTGCCTAGTAAACCTGGACTGGAATTTGAAAAAACATTACTGACATTGTAAGCGTGTAGTTTTGCAAAGAACAGCTGACTGATGAACTGCAAAATGGTGAAGCTTGTGATTGCGATTAGGATTTGTTTGAGGCACGTAAGATTTTGGTAAACAAAGAAGTCTTGTATATAAATATTACCGATCATTTTACGAAGCGCATACATAATGATAAACAAACAAGCAATGATTGCTAGCGCCACTAAGCAAGAAAGTACTAAAAACCATACTGATGGGTTTGTGTTTAAGTTTGAGTTAACATCTACATACTGTAGTAATTGTTTTTTAACTCCATTCGGAACTAACAATACAGCTCCAGTCCCAAATAGTAGCATTAATCCGGCAAACGCACATAAAAATTGAGCAATCAGAGACATAATTGATAAGAATTTCAAAACAGACTTGGTAAAAAGACTCATTAGATATAGCCCTCCTTTATCACTTTACATTTATTTCCTTTTTATTATAAAACAATAAAGGATTATTGTAAAACAATAATTATGAGTATTGAAAATTTCTCGCAATCTTGTAAAAAGGAGATGCTCCATAACCGAAGCATCTCCCTCTTGTCTCATTTTTCCCTTTCGAATACGACCCTTCCCGCCACGACCGTTTTTACGGCTTTGGCTGTCAGCATCTCCTCTGTCGTGCCATCGAATAGGTCCCGGTCGAATATCGTGAAGTCTGCGACGTAGCCTGGTTTGATGTAGCCACGCTCATGCTCTTTGTTGATTGCCTGGCTACTGCCGATCGTGTACAGTTGGATGGCTTCGAAACGGGATAGCTTTTGTTCAGGTATGTAGCCATCATGCTCGGCGCCTGGTTTTTTTCGTTCGACTGCTGCATAGATGGTTACGAGTGGATCGATGTCCTCTACTGGTGCATCCGTTCCCGCTGCACACATGATGCCCCGGTCCAGCAACGTTTTCCATGGATAAGCTAAGGAAAGACGCTCTTCCCCGAGGCGGTCGATGACCCACGGGAAGTCGGATGGGACGAATGCCGGTTGGATATCCACGACAAGCGGTAGTTTGGCCATTCTTTCGACTAGGTCCTCTCGCAATATGCAACAGTGGATGAAGCGGTCCCGCTTGCCGCTTGGTGCCGGGTATTTTTCAATGACCCGAAGGACTTGTTCTGTCGCCGCGTCCCCAATCATATGGACGGCCACGACTTCGTTATGCTTGCGTGCCAATTTCACCAACGTCTCCAACTCTTCATCGGTTTGGATGAAGAGTCCTTTGTTATTCGGTTGATCGGCATATGGCTGGGATAGAGCCGCCGTCGATCCCCCAAGGGCCCCGTCGGCAAAGATCTTCATCGCTCCCGGTTCTACATAGGGCTCGTCAAACTCTGCGTTGGCTTCGATCATTTTTTCAAATACGGCGTTATGTCGCAATATATTCACGCGGAAATGCTTCTTCTTGCCGACGACGCGATGAAACGCCGTGAGTGGATTCCGAAAGTCTCCGAAATAATTCATTTCCTCTGTGTGCCCACCCGTCAGGCCATAAGAAAGCATGTTATCCACAGCAAGCTTCAGTGTGTTCGTCAATGATTCTATGTACGCTTCCCCTTCTTTTGGCACAGCTTCTGTAACAGGGTTCATCGCTTGGTCGAACAACAGGCCATTCAACCTGCCATCCGCATCTCTCCCGATTTCCCCGCCTGCTGGAGGTTGGCTGTCTGATGTGATGCCACCTGCTGCTAGGGCCGCTGAGTTGCCCAACACGACATGATGGCACACTCGGGTCAACAGGATCGGTTCTTTCCGAATCGCATCAAGTTCCTCGATTGTCGGAATGCGCTGGTCGGCGAAGTTATTTTCGTTCCAGCCTTCCCCATACAACCAGCTATCAATTGGGGCTGTCTTCGCTGACTCGCTCACCATCTCCAGCATCTCGGTTGCCGAACGGGCTTTTGTTAAATCAAGACGAATTAACTTTTCGCCTTGGAAGAGCATATGAAGATGGCTGTCAACGAACCCCGGATACATGGTGGCCCCTTTCAAATCCATTCGCTCATCTGCCTCGACGCTCAGTTCATCGAATGATCCCGTAGCGAGTATGTTGTCACCCTCGACAAGGACGGCTTCAACCGTTTCATGTTCTTTCTCCATTGTGTAAATTGTGCCGCCATACCAAAGTTTCTTCATAGGAAGGATCCCTTTCTCTGCGAGTTTTCGTTTACCTTAACGCGTCGACATCGATACGTCCTGTTTTACTTTCTCCATGGTTGCCAGTTTTCCCTTTATTCAAAAGCAATAGCCCCTCTAAAAATATGACCATCCATCTATACAATCGGCATTTTCCTACAACTATGAATCGTTTAGTCAAAAATAAGGCCCCCTTCATCAAGGTGGGCCTCAGTCAAAGTCACATTATCTATCAAATTTCTCTCGAATAGTGCTGTACTTTCTCTTTATCGATTTCCACCCCGAATCCTACTCCATCTGGAATGATGATTTCAAAGTTTTCATATTGGATGTCATTCACCGTGATAGTATCTTTGAACAGTAATGGGCCAAATAATTCCGTACCGAATTTCATTTCCGGTATCGTTGCATATAATTGTGCACAGATGGCCGTCCCTAAGCTGGATTCGATCATCGTCCCCCCGTATAAGCCGATTCCAGCCGCTTCGGCAATGGCTGCGACTTTTTTCGTTTGAGTCATTCCACCCGCTTTGCACACTTTCAGGGCAATGGAATTACCTGCTCTATGTTTGGCGATTTGGAAGCAATCTTGGATGGAGTTCGCCGATTCATCCGCCATGATTGGCACCTTGAATCGGCTCGTCAAGCGTGCCATTCCTTCGTTGTTCCATGTTGGGAGTGGCTGTTCGATCATGGAGACGCCACCGTCTTCTAAGCGTGCAATGCAGGAATTCGCCGTATCTTCATCCCACGCCTGATTCACATCTACAGTAAGACGTGCTTCATCCCCAACAGCTTTTTTAATCTCCAATACATGTTCAACGTTTTTAATCGGGTCGCCTTTACCGATTTTCAATTTGAAGATATTATGACGTTTCTGGTGTAAGAGTTCCTTCGCTTCTTCAATATCTCTATCCGTATCACCGCTCGCCAAAGTCCAGGCGACTGGCAGCGATTTATGAATCTGGCCGCCAAATAATTCAAAGGCAGGCACCTCTTTGCTTCTAGCCGTTAAATCGACCATGGCCGCCTCTATCAAGGATTTGGCAAAGTAGTTGCCCCTTACGTGTTTCGAGATGTCATACATGATTTTGTCAAAGTGTACGGGTTCCTTACCGATGATCAATGGGGATATATAACGGTCAATATTGACCTTAATCGCTTCCGGCGTGGATTCCCCGTATGAAGCGCCGCCTATCGTCGCGACTTCCGACCATCCTTCATTTCCCGCTTCATCCGTTATAGAGGCCACAACAAGGGTCTGTTCAACAATGGTATGCATCGCCAATTGATGCGGACGGATCGTCGGTAAATCTAGTATATATATATCTACTGAACGTATTTTCATAGTTACCTCACTCTCACCTTATTACACAATAAAATCGGCTTCTGTTTTTTCTTTCACTTCTGCAAGCGTTATACCTGGCATCAGTTCAACCAGCTTTAATTGTTTATCGACCACTTCGAATACCGCTAACTCTGTCACGATCATATCCACGCTTCTGGTCGATGTAATCGGGTAGGTACATGCTTTCAGAATTTTGCTTTGGCCGTCTTTCGAAGTGTGGCTCATCGTTATAATGACTTTTTTCGCACCGACCAATAGATCCATGGCGCCGCCTACCCCCAAGATATTCTTACCTGGAACTGCCCAATTCGCAATGATTCCTGACTGTGCAACCTGTAAGGCACCAAGTATCGCCACATCGACATGACCGCCGCGGATCATCGCGAATGAATCGGAACTATCGAAGAAGGAGGTCCCCACCGCTTCACCGACTGGTAGTTTGCCTGCATTGACAAGGTTCGGATCGATATCTTCCTCTTCAACATCCGTTACACCCAACATGCCATTCTCGGTGTGCAGGAATACGTTCTCATCCTCGAGATATTCGGCTACTAGTGTGGGGATGCCGATTCCTAAATTGACGGTACAAGGACCGTGCAATTCCTTGGCCACACGCTTCGCAATCAGATGCTGCACCTCATGTTTGCTCATTTGTTTATTCATTTGCTCACTACCCCTACCTTTGTCAAGATTTGCTGTGCTTGGATAATGGTATCGATATAAAGATGGGGTGTGACGATTTCCTCTGGATCCAATTCACCAGATTCGACGATCTCATCCACTTCTACGATGACTCTTTTCGCAGCGGTTGCCATCAATGGGTTGAAATTACGAGCCGTTTTGTAGTAAACGAGATTCCCTAGGGTATCAGCTTTATGCGCCCGGATAATGGCAACATCCGCGCGGATCGCTTTTTCCAGAATATAATTCACGCCATCAATATTGCGCTCTTCTTTTCCGATTGCAAGCTCGGTGCCGACGCCTGTGGTCGTGTAATACCCGCCGAGGCCCGCCCCACCCGCACGCAAGGATTCTGCCAATGTCCCTTGCGGCAGAATTTCCAGTTCAATTTCCCCTCTTTGATATTTGGCACCCACATCACGGTTGCTTGTAAAATAAGAGCCAATCCCCTTTCTGATTTTGTTTTGGTTGAGCAGGATTCCCAAACCCTTACCTGCTTCCCCGAGATTATTACTGACAATCGTCAAATCCTTCACGTCTTTTTTAGTCAATCCTTCAATTAGCGTAAGTGGTGCACCCACTAATCCAAAGCCCCCCACCAAAATCGTTTGACCGCTTTTGACGTATGATAAGGCTTCTTGCAGATCTTGTGTCACTTTCGTCATGCCTGTCCCTCCCTTGCCCGTTTCAGGGAATCGCTGATTTCAAACCAGGCTGGAATGCCGGCCGTCAGAATGCATATGTATCCCACATCAGCTAGATCCGCCTCTGAAGCTCCGGCCTGTCTCGCTCTTTCTATCCAGGCAATGGCCTCCTCACCCCTCAATTCGGTAATGTAATTGCCCACCATGTTCAGGTATTTCAATCTAGAAGACACGGTTCCCTCACTAAGGATTTTCTCCTCGATCCTCTCGGCTTCATTCGTTTGAATGACGTTCCATGTATCTACTAAAAAACGTGTATCCAGCTCTCCCATCCAGGCAATCATCGTAGAAATCACGTCTTCAATCGTTTCAGGATCATTTGCTGGCTGTTTAACTGATGTTCCCGATAATTCCAGGGCATATGCCAAAGACTCAAGCGACACTTTAAGTGATGGAAGCCCCTTATATAAATAGGAAACTAGTAGGTATTCGACTAGTTCCGGAATCGATGAACCATAATCCATGGCGCCCTTGGTGTGATACACCATGCTACGTGGATATAGTCTTGCTGCGTTCATGCTGGCCACGAGTACATCCTTCTCTTTACGTGATAACGCGCCATCCTGCATAATTTCACCGCGCAACCCCGTATAGTGGTCTAATACAACTGGACTGTAATCATGCATTTTTTGCACCCAGCCCGGTACTTCATCATAAACTTCCTTAAAATAATCCAACCCTTTACTCATTCATCATTCTCCCTTCTTATGTAGATTGCCATTTTTATAGTTTGATGGTTTTCAGGATGTAGGTCTCCTCACTTCTCTACTGCTTCAAAAATGTAAAAGGTGTTTGTTCGACCCTCTTCAAAAAGGATTGAATATCTTGATTGATGTCATCACGTTTTTCAAAGACCATGGTGTAGTGGTTGCAGTCCGAAACGACCGTTTCGATTCGTTCCGTATACTTCTGCGTTTCCTCATAGTCGGACAGAAGGAATAACGGGGGCATGGACCCGATGTCGCCCTCAGCATACACAAGCAATACGGGGCATTGAATCTGTGAACAGATCTCTTTTGGACTAAAGGTATAAAAGCTTTCAAAGTCAGCGAGGATTCTTGATTCGGTTGATTTATTCTCCCAATGGTCAGCTACAGGAGCCACTTCATATTCGACGGCATCCTCCAGTGTTTCTGTCCACGTGATTCCTAGGTTTCCGTAAATCCTTTTGATTTCTTCGACATAATGTTCTTGAGATTCGTATTCTTTACTCAATCGTCCCAAAGAAGGCTGAACGATCCTTCTCTGGTGTTCGGACATTGTAGCAGCACCATCCAGTAGAATGACGGCTTTTACTGTATCCAATTTACTGGCCACAATGGCCGATATAAAAGCTCCCATGGAGTGACCCAAGAGGATAGGGTTTTCGATATTCATTTCTTCTATTAATGCCAGGATGTCTTCGGCATGACGAAAGATGGAAGGCTCGGGATCTGTATCCGCACTATTTCCCCTTCCCCGCAGGTCGACCGAAATGAATCTGTATTCCCCTTTATAGGCATCCGCGTAATGGTGCATGTTTTTATGTGTACCTGTTAGTCCATGAATCGCGATAATCGGACCTTTTTCTCCCGGGTAATCCACCACTTGCATTTCGTTCCCGTTGATCATTTTTTTATAAGAGTTCATGTATTGGCACCTCACCTTTATCCGTTATACGTATGGAAGGAATCTTTAGTGTTATGAAATAAAGGCTGCCGAAATGCTCTCGACAGCCTAGGAATTCGATTCATCAAGTATTAGAGGGTTCTCAATACAAAATTCAAGGATGCCTCTTTATGGTCCCCCACTTGTTCAAGCTTCGTTAACAAGGAAGTTCGAACGCCTTTGGCTACATCCGTTTCTAACCACTCATCCCCTTCAAAAAAGACTTGAGTGATCAGTGTTTCATGACCTTCATGCTCGAGTTTCATATGGATGTGGGCAGGACGGTATGCATGGTACCCAGCCGCTCTTACAAATTCACCTGTTGGACCACTCGTAGGGATTTGGTAAGGAATAGGAACTCTCGCATGCACCTCGAAGTCTCCGTTCTCGTCCGTATAGAAATGACCTCTTAGGTTAAAGTCAGGTGCTTTTGAATCAAAGTTCGAGTATAGGCCGTCGCTGTCATCCTGCCACCATTCCACTTTTGTATTGGCCAATGGTTGTCCGTTAACGGAACTTGCATTTCCATAAAACACCAACTTATCTCCTGCTTCATCCGGTCTTTCCGGTATAATGAACGGTTGCTTTTCAAGTAACGGCGAACCTTCCACAAAGTAAGGTCCAAGAAGGGAAGGCTCTGTACCAGGCAACCCCTTATATTTAGCTTCCAATACATAGGTCTCGATGAAGACATCCAAAAACAGCGGGATTTCTCCACTTTTACCCAGACGATCTGCCCAATTCACGAAATTCGTATACTCTTCATGATTAAATTGTTGTTCATCTAAAAAATTCTTCAGATGCTTAGCAAAGCTTTCATACGCTTCTAATACACGCTTATTTTGTACAATCGTTTCTGACATCATTGTTTCCCCCTCAGATTTTAAATGGCCAACTATATTTACACTTCGTAACCGCATACATTTGCAAGTGAATCGTATAGGTAATCTTTTCTTGGAGGACTTGCAAAATGAATGAACAAATTGTACGATAACCGTACATAAATTTTCTATTCGTACAACTTTATTTTACACAGGGGGTATCATTTATGTCAACTGAATATTCAGAAAATATAAAAAGTGGCGACTATATCCAATCCCTAGAACGTGGGCTGCTTGTTATTCAGGCATTTTCACAGGAAACTCCGACACTGACCATAAGTGAAGCGGCGAAAATAACCGGTTTAAGCAGACCGACTGTGCGCAGGATCTTACTTACTTTGGTTCACCTCGGGTTTGCAGAGTCGAAAAATGGATCCTTTTCCTTAACCGCCCGAACCCTGACATTAGGCTATGCCTATATTTCTTCGAAGAACATTTGGAATATGGCCTATCCCATCATGCGGGAATTTGTTGCCCAAATAGGTGAGTCCAGTTCCATTTCTGTATTGGACGGTACGGAAATCATCTATGTTGCCCGTGTTCCTACGAAAAGAATCATGTCGATTAATCTGGATGTCGGATCCCGCCTCCCTGCTTATGCGACGTCCATGGGACACGTGCTTCTAGCTAATCTTCAGAAAGATGAACTAGAGAAACGGTTGGATCAAATTACTCTTCAGTCGTTTACAGAAAAAACGATTGCGGACAAGCAGCAATTACTGAGCACCTTGGATGAGGTCCGTGAAATGGGTTGGGGAGGGGTTGATCAGCAGTTCGAAGAAGGACTCCGATCCATCGCTGTTCCCATAAAAAATTCTGAAGGACAAGTCATTGCCGCCATCAATTGTTCCGCACATGCTGGAAGAATCAGTGAAGAAGTTCTCCAAGAAGAATTTCTTCCATTGCTATTAGACACGGCAGCCAAAATTAGTAGGGCCATCGCAACATCGAACTCCTCACATTTTTAATAAATCTGTGTAAAATGCAAACCAATAAAAGCCGCCTGTTTGAAGGGACTCCCTCCTCAGGTGGCTTTTATCATGATTCTACAAATTCTCTGGCTGCCCTTGAATCTCTCATTCCATTGATCACGGAACAATCACAAACTTACAGCTTCACTGGATTGGATGATTCGAAAAGTAATCCCGGATCATCTCTTGCATCTGTTCTTTATTCTCCGCGAATTGCCTGTGCCTATGTCCATTGCCCCCGGAAGGATGCGGGAATCCTAGTAGCAGATTGCTAGCATCGAGGTGATTCTGTTCCGCCAAGTAGGTGAGGACCTTTGAGACGTTGATGCCTAGCGGAATGATGAGGGGCTGGTCCATGTTGCTGATTTCGGTCGCAAACCCTTCCATGATATGCTTCCTTAGGAGCTCCGTCTTTAAGATGTCCGGAGTCGTCCCGCTGTAGTTTTTTCCCTTATAAAACACCGGATAGTTCAGGACGGATCCTGTATGGACCAAGGAATTGGCCTCGGCGAAAAGCTCGATCGTGGAGGACAGCCCCAAGTATTCATGTAAACCCAGCTCATCCAGCATCTTGACGAGGTTCTTTCGCATCGGTCCTTCAAAGCTGGATTGTTTCTTTACTTCGTGGAGGATTTCTTCCTCACTTTCTATGTAATCCTTGACTTCAATGACGGTTGAAAAGGATTTCTTCATTTGATGTAATCCTGGTGTGATTCCGGCGATCACGACTTTGGCACGTTCATTCACATATTCAAAAGGAGCATAATAGATTTCGAGGTTTTTCTTCTCATCCCGATCAAGCAGAAATTGCTCGTTTCTGATCATGTCCACTGTATACGAGGCCGGCAAGCTATACAGCAGATCCTTGTATTGCTTGAATTTCGAAAATTGTACGATACTCATGACTGTTGATCCCTTCTTTTATAAGCTTGGTGTCGTGTAAGAAAATGCTTGATCAAAGAATAGCACCAAATTCATTGCAACTGAATTCAATCGTGAAGGCTTTCTTTGTGGCTATACGATGTAAAGTATACACCCCTTCAATCAAAAGGCTATATGTACGGCCATTATCCACAAGTTTGGCCTCCGAGAAGGTTTGCTTCCATTCTCCATTAGAAGAACTGGCTATATGTGATGTAATCTGATCTACCTTTGAAAACATTTGGCCTTCCCGATTTTCATTATATTGTGTCTCAAACATACCTGAAACCTCTACTGAAAAAATCTTATCGCTAACATAAAGGTGGGCCGTTTTTTTCCTTTCTCCATTCGAACCCATAACGACTTCACTAGTTTGTGAAGGTAGATTACTTAATGCCTCACGTTCACTTGCCAAGAAGAAATCCATATGTTCTTGGATCCTCTGCTTATAGTCTTCTGGCTCAGCCCAATCTTGGGGTTCAAACTCTTCAATCGAAGGTACGACTAGATTGATCCCTATTTTGGTCTCATTCGCCTGATGGACAATTTCCTCATACTGATTGTGGTACTCTTCCTTTTGTTCCTGCGTCAATTGAAGGGGACCCGTTGTTTCCACAACATCAATTGGAGGATTGGATAAAGGTGCACCCTCTATAGTTTGTTCACCCCCTAACACTTTAGACGCCTCTTCACTCTTTGTCTGATTCGCTTCCTCATTTGTACTACATCCCGTTAAAAGCACCGTTCCTAGTATTGCCCCTATGTATAAAACTTGTTTCATCATCATTCCCCCATCCCCATTCACTTGCCATTCATCGTTATAACGATTGTAAACTTTATCCAAATTAAAATGAATAGTTTTTAATTCGCTAAACAATTTTTAAGGCTAGGTTCAAGGAAAAGATTGATTTAAATAGGCTTAGCAACAAATGGATATTTATGTTAAATTAATGACAAGGAAAGACATACACGTTAATTGGAATTTTAGTCACCAAATAGTTGGGTCACACGGTGAAATGAATTTTAGACTAAAGATAAACATACGTATGAACAGTCTTTAGGAGGTGAGTGTTTTGTCCATCGGAATTCTTGCCCTTGTCACTATGGCGTTATGGATTGTACAAATTCATGAATTCTTTAAACCTGAAGAAAAGCAAAACAATAGAAAAATCATAGTCTTAACTTCCTTCGGGTGCTTGTTTACCACGATTTTGACCATCCATCAAATTCAAAACTTCCTTGGGTAAAAGTAAATACCATCAGGAACCGCAGAAGATTATGACATTCAAAAAAAGGAATGTTCAAAGGAATATCAGATATAAATGCTTAGAACCCCCCATCATAGAGAGATTGGGAGGTTCTAGTTCTTGCGACATATTATTTTTTCACAGCATGGATGTAATGAATGGTTTCGAATGCAGACAAATAATCTGTTCGACCACCAAAGAATTTATTTTGAATGGCAACAGGTGATAAATGTTCATAGATGAGTAAACCTGAGTTTTCTAACATTTTCTCCATTTCTTCATAAGTAAAACATGATTTCATGGGCTCGCCACTAGCTGATGCCATTTGAACCATATTTTGCACTCGATTGGACAGCCCTTTTTCTTCAAAAAGGTTGTCATCTGCATAATCAAATACGATCGAACTCCCTGAAGGTAGCTTGGCAAACCATTCATTAATCAAATTGGCATGTTCTTCTTTTGTTAAATAATATGAAACACCTAAAAGACTAAGAAAGGTTTTTTTGTTAGGCATGAAACCTTTTCCAATAAGATCTTGAATGGCAAATGGTCGGGTGAAATCCATTGGAACAAAATGAAGGGTATCCGGGATTGGATAATTTGCATTTTCTAGCCTGATCTTTTTAAAGTCTTGTGTAGCTGGATAATCCACTTCAAATATATCGATGCTTTCGTTTAATTCCGGGTGTCGGAAACAAAAGGTATCTAATCCCGCTCCTAAGATGACATACTGTTGAACGCCCAGCACGATTTCATGGCGTACTACATTTTCGCAATAGGCAGCACGTGCTAAAGGAGTTGGAGAAAGTTGGACTTGTGTAATCCATTTTAAAATTTCATCTGGGTCATCTCGAAATTTCTTTGCTATGCTATCATTAAAGAATGGAATGCCTTTAATCATGTTCTCTTGAATATCCGCAAATTCTTTTTGGCTAATTAAATCTTTTACAATAAAATCATCAAAAATTTTGGGTGTGTCGTATTGACTATGGTAAGCCCGACCAAAGGCTGATATTAAGGAAGTCATACTTGATTCGTTCTTCTTCATACATTCATCCCCCGTATAACAAAAATAAGATTCCCCTGGCCAGGAGAACCTCATTATACACACAAAAATTTTAACTGTAAATTATAGCATAAATAAATATTTTTGTCAATCTATTATATCTCGAAAATCCTACCTGAATATAAAAAAAAAACGCCAAAGTGGCGTTTTTTCTTTAAGCAGTTTTCTTATAATACGAAAGATCTTCTTCGAGCGGGATGTTGGCTGCTCGTTGTTTTTTCGCTGCGACGAAGAAGGTGATGACCAAAATGACGCTGACGATGGCTCCGATGATGTAGGAGGTATCCATCGATAACCGGAAACCGATTTGGGCGTTTAGGATATAGACCAACACCGTATATAGCATGAAGGTTCCTGGCAGTAAGGACACCCAGTAATTCTTCTTCGCGATGTACAGGTACATGGCTCCTACGAATAGGGCGATGACGGCTGTCGCTTGGTTGGCCCATGAGAAGTAGCGCCATAGGATATTGAAGTCGATTTGCGTCAAGGCAATGGAAATGACGAACAGCGGAACCGCGATGACTAAGCGGCTGCTCATTTTCAGTTGCGGGAATTTCACATAATCGGCAATGATCATCCGTGCACTTCGGAAAGCCGTATCTCCGGACGTGATCGGCAAGACGATGACACCCAGTACGGCGATGGTGCCGAATAACGCTCCAAGCGTTACTTTTGCCGCTTCACTTACGATCAATCCCGTTCCACCTGTTGCAAGAAGTTCGTTCAAGCCGACTGGTCCATCAAACAAGCTCATGGCAGCAGCGGCCCAGATCATGGCAATGATTCCTTCTGCAATCATCATTCCATAGAAGATTTTCCGGCCTTGTTTTTCATTTTGAGTCGTACGTGAAATGATCGGTGATTGTGTTGCATGGAAGCCTGATAGTGCCCCACATGAAATCGTTAGGAACAACAGCGGGAAAATCGGCAGGTTATCCGGATGTAAATTGGATAACGTTAGTTCCGGTATCGGCGCTTGTTGGATAATCAAGGCTCCACCCACCCCGACGGAACTGATTAATAATAACGCCCCGAATATCGGATAAAAGCGTCCGATGATTTTATCGATGGGCAGAAGTGTCGCCAGAATATAATATAGGAAAATGGCTATCGTAATGAGCGTCAGGCTCACCGTGCCATTCATCAGGTTATGAAGCAAGGATGCTGGGGACGTGACAAACACCGTGCCCACCAAAATTAATAACAGGATGGCGAATGCATTGACAACATGCTTCATCACTCTGCCGAGGAATTTACCCGCAAGTTCCGGTAAATGGGCTCCACGGTTCCGGATTGAAATCATGCCAGTTAGGTAATCATGAACCGCCCCTGCAAAGATACAGCCAAGTACGATCCAGATAAACGCAACAGGTCCATATAAAGCTCCCATGATTGGACCGAAAATGGGTCCGACCCCTGCGATATTCAATAATTGGATCAATGAATTCTTATTCGTGCTCATCGGCAAGTAATCGACGCCGTCCTGATTCGCATATGCCGGTGTCGGTCGCTCCGCTTTGACACCAAACATTCTCTCTATGAATTTACCATATGTAAAATATCCGATTAGTAATAGAATGACTCCACCTAAAAATGTATACATCTATCTATGCCCTCCTTGGAATCGCTTACATATAGTATAAACGATGAATTGACAGAAAAGAGTGAATTCTTATTATCATGTCGATTTCGGAGGGTAAGAGGTTCATATGTCGAATTAACGTGTAAAATGTTCAAAATTTTGTCACATGTATACGAGAAAGAATCTGAGATTCACGCTTGGATTCATATCAGATTCTTCCTACCCTATCATAACTCCAAGGCCGCTCGAAAAGCTTTGGCATACGTCCGGCTGACGGACAGCATTTCGTCCCGTCCTTTCAATTCAAGCTGGTACGCCCCATTGAACCAGGGGGTAAGACGCAATACATAATTCAAATGCACCAGATAACTTTTATGAATTCTGAAAAATGGGAATTCATGTAACCGTTCTTCTAATTCCTTCATCGTCGTTTTCACTTCATATTCATGGTCGACCGTGACGATCTTCGATACCTTTTCTTCCCGTGAAATGTACATGATGTCATGAGGATGAACATAGAGGATTTCCCCCTCCACTTCGACAGCCAGTCTTCCGGCGCTTTTGACCGGCCTATTCTCCTCTTTCTTTAAGAATAGTTTTTCAAGGCGGCTAACCGTCTCTGCCAATTGTTCTTCATCATACGGTTTCAATAGATAATCCACCGCATCCACACGAAAGGCTTCCACACCGAACTGAGGATAGGCAGTCGCAAAGACGATTCTCGGGACGTTCTTCAATTCCTGGAGGGCCTTCGCTGCCTCCATCCCATTCATGAGCGGCATCTCCACATCGAGGAAAATCACATCAGGCTGCAGCTGCATCGCCAAGACGATGGCCTGTTCCCCAGATTCACCCTCGCCGATTATATCGATGGAGGGATGCTGCTTCAACAGATGAATCAATTCCTCGCGGCTATAACGTTCATCATCTATGACAAGTGTCCGAATGACCGATTTCATGTTCTTCCCCACTTTCTTCATTTACTTTGGAATGCGAAAGGATATTTCCGTGCCTTTTCCTGGTTCACTCCGAATCTTCAAGGCCGATTGTTGCCCCATCATCATCGTGAGCCGTTTGTTCACATTATAAAGGGCAAGGCCTGTCCCGCTTTTGGATTCAACGATTTCTTGGCCAAGCTTTTGTAACTGACCTGGCTCGATACCAGCCCCATTATCCCTTATGACGATTCTAATCGAGGCTTCCGTTTCTTTTTCAAGAAGAATATGTATCGAACAGTTTTCCGTTTTGTTTTTAAACCCATGATGGATGCTGTTCTCGATTAATGGCTGGAGGATGAGCGGCGGGATCTTCGCATTGAGAACATCTTCACCCACTTCATAATGAATGTGCAGCTTATCGACAAACCGCATTTTTTCGATATTCGCATACGCTTGAAGATGTGAAAGTTCCTCCGATAAGGTCGTCCATTCCACCGTCGTACTGGCTAGGTTCTTTCTGAAATACTGGGATAAGTGAAGCAGCATTTTCCTTGCCTTGTTAGGATCAATCCTTATTAACGAGTTGATCGTATTTAAAGCATTGAATAGGAAGTGCGGATTGATTTGGGCCTGAAGGGCTCTAATCTCCGCTTCTTGTGCCAATTTTTGTGCATCATCGAGCTGTGACACTTCCAGTTGATAGCTGAGGAGCATACTCAACCCTGACATCAACTCGACATCCACATTGTTGATTTCTTTTTCATGGCGGAAATATAACTTTAACGTCCCGACTGTCTGATTTCCCTTCTTTAAAGGACCAATGATGACCGCCCCTAACGGACAATCGGAAACCTGGCAATGAATATCCCGCTTTCCCACTACGATCAGTTCCCCACCCTCGATCACCTGGCGTGTGATTTCTGTCTGGAGCGGCCGTCCCGGCGAGTGATGGTCATCCCCCAAACCGATATGGGCGAGGATCTTCGTTTCATTGGTAATCGCGATGGCACTTGCCTTCACTTCATCAAACAAAATCCGGCATACCGCGGCAGCCGACTTTTCGTTCATACCTTGGCGCATGTACCCGAGGGTTTGCCTTGCAATCCTCAATGACTTCTGTGCCTGCAAGGCAGCAGCCTTCTCCTCTTCATTCAGAACGCTTCGAATGATTAATAGAAACAAGGCACTGCCTAGGCCATTGGCGATAATCATCGGAATACCAATATGCCCGACAAGGGAAAAGGCCTGTTCGGTCGGTTTCGACAGAAGAAGAATGATGAACATCTGCATCGCTTCGGCGAGGGCCCCGATCATTAAAGCCTTGGAAAGTTTAACATGTTTGTTTTTCTTATAAAAAAGACCCGCAAGCAGCCCGGCAAGTATCGTGGCGACCCCACAGGAAAGCGCCGTGAATCCTCCCAATGCAAAACGATGAATCCCCGCGACGATCCCAGCACCAAGTCCGATGCGCCATCCCCCGAATAAACCGGCAAGTACAACGCCGATCACGCGGGAGTTGGCAATGGCCTCATCTTCCCCGACAGACCCGACCCATCGGTTGAACTCAAGCGATTCGGGACTCAATGTCAGTCCGGTATAGGTGCCAATGATGCCGAACACCCCAAAGAACAAAATGGCTTTGACCTGTTGCTTCCGGTTAAAATGATCCTCATTCAACATTTGTCGAAAGAAACGAAAACGGGTCACGATAAAGGCAATCGTCACGATGATCCCGAGCCGTTCCGTCATGGTAATCAACAATTCCATGATGATCTGCCTCCCCCAATCCCTCTTGCAATCCCTGTATGGATAGCTTGTACTCTACACAATACCTTCTATTATTATACGCTCGATGGACGGGTTCTCCATACCTTTTCTAAAGACCCCATCAAAAAAGCCGATTGATTTTAAAATAAAATCAATCGGCTTATATGAGTGGTACTGTATGGGATTTAAGCATTTACGGCTTTACGTGCTTGACTTTCATGCAATTTCTTCATGGCAAACCTGGCTACTGGTTGAGCGATCAACGTTTCAACCCAGAATGCGATAAAGAAGTTACGTGGCCAGTCATAAAAGAACGTATGAATCGGCTTCCAGCTAATTTCCCCCATGCCAATCCAAGATCCGATAACTGTCAGTAAAACGGACAAGATGGTTACGCTAAATAATATCGTGAACAGCACCCGTGCATTAAAGCCGTCCGTCGGTCCAGCAAACTTTTGTACAAGCTTAGTAACAAGTGGATTTACCACAAATGGTACCAATATAATGACACAAACCCAAACAAACGGAATCACTTTTAACGTATCAACATACACGTCCTTCGTGAATCCAAATTTAAATGCCATAATAAGTGGTGCGATAATGTTGACAGAAAGAATGGAAATGATGGCTAAAAACAATATAAATTCTTTTCCACCTCTTGGTAATCTTGTTTCCCCGTGCATATGGATCCATCTCCCATATAAAAAAATATTTCAGATGGCAGACGTATCATGAGACATATATTTTTGGCCCCCAAAAAAGAAAGACCAATATCTCTACACACTGATATAGCTAGTTTATCACTTTTCCCAAATTAATTCCAAGTCCTTTTTTCCATGAAAAACACAGGCTACATGCATCAAAAATACCATCCATTCACACCATAACAGATATAAATGGAGTGATGAACATACAGAAAATATATTTTTTATTGTAACCTAGAGGAAGGGGTGTTTATCTTCCGATTCAAAAGGAGTATAATGGAAAAAGAGTCAGGTATTTACCTGCTCACGATTCCTTAGGTGACCGCCTTTTTAGGCCCCCTCTCCTAAGGTTTTTTGTTTTTTTAATTGAACAAGGTTGCCATATGGTCCCTTTATTTTTTTGATTGGGAGGTTTACATCATACTTCGTCCCTTCCCCCGTGCTAAAATAGGAGAGTGGTCCGCTACATTCCACTTTTAAGAAAGACGCCGGGAAGTTTATTATTTTGAAACGGAGATGAGGGAGATTAAACAGCAGCGGTTAGTAGTTAAACGCAAAAGAACGCTAATAGAAATGATATTAGATATCATTTCGCTCTTATTTCTTATTTCAAGTGTTGTATACATAATGACGGAATGGTCTTCTCTACCAAGTCAAATACCCTTTCAATTTAATTCGTTCGGGAAAGTGAGTATTTTGGGTTCAAAGGAAAGCGTACTTGCCCTTCCGCTATTTGGTCTGATCATCTGGATTGGCTTGACGGTCCTTGAAAGATTCCCACATCGCATTACCTTGCCTTTTTTTCTTCAAGAGAATAAGGAAATGGAGTTCAGGAATAATCGGATTCTGATCAACATGACCAAGAATGTACTGGTCATCTTTTTCACTTATACGAACTGGACTAGCATACAATTAGTTTTAATCTGAAAAATGACAATGGCGCTCAAATGAGCGCCATTTAAACGTTTCTATTTAAAAAATCGACTTTCATTTCTATAATATATATTTTTTTCAAAATACTAGTTTACTAGAGTGTGGATTAGGATATACATGATACTGTAAGCAACACAAAAAACTTTTATAGGAGTGATTAACATGGCTGACAATAACAAAATGAGTCGGGAAGAAGCAGGTCGCAAAGGTGGAGAAGCAACTTCAAAAAATCACGACAAAGAGTTTTATCAAGAGATCGGTGAAAAAGGCGGAGAAGCGACCTCCAAAAATCATGACAAAGAGTTTTACCAAGAAATCGGTGAAAAGGGCGGAAAAGCCCGCAGCGATAACAATAACAATTAAACCATTCCATAAAACGAGTAATTGTCTTAACGGGCAATTATTCGTTTTTTTTGTTTGTTTTGTCTTTATCGGTCGATTCTTGGTATTTATCGGTCATTTATTGCTTTTATCGGTCAATTCACATGATATATCGGTCAATCCCGGCTTTTTATCGGTCTAACTGCCTCTCAGCGCCAGTACCATCCAGAAGAAGTGGTATACCGTGACGGCGGCATACGCTACCAAACAAAGCAAGATTCCGCCATTCACCACTTTTCTACGTTTTAACTGCGGATAGATCCACAAGAGAAGCAAAGGAAGGAACAGTTTGCATCCGTAGAAGAAGGAGCGATTCCAATGATACACTTCTTTCATGAGGGGGTTCAGTTCTCTTATGTATCCTGCCTGGATGCCAAAATCGGTTACCACAGCATCGAACAGACATAGCACGAAAATCCATACGAGCATATTCTTCATCTTCTCTTTCGAAATCCTTGCTTCATCCACCATGATCTCCTCCTACCACTATCTTTTCAAAAGTACGAATGGAACATACCTTATCAAGAAGGAACATTAAAGATGCCAGACAAATTGTTCTTAGTAAAGAACAGTCAATCCATACTCCCTTAAAGGAGCATGTTGATCAGGGAGTATCCATACAGGTCGTTTTGGATGGAAAAAATACAATTCTATAGTTTCCATCCAGCTCTTCTTTGATTTTTTCCGTTAATCGTAATCCCTTTTCATTATGTTCTTTTTCAAGAGTCATTCCGTCTGGAAGCATGATATCCGTTTCCCAATCTATCCAGTCTCCATACTCTCTCACCCAATCTGATAGCTCCATTTTCAGTTCATCTGAAATGGGGACTTCATCTAAATCCAGGTTACAGCCACAGAGATGGCACCATATCGGATCTGCGCCGATATCTGCTTCCAATTTCAATATGGACGGTTTCCGTCGTGCACATAAGCAATCCAGCTTCACTTATCCCCCTTTGGTTCTAAATTGGACGGGTTATCCACATAAGAACCAAGGATGAACCCGCAATTCGAACAATAATGAGAGGTGATCTTGGACGGCTTATTCTTTAAATGATCATAGGAGAACATTTGAACAAATTTGAACCCTGTCCCAAGTATCCCTTTCTTAATCGAGTATGAGTTACATTTCGGGCATTGATCCTCACTCAACTTTTTTCACTCTCCCTTCATCTATTTCTTCCACATTTTCTTCGGTTCCGTCTTCTTTGACCGCTTTCACTTTTACGTCCTGCACATCGCTAATGGCGTACCAGAATCTTTTCCCCTTCTCCACTTCGATGATTTCAGCAGGTTCATCTCCTGCAAACATATGTGAAATGGAGTCATCGGTAAGCGTCCCAGAGTAAATGTATGGTTCTTCGTTCATCGCAGACCATTGGACAGGATCATCCCATTCTGCACCTCTTGTTTGCTTCCACTCCCACTTCCCATTTTCTTTTTCTAAATAGGCAATAAAGATTTGGTCTCCATTTGGATTATGCTCGTAAAAATGGCGATAGCATCATCATGTTGGTTCATTGTATGGACTTTTGTATATACGAGAGAATAGGCATAATCAAATTCATCCCCATACTCATCCTTCGTTTTTTCCATTTCGGCGTGAAAAAAATCCTCGAATGAAGGTTCTTCCGACTTTGAACAGCCGATTAGAAAGAGTGAGCACAGCATGCCCACAAATAGAATTCTGCTTTTCGATTTTGTTCCTCCTCTATGTAAGTAAAAAAGTCGGTTATTTAATAATTTTACCATTAATGGGATTTTTGTGGCTCATTTTTACAATCCGAGCAAACATACTATTAACGAACCTACAGAAGCTGAGGAAGAAGATGAGAAGAACATGTTAATCAATAGAATTAGATACAAAAAAATAAGCTTGGTTCTCTAGCTCCAAGCTCATTTTTCACATGGCATATAGGTGTACCTTTTTCGTAAGCGTTATTATATTTAATTCATTAAAAAATTTTCCATATAATAAACTCCTTGGGCACATACAAATCCTAAAATTATATGTCTAGATTTAGGACCATCTTCCTCCAAGACCCTCAATCTACTCATTATAATAAGCAAGATCGACACCATGATAATCATTAGTGAAAAAAGATGCGTATTATGAAATGTAATGGCTTTAGCATTTAAAAGTATCAACAAGATTAAAAAGTAATAAAAAGCTGGTTTAAACTTCATCTTTTCCCTCTTTCCAATTCCCCATTAAGCTACTAGTTAGATAACTAGCCAACCGTGCTAATTATAGCTAAGAAATCGTTCCAAAGGGTAGGAATTCAACCATGCTAGGTGATAATTCGACCACACAACGTAAGTATTCAACCACGGATTCCATTTATTCAACCGCCCAACGCGATAATTCAACCACTCACCTAAACATCATTTATAAAACATGGAATCTCGCTTCATTCCGAACAGGCTGGTGAATAGTGTCAAACCAGCTACGACCGGTATGATCCTGAAGCTATCTCTTGAAAGCAGCCAATATGGGTCGGGAAAATAGGCTGCGCTTGGAAGAAAGGTGTACACGATTGGTACGTATAAGGATAGAATCAGACATGGAAGGGTGACGCAGATAAAAAGAGGCATATGAAGCTTGAATGTCCATCCCTTCACGAAAAGCAGGGACACGTATAGACCAAACACAAGGGGGACCATGCTATCGAACCAGAAAAGTGGCTCGATGATAAAAGTGGCTTCAACTTTCTTCTGAATGGTCAATCCAAGGGTATAACTGACAACAAGCAGGACAAATAACCCCGCCAACCAAAGTAATTTCACCACATAAGTAAACCAAGTAGGATAAGGACGCATCTAAACAACTCCCCGCATAAGTCACCTTTATTTTACCATTTTTCCCAATATTGTAATGTGTTAATTGGAGATAAAACCAAATAACACTGCCTTTTATCATTAGTAGGCAGTGTTCCTATTTTCAGTCTAGAAGGAATACTTCATCTCCGACCCCTATTTCCCCTGTTCGAGTGACAGAGGCATACACGCCAAAATGGTTATCACAATTCTTTTGGACCGCTTTTTGCAAAGTGGGGTCCCGTTTTGCATCGTCCGGATTCACCGTGATGATCATGCACCTTTCACAGGGCCTTCTCAATTCGATTTCCACATCCCGGCCTATTTTCATCCGTTTTCCGAACCAGGTTTGTTCAATGAATGGGATTTTATCGGTTAACGAGATGACGAAGTTGGGCCGAAACCGTAGGTGGTCAAGATGGTCTTTCCCCCATATCGTTTGTAATTCGTTCAGGGACGCATCCGTCACCAGTTGAATAGGCTCCGCTTCTATCGCTCCCAACGGTACATGGGTAGGCGAATATTCAATGAAAGAAACCTTCCGCTTCGATTCATTTTCCATGGCCCTGAGTAAATCCTCATCCCCCCAAGTGATGACCTTTCCTTCCGGTGAGGTAATTTCCACTGTGGGATAAGCAACCATCGACTCTTCCCCGACAAATCGCGCTTGATATTGAACCATTTTCTGATGTTGAGTGATGGTCAAAAATTTACCTGGCCTCGTTTCATCCAAAAACGCATGACTGCGATCTCCATATACCCCGTACTGCATGACATTCGTTTTTTGGACGCTCTCCCCACGAAACGATTTAACAGGATGCCGCACGATTTCCTTAATATGACCGACTAACATGGTATCCCCCCTACGTACTGTCCATTGAAATTCTGCCATAATGCCATGGATGTGATGGGAAGCACGCAACAAAAAAGAACGGACTCTACACATGAGTAGAACCCGTTCCTTTTTTATATGCTTTCTTTATTCCTTTTAGAACCATTACTATGTCCCTATCGTAAATACAAGGGATGAGCCGGATGCAGCTGCTGCAGAAGCGCCATTTTTCATGACACTGTTTGTTTTGGTTTGGACATCAACTATCAAAATCAGAAATATGGTGTCTAGCATATGAAAAACCGAAACATAGACTGTTATCGGTTTCCTTATATATGTGAGCATAGGATATCATGACGAGTGTACTTGTCGATCGCTTTTAACCTCACCCGTTGCTTTTTGATCGATTTTGATAAAGATTCGTTCCAATTCACGTTTGTCTTGAAGCAAGGTATTTCGGTTCTCTTTAAGCAGTTGATTAAATGATTTTGTTCTTCTAGGCATTCTTCCATTCACCTCTTAGCTGATTGAATTCTTTTTGGAGTACAATAACTGGTAACTCATATAATTGTTTATCGTTTTTCGTGAAAATGCCGAATTTCAATAGTTCTTGGATAAGCTGATCTTTATTTGCTTCTCCCTTTTTATCTATTTGGGTTCTCATGAAAACCCTCCTTCATAAATAAACAGACTCTCTCCTAGGTTGGGATACATCATATTCGATTGAACGGAAAAATCTCCACTTTCTCTTCCCCATATAAGAGCATGATCTGCAAAATCTTCGCATTTCTTTACTGAATTATATGCAGTAGGTACATGATGGGCTTATAGAATCCAATCACCATTTATGACCACAGCATTCTTTCATTTTTTCTAAAAAAATCTGTATCGCGTCACAAGGATTTCTATAACCCAAATCGCCCGAACTCAAACATATAATCTTCATTTCGCGCAAGATTTACTCGATTGCTTCATAAGGGCATTCCTCTTTATTCCATGTATATACACCGATAAAGGGTCAAATCAAACTCCTTTAAAGTATCTACTTCTCCGGTATCCAGCCTCTCCGTATATACTTTCAGCCTACAGTTGTCAGGCAATTCTTCATAATTACGGCCATATTCTCGGTAGTACCGGATAAAAAACCGATAAGTACCTTCTTCCTCTCACCTTCCTAATTGAGAACTTTTTTCACTATACC
Organism: Peribacillus sp. NPDC097284; assembly: GCF_044761765.1. Lineage (NCBI taxonomy): Bacteria > Bacillati > Bacillota > Bacilli > Caryophanales > Bacillaceae > Peribacillus > Peribacillus sp. NPDC097284. The sequence continues at coordinate 966,709 of NZ_JBIWCZ010000001.1, forward strand.
TTCACTATAAATGAAAATGATTCTCAATGTCAATTATATATATTCGACTGATTCAATAGAGGGGGAAGTTTACTTCATAAGTCATTTGGTGAAAGGCTCTAGTGGCCACCAGGTACCCAAAACCACCACGGTTTGTATGTTAACCGCATTGGCAAAATAGTCATCATCTTCTTGTTCCTCTATTGTTCGACTCGTTCATTGCAACTATGTTATCAATAAGCGGAGACCCATTAAATTGCGTACCAATTAAATGTCCGCCATGATCTCCTTGAGTACTAGGAGCTTTAACTCTATCTTCCCCCCCAGCAGCTAACTGATGTTTAGTATTACGCTCTCCCATCTCTAAAGTTAATTCTCCGGAAACTCTCTTAATTCTTCCTAAATCATCTGTTTGATATAAATATCCATTCGTTTCATATTGTACATTAGGTTTCAATTTGAATTCTTCTAAAAAATGACTACCATATTTAGTTACAGCAACAGCCTTACTACCCTCACCCTTCGCCGTAATCTTCTGCGCAAGATCCTTTACCGACGTCTTATCCACACCAATAACTTTATAAGTATTTCCAGTCGTATCGGCTACTGTCCTAACCTTAACCCCAATTGGCACTTCCACTTTCCCGATGGCCTTGCTCATATCCTTGATTGAGCCTTGGACTTTCTGGACTTTATTTTGCACAAATTCCTTGCTGTAGGGGATGAACTTTGTCCCGTTTGCCATTTTGTCTGCGACCTTCGTGCTCGCGGCTATTCGTTCGGCATTAAAAGTTTAGGAAGATCGAATGGATATGATAATGAGACTTTTTTTATTTGCGCCCACTTTTCGTACATAAATTAATTTATAAAGAGTTCTCTTTCGATATAGAAAATCCCGAACAACTAGGCACTTTTTTATTAGTGTCCGTTATCCGGGATATAGTTGTTATTTTTCTTTAACAGCTTCTTTTATTTGTTCAATTACTTGATAGAGCCACTGAAGTGGTTGTAAATCAAGAGCAGGAAAGTATACACCATCTGCACAACTTTGAATATATTCATTCTTTTGAATATCTGAATACTTACTACTTCTAATAAAATCTGTTAAAAAGACAATAGCAGATTCTAGATATTCTATACTTTCTTCTGTTAATAATTCTTGTAATGCCACTTCTGAAGAATCAATATCTTGATGAAAAGTTCCGGCCAAGAACTGAAAAACTGATTCTTCTAGTTTGTTAGAAGACAACATAACATCTCACCTCTTGAGTATTAATTTGGATAGCCAGTTAAAATGTAATTTCCTTCTCCATCCTTTTTCAAAATAATTCTAGCATTTGACATATTTTCAACAGTGGTAGAACCTCTTTTTACTCCACGCCCAATAACTTCGGTTCCTTCATAAGTCAAAACTAAGTTTGACTTACTTTGTGAATTACTCATCCAAGATTTAATCGCATTTTTGTTATTAATTTCGCTTAAGGCTGTACTAACAACTTTCTCAGCAATAGCCCTATCTTTAAAAGTAGAAGACCCATTAATTCTAGGATTATTCTTTATTCTCTCTAATAACTCTTCATCAGTTTTTCCAACATGTCTTTCAATCAAATGCCCACCTTTTACCTCATGTGCAGCCAATCCTCCACCAGGTGCAAGAGAACTCTTTTCTCCTGATTTACCATTCCCCGTACCCTTACTACCTTCACTCTTCGCCGTTATCTTCTGCGCAAGATCCTTTATCGTCGTCTTATCCACACCAATAGCTTTATAAGTATTTCCAGTCGTATCGGCTACTGTCCTAACATTAACTCCAGTTGGCACTTCCACTTTCCCGAGGGACTTGCCCATATCTTTGATTGTGCCTTGGGCTTTCTGGACTTTATTATGTACATATTCTTTGCTGTAGGGGATGAATTTCGTCCCGTTTGCCATTTTGTCTGCGGCCTTGGCTGCCCGCCTACGAACTCATTACATCTATCTTCTTTACGGCAAAAAGACCTTAACTGATATTAAGGTCTTACATTCTCTTTCTGGCTCATCAAAAATCTATTCTTATTCTCCAAAAACTTTATGATTAATATTTTCAAATATTAATACAATATATCTCCAATATTAAATCTGCTGTTTTGCTGTTACTCATAGAAATTTCACCTAACAACTAGTGAATTTAAATTGCGACATCTTGATACCCTACTTTTTACTTTTTCATTTATGAGACGAACCCCTAAACCAGTTTTATCATCCCACGTACAATCGAATGATACTCTTATATCACGTTCATCGCGAAGGAAATCATACGGAACAGAGATACCTTTTCGTATATAAAATCTATATGGAGCCTTTAAAAAACATCTACATCGTTTTCGTTTAATACTGCTTTTATTTCATTACCTTCAAAAACAACCATATAGTCATTTGGTAAAGCAAGCACTTGAATGATTTCTGGTTTAATTTTTAGTAGTTGATAAGCATATAGAGCATACAACTCCGTGTTATTATTATCTTCTACAGGACCTATATACCAACCTGAATCTCCTTTTTCTACATCTCCATTTCTTTGTAAATATATTTTCTCGAGTTCTAGTACACCTTTAGAAAGTATGATTTTATCACTAAATTTTATTGATAAACCTTCGACATTTATCTTTCTCAAAAAATGACCTTGTTCTAGTTGTACCCACAATGCTAAAGTTAAATCTTCTGTTATATCTTCAAATGGATTTCTAGTATAATCAGGAGAAGTCAATATAAAACTCCCGGTTTCTCTCTCATGTAAATAAAAGACGGACCAACCTACTTGTAGAGAGAAACCATGAATTAATTTATTACGATCTACCTGTTCTAATATAGCAAACAAAGTTTCTACTTGAGGTTCTAATTCTTTTTCGGCAGTCACTATAATGATTTTACCCATAATAATCTTTTCAAATTTGTTCATTACTTCAACCTCTCTTCTATAGCTACTTTTAGAGCTTCTCTAGCTTGTTCCTCTTTTTCTATCATTTCCATTCTAACATTAACAGGAACCTCTCCCATCTTAGAATGCCCTTTCCATTCAGCCCAACTATGAGCCCCCTTAGATGCATTCGAAGATTTTCCAAGACCAACAAAATTATCTTTTAGATTTAGAATTTCTATTTGTTGTTCTCGAGTTAACCCACTGAATCCATCCATTTCAGTTATTTCTTTCATTGAAACAATATGGTCTGCTTCAAACTTATCAACTTCATACCCGTATACTGGGTCTACTTTAGGACCATCTGGATTAACCATTTTTCTTATTTCGTTACTTGGTGTCTTTTTCCTCAAATTTTTATATTCACCTTTTGTAATACCCTTACTACCTTCACCCTTCGCCGTAATCTTCTGCGCAAGATCCTTTATCGGCATCTTATCAACCGAGATATGTTTGTAAGTATTTCGTATCCGGTACTTCCCTAACTCTAAACAGGCATACAATTACAATTAATTGTATGCCTGTTTGAATCGATAGTAGAACTTATAAGCATTTCATCATCTCAAGCTAATTTTCTTGCAATTAATTTCTTTTTTAAATTCTGCCATTTCTCTTCCTGATGTATTACTATCCTTCTCTAATTAAATCGGATTATCTGGAAATTCATTATGGTACTTCTCGATTAATGCTTTATAATTTTCATCATTTGGCACCTCATCTAAGTATTTATTTTTCCAAATAATCATTTGGTCACTAAAACTATATTCAGTATCGAACCAATTTGTATAATCATAATGCATTTTAAATTTCCCACTATTCTCAAGAGACATTGTAAAAGAGTACCAAAGCTCTTGCTGATTATTTTTAAAGATATTCCTTAGTTCATCGCACAACTCAAACAGCTTTCGTTTATTCTTTTTGAATTCTTCTTTATCAATAGAATAGTTAAATGGAATTTCCACACTATAATTAAAAAATTCTTTATTTTCAGGAGTATTATAAAAAAAATAAGTTCCTCCACCGGTTTCTGATATCTGTGAATAAAAATAAAATTTATCCCATTCTTCTGGAATCATTTCATTAACTGTTTCTGCTATTTCTCTATATAATTTATTCATTTCTTTTTCCACTTTCAATCAACTCCCAGCACTATTTCTAATCGTTTTCTCAAATATCCCTTTTCCTTCAATTTCATATAATATCTCAAAGTAACTTGGTCTTAGTGACTCTCCTGAATAAATTGGCTCAATTTTTACAGATACTTTTTTCGGTGGAATTTCTTTCAAAGCAGTTGCCCACTCATTCTCCATTTTATACCACTCTCCACCCGAGCGATTAATTTGTCTATTTTGAGCTACTAAATTGTCAATATCCCCAGAGCCATGAAATTGGGTTCCAATCAAGTGCCCACCATCATCATCCATTAACCTATCTTCCCGGCCTGCTGCCACTTGCATTCCCGGATTTCGTGTACCTTTTTGAAGTATCAATCCTTCTGCCTCAACATCTACTATTCTACCAATTTCATCTGTTGTATATTTATAACCATCCTCTGTAACATAGCGTACGTTGGGCGCAAGTTCTTTCCTTCCATTTTTCCCTTTGATAATTTGCTTCCCAAGATCCTTCTCTTTTATTTCAGTTATCTTACCAATATTACCCGCACCCTTACTACCTTCACTCTTCGCAGTAATCTTCTGCGCAAGATCCTTTATCGGCATCTTATCCACATCAATAGATTTATAAGTATTTCCAGTCGTATCTGCTACTGTCCTAACCTTAACTCCTGTTGGCACTTCCACTTTCCCGAGGGCCTTGCCCATATCCTTGATTGTGCCTTGGGCTTTCTGGACTTGGTTTTGCACAAATTCCTTGCTGTAGGGGATGAACTTTGTCCCGCTTGCCATTTTGTCTGCGACCTTGGCTGCCCCCGCAACTCCGGCGATACCAAGGGCGTTCATCAGGCTGTTTTGACGCTGTTCATCAGTGAGTTCGTTTCCGAACATGTCCTTGCCGGTCACGGCTTCACCGAGACCGTTGGCGGCGGTTAATCCATATAATCCGTATTCGGTTTGCTTGAGGACATCCAGCCCTTTACTAGATTTATAGGCGTCCAATGCATGGTCTGCAGCGTTGAGCCCCTTCACGGTTTTGTAGACGGCACTTCCACCCTTGACCGCACGCCCTGCCCAGCCGACGATGGGGATGAATCCGGCGGCAGCCATCGCGCCCGCGGCGATTCGTTCAGCTTCGGAAAGTTTACGACCTGTTACGGGATCGACTCCCGTTGTTGCTCTTACTGAATCATAATACCCCGTGATTTCCCCTGTAAAGGTTTTTGTCGTGTCCCAGGCTTTTTCATACCATGGGCGGTTCTCGAGTTCTTCCATTTCCTGTTCGAGTTTCCGCGCTTCCTCTTCTTGCTTCTTGAAGTCCCGGTATCCTTGCATATTCTCGGCCACTTCATCCTTCACTTGATAAGCTTGGCTCGCTTGAAAGGCACTTTGGTTGAAGTTCATCGGGGAAACGGTGCCATCCTGACTGGTGGCTTCAAGTAAGGCCTGGAAAAGGCTAATGGCTACACTTTCCTGGGCTTCGGTCACTTGGTATTCTTCTACTAATTTATTATCTACTTCGTGCACTTTCTTGATGGTATCGTTCTTTTCTTTTTCGGCCTTTTCCATTTTCTCATGGAAATCGCCTTGGTCGAACACCTGTAGTGAGAGGATATCATCAATGTTCTGGAAAATCTTTTGGAGATCGGTGGACTGCTGGTTCACCATCGATTTGGCGTTGGAGAGACCGTGGGTCACTTCCCCCTCTAAAAACGGCACCTCGACCACGGTTTCACCGGATAGGTCGGCGTCTTCCAATATGGCCGGAATGCCTTTCAGAAAGCTGATTTGGGTCGTGAATAATTCGATCCAGGCATTGGCCACCTCTACTTGTGCTCGATAAAAGTTCTTGATAGCCGTCGCCCCGGCTCCGGCCAGCTCTTCATCCAAATCGACGATTCCCTGAAATTCCTTTTTCAGTGTCTCTACTTGCCCCAATAGGTCTTCATATTGCTTGGCCCGTGACTTGACTGCTGACTTCAGAGGTTTGGCTTCGAAGATTGTCATAATGGCTGATACCCCTGTGCAGTATGGGTGATGGCTTCATCCTGCTCTTTCAGTAAATCCACGTTCGCCTGGGTGTCTTCCAGGTTCTTTTTGACGATCGTCAGGTATTGATTGAAGGTCTTTTCCAGATTGGTCTCCCGTTCTTCCCATTTCGATGTGAAGCTCAGATCGTTATTGCCGAGCTGGTCGGCCGGCAGTGCTCCGATTGTCGTCCCATCCACGGCCGTTTTTACCTGGCTTACTTGTTTTGTCACGACTGCATGATTCAGTTTAATTGTCGTCATTTAAAACACCCACTTCTTTAAATCCGATACTTTACTTTCCACTTGGTCAAGGAATTCTTCCCCTTTACTCAACAGGTTGCTCGCTTCACGGGCAGCAGCTACGGCTGCTTCCAGTATGGCTTTTTGCCTCTCCAGGGAATTGATTTTCTCTTCAATTTTCGCTTGATAATCATCATACTCATCCCGAACGATTGTCAGCATGACCTTGTATGCACCACTTCTTGACTCTTTAAAATCCGTTGCACGATTTCCAGTCCAACTTTTTCCTAGCTCCGGTTTTTTTATTTCTTTGATTTCCACCAGGCTTGCTTCCTGTTCATTTTTGATTTGCGTTTTCGCCTGCTTCAATCGGCTAATTTGCTCTTCCAAATTAGCTATTCCACTAGAAAATGCCGAGCTATAATCGCTTATTACATCTACAAGTCCCAACAGGATCACCTCATCATTCGTTAACGGCTTTACCATTTGTCATATTTTTCATATTTTCTTATTATAAGGAATATAGTCCGAGAGATAAATAGGGATAAGTATGCTATTTATAGCTCCCGTTAGGAAAATGGATGCACTCATTTCATTTCAATTTCCAGTCTTTTTACCCTTATTTTACCAATATTAAACAATTAGAGTTTAAAAAAAGGAATGAAGAGCCTATGATCGCGATTTTTAACGGTTTTCCTTCTATTAATATGTAAAAAACGCTAGCCCTCTCGCATACTTGTCCAAACCAATATACGCAATCCACATAGAATGATTATAACTACTTATATAGAAAGGAATGAAACAAATCATTGTTGGATAAAGATGCTCATGATTCTCCCACTGGCCCAAAAGGGAAAATAATAACTGGTCATACAAAGGAGTTTCAATCAGACACAATTGGTTTTCTTACACGGCTAGCTAAAGAATATGGGGACGTTGCAAAACTTCGGTTGGGGCCTTTCCAAAACGTTTACCTCATTTCAGATCCGGATTTAATTAAACAAATCCTTGTAACCAAACAAAAGTCGTTTTTGAAATCAAAAGACTTCGATAGCTTAAAGCCGCTCATTGGAGAAGGGCTCATTACGAGTGATAAAGATTTTCACATGCGCCAGAGAAGGCTTATTCAACCATCTTTCAAAAAGACCCATATTAGCAATTACGCACAAGATATGATTGATATAACCAAGGAATATATCTCAACCTGGAAAAACGGGGAAGAAAGAATAATCACCGAGGACACGATGAGCCTTGCTCTTGGTATAGTCAGCAAGACCATGTTCAGCACGGAACTCAAAGATGGATATAACCTGATTGGGGAGCCGATAGATGAAGTGATGAAGGTTGCTGTCAAAAGAATGAGGAATCTCTTTCAATTGCCTCTATGGATTCCAACAAAAAGCAACCGGGAATATAAAAAGGTGCTCGAACGACTGGATACCGTGATATATAGCATAATTGAAGGACGTAGAGAAGATGCAAAGAGTCATGAAGATATGTTGGGAATCCTGATGGAAGCCCGAGATGAAGTGGATGGTTTAGGGATGTCAGATCAGCAAGTACGCGATGAAGTAATGACGATCTTCCTTGCCGGTCACGATACGACCGCTACCTTACTTTCCTGGACACTCTACTTACTATCGCAGAATCCTGAAGTGGAAGCTAAGCTTTTCCATGAAATAGATACCGTAATCGGAAACCGCACCCCCACTCCTGATGATTTCATGAAATTAACATACACTCAGAATATTATCTGGGAATCGCTTCGCATCTATCCACCACTCTACGTCATATCACGGAAAGCTGCAGAAGATGTGTCCATCGGAAACTACCATTTTAAAAAAGGCGAGATGTTTTTGTTAAGTTCCTATGTGATGCATCATAAACCAGAATATTTCGATCAACCCGAATCCTTTATTCCTGAGCGTTTTGAAAACAACTATTTGAAAACGATTCCCCCGTTTGCTTACTTTCCATTTGGCGGAGGGCCGAGGGTGTGTATTGGCAATCACTTTGCTGTTATGGAAGCTGTTCTGGTCCTGGCCTGCATCGCTCAACGATATCGAATAAAGCTCGCGCCCGACCATCATGAAGTAAAACCCCTGCCATTGCTAACACTCAGGGCGAAGAGTGGATTGCGTATGATAGTGGAGGAAAGGAATAATGGATAAGGAAAGGTCATGTCAACGACAAGTGGATACCATTGTCGTTGATATGACCTTTTGTTTGGACTGCTCCTTATATGAGGACACTTCTGGTTGATCGTTTTTTGTCGAAAAATCGATATATTGCCGATATCCACAGATAAAAGTTCGGTTTGCGTAGATAAATCGTAGAAACCGAAGATAAAAGTCCGAGATGGGAAGATAAAATGTAGAAATGTGCAAAAAATGATTTCCGTCACTAAAGAATGGGGTACTTCTATTTCAAATTTAGCCGTTCCCATTCACTTAGGTACATTCGCTTCATAATTCCTTGGGGATTGCCTATCTTACAAATAAACTCCAGGCTGTTTCCATCCGGATCATTGAAATGGATTTTGGCATGAGCATAATCTTTATGAGGCATCACAAAAGGTTCGATGGGTTCAAACCCAAAAGCCTCCCTTGGCTCGTATCCCTTATTCTTCAGCCAAGCAACCGATCCTTTTAATCCATCTAAGGATACCTCAAAAGCGATATGCCTTATGGAAGGATGATACTCCACTTCCACCTTCTCGGTTTCCCATAATCCCAACCAGCTTTTATCCTTTTCGATCCATAAGAAAGCCAAGCTATCTTCGACTCTATGGTCGAACTCCAACCCAAGTCCTTCATAAAATTCAATGGAACGATTTAAATCTCGAACGGGTAAATGTGCTTCAAATAACCCTTTGATCATCGGCAAAAGCTCCTTATTATGTTTGTCCCGTGTTTCATTCGACTCAAAAATAAGAAATCCTGCATAATCGCATGTGAAAGATGGACAAATTGTTCATGAAAAAGGCGCTCCCCATTGGAAACGCCCCTGATCGATACTATGAATTATTTAAAACTGCGTTTCAGGAAGGCTTTCGTCCGGTCATGCTGTGGGTTCGTCAAGACGTCGTCCGGGTGTCCGGATTCGATGATTTCCCCATTGTCCATGAAGATGACCCGATTGGCCACTTCTTTGGCGAATTCCATTTCATGTGTGACGACGACCATCGTCATGTGCTCTTCAGCCAGGTCCTTCATTACTTTCAACACTTCGCCTGTCAATTCCGGATCCAAGGCGGAAGTCGGTTCGTCGAACAGCAGGATTTCAGGATTCATCATCAGAGCCCGGGCAATCGCTACCCTTTGTTTTTGACCACCGGAAAGCTGGGCCGGAAGTGCCGATGATCGATTCGAGAGCCCCACTTTCCCCAATAACTCGGTGCTTCGTTGCTGGATGACGTCATAAGATTCCTTTTTGGCCATTTTTGGAGCGATTTCAAGATTTTCTTTGACCGTTAAGTGCGGGAAAAGGTTGAAATGCTGGAACACCATCCCCATTTTGGAGGTGATTTGCTTGAGTTCTTTCGGATTCGAGTAAACCCCATCCTTCACCATATATTCGCCGGAGACAGCAATGCTGCCACCATTTATTTCTTCAAGATGGACGAGGCTGCGGAGCATCGTGCTTTTCCCGGATCCCGAAGGACCGATCACGGCGACTACATCGTTCTTATTCACATCCAATGTTATCCGTTTTAGTACATCTAGCTTGCCATATGACTTTTTGAGGTTGGACACTTCAAGGATAGCCACATTCACCACTCCTTCTATTCGATTTTGTAGCGTTTTTCGAGCCATTTAAAGAACATCGTTAATACGAGTGTAATCAACAGATAAATGATTCCTGCCAAGAAGAACGGAACGATCGTAAAGTCACGGTTCACCGCAGTCTGGGCAAAGTGTAGCAATTCCGGTACAGCCACGGCATAGAGCAACGCGGTATCTTTGACCAGTGTGACCGATTCATTCGAGACCGCAGGAAGTGCGACACGGAACATTTGCGGCAGGATGATTTTTCTCATCGTTTGCCATTTATTCAATCCAAGCACTTGGGCGGCTTCATATTGACCTTTTTCAACTGCCAACAGACCGCCGCGGAAGATTTCGGCGTAATAAGCTGCGTAGTTCAAGATGAAACCTAAACAAGCCGCAACGAAACGATCCAACACCATGTATTCACCAATTACGGGCAGCATCGGCAATCCAAAGCAGATAAATAACAATTGTAGCAATAGCGGCGTACCGCGCATCAAATATATGTAACCCTCAGCAAGCCAGGCGACAGGCTTGAATTTACTCCTGACAAGAAGGGTTAGCAGGAAGCCCAGTGGAATGGAAACGACAATGGCAATCAAAAACAAGAGGACCGTTATTTGGGCCCCTTCTAGCATGGGCTTCAGTATGGAAGTAAGATAATCTATAGACATGAATCGATTCCCCCAAAAACAAAACAGGGTTCCCAAAAGGAAATCCTGTTTGCCTAATATTTGTTCGTTCTTATTTTAATACCTTATTTTCGCCAAACCATTTCTCAGAGATTTTAGCGGCTGTGCCATCTTCATTCATTTCATCCAGTGCTTTTTGAAGGTCTTTCAGAAGATCTTCCTTTCCTTTTTTCACGCCTACTCCATATTGCTCCGGAGAAAGTGATTCATCCAGTACCTTGAATGTAGCTTCTTCTTTGGACATATAATAATCAATGACCACTTCATCAATGACTACGGCATCCAAACGGCCAGCCTTCAAATCACTTAGGGCCAAGACGTTATCGGAGTATTCCGTGATCGTCTTGACCTCGGATTTAATCGGATTAGCATTCAATGCATCTGATGCGGAAGAAAGCGATTGAAGACCGACGACTTTACCTGCTAAATCATCAAGCTTAGTCAACTTGGAATCTTCAAGCGTCACGACCACCTGTGCATTTTCCAAGTAAGGTTTTGTGAAAAGGACCTTTTCCTTACGCTCATCCGTAATGGTGTACCCGTTCCAGATAAGGTCGATACGTCCACTACTTAACTCGGATTCTTTCGTTTTCCAGTCAATTGGTTGAAATTCAGCTTCTACACCCATTTTTTCAGTGGCGGCTTTGGCATAATCGATGTCAAAACCAGTAATTTCATTATCCTCATCACGGAATCCCATCGGGGCAAATTTATCATCGATTCCAATCACCAGCTTGTCTTCTTTTTCCTCGGAATTGGAGGAACAGGCTGCAAGAAGTGAAAACATTGCGATTATCGTTAATATGAATATACTTGAACGTTTCATTTCAGAAAAACCACCTTTGGCTGATTGTTGTTCTCTATGCTTTAGTTTACTAATGTACTAAAGTTAACATACACTAAAACTGATTGTCAACGGAATTTTTTAGGATGTTAGTCCCTCCTCGAAACCAAGACCATTCCCCCACTCCTGCCTGACTTCTTTGTACCTTCACACTCAAAATTTCAAACTTCTTGCAAAAAGTATGGAAAAACGGCAACAAGAGTTTTACTATTATTCTTGGGTATATATTCAATACGTATTTTGATTGAGCTAGATAGGAGAAGAGTGAGCATGAACAGACGCGAAATAATCGTGAAAGAATTTAAAAACAAGCCTTATAATAAGCAGTATCTCCTTTCTTTTCTAGAATCGTTGGGTTACAAAGACATAGAGGTTACGTTGACGGATGATAAGAAGTATTTGAGATACTATATGAAAGAATCGGAAGAGGCCAGAACCTTATTCATCAAGTGTGACCCGGCTGGAACGATCAACCAGATATCTTTATATAAAGGAAATCTTAAACAGTTTAAATCCGCTCCACTCGGCTACGGGTTATTATTACTAGCCATTGTCGTTGTGGCTATCGGCACTTGGTTCTTGATGACCAGATTTTAACAATAATAAAAAGGCAGGCACCGATTGAGGCGCCTGCCTTTTTTTGCATCAATCCACATCCCGGCCACGAGAGCTGACCCAGATTTCATACCATTGCTGCCTGTCGAGCTTAAGCGATAGGCTATTAACCGCTGATTGAATGCGTTCAATCCGTCCGGATCCCACGATTGGCATGATGCCAGCCGGATGCTTCATCAACCATGCGTACATGACTTCGTCCATATCGTTCGCCCCGATTTCAGCCGCGGTTTTCTTCAGCGCGTCTCGCACCCGGATTGCCTTTTCCGTTTCACTGGTGAAGATAAGTCCTTGATTGAGCGGCGACCAGGCCATTGGCGGCATCTTCTTCTCGATGCACTGGTCCAGTACGCCATTCTCGAAGTTGTCTCGGTACATGACGGAAAGCTCTACCTGGTTCGTCACAAGCGGCATGTCCAAGGATGCCTGAAGCATGTTCACTTGTGATGGAAGATAGTTGGATACGCCAAAATGCCTGACTTTCCCTTGCTTCTTCAAAAGTGTAAAGGCTTCCGCTACTTCATCGGGATCGAGGAGCACATCCGGGCGGTGCAACAAGAGGACATCAATATAGTCCGTGTTCAGTTCCTTTAAGGATCGCTCGGCCGACTCGATGATATGCTCCTTGCTTGAATCATAGTGATTGAGAGAGAAGCCATTTTTGCCATTGGCGAGCTTAATGCCGCACTTCGTCACGATTTCCATTCGGTCCCGAAGGTCGGGTTTCGCTTTCAGCACCTTGCCGAAAAGCCCTTCGCATGTGTAATCACCGTAAATATTCGCGTTATCGAAGGTAGTGATTCCCAACTCGAGACATTGCTCGGTCAGAGTTAAGAATTCCTGTGTGGACTTATTCCAGTCCGCCGCCCTCCAGTGCCCGTGGACGATCCTTGAAAAAGACAATCCTTCTTGCAGTGTAACTCGTTCCATAACCGACACCTCTTCCTATTTATTAGCCTTTCACCGCTCCGGCCGTCATGCCGGCGATGAAGTACTTTTGCAAAAATACATAGATAATGACCATTGGCGCTGAAGCAATGATGACTCCCGTAAACAGAAGCGGATAATTCGTCATGTATTCACCCTGGAATTCCAGTAAGGCAAGCGGCAGGGTCTTGAACTCGTCTTGCGTGATGAACAGAAGCGGATATAAGAGATCGTTCCAGTGCATCACGAACAGGAAGATGGCCGTTGCCGATAAGGACGGCAGGGATAGTGGCAAGACAATGCGGGTATACATCTGCCAGTTGCCAGCACCGTCCATGATGGCTGCCTCGAATATCGTCTTCGGCAGGGACTTCATGAATCCGGTCAGGATGAACACCCCGACTGGCATCGTCACCGCTATATTGACAATCATCAACCCGACAAGGCTGTTCGTCAATCCTAAATCATACATGAGCTGATAAAGCGGAATCATGTTCGTTTGGGCGGGTACCATCATTCCGAGTGCGAAGAAACTGAACAATAGTCCACCGGCCCAGCCACCCATCCTCACAATTGAAAAGGCAATCAGGCTGGCAAAAAACAAGGTCAGGATGACGGATACCAACGTGACGGTCAAGCTGTTCTTAAAGTAGGTTCCCATCGACTGGTCGATGAACACATTGACATAATTATCGAACTGAAAGGATTCCGGCAACCCCAGCACATTGCTGTACATTTCAGACATTGGCTTGAACGTCGACAGGAAGATCGTCAGGATCGGAATGATGATCAATGACGCATAGAGAAGCATCAGTACCGTTTTTGAAAGTTTCATAGCTGCGGTCTCCCCCCTAATAGTTTACTCGATCGGCCCGTAAGGCTTTGAATTGTATATATGTAATAACTGCCATCAGAATCATGAACAGGACCGATTCAGCTGAAGCGTAACCGAACTTGAAGCTACGAAACGCCGTGGTATAGATGAAGGTTGCCAGAATTTCCGTCGAGTAGTTTGGCCCCCCTTTGGTCATCGCGAAGATCAAGTCGAACGCCTTGAACGACTGAATCGTCGTATAGGCAATGACGATGGTCGCTGCCGGTGCGACAAGCGGCCAGGTGACAGTAAGGAACGTCTGCCAGCGGTTGGCCCCTTCAATTTTTGCCACCTCATACAATTCGCTTGGAATCGCCTGAAGTCCGGCGACGAAGATGATCAGCATCTGCCCCGTATGGAACCAAACTTGAACGGCTGCAATCGAGAAGATGGCGATATCCTCATCTCCCAGCCAATTCTGTGAAAGAGACTCGAGGTTCAGGCCAGAAAGCAGGCTTGATAATAACCCCATGTTCGGGTCATAAATGAAGGTCCAGATGAACGCGACCGATACCGAGGAAAGGATCGTCGGGAAAAAGTATAACGCCCGGAGAAACACATTGACCTTCGTGTTTTTGATCAAAAATAAGGCGAACAGCAGCGACAGGATCGTCTGGAAAATCACGACGAACAGCATGAACTTGATGTTATTCGTAAAGGCCTTAGCAAAAATGCTGTCCTCGGTCACTAGCTTCACATAGTTATCGAACCCGACGAACTGATAATCGGGTGTGATGCCATCCCAGTTTGTGAAGGAATAGAAAAGGGCGCTAAGCGTAGGATAGATGAAAAAGATGAGATACATAAGTAAACCTGGTGCAATAAACAGGAACAATCGTTTATTCTTCTTCAGCACGATGCACAACCTCCCCTAACAGACAAAAGAAAGAGAGAGAGAAAGATCTTCTCCCTCCGTACGCTTTTCATTCATCGATATTTTGTTTGACGATTTTCTGGGCGTCACTTGCCGCTTTATCCGGTTCCGTGCCGCCGATGACCGCCTGGATGGAAGACAGGACGGCTTTTTCCACGTTCGCGTTGGTGATGGTATATCTCGGCTGGAATCTTGTATTTTTATCCATCCATTCCGTTGAATCCTTCAGAATATCGGACTCATACTCGACATCGTTCAGTGTTAAAAGCTGGCCCGTTTCATTGGCATAGGCCGACGCGTTTTCAGGCTCTGTTAAGAAGTCGATGAACTTCTTGGCTGCTTCTTGTTTCTTCGATTTGCTGTTCACCGCCAGCATGAAGGTTGTCGTATGGACGCCTTCGAATTTTGCCTCATCCTCTGAAACCGTAATCGGTGCCAGCATCTTCAGCTTGATATCCGGATTGAGTGCCTGGATGTTCGCCATCGCGAAGGACCCAGTCCCCAGCATCGCCGCTTTTTCCTGTGCCACCAAGGCAATGGCACCGTCATGCTTCACGCTTAAGGAGTCTTTTGAAATGTATCCTTTATCAACTAGCTCCTTAAATTGCGACAGGGTTTTGACCCACCATTCTTCAGTCAGCTCATTCTCGCCATTAACTAATTTTGTGAAAACTTCTTCGTCCGGCGCATTGTTCATGACCATCGAGTTGATCAGCTGACCTGGGCCAATATCGGCTCCTGGGAAAGCGATGGGCAGGTAGCCCGCCTTTTTCAACTTTTCGCATAGGGCAAGGAAGCCATCCCAGTCCTTGGCAGGTTCTAGTCCCAATTTTTCAAAAAGGCCGACATTGTAAACGGGCTGGTTGAAGACAAGCTGAAGCGGAAGCGCCAATTGCTTCCCGTCATCCTGTCCGGCTTCAATCAGACTTTCATTGAATTTCCCAACAAACTCTTCACCGCTAAGATCCGTGAATAGATCGGCTTTCTTCAGAATCTCAAATTGCGATCCCGGGAACGCCGTGAAGACATCCCCTGTCGAGCCGTCCTTCAGGATGGTCTGGGCAGTAGATTGGTATTCCTCGGACGGGTATACCGTCATATTGACTTTGATATCCGGGTTTTCTTTTTCGAATTTAGAAATTTGCTCCTTGAAGGCCTTGTTGTCTTCCCCACGCCAGTGGATGAAGCTGATTGTCGTTTTCTCGCCGTCGTCTGTAGAGCTTTTCGAAGAACATCCGATGACAAGGACCGCCATCATCATACATATAAATAAAACCGAAAACTTTCTTTTCATGTGATTCCCCCCTATCTTTCTTCTCTTTTCAATCCTTTAATTTTGGAAAAAGCAATTCCGCAACCCTATATGATTCTTCCAGGTGTGGATAACCAGATAGAATGAAAGTGTCTACACCCGCTTCCTGGTACTTTTTCATATTGCTAGCCACTTGGTCGGGATTTCCCACCAAAGCCGTTCCTGCCCCTTCCCGGGCCAAACCGATTCCTGCCCAAAGTCCAGGACTGATTTCAAGCGAATCCCTGTTTTTGTACGAGATATCGCTCATCCTGTTCTGCGCATTGGAATCGAAGCCAGCCATCTTCTTTCTCATTTCATCAATTGTATGTTGATCTACATACTTGATTAGTTCATCCGCTGCGGCCCACGCTTCCTCCTCCGTCTCCCTGACGATCACATGAAGCCTTATGCCAAACTTCACCTCTCGCCCTTGTTGTTTCGCCAACTCCCTTACCGTGTCGATTCTTGTTTTGACCACATCGACCGGTTCACCCCATGTCAGATAATGATCGACATGCTTCGCCGCCACTTCATAAGCAGAAGCTGATGTCCCGCCAATGTATAAGGCCGGAGATTGCTTTGGAGTGGAAGGATGGAGTTGACTATTCTCAATATTAAAATAATTCCCTTTAAAGGTTACGGATTCCTGCTTAAATAATTGATTCCATATAGATAAAAACTCGCCGCTCATTTCATAGCGTTCATCATGAGTCAAATGGAGACCGTCCCCTGCCAATTCCTTGGGGTCCCCACCCTGTACGATATTCAGCAGGAGGCGTCCTCCCGAAATTTTATTAAGAGTTGCCGCCATCCGCGCAGCAACGGGCGGAGCGACGAATCCGGGGCGGACCGCAACCAGGAATTTCATCCGTTTCGTCAATGGGACAAGACTCGACGCGATCACCCATGAATCTTCACAAGCAACCCCCGTAGGCAGCAGTGCACCGTCAAATCCGAGCGTGTCGACAGCCTTTGCCACCTGCTCAATATAATCAAACGTGACCTCACGCTTTCCATGCTCCGTACCCAAATACCTGCCTTCTCCCGCCGTCGGTAAAAACCAAAAAACCTCCATGCCTATATCCCCCTTTTAAAATAAAAAAAACCAAACGCAAATCACCCATAGATATGGGTCGATGCCTTTGGTTTTCCAATCAGCTAATTATTCTTATTTGTTTACTGTGTTTTGTAATTACTAGCTAGTATAGTCGGATTGACCCACTGTGTCAAACCTTTTTTAATCAGGCATCTCCCTATTATTTAATGCCCGGGAGAAGAATTGGTGAAGAGGAATTCTTTAGAGGAATGCTAATCCTTTAACATAAGAAAAAGGAGCTACAATCGGAGGAATTTTGCAGTTTTTTTTAAAAGTTTTCATAGGCGTGGATGCCCATGTATTGTACCTGTAAGAATTTGTTCAGTGTATTAATCGTTTGTTATTGATCCAAACGTATCTCCCCCTTAAAATAATCGTCTTATTATTCCACCTCCAGTGAAAATTATGGGCAGTATGTTTCTCTGATAGTAGCTTAGATGCATTAGACCGGAAAAGGACCTGTAGAGGACCAAAGGAACCCTCTTCACATAAAAGACCTTCATAAAGATTTGGAGTTCTTTTATGTGAAGAGCTTTATAAAGGATTTGTATTGATTTTTCACTTACTCACTAGATTCAGAAATCCTGAGGATGTTATTCCGTTCCAAACAATGGCTTAAGCGCCTCGTTATAACGTTACCTGAGAATGAAAATGGAGGATGGGAATATAATCCTTCGCATATATTAGTTGTATTTTCGAAATAAGAACACAATATATTGATGAAGGTTTATACAAAAAACAGCTGTCGACTTTGTCGACAGCCTGAGACGAACTCATTTAAGGTTCGTCTTTTTCTTTTTAAAGTTTTTAAAAAGTTTTACAAGCATTAAAATGATAAATAATATCATTACTACTGTAAACGCTGCTGTTACTACAAAAGACATAGAGGTTCCTTCTTTCTATCTTAAAATTGAGTTTTTGGTTATTTTACCTTTTGCATTCGATTCAACATTAACTCTTAAGTATTTTTCTTGCAATTTAAGACCATGCCCTTTAACTGTAAAACCTAAAATTGCGCTACCTTCTTGATAAGCAATTCTTCTTGAGCTACTAGGCTTTTGTATTGCACTTTTCTTTTCAACTACATCAATAAGAATTCCCGCAACATTTTCTGTTTTCATATAGTTCCCAGTTCTTCTGGCAGTCACTTTTTTTCCATCATAAGTAAATTCTGCACCTATATATGCCGTAACTAGTTTTAAACTTTTTATAGCTGTATCATAAATACTTCTTGAGTGTGAAGCATTTTTTATTTTGTTCTTTGAAGTTGCAGCGTATGCTTTATCGACAAATAGATTATCAACAAATGTAAATAAGTTAAGGTCAGTATTTTCATCTACTTCCCTTTCTGCTGATTCTTTAAATTCATCTACTATAACAAAATTATCGTCGAAAGTTACACTAAGATTTTCATTGACCTCAAAAGTTTCGGGTTCTATATTAGTTTCTAATTCTATTGACTTATGTAAATCATGATTTATAGTTTTTAATTTCTTTTCAATACCTTTATTTAACGTTTCTTGAGTATTCTCTTTTAACGTCTGCGAGATTATAGAATTAACAGATTTACTGCTCGTTTTAGTTTTTTCTTCGATTTCCGAAATAATATTTTCTCTATCAATAATAATTTTTTTCTTTCGGAATTATTGAATTTTATTTTTATATCGTCATTATTTTGAGCTTGTACTGTATTTCCTTTTAATTCACTAGCTTGTACATTCAATGTTTCAGTTAAAAATATACTAATGAATAATACGCTTACAAAAAAAACAGTAAGTATTTTCTTTATCATTTTAAGGACTCCCCTTTTTTTTTACAAAAGTAAGCATATAAAAAAAAAGAAAGATTTAATATAAGTAAAAAGTCCTTAATTAACATTAGAACCCCTGATTTGACCGATCTCGGCTGAATTCAAGGGTTGACTCGTGTTTTGGCTTCAGTAGGGTGCTTTATGTGAACTAGATATGAAATTAATATAGTATTCATGTGATATTTTGAGCCTTGTTCAACTAATGGGCCAGATTGTGGAGGAATCGACTTACTTAATGTTATAAAGCAATTTTATATATACTTAAACCATTATTAGTAAAAATAATAAGGGGGAAACTAATATGGCTTTGGAGTTGTCACTAGAACAACGTGAAGAATTACTCAAAGCATTGAAAGTCCGTTTTGAGAAAAACATGAGCCGCCATAAAGGTCTTGAATGGGCTAACGTTCAAGCAAAATTGGAGGCTAATACTAAAAAGATGTGGTCGCTCAATGAGATGGAAAGAACTGGCGGCGAACCAGATGTTGTTGGTCATGATAAAAAGAAGGACGAATACATTTTTTACGATTGTTCAACGGAAAGTCCTAAAGGTCGCAGAAGTGTTTGTTACGATCGTGAAGGGCTTGAGACAAGAAAAAAATATAAACCGGAAAATAACGCGATTGATATGGCAACTACCATGGGCATTGAACTTTTAACAGAAGAACAATATCGAGCGTTGCAAAAAATCGGAAATTTCGATATGAAAACGTCGAGTTGGGTGCAAACCCCCTCTGATATTAGAGAACTTGGCGGTGCCCTTTTTTGCGATTTTCGTTTCGGGCACGTTTTCATTTACCACAATGGAGCTGAATCATACTATGCTGCCAGAGGGTTTCGTGGCTCGCTTAAGGTTTAGAGTTTGCACAGGCAGCTACATACGAATGTGAAACTGAATCACCTAAGGGAGTGACTTCATTTCATTCTTCCTCTATTTGGCCGGGTAGTTGGATTAGAGTTCCTGAATAAAGGGTAATTTCATGGTAAGGTTTACGTAAAGAACATCAATAATCATGAAAAGAGGGATGACGCTGAAATATCTAATCGTACTAACCTTTATGATGGTGATGATGACTGCTTGCGGAAATGAAGAGAAAGAAGCGGTACAAAAACAAAATCCTGAACAAACGGTGGATGTTGAAACAGATAAGAGCCAGACAGAAGAGCCAAATACTGAAACAGATAAGGAGCAAACGGAAGAGGTAAAGACAGAAACAAAAGAAGTGGATAAACCAAATACGAATGTAGCAAGTGATAGCAAAGCTGAAAAAGCCGATTTCCAAAGTATCATTCCAAGTGACTGGGGCATTAAGCTACCAACAGATTTCCCTGTGACCAAAGGAAAACATGTAACGGCTATCGCGTCTTCAACTCAGAATAAAGCGACTTTTACATTTTATAACACAGACAAACAACTAGAGATCAACGATCCAAAGATAAAAGAAACGGGGCAATTAGTTGGCAAGTTGGTCATTACTCGATATGAAACGGAAAAAGCAGCAAGTGAAGAAATCGATCAAACCGTTTTCTCAGATGGTGAAGCTGTTGATTTAGGGCATGGCATAACGGGGTATCAGGATGCAGGAGCAGGTTCATTATTTACAAGTTGGAATGAAGGACGCTGGGCCATTATAGCCCGTTCCACAACAGAAAAGTCAGAAGAAAGCTTAGCGACAGCGAAGGAAACTGTAGAATTTTTGGAAACGCATATGATGCCTGTTCCTAAGAAATATGGGCAATTGCATATCGATGCAAACGATACAGGCAGCCTTGCAAAGTGGCAAAAACAAAAGTTTGTTTATACGCTAACTGATTTTGGCGACAACACGCTTAATTGGCTGGTTACCTTTAAATAAATACACTTTTTGTATCTTGATTAAGAAGGCCGCCAATAGGCGGCCTTCTTTGTATGATCTTTATAACCCCAACTAAAATGCTGCGGTCCAGCCTGCATCTGCGGTTATGACTGTGCCATTTACAAAGCTTGAGTCGTCTGAACCCAGGAATAGGGCCACTTTTGCAATTTCTTCAGATTGGCCTGCACGAGGGATGACAGATTGTGGGATTTTCGTACGGCTTGAACCAAATTCATTCAGATTTTTCATGCCGGCCGTAATATTGGTCATAACGGCTCCGGGTGCGATGGCATTACAGCGAATCCCTTTATTGGCATACATAAAGCCTGTATTTTTTGTGAATCCGACCACTGCATGCTTTGAAGCCGTATATGCAGCGCCGGCATGTGCTCCGTTCAGTCCACCTGTAGAAGCCGTATTGACGATGACACCTTGTCCTTTTTCCAAGAAAATCGGCAAGGCCTTACGGGTGGCACGCATGACACCTTTTGTGTTGATGTTAAAGATCCGATCCCATTTATCATCATCGATATCACCCGCTGGTTCGAAGCCATCCATAATTCCTGCGTTATTGACCAGGATATCTAATGTGCCATATTCTGATACAGCGGTATCAATCATATGATCAATATCTGCTTGTTCCCCGACATTTACTTTTATCGCTTTAGCCGTTCCGCCATTACTTTCGATGGCATCTGCGACCTTTTTCGCACCATCCATATCAAGGTCTGCGAGAATGACTTTGGCTCCTTCTTTAGCATACAATTCCGCAATCGCTTTCCCCATACCCGATGCTGCACCTGTTACCACGGCTACTTTATTTTGAAGTTTCATATTTATCCCTCCTATTAAGGTTTTTCAATCAATGAATGCGTTCATAGCTTTTCCAACCCTCCTGCTTTTCATGTACTGTACCTCTGGGTAACCACCAAACAATTTTCTCCTATGTAAAAAAAGGGAACTGTCTCCAGTTCCTCAAAAAGAATAGAATTTTTTTCTAAGGCCTGATTTTATACCAGCTGTTCAATCACAATGGATGCACTTAGGACAGCTGCAGCCCCTGGACCGCTTATCGTATTATTCAGTGTAGTCGCCCCGTCGATATTACGTAAAGTAAGAACGGTACCAGCAGGTAATGTCACGATAACTTGTCCGCTATACGTTTGGTTACCAGATCTACTGCCATAATTGGAACCAGCTATTTGAGCCGCTCCAGCGAATAAAGCGAATGCTGACGTACCTTGTTGTGGAAATACTTCATACGTGATGAGGTACGTGCCTGTTTGCGAAATCGTAATCGCTGCGCTCCCCGGAGTATGAACAACGAACCCTGGAGGTACGATGCTTCCGTTAGTGTTAAACGTCACTGATGCATTTGCAGCAAGAGTTTGAGCTGTTGTGTCATAGATAAAAGCGAAGCCAGGTATTGTTCCTGTTGCCCCTGTTGCTCCTGTTGCTCCTGTCGCTCCCGTGGCCCCTGTTGCCCCTGTGGCTCCTGTGGCTCCCGTGGCTCCCGTGGCTCCTGTTGCTCCTGTTGCCCCTGTGGCTCCCGTGGCTCCTGTTGCTCCCGTGGCTCCTGTTGCTCCCGTGGCTCCTGTTGCTCCTGTTGCCCCTGTGGCTCCTACTCCTCCAGAAACCCTAACTTGTACATTTTGTTTGATAATTTGTGAGTTTCCTTCGCACCGACATTTTTTGTGCCCACAGTCCTTGCACTTCTTTGATTTGCAACGACAATCACTATGGCCACATTTACTACATTTACTCAATATCTTCACTCATAAAATAGTTTCTCACTATCTTATGAGTGAAGAAATCAATTGGATTGGACAAACTCTCTATCTCTTCATAAAAGAAAACCCCTCTTTATGAAAAAAGTAGGGGTTGAGTTGGATCCATTCATTTGGTATTCAAGAGTTTATTTTCCCCACATTCCTCCATCCAGAAGCTAACCATGCAAACTTCCTTTTAGCCAAGGTCGCCCCCGATACGGTCCGATTGGGACTTGGATGAGCGTTGTTTTTTCATGCAGTCCTTTTTTATAAATGTCATCACATACGTTCACATCGAACCCAAGCAAAGGATGACCTCCCATATCCAAGGCTGTCGCTACTAAAAGTAATCGTTGGACGAGCATTCCCGCTTCCATCTGTTGGATGCGGTATCCCCTGTAGCTTAGCTCCTTTTTGCGGTGATCTCTATTCCCTGCCACATGCAGGCAGATTGGAACTTGCAGTAAATTCACATTATCCAGTGACATGGCGTATTGCAACTGAGTTCGCTGATCACCTTGTTGCACCAGCCGTAGTGCATGATTGGCTCTATCATAAACATAAGCACCATCTGAAATATCTTCCACTTGATGCAAACAGGCATAAATGGAGACATCGTGTTCTTGCTTCTCATCCACATCATTCGTATACGAAAAAGATGCCGAAGCCTCTTGCAACAGTGTGGCGAGTTGAACCTTGCTCACCTTCCCTAAAACGAAATCCATTTCCGGGGAAAACCGCTTACGGCAAATAGTAGCCAGGTCATACGACAACCGCTCCACCGCTGGCAAATCTATACTCCCCATACCTTTTCCACTTCGCGCTTCCTTTGCTTCAATTCCCTGAAAGGAACAAGTGGTTTCGATTATGGATGCTTCATTCATTTGGACCAACATTGGGTACTCTATGATTTTCTGTGACCGTTCGTAGTGGGTACGCGCTATCGCAGGAAGTGCCTTACATAATTCAACCGACGTGACGGCACGTTTTATTTCCCTTTCAAATGCCACTTCATTTGTAGCTTCCACAGATAAAAGAATGGCGGCATATGTGCTTTCTTCTTGTTCAGATAATCCAATTAAGTGATTAATGGCCCGGTCCAGGAATTGAAAGGACACGCCAGTCGAGAAGCCGAACTTCTTCGCCACCTCCAATAACTGACCCATCAGGACACCTGCGTCCAATCCTTGCAGGCGATAGGAAAAATCGTGGTACTTATAGAAGTTTTTCCAAAACATCGTCGACACGAAGACCGTTCCGAAACACGTTGTCATATCGCAACGACCGCCAAGTGCCTGGTCCAGATAGTCATCAAAATTACCTTCCCGCACTAATACCAAACGATGGTGTGCCACATCATAATGGTACACGCCAGCAGGCAACTCCTCGATTTTCAGGTAGATGTACAGTTCGTTTGGATACAATGCTCCCCCTGAAGGCGCAAAACGGCGGAACGACTGCATGAAGTCCATTTGTTCCGGATCATTCATGAACTGGCTCACTTGAGCAAGGCCGAATACATACCAAAGAAAGTGACCGATAGCCTTGAAGTCGGGTTGGGATGATGTTTGGCAGGCTTCCAATGTCAGCGGCACTTCCGGCGAAAAAGGGAACACAGGCAAGTCACGGTAAAGTTTATAGGAAAGTGGCGCATCCTCCCAATCGACTTCCCAGTCAGGCGGTCTGACCTTCGCTGTGTCAAACTGAAGATTATGCAAAAATTGATCTAGATTCATCCCCTGCCTCCTTACCACCGCTTATGGAAATGGATGCGGATCTTGATTAAGCTGTTCGATTGTCAGCGGCTGCTTCGCATATCCTAGTTCCACGGGAACCTGCAAAACCCTATCGAGTCCTGTAACGCGGGTCAGGTGATGACCGAATGTCATCGGCAGCATGCCCGGTATCAGCACTTTCACGCAATGTAACCCGTTCTTTTTCAGTTCTGGCGTCGTTTGATCCACGACAAGCACATCAAGGCCATGCTGTTGCAACTGTAAAAGCACGTCCTGTAGGTCATCCATTAAGTCGGCATGTTTCACCCCGGCCAAGAACTCCTCGTCGAACGTATGCAACGGCCGTCGATCATCCAATAAAAAGTGCAACCGTTCTTCCGCTTGCCGTAACCCAAACAGCATGCCATGATCATCCATCTGCTGGACTAGGTACGGGTCAGCGAGCATCTTCTCATACTCTTCCTGATTGGCCTCGAATTTATCGTCAAGGGTCAGCATCATGCCCGCCAACTCATGAATCGCACTTTTCGCCGCCCGGATGGGATCCAAATGGGCACCACCCGCGCAAATGAGATTCAATCCTTTTCGTTTCCTGTTTTTCGCCATCGCCCAGACACTTGGAATGCCATGTTCCATCGTCGCGTTATACAAATGGATGTCATATCCCGCCGCTGCACGTGCCCGGTCCATCATCAATGCCAGTTCTTCGTCATTCGCCGAATACGGGTCAAGGCGGGGAAGCGGGAGCTTAGCGTACCAGGTCAATAGAAAAGAATCGCGTTCCACCACTTCGAAAATCCCGTACAAAATCGCCTCTTCCAAACTGCCTCCTAACGCGCAGCCATTGGACGTTTCATAAACAAACCCCTCCCCGCAGCCCAAGCTATAATAAGCCACCAGCTCTGGAACCAAAATTGGACGCTCTTGTAAAAAAGAATAGCTCCAAACCCAGTTGATTGGGGAATCCGGATGAAACCGCTTGAAAGGAAAACCAGGCAGATCATACATTTCATCGGTATGAACACCAAGCTTGCTGGGATCCAGGGCCTCATCTTTCAGATTATTGTAGCTGTCATGGACAACGGTCCGCTTTCCCCGTGGTTCAAGACCACAATACCGCTCCAATCCTTCCAAAATCGCAGTCATCTCGCTAACCGCATAGGAATTAGTCCGCCCCGCTGTCCCTTCATCCCCCATGAACAAAGGAAGACTCACACTGACATCGGCAAATGGCGGCACAAGATCGACCATCTTATTATTCAGAAAACCCATCCGGGGATCGAGATAATCCTTGGCCAGCACCTGACTTAGCTCAGTCATTGAACGGGTGCGGTAGCCATCGGGATCCACCTTCGGACTTGGTTGTAACGAAATTCGGGCCGCCCTTGAAGAATCATCGGGAATGGGACTACAGACCGGGCAGATTGGATCCGCTAAAAAAGGATGCCAGGAAATATTCAGTGTCTTCATGTTGATCAAGGCTACAGCATATTCCGACCGGGCCCCAGTCCCTTCCGTCACCCGCTGCACCTCTTCTCCAATCAGGTAAGCCATTTGTAACAGTCCCGTGCGCGATGCCGCCGGGTCATCTTGCTTCCCTCCATTCTCCTGCAATTGCTTTTGGATGGCCCACATTTCTTTCCGATCGCGCCCCGCCATGAGATGCCGTAGATCCGCGCATTGCGAGCACCCTTCCTTCTCCATCCGCACTAGTGGCCCAACCATCCCTTCACCAAATGACACAAAGCCCCGTAACCATGGAATGTCGAGGACTTCCTCCGCCTTTAGGTGGGCAGAAGGATCCCAGGCATCCTGCAGCACGAGAGCCAGTTCAGCCGTTTCGGGTATCTCTGTCAAAAAGTCGACCTGGCGAATGATTTCGTATTCGTCTGACAATATTCCGTACACCAGGTCCACCAACACTCCTTCTCCGACCATCAAGATGACAGGCTTCACCTTGATCCCTCCTCTCGCAGCAACACACCAAATACCCCTGCCAGCTCCTCTTTCAAAACAGGTTCCAATTCCAGTTCGAAGGCCAATAGCCGCTTTCCGTTCCAATCCAGCACTTGCAAGGCCTCCTGCAGCACTTCCGATTCTCTTGATTCTTCATACGACGCAATCCTAAGGGTCAACGGCGTCCTTTTTTCCATAAGCACGGATGAAGCTTTCAAACCCTGCTTCTTGTAGCCCCCCTTTTCGTTTTGAATGGCCATGAGTGCCTGCTGTAAAGCATTCCGTAAAGCCTGCGTACTATTCAGCCCTACACATCCGTACCACTCATCCCCCGTACCGACCCATACGACAGGGAAACCGAATACTTCCTCTCCTAACGCAATCACGGGGTCACCTGCCATTCTAGTCAACGCCTGCAAGTAATACCGGCAGCGCTCATCGTCTATGACCTCCAACTGAATTCGACCACAGGCGTGCTTTTCGTTGCTTCGCTTGGTTAATTCCTCGTCCAAACACTTGTACAACCCCCGGCACATACACTCCGCGAACGTCTCTCCCGTACCAACGCCGACGAATCCTTCTACACCTACTCCATCCCATTGAGGTAAAGTCGGACCAAGATGGCTGACCGTTTCCGTGGCATACGCTTCAACTCCCGTTAAGCCCGCTTCCCTCCTCGCTTCTTCATGCAACAATTCCGAGCAGATGATCGCTTGCAACAATTCAGCTGGACCCTCCGACATCGGATCAACCACTTGGACACGGCATTGAGCTAACGGCAGTTGCTTCAGCTCTCCTTCTTCCCAGCTATGGAAGATGCCCGATTGGCTGGAAGTCATTCGGCCAAAGGACATAAACAACTTACCCCGTTCGCCTCGGCTTGATTGCTGATTCAATCTCAAGTCGAAATCCGTCACCCATCTTGCAGCCGCCGTGCCCGTGACAAACGGGTGGGGCAAAAAGGTGTGCCAGCTCCCTTCCAAGGTTTCCATATCAAGCAGGTAAAGTTGATTGCTCTGATCCGATTTGCTCACTCCCGTACTCCTTTTGAATAACTCGAACGCCAATACATTTGCGAGGAGCGCACCCGCCGTGGAGGAAAAAGAGGCAGCCTCTTGATCGGTAATCAGGGAAGACTGATGTAAACGGCGCCAGGCAGACTCCCAGCAGGAAAGCGATTCCCCGTTCACCATCGGACCGGCAAGACCAATTTGATTCAGACTCAGTGCAGGGAAAAACATCTTCTCTTCTTGCCTGCAGGCCGCGTGCAGCGCCCGCAGTTCCTCCACCTCCCCATCTTGTGACACAGACACGATATAATCATATGGCCGGATTATTTCCTGCCAAGCTCTTTCCCCCTCCTGATTCTGGGAAACCTCCTCCACCACCACGTCCTCATCTGTTGTACGGAAATGGGCAACAATTTCCTTCAGTCGCTTTCTATTCGTCGATTCCGAATCCTTTATATGAATATGAAAAGCAGGCAATCCAGATTCAAGCAACGCGGATACCAGTGATACGAAAAACGGACCTGAGCCAATCGCCAATACTTTCAGCTGACGATAATCCTGAAAACGACGGGCTCCCGAATCGCCGACACTATCCAAAAACGCAATCTGAGACGCATACTTATCCACAATCCGATCCGTCAACTGGTGTGGGGCATCTTGACTGATATCCCGAACGAACCCGTTCTTGTACAGAACTTCGGCAATCTCCATGACCCGATTCCGGTATGGCCCAGGCAATCCATCCGTCAAATCACTCAATGCATGTTCCCCGTTAAACATGGGTATTAACTGTTCAATCCATTGAACGATGGTACGTCCTTCCATACGGAAAGAACTTACATTATTCCGAAAATACACTCCCCCATTTGGTTCAGGGAGAAAAAACGTATCCCTATTCACTTTCAGACGCATAGAAGGGGTCAAATTCTTCATCTCGAACCTCCTAACCAACAAGCTTTACTTAGCTATCCCTCTAATCGTATGTATGACAATTTGTCTCTTATGTCTAATTCCATGGAGAAAAGCCCCTGCAGGCATTCTGCAGGGGTCGGTTCTTCTCTGAAAATCGATTAGCGACCGCAACGACCGCAGCGTCCACACCCTCCGCAACGTCCACATCCGCCACACCCTCCGATGCCTCCGAAGAAAAAGCATCCGAAACAACCAAGGCAACCAAAACACCCTAACGGGATAAGACGGGAATCTTCCATGGAATGCTGATGCTGAAATTGATTCGGATCCCAAGGGACCGGCTGACTGGCCTGGAACTGTGGGTCGACATTCAACATTTGAAGCTGATTTTGAAACTCATTCATGTATAAAACCTCCATATTTGAATTAATGAAAAATAACGAAGGAGTACTGAAAAAAAATAGTCTATAGGTTTTTCAATCTTTCAAGTACTCCTCCACACAAAATATGTACTCGGAATGGGTATTGCTACTGATTCAGATGCCCATTTTCATGCATTCCCCCGAAATCTTCACGGAATATTTACTTATCAAAGGCGAACAGCAAAGTAGTGCACGAGCCATCAACGAATCTATTTATCTGGAATTCATTGACCCACTTTTGTTAAATCCTTACAATGATTCAAGAAAGATATTTTGCACTTGATAGAGAAAGGAAAATGAGAAGATGCGAAAAAGACATAAGATAATTAGTTTCATACTGACCATACTGCTCGTCCTGACAAGTGTTTCCGGAGTTGTGTTGGGAAACGAACAGGCGTCAAGAAAACTGGATTCTTCCGCTATTGATGAGTTTATGGCAAATGAAATCGAGCGGCTCAAGATTCCGGGAGCTTCATTGGCCATCGTAGAGGGAGATCGGGTGGAATACGTGCAAGGATATGGTGTGGCCAACCAAAATGGAACTGAAATGACTTCGGAAACCCCCATTGTTCTTGGGTCCGTCAGTAAATCATTTACGGCACTTGCCCTTATGCAGTTAGTGGATCAGGGAAAAATACGATTACAAGATCCCGTGCAATTGTACATCCCCTGGTTTCATCTTGACGATAAGGAGGCTTCTCGGAAAATCACGA
Source organism: Peribacillus sp. NPDC097284 (assembly GCF_044761765.1). Lineage (NCBI taxonomy): Bacteria > Bacillati > Bacillota > Bacilli > Caryophanales > Bacillaceae > Peribacillus > Peribacillus sp. NPDC097284. Next base: position 996,199 of record NZ_JBIWCZ010000001.1, read on the forward strand.
TTCAGCACTTACTGAATCATACGAGCGGTCTTTCCACATATGACGGCCAAGTGGCTATCTCACAGGGAGATAAGACATTGAAAGAACATGTCAAAGGCTTGGCAGAGATTGAATTGAAGCACCCTGCCGGTGACCGCTATGAATATTCGAATCTAAATTACAACATCTTAGGTTTAGTCATTGAGGAAGTGACAAATCTATCATATAAAGACTATCTAAATGAATTCATATTCAAGCCGCTTGAAATGAAGAATACCTACGCTGACCCTAAAGATGTTGCAAACCATGCCATTGCGGGCGGTTATCAGACGGTATTTGGATGGAAGCTACCGACCAAGCAATTGAAACACGAGGGATCGGTTCCTTCCGGTTACATCATTTCTAGTGCGGAAGATATGGCAAATTATATGATCGCCCAATTGAATCATGGCACATTCAATGGAAAAGGCATTTTATCGAAGAATGGCATGAACACCTTGCATCAGCCATCATCATACATAGGGGATGATACGTACTACGCAATGGGATGGGAAGTGAAGGATGATGAAATCTCCCATAATGGATGGACAGAAAACACCTACTCAAAAGTGATCTTAGACGGGCAGTATGGCATCAGCTTACAGATTAATTCAATGGATTATTTCAACCTCAATGAATATGATTCGATCATAAGCGGAGTGAACAAGCTCGTACATCATGAAGAACCCCCTAGCCCCACTGACCACCCATTTATGAAATATGCAGTGATTGATCTGATTATATTGGGATTCGTGACCCTGATTGTCTGGTCAGTCTATAGAATATTCAAACCTAAATCACGAGAAGTACACGGATTCCTCCGTATTCTCCATATGATGTTCCTCGTCATGGTTTACTGGCTGATTCCGTTGAGTATTTTGATCGGATTCCCTTATCTATTCGGTCCTTTATCTACAGTTACACTATTTGCTCCTGGAATCGGTCACCTATTATTTGGACTGCCTTTGCTTCTTTTGATTGTGGGAGTCGTTACATTGGGGAAAGGCATACGAACTGCGCGGAAAACCCATTTAAATGCATGAAAAACGATGGTGGGGATTCACACCATCGTTCCACAAAAAACCTTTCGTACTAATAATATATACCAAAGTAAAAAATTTCCGTTATTCGAAAGGTTCGTGATATAATCATTTATCGCTAAAAAGCCAAATAGACTGATGGATTTTTCCGAAAATTCATTCATTAAGGGAGTGAACGACCATGGATAACAAAGAACAGACTATTTTCACCCATAAAGGAAATACAATCAAAACAGAAGATAGAGAGATTACGATCCTTACTAGATTAGAAGAACCGCTCATCGCCGTTTTGGGGAATGTGTTAAGTGACGAAGAATGTGACGAATTAATCAGTTTGTCCAAAGATAAACTGAACCGTTCCAAAATCGGTGATACACGCGAAGTAAATGAGATGCGGACAAGCAGTAGCATGTACTTCCAAGACAAGGAAAATGACCTCATCACGACCATTGAAAAAAGAGTTTCTTCTATTATGAATGTACCCGTTGAACATGGGGACGGTATTCAAATTCTAAAGTATACCCCTGGTCAAGAGTATAAGGCTCATTATGATTTTTTCGCCTCTTCCAGTAAAGCTGCAAAAAATAATAGAATTAGCACCATCATCATGTACTTGAATGATGTGGAGGAAGGCGGGGAAACGTTCTTTCCTAAACTAAATCTCTCTGTATCTCCCCAAAAGGGAATGGCCGTGTACTTCGAGTATTTCTATGATGATCAACATGTAAATGAACAAACCTTACACGGTGGAGCCCCGGTCATAACAGGAGAAAAATGGGTAGCGACACAATGGATGAGAAAACAGAAACAGATCTAGACAAAAACTTCAATGCCGGTGTGCCTTCAAACTGTAAGTAGAGGTAAGAGGTAGGCTTTTGGGGAAAGTATCCTCCCAAAAGCTGAGATCAAACCCCTCTCTTCAGTCTTTTTTTTTATTTTGGTTCTATTACCGATGAACGAACGGTAATAAAAGAAGGGCTAGATATAGATATTACATGGGTTGCTGTTGGAGCAATCGAAATTAGAGAGGAGAACATTCCTATTATTTTAAAGAGAAAACTATTGACTGCTTTTCTTAGTAGTTTGTTATTTGCATTGGTCCTGTCATCGCTTGGTGGCTTTGATTTGAATGCATTTATGAATTTATATTATTTAAATCTTATGATTGTCATTATTTACGGAGTGATCACTTCCTTCTTTAGTGACTGGCTGAGTAGGCAGATTTCTAAAAAGGCTTACACTCGTGAAATTTTCTCCTTCTTATTTCACTGTTTATTCGGATTCGTCTTACAAATTCTAAGTCTTGTTTCTGCCATCTCATTCTTTATTGTTGACCGCCTATTAGCAAAAGTGAAAATTGGATGGCTATCCGTTATCATAGCCTTTGTCATCGTCGTGCTAGTATTTATCCTTATGATGAATAGGTAGACCACTGACCTGGCAAGTCGGTAAAACGATGACTTCCCCTAACGAGGGCATTCGTTCCATAGGCTTCATCAAAGAAGACCACTTATTCGGTGATCTTTTTTATTTGTTCAAAAATCCCCTTGTGTTCCGAATCGTCCACTCCTTCGAGAATCATTTATGACTTGTGTGCTGTTCCTCCTTCACATCCATCACCAATGTATCGAATAATTCACCATCCGAATAAACCAAAATGGCCCATTCACCCGCATCCGGCAACATGACATTCGAAGGTACACTCCCATCGGCTCCATTCACGGCACTACTCCCCGTCAAGCTTCTGGACCACTCTCCATCAATTAATACGGAATGGATGGTTGACGTGTTCCGATGATATCCGACGAATGTCGCTACGCCCTTATCCATTCCCCAAAAGTGCCACAACCATTTCTCCACTTTATTTGCCTTTAATTCAGGCCCTATGATGCCAAGCCTGTTTTCGTTACCGATTACCTTGGCGTTTGTCGATGTACGAAATTCGACAGCTTTCCGCTCCCAGTCAATTTGATCTAGGTCTTTATCCGTTACGAAACTTGGAATCTCATCAATCACGCTTACCTCGTCTGTTTTCTCCGGTTCTTGCACCTTGGATGAGGTACATCCACTAATCACGAGTAAACACACTAAACAAGCTATATAAGCGATTTTACTTTTCAAAAAAGCTCCCCCTACCCGAAATATTTTACATATAATACCATTATACACAAAAGCGAAACAGTAACCATACTGTAAAAACCAGACTTACATACATATACACTCATGCTTAGCACCAGCCACATAATGGAGACTTTCCTAATGTTTAGTATCGTAATTTTTTATTGACTTTAAAAAAGGATTCGAGTAGACTGATGAAGCGGTTCAATTAAAGTACTCAAATTAAAGTAGTTAAACCAGAATACATTTAAAGAAGGATGGATGTAACAAATGAAGTTTAAATATAAACATTTCTTAAAGACACAAGGTTCCATTGCTGCCATTTTCATGGGGATTTTCTATGGCCTTTGTATGCTAGGCATTTTCTTACCTGGTTATTCGGCCATTCCAGGAAATATCGATCAATTGCCAGTTGCCATCGTCAATGATGATGCTGGTGAATACGGAGACAAGATTGCCAGCCAATTGAAAGAAAACTTACCGTTTAAAGAAATCGAAACAGATGTAACAAATAAACAAGCGTTAAAAGATCTAAATAAGAATGATTTAGCGCTAGTCGTACACATCCCGAAAACATTCTCTGCGGATATGCAAAATGGCGAAACGTCATCAAGCATTGACTTTACAGTGAATGAAGCAGGACCAACCGTTGTTTCCTCAACTATGACTTCAGTCGTTACGGAAATTAACAATCAGTTGAGCGCACAATTCTCACAACAAACCGCTCAAGGCGTATTGATGAACTTTAATTTACCGGAAGAAAAAGCGGCTGAAATGGCGAAACAAATCGAAACGGCGTATTCAGGAAACATCGTCACGATCAATGAAGTGCCAGATGGCATGCACCACAATATGTTACCGATGTTCTTGACGATGGCAGGATATGTAGGTGCCATGATCGGTGCGATGCAATTAGTGACCTCATTCAGACAGAGCCGTGGAAAAGCGAGCAAGACACGACTATTCATGTATGTACAAATGACTGCCTTATTGGTTGCCGTTGTTTCATCATTCGTTGCCCTAGGCATCACTTATTTAGTGAATGAACCAAGTGGAGACCTATTCCTCAGCACGCTAGGTCAACAAATCTTGAACTATATGGTATGTTTCAACTTTACAGCCATTTTGGTATTCTTGGTTGGAGATGGTGGTATGGTGTTAAACATCCCGATCTTATTAACACAAACCATCGCAAATGGTGCCACCGTGTCACGTGATATGATGTATGCGCCGTATGAATGGATGAGCCACATTTCACCTATGTATTACTCGGTGCAAGCATACTTTGCCAACCTATATAGCACCACGAGTCCAAGTCCGTTTATTTGGTCCATGGTAGCCGTCGGTCTGGGTGCCATGTTCATCAACATGCTCATCGTGGCCTTTGTCCACAAAAAAGTCCCATTGGATAATCAAGTGGTACAACCGGAAACGGAAGCTGCAAAGACCGCTTAAATTCCCGCTTCGTTTGCTATAATAAGGATAACCATTTTCTGAAGGAGCTTAGAGATGCCCATTCAAGTTTTCATATTGAGCAAACTGATGAAGGATAATAATTATCCATATAAATTAAAAAAGCAGCTGTCTGAACCCATCCCTTTCGATCAACTGGGTGGGCTGACGGAAAGTAAGCTGTATTACCATTTTGATTCGCTAGTCAAACAAGGCTTAATCGAGATAGTCGAAATCATTAAAGAAGATCATCGACCTGATAAACAAGTATTCGGGATTACGGCTAAAGGCCGTGAAGAACTTCCGAAGAAAATCTACAAGTTGTTTGAAAATGCCAGTTCCATTAGTGATATGGTGGTGGGACTTGCATACCTCAAATATGTAGACCGTGATAAGGTAGTCGAAATCCTGAAAAACAACAAAAAGAAGTTCCTTGCAAAGTGGGAACAAATTGCGGATTTTGAAAAACAGATCAAGATGGAAAAAGACCATGATAAAGAAAAGCTAGTGGAATATTTAGGTGAATACTTTTCATCCAGAGCAGATCACACCATTTACTGGCTTGATGAGGTAATTAAACGGATTCAACAAGGGGAATTATAAAGAAAAAAACTGCACCTTCATTGTTAGACACACCTAACAATCGGAGGTACAGTTTTTTTCATTGAACAAGCCGTGCGCTCCTTTCAAGGAGTACGCACGGCTTCTTTTATTTCTTCGGCAAATCTACATTCGTGAACTGATCGACGGGAACAATCTCTTCTTCCATGTCCATCACGTTCAAGATGACCCGGTCTCCTACCTTGGTCAAGACTACATCGGACAATCCTTGAACGGAAGGATCAATCGAGAACCTTTTGCTGCTGCCCTCTACGATAAGATAGAACACATACCCACTCGAAAGATTGGCATCATTGATTCTGATGACTTTCCCTTTGACCTCTTTCATTTCAAATCCTTTTTGGGGCGTCACTCCATTGACTTTCCCTAAGGAGGCGATCAGTTTCTTATAGTTCCGGAATGCTTCATCTTTGTTCTTCCCGAAAGCTACTTGAGGATTGTCGCTATTGGCATACACGATGGCCACCCCTTGGAACTTGCTTCCTTTTGTAACGGGGATCACATAGGTCGGTGCCCCGTATATCGTATAGAACACGCCATTGGTCGCTTTCCATCCTGGATATTTGGATAAGAATTCACTCGCATTGGCATTCGATTTTGCTTCTTTACCGGTTAAAACGGATGTCACGCCTTTATAATATGTCATTTCACCCGTCTTGGCGTTGAACACACCGTAACCTACCAGCGTTTTCGAGTTCCCTTTTGATTTGGCCCTCGTGAAATCGACGACATAAATCAACTCGCCTTTATCATTAAAGGTGACTTGCATATTTTCCTCATTCGGAATCAAGACATCTTTTTTCGGACCGATGAGTGATTGGTTTTTCCACCCGTGAACATATTTTCCCCAATAGCTCCAATACTCTAGAGCCGTTTCCTCAGTGAAGGTTCTGTCCACCCATTTCGGTTCTTTTCCTAATGGATAGAAGGTCGTGTCACCCGTTTCCGGATTCACCACTACCACCCCATCCACGACAGACCCACTTCTGTATTTCAAGTAATGGCCAACCGAAGCTACAAAGAAAGGCTTGCCTTCTTCATCTGGCTCCAGGTATGAATCGTAGATGACTTTGGTTGGATACGCCTTATGAATCTGTCTATCTACATCATAATCCAAATACTGTGACGGGGCATACAGCATCTTCCCTTTCACCGTGCTCGCACCTTTATCGGTCGCTATGGCCGAAATCAAGTTATATCCTGGCGTGTATTCGGCTTTTCCAGCTTTCAGGAATCCGTCCATTTCAATGGGAGAGGTATACGTCAATTCGCCATTGATATTGGTCAGACGGTAATCACCTTCCGTGAAATATGAGGCATTCTGGATTTTATTAATGGCAGCATCGCCCTTTGCATCAGCCATTTTCACCGTCACTAGTGGCATCGTTTTAATATCTTGGACTTCCTCTAGTTTATTCTTCTTTACGACATCGGCTAACCCATGAAGGTTCCCGGCAATCGTAAGGGGATAAAACAGCATGATCACCCAAGTGGCAATCAGCAATAAACCGATGATATACATGGCATGGACATTCCAAGGCGTTCTGACTCGCTTCGAAACGCCTTGTTCCCGGTCACGTCTTTTTAGGGAAGGTTCTTTATCCCTCGATAGGTACAAGCATGCATCCACGATAAGGAACAACCCAAATACTACGGCCAAGTTGGAAAAGAACGCTTCAACCGTTTGGTCTAGTAGATTAATATCGATGATAAAAAATAAAATGACAGCGGCCAATAATAGCCGCAGAACCTGTTCAGTGAAAAAGAGCCAATCTTTTTTCCTGACGGCTATGGACCACCTTTGCGGAATGAGGGAAAGTCCCAATAAAGCAAACGGAAGCTTCGTCACGATCCCTTTTAAGATGAATACTAGTAATGAAAATATCATGATTTCAAAAAAACTCCCTTTATCTATTTTTCTAATTCTACCTAATTTTAACACAACTAATCAGCCACTTTTGCCTCTCCCCTACAAACCTATTCATTTTCAAAAAAATATTTTTAGAGCATGCTACTTTTTCCTTTTTAAAGTTTATATAGACGGTGAAGTGATTCTTTTCGAAAGCTTCAATAAGATGAAGAACAATTTGGTTAGATCATACCCTCTGCCCAATGGATGTAGGCGGATACTAAAAGGAGACGGAACCGGATGATTTATGAAGAAACGTACCATTACTTATTGAAACATGTATCCTCCACTGAATTCGATGCGTGTTTGTACTCTTTGCTGCATAGTGATTGGGATGGGGTCATTCAGAGCCCGCTTCATGCAATGGCAAGCAGTTTGGGGACATCGGAAAAATATTTGAAGCAGATCATCAGGAAATTCACGTCACCAAAAGGAGACCTTCCGCAGGTTTTCGTACCCGTTCAACAAGAAGGGGATGCTTTATATAAGTTCAACCTTGGACCGACAAGTAACCTTGGCTTTAACCATAAGACCGATCGTTATTGCAAGAAATACCGTTTCTTTTATCATGAGGCTTTCAAAGGGTTGACGATTTCGGCAAAACGTCTGTTGCTGATGGCCGCTTACCGGATGTCGGTTTCAAAATCGGAAGAAGTGATGTTCGATTATCATGAATTCGTTTCGGACTCCACTTCCCTATTCACAAGACAGCGCCTGTTCGAAGCGATGGATACCATCTATGAAGCAGGCTTAGGCGATCTCGTTACGATTGCTTTCACAAGCAAGGCTTTCTCCAAGAAAGAAGTGATAATGTTTACCTTTAAGGAAGGGACGCTTGGAGAGTATCGCGAAAACCGTGGCGAGCGGGCAGGACTGCGCCGGACCATTTTCAATGCGGGCTTTCCTGGCCATATCAGCGATGCCTTCTGCCTGGAGTTGGAACGGGTCGGGAAGTACATTTTCCGCTCGTTTCTTAAAGATGCAAAAAAAGCGGAAACTCCGAGCGATACGCAAAAGGAACTGCTGACCCTTGCGCGATTCGTCTATTCACAAGCACTCAAGAAATTCGGCAAGGCCTTGCGTGCCAACAAACCATTGCTCACTGAACCAAAACAGGCATCGGCTTATTTAAGCACGATTGTCTATAATGAAACATTAGAACAAATGGCGAAGTATGCCCACCAGGCCGAGTCCATCAAGTCCCTGCTTGACCGTGAACATTTTCATAAAGAGATTTCAGAGAAGGCACTTGGACGGGAAGTGAACTATATGGAAGTGAACCAACACATCGAACCGATCCGCCTCAAGTTTCAGCAAGCGGACTTCATCTATTCCATACTGAACGGCTGGTGCGAAGAGTGGCTCATATCCCGCGTGAAGACGGCGACCGAGACAATCGAAACAGAAGAGGAAATGACTGCACCGACAACCAACCCGGTACCCACAAGGACCGCTTCGGAATATATCATAGCGCTTAGAAATGATACATATGATCAATTGGACAAACTGCTCGCTTTAATCGGAAAGTTCGGTAACGCGGCGGTATCACCGTCCAACCAGCAATATACACTCACGAGGAAAAAGGAAACCATCCAATCCTATTTCGCCATACAACGTGGTCGGCTCGATGCCTTTGCTGCATCGCCTTCTTAACATCACACTACCTTCCTAAGCTAGTGTTTTTTCCCCTGCCCTTTTTCATCATTTACATAGATTCATAACAGGAGCGGATTCCGCTCTCTTTTTTTTGTCCTTTAAAGCGGCTGTGGATAAGAAGACGTGGCTGTGAATTAAAGAATTTCGCTTGTGGATTGTGGATATCCGCCTGTGGATGTCGGCTGATAGGATGTGAGTTGTGGATGGTATATGTGGATTGTGAATAGGTAGCCGTAAGTGATAAAAGAAGTAGTTCCAAAACCCAGTCATACCAAGGGTTTGGGCATGCAAGTTATCTAAGGGTCTAAAGAATGGGTCTGAAAAGAAAGAACTGAAAAAGATCCTGACTAATCGTTTGAATAAGGAGATGAATCGGTTTCATCGTTTAGGGCAAAATGAATGTCCTTAAAACTTACTTAAAAAAACCCGCTGAGGAAGAAATCAGCGAGTTTCTTATTCCATCATTATACAAACTACTTACCATTAAACACTGATATCCTGGCTTTCGTTCGTCTGGATTTTTTTCAATCGGTTTATGTCCAGACGAATCAATAAGGAAACAATCAATGCAACGGCGAAAAAACCAGTGAATACGATTAAACTTTGGGAGTAACTCCCGGTTGTTTCCCTGATCCATGAAGCGAACATCGGACCCACGAGCCCAGCAGCTGCCCATGCCGTTAGAATATATCCATGAATGGCACCTAACTGCTTCGTACCGAACAAATCTCCGATATACGCTGGAATGGAAGCGAATCCTCCACCATAGCATGTATAAATAATCGCTAATAAAATTTGATAGATAACCGGGTTATCCGTAATGATCAAGAGCGGGAAGGCAATGACCTGTATCGTGAAAAATATGGTATACGTATTCGGGCGACCAATGAAATCCGATACAGATGCCCAGCCAATCCGTCCAAGACCATTGAAGGCACCGAGCACGCCCACTAGTGCCGCAGCAGCAGCGGCGCTTAACCCAATACTTTCCTGGGCAAGCGGGGAGGCAGCTGAAATGATGGCAATCCCACAAGTTATATTGATGAACAGCATGATCCATAGATAATAAAACCGTTTTGTTTTAACTGCTTCGTTAGCGGTCAACTGCGAAAGATCTTGCAATGCCTTCACTTTGCCCGTTTTGATTTTCTCTTTATACCCCACAGGTAGCCAGCCTTTCTCTGGAGGCTCCAAGTAAAGAGAGGAAGCGATCATGATGATAAAGTAAGCGGTGCCAAGAATGAAAAAGGTAGTAGCAATTCCTACCGATTCAATCAGACCCTGGATGATTGGCGAGTTAATCAGTGCCGCAAACCCAAAGCCCATAATGGCTAGGCCAGTCGCTAGACCCCTGCGATCTGGAAACCACTTCACCAAGGTCGATACCGGTGCTATGTAGCCTACACCGAGCCCAATCCCACCGAAAACGCCATAAGAAATATAAAGGAGAGGCAAGGACTCCAGATGAATCGCTACACCGGACCCCGTAATACCTAAACCAAAAAAAATCGCCGAGAGAATCCCCGCTTTCCTTGGTCCATATTTTTCAACAAAATGACCAAGAAATGCAGCCGATAACCCAAGAAACAAAATCGCAATACTAAATGTTAAGCTAATATCAGTCAAATCCCAACCGAATTCGCTTGCAAGTGGCTTCGTGAATACGCTCCAAGCATACACCGAACCAATCGACAAGTGAATTCCCACTGCAGAAACAGCAATCAACCACCTATTCTTCGTCTTCTTCCCCATTCCCCAACATCCCCCTTACAAATGAACGAAACATCATACTTAGACAAAATACCCGTAGATGAAAACAATCCACACGTAAAATATCTACAAAAATAGTAACATATGGATAATTATTAGACAATTCATTTAAAAAACAACCAGTTTAATGAACGAAGTGGGTAGGGGAACGTATTGAAGCATGATAAAAGCGCGTCGATAGAATCAACGCGCCCGAACATTTTAATGTAACATGATGGATCCACCGTCTACCATCAACGTTTGACCAGTAATATATTTACTATCATCGGAAGCTAAGAATACAGCCACGCGACCGATGTCTTCCTCGGGATCACCCAAGCGCCCCACCGGAATACCCGCCAGCATTCCTTCATACATATCGGGATGCGCTTTAGCCCAAGCTTGCACGCCTTCCGAGTTGGCAATCGGAGAAATTAGATTGATGGTGATTCCAAATCCGCCAAGTTCATTGGCCGTGACACGGGTAAGACCACGAATCGCTTCTTTTGCCGCTGCATAGGCCGCTTGTGTCGGCTGCCCTTTAATCCCCGCCCCAGAAGCGAAGTTGATAATATTTCCCTTCGTTTCTTTTAGATGGGGAACGGCCGCCTGCATTAAATAGAATGTTGGATAAAACCCGGTATTGAATGATAAATCCAGATTCTCTCTAGTCGTTTCCATAAAGGGAATTTGTCTCGATACATGAGCATTATTAACGAGCACATTCAGCTTTCCGTATTTCTCCACAACCTGGTCCACTAACCCTTTTAACTCATCATGCTTCGTTAAATCGAATCGAATGAACATCGAATTAGGTGAGTATTGTTGCAACGAGGCCTCCACTTTCCTGCCTGTTTCTTCATTCACATCGACAATGACTACGTTTGCGCCCTCTTTCGCCATCGCATGGGCCATACCAGCACCGATTCCACCAGCACCACCAGTAATCAAGACCACTTTATCTTCTAATTTTTTCATATAAACACCTTCCTTCACCATGATTATTGCTTTATCTAGTAAGAAAATCAAAAATTTGTCTCTATATAATTAAACTACCCTTAAAACATATCCCCTATCAATCCCACGACCACGGGATTAAGTCGATGTACACGTTGTTTACTCAACTGGCATCCACTATTGATTGTTTATCGTTAAAAAAATCCAACAAAAAAACGCTGAATCAGATTCAACGTTTTTTGTTGGTATTTCATGTGAATATTATTCTAAATGATCCACAGCATATTGAGCTTCTTCTTTGGTAAACTTTTCTCCATACTCTGAAACCAATTGATCATAAACCGCTGCTTTTGACATATCCATTTCATCCACATACGTTTTTGCTTTCTTCAACGCATTTTCTTTCCAGTCAATTTCTATATTGTCGATAGCATATTGTGCCGCTTCTTCTGGAAATTTTTCTCCATGCTCTGAAACCAATTGATCATAAACCGCAGCTTTTGACATATCCATGTTTTCCGCATACGTTTCTGCTTTCTTTAATGCTGCCTTATGTTCGTTTGGTACATTATCTGATGCTTTCTTATCATCTTCTACCTTTTTGTCGTCTTTTACCTTATTTGGCTCTGCCACTTTATTATCATTTTCTACCTTGGTATCATCATCTTTCCCGCCTAATGAAGTGATGATCACCAAGATGATGATCACTAAAATACCGGTGAAAATTTTATGCCTCATAAAAAAATTACGTTGATCTTTTCCACAATGAACGCATTTCTTTACTCCTTTTGCAATTTCCTTACCGCAAGCTTTACACTTGGTCATCTGATTACTCAAAATATTCCCTCGCATTTCTTCGTACATGTTTTTTTAATATACCTAAATACCTATATCATTATACCGGTTGGATTAGATAATCATATAAGTTATTAAGAATTGGTAGAAACTCGCATTTGTTCGTTATCCTGACTCCTAAAAAAAATCTACATAAAATAGGGCCTTCTCCTTTACTCAAAAAAGGCATTTGAATCGAAACTCAAATGCCTTTTTTGATATTACCCATATATTTTATTATGCTTTAACAGCCAATTCTACTAAGCGTTGTGCGGAAGCCTTTACTTCTTCCAACCCTGCAGAAATGATTTCTTGTGCTTTATCAGACATTGCATTGTGACCTTCGATGATGACCTCATCGATGATTTCCATGCCGAAGATGCCACCGAATACATTGCGCATGTAGTTCACTGCCATTTCCATCGGAGCCGCTTCCGGTGTTGAGTAAACTCCGCCACGAGCGTTTAGGAAGATCGCTTTTTTGTCAGTCATTAATTGAACCATGTTCCCATTTGCATCATATTTGAATGCAAATCCTGCCGCAAAGACATAATCGATGAATGTATGCAGTTTAGCCGGGATTGTTAAGTTCCATAATGGGAACGCGAATACCACTACGTCCGCTGCAGTGATTGCGTCCATTGCTTTTTGTTTAGCAGCCAAAAGGCGTGTTTCTATATCCGTTAACTCTCCGCCTGTTTGCACTTTGCCGAACGCGTTGAAAATTTCTTGTCCGAAGTATGGTGTATCTTCTTCAAACACATCGTACGTTGTTACATTTACGTCTTTGCCTTCTAATGAAGCCATGAACGTTTCGTACATTTTGCTTGAGATTCCTTCTGTTGCCGGACGGTTGTTTGCTTTTACTACTAATACATTCATTATATATTCTCCTCATTTATCCTATATTTAGTTATTTTAAAATAATGTATCTTTATTTCAAGATAATTATATTTTGTATCATCCATCCTATTCTGTCAACATATTAGATTTGTTTTCGTTATACTTTTATTATGTTTTAAATAACAATAACTCCATACATGTACCGTTTCTGCAGACAAAGTACTTTGTGCATCGACGATTGCGAATCGATCTACTTGCACCCCAAGCATAAAAAAACCGCTCGGCCCTTAAGGCTAAGCGGTTCTGTTCTAGTCTTGACTCTGGCCAGGATTGCTTCTCTTACGTTTTTCCGCAGAATACTCTTTACCGTGTGCTTCATGTTCGGCAATGATGGCTTCTTCTGGAATATGGTTATTCTTCTTCGGTGAACTGATGCGATTACGATGCTTTTTACCCATGATAATCCCCCCTTTAAGTAAAGGATAAGCATATCTTGTCCGGGAAACTGAAAAACATGTATAGGGCAGGATTCCTCTTCTCAAGGTCGAATAACAAGAATGGAAGGGGATGATACAGATGTTTCCGATACTCGAGACAGAAAGACTGACCTTAAGGGAAATTACCGAAAGCGATAGCCAAGAAATCTACCAGTGCTTTTCCAATGATGACCTTACACGTTTTTATGGGCAAGATTCGTTTGAAAGTATCGAACAGGCAAGGGAAATCATTGAAAAATTTGCTGAGAACTATAAAGAGAAACGGGCCATTCGTTGGGGAATCGAAAGAAAAGGGATACCTGGACTGATTGGAACGATAGGATTTCACGCCTACCTTCCCAAAAACAGAAGAGCGGAAATTGGCTATGAACTCCATCCGGATCATTGGAATAAAGGGTATATGACAGAGGGGCTCAAAGAAATAGCCGCCTTCGGTTTCAATGAGCTCGGTCTGACGCGTATCGGTGCGGTGGTGTTTACGGAAAATGTCCAATCCAGTCAGTTATTAAAAAAGGCAGGCTTTGCCGAGGAAGGGATCCTTCGAAAGTACATGTATCAAAATGGAGTCCCACACGATACGTATATGTATTCCTTGATTAAGTAGGGGAATGCATAAAGAGACTGCCAAGCATTTTCTTGGGCAGTCTCTAATTTCCAATCTCTCGTTGGACTCCATCGATAACGGCATTTCCATCATGTAGAACTTGTTTTTTCTCCGTAATTCCGGTCAAAATATAACCGATATTGAGAGATCACTTCATCTTATACGATTAAATAATCTTGCAACGCCTGTTGCAGCGTTCCTTTCGTTTCTGCTTTATTACCAAAGCACACTCCAGATCTCACCATTTTCGTAACGATCTCAGGACGGAGGCCAGTGATTACCGCTTTACACCCCATCATCGCCGTCCCATCCAGAATGTTCATTAACTTTCTAAGGACGGAAATTTCCATATCGACGATTCCTGATAAATCCAATATCAAAACTTGTATCCCCAGTTTTCCTATCTCTATCAGTACTTTTTCCTCGATGATATACATGCGTGATTCTTCCATATCCCCAATCAAAGGCAGGATGCAGATACTTGGGGTAATTGGAATGATTGGGACGGATAAGTTCTCCACCAAGTTCTGTTGCGATAAGATCAATCGATCCTTATAATCCGAGTAACGAATGAAGAACGCTTTAAGAAATTGGTCGACCTGTTCATTCACTTTCTTCTCTAAATCGAAAAACACTTCCACATTATTGAATGTATCTTGTAATTGTTCATATTCATATAGGAATTTCCATAACGTTCTGCGAATGGCCTGAACCCATTCCAACTTGAATGAAAGAGTCAAGGAGTGCGTGGCCCACGCTTCTCCCTCTTGTTCAGCAAAAGCAATGATGGCTGCCTCATTCTGTTCCACGATGTACCGAACCAGCTTATGCGCATTATTCAGAAGGTCCACATTCCCAACCAGCAGGATTTCCTCGATTTTTTCTCTAACATTGACTGCCTCTTCCAAAATTTGCCGCTCGAAATCATCCTTTTTTTCTAGGAGGAACTCCATGATTTTGTCTTCTTCATTAATGGAAAAGTTCAACATACCCACTCCTTTTTCGTCACATCTGTACTCCTAGATTTCTCTGTGACAGGAGGTTTTTCCTGCTAAATGCTAATAAAAATAGATAATGGTCAATCGGTCAGTTTTAAAAAGTTGAAATATCTGCAGTATACTTGTCATGCACGGTGACATTCGACCTCATTTTTTGATTCATTCGACCACGAATAGGATTTATTCAACCACGGGATCCATTAATTCGACCACTCGTTGTATTCATTCAACCACAGCCCTTAGTTATTCGACCACAGACAGAAAAATAAGCATAACTTTTCAGCTATGCTTACATACATTCATATTTATTCAGTCGTTTCTTTTTCGTCTTCATCACTATTATCACGATAGATTTCCGAGATGCCATTCATCCCGTTCAAAAGCTGTTGTGTCGTAAAGTCTTCGCCGCCGACTAAATTATCCTCACGTTTTTGCTTTTCATCTTTTTTCAAATTTGATTGATCCATGTGGTATTCACCTCCATGATATAGGGTGTCTTATCATGGAAGGAGTATGCATAAGTAGCCTTTCCCGTATATAAAAAAAGTCGCCATCATAAACATGCTGGCTGACTCATATCTTACTTTCCTGTCGATTTCACTGCTTTCACTTCATATAATCCGCCTTCTGAGCTGACGATATAATCAGGCTTTGGCTTGCCAAGATTGGCTTTATGTCCAGCAATGTGTGCGTCGCTCTTCTCCCACTGCTTCCAGTATTCCTCTGATTCCCAGCGAATCATGATGATTACTTCCTCATCGCCCCGTCGCACCTTTTTGACCAAAACACTTAGATCGACGAACCCTTCTTGCTTTTCAATCAAACCTTCTCTACTGAATTTTTGCACGATTTGATCTGCATGGCCTTCTGTTACCACTGTTTTTTTCATTTGAACGAACATAGTGCACATCCCCCATCCATTTGCTTTCTATTAACCAGTTTAATCAATAATGATTCTCACTGTCAATAAATAGTAACTTCAAGATGCCCATGTTTTTTGTGGGGGCTATCCGAAGTTATGTGACAAATATCCTTTCCCTTTATCATTTTTCGCCTGATTTTTCAAAAACACATTCAAGCTCGGACACCCCTGCATACTATACCATTAGCTTCATGAAAGGAGGGGTTTGAATGACGAAAGGAAAAAAAGGAAAAAAGGGTAAACATTCTACTGGACATAAGTCCACTGGCAGAACGTCTACTCGCAGTACTTCCACTCGTAGTACTTCCACTGGCAGAACGTCCACTCGCAGAACGTCTACTCGCAGTACGTCCACTGGCAGAACGTCTACTCGCAGAACGTCTACTCGCAGTACGTCCACTGGCAGAACGTCTACTCGCAGAACGTCTACTCGCAGTACGTCTACTCGCAGTACGTCTACTCGCAGTACGTGTACTCGCAGGACGTCCACTCGCAGGACGTGTACTCGCAGGACGTCCACTCGCAGTACGTCCACTCGCAGTACGTGTACTCGCAGTACGTCTACTGGATGTTCAACAAGAAAAAGAAGAAATAGAAGATAAGTAAATGAATCATTGCGGTTTCAGCTTGATGAATAGTAGCCGCTTCATCAAGCTGAGACTTCTTTCTTAACAATAGTATAAAAGGTAGGTAATTGTATGAGCTATCATATTCCCTCATATTTCTTGACGATTGAAGAAGAAGATTTGGATCATTTACGGAAAAATGTATGGAGCGACAACCCGATTCCCGCTTATTTAAAAGTTGGTGAAAATTCCTATGATATCGATATGGCCTATCGGGGCTCTTATACACGGAAATTCCGAAAAAGGTCTTATTGGGTTGAGTTTATCGAACCTGAAAGATTCTTTGGCGCTCAAAAAATCCATCTGAATGCTGAATACAGAGATCCCTCGTTAATGCGCAACAAGCTTTCTCTAGATTTCTTCGAAGACCTCGGAGTTCTTTCACCACATAGTCAGCATATCAATTTAACACGTAATGATGCCTTAAAGGGCGTATATTTACAATTGGAATCCGTGGACGAATTTTTTTTAGAAAAAAGAGGTCTTCCCTCCGGACCCATCTACTACGCTGTCGGCAATGGTGCAAACTTTTCCTTGGAAAAAGACGAAAAACCAAAACAATCGCTTCTATCTGGTTATAAACGAGTGTATGGCATAGAGTCCGACGATATTTTCCTGCATGATTTCATTCAAAAAATCAATACAACCCCTCTAAGTAAATTACATGATGTCGTCGCACAGCATATCCATATGGATTCATACTTACGCTGGCTATCCGCAGCCGTTTGTACGATGAATAATGACGGTTTCACGCATAACTATGCCTTATACCGCAATAGTAAAACTGGTTTATTCGAAATCATTCCTTGGGACTATGATGCAACATGGGGACGGAAAGTGAGCGGTGGAATCATGGAGCACACGTACGTGCCTATCGAAGGAAAAAAGAAAAATCACCTGAACATCCTTCTCTTACAAGTTCCTGAATTTCGTAAACTCTATAAAGATACAGTAGAAGAAATCCTGGAAACAACATTCACGGTCGATTATATGGAAGATAAAGTACACACCCTCCATCAAGCGTTACGACCCCATGTCCTCCTCGATCCTTATAAGAAGGGGCAGATCGATGTATTCGATCAAGAACCTGAATTCATCTTTGAATTCATTCGCAAACGGAATGCTTATTTAAAAACACAACTAAAAACCCTAGATAAGGAACACATGAAAACGAATCAGGATTGGCAGAAAGGAGATTCCTCAGTGGCACCCATTTGCATGAAAAACACAGGAAAATATGGACGCGGGATTTTCGCTACACGGGATATAAAAAAAGATGAACTGTTAGAGGTATCCCCTGTTGTCGTTTCGCCTAAAAAGGACTGGAAATACTTAAAGAAAACCTCACTATTTGAACATTGCTTCTATTGGGGAGACGATGATACAGCGATTGCCCTAGGATATGGTTCCTTATTTAATCATTCCTATACCCCAAATGCCAGGTATGATAATAATGAAGATCGTTTAACCATCGACTTTTATGCATATGCTGATATATTGGCCGGGGAGGAAATCACCATCAATTATAATGGCGAGGTGGACGATACAGATTCTCTATGGTTTGATGTAATTGAGTAATTTTTGCAAAAACCGTTCCGTAAAGCGAACGGTTTTACTTTTATAAACCTATCTTCTACCTCTTCCTTTTCAAAAAAAAACCGAAACCCCCAAAGGGATTTCGACTTTTCCAACGAATTACACCATCAATTCGTAATATCCTTTTTTTGAAAGAAGAAAAAGGTTAGCGCTAAGAATAGGAAATAATAGACGGCAAGCACACCTATAGAGAAACCAAGGGATGCCCCTTCGAACATGTTCACCGTTTCAGAAATATATCCTCTTAAATCGAGATGAGGAAATAAGACAAATTTTAACCACTCATTTTTTTCAATAAATGACTGAATGATCGCAGTCAACGTAGAAGAAGCAAATAAAATGAAGATAGCAATCCCCACTGCAAGGGCTTGGCTTTTAAATAATGTGCTTAACATGAAGGCGATGGCTGTGATCACCAAGAATCCTGGGATCCAATAGACCATCATATTCACAACATATTCGCCAACTAAAACAGGAGCGAATCCAAAAGAAGTCGGATCCATGATTTTATCTGTATAGGAACCACTTCCAAAGAATAAAAGACCAATTAGATAGCTGAATGCGAGTAAAATCACAAGTAATAGTGCCGCAAATAATAGGGAGGTAATGTATTTGGAAAGTAGGATCTTCCAACGTTTATAAGGCCTGATCAACAACTGCTTAATCGTTCCATCCGAAAACTCGGAAGACACCAGGGAACTACAAACGATGACGACAAATAAAGTAATGAATGAAGTGATGGATGTCGTCCATTCCGCCATATACGTCCAGTTCGTTTGAAGGTCTGGGTTTATGTTTTCCTTGAGAAGTTGTTCGTTAACTTCCATTTGTTCCTTGAAGAATTCCTTGTCTTCATCATCAAATTCCGGACTTTTCATTTGTTTTTCCTGCTCTTTTATATCTGCACGCACATCTTGCTTCCAGTCTGCATCTTTATCGACTGGGTTCAGTTTACTTTCTATAAACGCCGAGCCGATTACCATTAATAGAAGGAAACCAATAAACACATAGCTCGATTTTTTTTGAAAAATCTTCATCCATTCATTGCGTATCAAGGACATCATACCGTTTCCCTCATTCCCTGCTGTGTTATTTCAAAGAACTTATCTTCTAATGATTTTCTAGTAACCACGATTTCATAGACATCGATTTGATTCTTTATGAAACTACTATTTATACTGGCCGTCTGTCCACGTGTCGCTGATACGGAAATGGATTCCGCACTATGCTTGATCACTGGAAGATTAGGAAACTCTTCTAGCAAAATCGTTTTTGCCCGCTCCCCATCGCTAACCGTAAAGGCCACTTCATGAATATCCTCTTGTTTTTCTTCTGTTCTTTTTTCTTCCGTATGTATCAATTTACCCTTTTCGATAATGGCAAAGGTATCACACATTAATTGCATTTCTGAAAGGAGATGCGAAGAAATCAACACACCCACTCCCTCACTTGCCAGCAACTTCAAATGATCACGGAATTCACGTATTCCTTGTGGGTCTAAGCCATTGGTTGGTTCATCAAAAATCAATAAAGATGGTTTATGTAAAATGGCCTGTGCTACACCAAGACGTTGACGCATGCCCAATGAATAGGTTTTCACCTTTTTATCGATGGCCTCTTCCAATTTTACGATCTTGATCACTTCTTCGATCCGCTCAGGGGAAATCTTATTATGTGACATGTGAGCATAATGCATGATGTTCTTTCTGCCCGTCATATATTTATAGAATTCTGGATTTTCGACAATGGCCCCTAGTTGGTTCATTGCCCCTTCAAAATCTTTATCAAGATCATGCCCCTTGATCATAACGCTGCCGCCCGTGCGATTAATAAGACCGGTAATCATCCGGATAATCGTCGTTTTCCCCGCTCCATTCGGACCAAGCAAACCGAATATTTCATTGCTTTTGATTTCAAAACTCACATCATCGACAATGACGTTTTTCCCAATTTTCTTCTTCAAGGATTGAACCTTAAGAACTGTTTCCGACATAATATACCTACCTTTTTTTGAATTGACCTATAAGTCACCAGTATAAACGTATCATAATATCCACTTATTTTCCATCTAGTTTATAAGTACGTCTTTATTTTAGGCTATGTTCTAAAAGAATGTTGCTACAAGTATTTAATAAAGAAAGAACGTTTGAAGGTCCTAAATCATTCTCATTTCTATTTTACGGATGCCTTTCGCCTTCTTTGTTTCTCCAAGGAACAGTAAAAAAAATGATAGTTAAATAACCGAGCTTGGTGAAAATTCCCCAAGTTCTTTTTTAAGATTACTACTTATTCAAAACCATTTTTGAAAACATAGTATTATATAACTACGCATGATATGATAAAAAAGGAAAAAAATTCTATAAAATAAATCTATGTAACTGATTAGGAGTGTTGTTAGAATGAAAAAAATTATCTCGATTTTTGCAAGTGTTTGTTTACTAACATTATGTTTATCATTCAATTCAACCGAAGCTAAAACCACAAGCTATGACAAAGCCTATGCAGCAACAGTCCTTTCTGTAAAATCTTCAGCAGGAACATCGTATAAAACATTGGGGAAAATTAAGGTTGGGACAATCGTAAAAGTATATGGTGGCGTACCTATCGGTAAGGATCAGGATAACTTGTCCTCTTCTGAACAATATGGCTGGTCAAAAATCAAATACAAAGGTAAATACGGCTATGTAAAAACACACGAACTCCACTTTGCTGATCCATATAAATGGTCACCAGGAGTAAAAACAAAAACAATTAACGAGATTAAGAAAAATTATGTTGGCAAAAAAGATAAAACCAAACTAGAAAAAAGTGATCTAGGTTATTATGATATGTATATACAATTCAATGGAAAAGGTGATTGGCATCAACTTGTATATATTAACTGTAAAACAGGCTGGTATCACGGTTAATTAAGTAATACCTTAAAAACTTAAAAAAGAGCCATATCTATTAGATATATTTAATAGGTGTGGCTCTTTTATCTCTTTTTAGGTGGAATAAGAATCATTCGTATTTAATCGTAAAAAATTATAGTCAGCATATTGAATGACTTTTTGTGAATCTACAAAGGAAATTCGAATTTTAATTTAAGATTATAGGTTAGAAAATGTTTCAGTTGATGGATATTCAGAAGTCCGTCTAAGTGCATTTGAAGGAAATCACGCTATATAATCATATGAGAAATGGGGATTAACTATAAGATTCGATCCGCCCCTTCACTATCTAATTTATAGCCTACTCTATAGAAAAACGTGTTATCGAATAGGAAGATTTCACAATACCTATATGTAATCAATTCATTTCATCTGCCTCCCATTTATTAAACCCTACGTCTTTTACTCCATTCCTCCAGGGACATCATGGTAAAGTCTTCTTCGACATCCAATCTTAAAGGGGTGATCAATTCAAGGGAGTTACCATCGGGATCTTGAAAATAGATGGCTGCGTGGGCATGAGGGTTATTAGGTAGAATAAGCGGCTGCCTATCAGGTGGAAAGTCGAAAGCTGTTTTTATCTGAATTCCCTTATCTCCCAGCCATTCTTTCGCATGTTCAATATCTTTTTTGTCCACATGTAAGGCAACATGCCTCAGAGAAGGGTGGTAAGGGGTTTGCACTTTATCCGTTTCCCACAACCCTAACCAACTACGCCCCTTCTCAATCCAAAAGAAAGCTAAGGTATCATTTTGATAGGCTAGTTCTAACTCCAGTTGTTCATAGAATTCGATGGATCGAGCAAGATTTGATACAGGTAAATGTGCTTCATACAGGCCTTTGATCATGGGTTGGCTCTCCTCTGCTATGTCGGATAAAAAGGGTGTCTTCCCCTTCAACTCTTCGTTTTATCGATGATGCGGATTAGGTTTCCCGAGCGATCTTGAAAGATGGCGTAT
Source organism: Peribacillus sp. NPDC097284 (assembly GCF_044761765.1). Classification (NCBI taxonomy): domain Bacteria; kingdom Bacillati; phylum Bacillota; class Bacilli; order Caryophanales; family Bacillaceae; genus Peribacillus; species Peribacillus sp. NPDC097284. The sequence continues at coordinate 1,018,531 of NZ_JBIWCZ010000001.1, forward strand.
CTACCTGGTGGAATATCACATGGTTCCTTCACAAAATCCAATGTGCTGTTTTCATGGTAAAACCGGTCTACACTATCCACGATAAAAACGCCACCGGCCGAGAATCCTTCCTCATCATCTTCAAGCATTAACTGCACATCACTATCCGGAAGCTTTAACGCAACCGTATGGTCCCCTTCCTGCCAAGCTTCTTCAAATCCCAACACTTCCCGATAGTAACGGGATGAACCTTTTAAATATTTGACTGGATGACATAAAAAAGCTAATTTCATTTTCTCGCCTCCCACATATTTTTCATTCCTTAAGACCTTTATTTCTTCAGGACAATGACAATCGAGGGATTCAATTTCTTTAATTCCTCAAGGAACTTTTCACGATTTTCCGGGGAAATAAGCACCGTTTTGCCATTCCCATATAGGATTTCCAACCGGTCGAGTGAAAGCGCTGGCGAAGATAATGGATTAAAGGTTCTTCTTATCGATCTGATTTCATAGACCGGGATGATTTTATGAATGAATGCCGACCGAACGACCAAACTATTTCTCTCTATCACATAATAGGTCGTAAACCATATCCAAAGAATCAAACCGGCTACCGGCACGCCTATATATAGACTTGTCAGGTCTTGATCCGTGAATAGCGGGATGAAGACTGCGATGATTATCCCTAAGAAGACAGGGTAAGTCCACCAATCTTTCTTTGATTGAAATTTCATTAAAACTCTCCTTTTACTCGTTTTGGGATGGTCAAACTTTTCCAGGCATCCCCCTTTTGCAGCTTGGCTATATAGACGATCTGGCCGATATGGTAGGAATAGTGATACATTTGTCGCTCAAGGGCCTCAATCAAGGTATGGGGTTCTTTTCTAATGAATATGTCTCGAAGCAGATGTTCCTTCTTGATGGCATGCAAGGAATAAAGAAGGACATTCCATCCCTTTTCCCAAACCTCGATTAACTCTTTTCGACTGGTAATGGCAGGCTCGAATTCCGCATCTCGGTCCCTGGACTGTTTCTCCCCATCTGTATATAAAAAGTCCGTCCACCGTGAAACCATATTCCCGCTCATATGCTTCACGATGATGGCGATACTATTGGATTGCTCATTCGGTGACCAAAAAAGCATCTCCTCATCAAGCTGTTCCATCGCCTTATCCGCTGTATATTTCATATCCTTAAACCGCCATTTAAACACCCTAATATATTCAGAAGAAATATCGTTTGACATCTCACCATCCCCTTTGTATGTATTTCTCTATTAAAGGGGGATTTCCTTCTCTTTATCACTGATTGAATGGGATAAGTTTTAGGTGATTTAGGAGTAAAAACTGGAACTACATCAAATAATAAGCCAGTATTTCATCTTAAATAAAGGAGATGTTTTTTATTAAAAACCTGTTCATGAAGGTAACGTTATTGATTATGTCATTTGCCTTAATTTTCTCACCCCTACATACGGAGGCCAAAGGTAAAGCCAATCCTTCAAGGCAATGTATGGAAGAATCGTCGGTTCAACTGCAAAATGCTTTACGGAAGCTTTGGATCGATCATACGATCTGGACAAGAAGCTATATTGTCAGTGCCATCTCAGGCCTGGATGATCAAGAAAAAGTGTTAGCACGGTTATTACAAAACCAAGATGATATCGGGAATGCCATTAAGCCCTATTATGGGGAGGAGGCCGGTGACAAGCTGGCCCAATTGCTAAGGGAGCACATTGTACTTGCAGGAAAAGTGGTGGAGGCAGCAAAAAGCGGAAACCAAAATAACTTCAAGAAATACAATACGGAATGGTATAAAAACGCTGATGATATCGCCCTCTTTCTCAGCAAAGCCAATCCAAATTGGAGCAATGAAGAATTAAAGGAACTGTTATATATGCATCTGCAATTGTTGACAGACCAAGTGAGTGCCCGACTTAAAAAGGACACAGACGCTGAAATTGTTGCTTTTGATAAAGGAGAAGACCATATTATTATATTGGCGGATGTTTTAACCAAAGGGATTATCAAGCAATTTCCTAAGAAGTTTTAGATTTTGAACGAAATATTTCATAGCAATAGCAATGGTAAAGTAGCATTCTTTCATTGAATGCTATTTTTTCTGTATCTTTTTGGAATTTTCTATATAATGGTAATAACTAACAGAAAAAGAGGTGATAAAATGGAGAATCCATTCGAAAATTTCCCTACTTTAGAAACGGAACGACTAATCCTGAGGAAAATAACGTGGGAAGATGCTGAAGATATTCATGTTTACGGTTCTGATGAAGAAGTGACAAAATACGTCACGTGGGATAACCATAAGACACTGGCTGATACTAGAGATTTTATTGACTTTGCCATGGCACAATATGAGAATAAGCATGTCGCTCCGTGGGGAATCCAGTATAAAGAGACTAGGAAGATCATCGGAACCATTGATTTTGTCTCGTGGCTGGTCGGGCATCGTGTGGCCGAAATCGGTTATGTACTTTCTCAAGATTATTGGGGAAAGGGAATCATGACAGAAGCTGCCAATGAAGTGATTGCCTTTGGCTTTAACCGGATGAATGTCGTTCGAATTCAAGCAAGATGTTTCGTGGAGAATACAGGATCCGCACGGGTGATGGAGAAAATAGGTATGTCATTTGAAGGAACCTTGAGAAAAGGCATCTTCGCAAAAGGAAAACATCAAGATCTTAACATGTACTCCATACTACAAGAGGAGTTCTCCCCGCTTCATCAGCCCAAAACGGAAAATAACATTTAAGCAGCTTGTCCTTTCAAGCTGCTTTAGTTGGAGGAATGATCGATGAATACCTTGTAAATTTCATTTCTGTCATTACCAATATCCACTCGTTATACTTCTCATAAACTCCTCCCCTTTTTTTAACGCATCAAATAAATTTATGATATCCTCTAAAACCGTAATCATTACAATTTTCACATATGGTTTGAATTTTAGTCGCTTTTAGTCCATCCATTACAGGTATTTAAATATCCATTTGGATCATATCAGGCATTAATTCTTCGGTACGTTTAATCGCTTCTTCTCCATTTTTCCCTTCTCCTATAATAAGAAAGTCTTCAATTCTTCTAAGATTCCTCGAATTCCTTCTCTTGCCTTCTCTTTCAATAGAATGATCATCATATTATTTAATCTTTTCATTCTGTCTATACTAATGTTATGAACATTTACACTTCAAGGAAATGTTGTCTGTACACCATGAGCATGGTTGGTATCCTCATTAAATTTATACATTTATTAGCTAGACTAAAGTGTGAATCCATTCGAGAGCGAGGAGACTAAAGAAGTGAAAATAATGTATTATATCTTGTTTCTCCTCTTATTATCATTTTGCTTGCCAGCTGTATCAGAAGCCACAGGCACTTTACAATCTAAAATTGATGAAGCTCCAAACGGTGCCACGATTAAAATAGAGGAGGGAGAGTATGAGGAGACAGTAATAATCTCCAAGCCAGTAACCCTAGAAGGAACAGGTAAAGTCCTTCTTCGCTCTTGTGAGGATAAACCGGTAGTTACCATTCTCAACAAGGGTGTTACTCTAAAAAATATGATGGTGGAACATTGTGGGAGTGATAAAGAAGACACAGCTATTTATGTTACTGGTTCTCATCATATTCTGGAAAGACTTAATATTGAGACTAAACATTTGGGCATTATACTGGACCATGCAAATGACATGACCATCCAAGACAGCGAGATTATTGGCATAAATCGAGGGAATGGAATCGATTTATGGAAATCTAACCGAAATAAGTTTGAAAACCTTACTATAACGAATGTTTCTGATGGGATTTATTTAGAGCAAAGCGACAAGAATATCTTACGCGGAAATAACATCCAAAAATCCCGTTACGGTATGCATCTCATGTTCTCCAATGATAATATACTTGACGAAAATGTATCTACATTAAATACAACAGGCACGGAGTTAATGGAATCAAAACGGACAGTCGTTAGTAATAATCAGTTTTCTTCTAATAATAATAGTGTGAATGCTCAAGGACTGTTACTATATTTAGCTTCTGATACTGAGGTGACCGGAAATGAGTTTATATCCAATCGAGTAGGCATTTTTATCGAAAAAGCTGAAAACAATCGATTGAAATCCAATAAAATCATGGACAATTTTACTGGAATACAGTTTTTAAAATCGAATGGAAATAAGGCAATGAATAATACATTCGTCGGAAATGTCAACGATGCCCAGGCAATAGACAGCTCAAATAATCAACTGGACGGTAATTATTGGGATTCAGCTAGTAAGGTTGATTTAGATGGGAATGGCAAGAGTGATATTGTCTATACTGCCGACCCATATTTTCTTACCTTAACAGCGGATGTTCCGGAATATCAACTATTTTTCCAAGCCCCAGGAATTATCATGTTGCAAAATATGTTGAAAAGTCCATTTGAACAGTTATTAATAGATTCAGCCCCTCTAATGGACATGACCATGGAAGTAGAAAAAGAACAATCATCTAGTTTTAGTTTATGGTTTATGAGTGCAGTGATGATTGTAGCAAGTTGTAGTTTATTTATATTTGGGAGGAAAAAACGATGAAGAAAAAACTATTTAGTTTCCTTGCAGTGGCAGGAATAATGATGAGTATCACAGCATGTGGGAATGATGAGGTTAAACCTATTGCAATTAATGAAGCGACGGACACTTGTGAAACATGTAATATGGCCGTTATTAACGATCAACATGCTACCCAAATTATTTTAGATAATGGTAAATCCATGGTTTTTGATGATATAGGCTGTATGTATGATTGGGTTCATGCTAATGAAAATAAAAAAATTGATGCTCAATTTGTCCGTGATTACAACGATAAAGAATGGATTTTAGGAAAAGATGCAATTTATGTATACAATCCATCGGTTAAAACACCAATGGCCTACAATGTACTATCATTTAAAGATAAAGCTTCCGCTGAAGAGTTTGCCATTGCAAATGAAGGCAGTCAGCTAATGTCTGCAAACGATTTAGCTGACCATGGGTGGGAGCAAAACCATGAAATGATGCAGAAACATAATATGAAGGACCATTCACATTCAGACGGAGAAGAAGATAGCGGTTCTCATTGAAGAATAGGGGCCAGTTCCATTTTCGGGCTGCCCCTATTTCTTTATCAGGTATCTAGGTATCTGACCGTTATATATTGAGATGATTGGTGAACTACATGTTAGACATATAAGATACTGAAGTAGAAGATTGTTCGAAAAGAGGGAACAAAGATGTGGAATATTTGGTTTTCTGAACTGCGCATGACCGTACGACAGCGATCGTATTATTCTTTCTTGGGCTTGTGGGTCGCTGTATTGTCTCTCTTATTTTTATTGCAAAGCAGCTCCCCCTCCTTAACTGGTTATACCAATACGACTGGTACTATAATCAACGTCGCTTTATATATCATCCCACTTTTCATGTTGATCATTGGTTCCTTTTCAATCGCCAATGAGATGGAAAATGGACAATGGCGGTTATTGAATACCTATCCGTTATTTACTTTGTCTTACATAGTGGGCAAAATAGGTGGTCAATTCACGGCTCAAGCGATCGTTTTCACGTTCAGTTATGGAATTAGCTTGGCCATAGGGATAGTGAGTGGGAATATTTTTTCCAGCGACTGGCTTTTATCTATTTACTTTTTCTCTATTACTCTAATTTTTTTCTTTCTCATCCTTGGGGTAACCGTAGGGTGTATCGTATCGACAAGGTGGCAGGCATTATCAATTTCCGTCATTATCTGGTTTTTTCTAATCATGATTTGGCCGACTGCATTGATTGCTATCTTAGGTTTGCTCCCTTATCCTTGGATTGCCCCCATGATGAAATTTTTCTTATTTGCAAATCCCGCTGAAATCATTCGGGTGTCCTTTGTCATGTCACTTGATGCAGAGTCGGTTTTTGGTCAAGCATATGATTCACTTATGACTTTCTTAGACTCTCCTTTCGGAATTATTATCTATATATTATATGTCATTGGATTTTTGTCACTGACGTTATTATTTTCGATGCTCATGCTGGAATGGAGGAAAAGGCGATGACAGGATTAAAAGTGGATGGTGTCTCGAAGGTTTATAAGAAAAAGACGGCATTATATCCATGTTCTTTTGAAGTAACAGAGGGAACTTGTATCGTATTATGCGGTGGAAATGGTGCTGGCAAAAGTACATTATTACAAATAATTGCGGGTCTTCTATATCCATCTAGTGGTACAACTTCTATTAACGGAAAAGTCATTAAATATGATCGCGAGAACTATTTAAAAGAAATCGGTTTCATGCCTGATGACTTCCAAGCCCAGGAAATGATGACAGTTGAAGAGTTCCTTAGTTTTTATGGATCTTTACGGAAAGTGAAAAGCGAAAGGATTAATGAAGTAATCGAGTTGATAGGTCTTGTTGATAAGAAACGTGAACTAGTAAAAAGTTTGTCTAAGGGCATGCGGCAACGATTATTGTTCGGGCAATCCATTTTAGCCAAACCGAATGTTTTGCTACTGGATGAGCCCACTAATGGATTGGATCCCTACTGGGTTAACCAGTTCGTTGAAATTCTTAATCAGATTAAAAAAAATGGTACAATCATTGTTTTTTCTACCCATATGATGGATGTAGCAGCCGAGACGGGAGACATTATTCTATTTATGAAACAGGGGGAAATCATTCAGATAATCAAGAATGAGAATAGATTAGAAGAGACGACAATGAAATTGTTGAAGCTTCATCGCCAATAGGATTCCTTGCTTTTCTTTACGTGTAACGGATTAAATGCAACAAACTTCATCTCATTTTCTTTTAAAATGTGAGCTAAGCTCAGCCAATATTGCCCGGTAGGCTCCATGACTATCATCACTTTTCCCATACAATCTAACTCATTCCAACTTTTACACAAGAAAAGAGACACAATGCCTTATAAGGAATATTCTTGCTAAAATTAATCAACTTGCGAATCAGTCGATAACTTTTACAAAAATCACATGAATGAAAATGGATAAGAGAATGCCGGCCACTTAACTATAATTAGGTGGCTTTTTGCTGTATGCCTTGATTTTGGGACATTTTTTATCATTTCACTAGCAAACTAGCTTATGATTTTAAAAGATAATGACTCTTTTTCAGTAACCCCTTATCCGTTTCATCCATGTATCAGTCAAGATTCAGGTTATATCAGTCAATGGAGGCTTTTTATCAGTCAATGGAGGCTTTTTATCAGTCAAACTCGCCGATTTATCGGTCAAACTTGCCGATTTATCGGTCAAATGCCGGGAACAAGATGAAATCGCGCAATCTTTCACATTTTTTTATACAAAAACAACCAAATCCCATGAAACAAGGGATTTGTAATCACATCGAACCTCCCCGTTTTCTCAGATTCCGTTACATGTATTAACAGTTCTTTGGTCCCTTTGCGGTGTTTTTCCGTTCCCTGCACGAAAGAATCGGTAGCCAAACGAATTGTATACGTGAGATACAACAAGGAGGACAAACATGAAGAACATTATATGCATGATCATCACGGTTTCGATATTCATGATAGGATTAGCGATGCCGACTAAAGGTGAAGCGGCCCTTGGAGATCGCACGCTATCGCAAGGTACAAGCCATAGTGATGTAAAAGAATTACAAGAATTATTGCTGACAAAAGGGGTTTATCCCTATCATGAGGCAACAGGTTACTACGGTTCCATTACAAAAGAATCCGTGAAGGAATTCCAGGAAAAATCGAACCTGAAAGCCGATGGAATAGCAGGTTTACAAACGAATCAAAAAATACAGGTTCTTCGCACGGGGGACATCGGTAAGCATGTGGCCGATTTGCAAAAATTATTGAAGGTGTGGGATGTATACACATCAACGGTTGATGGGATATTCGGCAGCGGTACAAAACAAGCCGTCTCCACATTTCAAAGACAAAAAGGATTGACTGCCGACGGAATTGCCGGGGCAAAAACCATGAGTAAGCTAGAAACGAAAGCCAATTCAGTTAGTAACAGCTCGAAGACTTTGACGGTTTCAAGTACCGCTTACACGGCAAGTTGTGAAGGGTGTTCGGGTATTACGAGAATGGGCGTAGATTTGAAGAAATATGATGATGCAAAAGTAATTGCCGTCGATCCGAATGTGATTCCATTAGGTTCAACAGTGGAAGTGGAAGGCTATGGGAAAGCACTCGCTGTGGATACTGGGGGAGCGATTAAAGGGAATAAGATCGATGTATTCATCCCTAAACAAGCGGATGCTTTAATTTGGGGTAAAAAACAAGTCAAGGTGACAATAGTAGATTAATAGTACTTCTAATAGAACAAAGGCAAAAAGAGCATGGTGACAAACACATGCTCTTTTTGCTTTTCAATGTTTACTCGTTTGTCAGAGATTAAAGAAATTAACTCGCTTTTTTAAAATCTTTGGTTTGTGCTGATCCCCAAATTTCGTTGGCCCATTCAGGATGGTCGATGAATGGATTACGATTGTGCTGCCATTTTTCATAAATGACCTCATTGCGGTTGCTCTCGAATTCATCAACTGGATCGAGTTCATTCCACTCCAAAAGCGTTGATAACTTTCCATGAAGCGGCTTTGGATACGTATTGACCGTATCGGAAAGTTCCAAGTCAAGCTCACCGTTACCCTCATAGCGAACGGCCATGTAAAACAGCATGCGGGCGACATCGCCTTTTACATTGTCAGGTGGCTCCCATGAATCCGAATCAACCTTACAGTCACATCCGCTATAGCCTTGGCCTCCATTGTCGAAATCCAGATGCCCTCGTTTACTATTCACCGACACATCTTCCGGACGAAGGTGATGAAGATCTGTCCCAGGACCTACGCTTGTCCCAAAATTCCCATGGGATTTAGCCCAAACATGCTCACGGTTCCACTGTCCCGAATTCCCTCCATTTGAACCTTTCGAAATGGATTTTCCAGAGTACAGCAAGATGACGTTTTTAGGATTATTGGGATCTTCATCTGCATCCTTAATGCCATCCCATACTTGTGCGTACGTCAATTTTTTCTGACTTTTAATGATGGTGTGGAGCGTCGTTTTCAATTCGTTGCCCGTTTTTCCGGACGCTTTTTGGTAATATGCTTCGAGTGGTTTATCCTCTGATACTTTCAGGCTGAAACTAGCAATCACTTCTGAAGACTTGTCCTTTGCTGTTACAGCGACAATATAATTTCCCACTTTATCGGTTGGAAGGGTCAATGTAGAGCCTACAATTGAACCGAATGTAGACGAAAAAGTAAGTGAATCGTTATCGGGATCCTCAAAGTACTCACGTAAATTAAGAGTAACCGTCGAACCCACTTTTACATCTACATTTTCTATTTTCTTCTTTACAACTGGGGCTTTATTCTCCTTTGAAGCGAAAGGAGAAGCAATCGCTTCCCCTTTTGCATTCAAGAACTTGATTCCAGACGTATTGACACCTTTTTTGGTCGTCCATTTCTGGACATTTTCAGCGCCTCTGATTTCTTTGATATAGTCGTTATCAATGATGACTTCTTTTACCTCTGCACCACTGAAATCAATGATGGCACCTGCTTTCGTCGGCTCAAGAATCACCTTCGTATTTTTCAAACCGGAACCCTGCAGTTTGGCATAGTCACTCTTGATGAAGATGCCCTCTTCGATGGTAGAGTCCCCATCAAGATTGATCAAAACGCTCGGTGAAGCAATCGTAAGTTTTTTTGTTTTGAATTTGGATAGATGATACGTCTTTTCTGGAACGATTGGTTCTACTGCTCCTGATGCCGTTAAGTCGGTCTGAATCAATACAGGGTCATGATCGCTTGCCCGTCCATGTGTTTCCATGAAGGAGGAGTTAATATGAACGATGTCCACTTTTGTGGAGTCTGCCATATTGTTGGATACAAGAATATGATCAAGTACTTGGGAGTTTCCTTGGTATGTGTACGAGTAACGTTGTTTAAACGGTACTTCCTCAATCATATTTTTTAATTCTTTACCCTTTAACTCTTTAAGTGGTGCTGAGAATTCAAAGTCATTAAAGTCTCCGAGCAATACAATATGTTCATCAGGATTTTCTTCCGTGATTCCTTTGACAAATTGATTGACGATGGAAGCAATTTTTAGTCTTTGAACCTCACTTGATAGAACAGGTGGCTGATTTTTCCCGAATAAAGGTTGATCACCGCCCTTGGAATTGAAATGATTGGCGACAACGACTACACTTTCCCCTTTAAATTCAAACTGGGCAGCCAATGGCTTCCTGCTTGAAGCAAAGGCCGAATTAGTAGGATCGATTCTCCCAGGGTTCAAGGTAAGCTTATCCCCTTTATACGCAACGGATTCCGTCGGCTTCCCTTTTGTTCCCTCAACTAATTTCACACGGTCTGTATTATACAAAAAGCCTACGCGGATATTTCCACCAGGTGCCCCGCCATCCGCTTTATCTTCTGGAGCAATATCAATATATTGATAGGTTGGTCCGCCTGATGCCTTGATTTTGTCGATCACTTTCTGTGCACTTTGACTGGCATCCGTCGTTCCACTATCTGTTGCCCCGTCATTATCCTGCATTTCCGTCACGCCGATAATGTCCGGCGCTTTGAGATTCGTAATGATGGAATTTGCTATGGTTGTAACCTTTAAATCAGCCGTTTGTGTTGAGAAATTCTCGATGTTATAAGACGCAATCGATAGTTTATCAGACTCTGCTGATAACGACGTCACTTCCCTGGCTGTTCCGCCATCCTGTAATGTTGGCAGCTTGTTTTTGTCCGTCAGCACTCTATAGTTGCTATAGCCGTAGCTGATTACCCCGGTAACATTACTTGTAAAGAAATCTCCTGTTTTTGCGACGAATTTTTCATCATCCATATCCAGGGTGATTCTTTCAGGGTTATAGTCTTCTTCCGTAACTTTGAGTCCGCCCACTGCCGTGCTTGTTTTCATATCTCCCGGAATTACAACCAATTCACCATAATCTTGGGGAGCTACCACTTTCGGTTGATAGACTTCTACGAGCATTCCTTCTAAACTCTCATAAAAATCAATTCCGTCTTCTATCGGTTCGAAATCGGTCAGTTGATCATCATCGATATTTTCAGAAGGCGGGATGACATCTTTGCCTATAACTATCGGTTTCGGAATGGCTAGAGTACCCGTCTTTTTAATAGTCGTATTGGTCAATTCAGTCGTTGGCAGATCCGTCGTTTTCATTTCAGCGTAGCCCTCGACATACCATTCCACAACTTTACCATCCACCGAGACGGAATCTCCCGCTTTCAACCCATGCGCTTTGTTGTAGACAAGGATTCCTTCTGACGTCGTCAAATCATCGTCCGGATTAGGATCTTGCATGTAAAAGTTATTGGCATCTTTTACATACGTGACGACACCTTCGACATTTGAGACGAGCTGATTTTCATACGGTGAAAAATGATTCATTCCTTGAATGTCACGAATCTTCAAGTCATTCGTTTTCGTGACGATATAGGAAAATGTGAATACTTCCGATGTTTTGTCGTTCACGGCGATTGCCTTGATGTCTGTATCTTTCGTTAACGTTATCGGTGCTGTGTATAACGTGCTTAAAGAGGTTGGGGTAGAACCATCTAACGTATAATAAATCTTTGCTCCTTCCCATCCAGATTCAAGGGATATTTTTGTATTTTCACTGACTGTACCAGGATAAACATCCGTATACACAGCTGGTTTGTTCACCAATTCATAGTCTTCAAGCCCTCTTGGCTTAAGCTGATACGCATCATTGAATTGTGAAGCGATTCCAGTGACGGAAATGAGGTCTCCTTCTTTAAAGCTCTTCAGGAAATCCTCATAACTCGAACCATTCCGGTTATCATGGCGAACGAGTACGGAATGACCTTTCTCATCTTTCGCTTTAAATTCGAATGTTCCATATGTGCCCGATGCTGCCAATTCAGTGATGGTCGCCTTTTCAATGGTGACTAGCTCTCCTTGTGTGGCCTCATTGACTCCTGCCGCATCGATTCGTTGTGTTTCAGGAAGGGCATTCCCAGAAGAAACCACTTCAAGGGTCGTAGGTTGGATTTGCAATTCGTTACTATAAGCAGAGACCTTTCCGATTAATCGAACCTTATCTCCTTGCTTCACGTCCGTTGTCCATGAAGTTCCATACACATAGAGTCCAGCGGTTTGGTCTTGGATGTAAAAACCTTTTCCTCCCCAATAGCCAATGCCTGTCGTAACGATTCCTTCAATCTGCACCACATCTTCCGTATTCGTGCGTGCCTCTGCAAGGGAGCCCAAAACCTTCACATCAGGTTGCTCTGGCGGTGTGTCACCATCGCTAATGATTGTGTAAGCAGTGGGAGATTTAAGACCAGGGACACTGAAGTAAGCTTCCAGTGAACCAGTAATCGTCACCTGTTTCTTGAGTAGCTCCGGGTGATCCACTAGATTCAAGGCTGTCCGAATATTACCGCTAGGTAGCTGAATCGGCATAATTTTTTTACTGTCGGTTTCATCCGGACTATCCGCGATTCCGATATTGGTATTCACGGTAAACGGTGCTTTTTGGACATAGCTTGTACCACTAGATGCTGTTCCTACAATATATCCTTTCACCGTTTTACCTTTTCCACTGTTATTCGCGATGGCTTCCGCTACAGATAGGAACTCTTCCGCTTTTGCGACCGCTGCATATGGCAAAATCGTTGATAGAACTAATAATATGGCAAAGAAAATCTTACTTATCCCATTCTTCTTCAAGTACTCAACCCCTCCAGTTTTTTATTAAAACTTGGCGATGTTACCTGTCAGTGAGTCAGATAGTTCCTCTCCCTATCTATTAAAAAATGGTGTCCCCCTTGACTGTGACGTCCGTCAGATTTACGCTTTTCCCATTCAGCCCTGATACATCCAAATCCCCTTCCACTATCACACCTGAAATAGTAAAGGGCTCTAAAGGAGTTCCAGTCAAGGTTAGGTTACCTTTGACTACTATATTTTTCAAAGATGAGAGCTTTGTGATATCCAATGTGGTATTGCCCTCGTATGTTTTGGTTGGATCTTCCGGTGTATCAGGTGTACCTGGGTCCGGTGTGCCTGGTTCAGGATTTGGTGTAATCCCAGAAACGTCCGTAATCCGTCCCTCGATGGTTGGGTTGACCGTTTTTAACTGGCTTACATAATCCGCAAGGTTCTCCCAATCAGGAAGGCCGATGTCCGTCACTCTTCCTTCTGCATAGGCTTTTGCAAAGACTGTAAAGCCATCTCCACCCTTGGCTGTAAAGGCATTGGTGGCTACTGTATATTGCTTGGTTTTATCCAATTCGCTATACGTTCCATCTTGTCCTTTCACTTCAACCTTTTGTACGCGTTGACCCGCATCCTTTGTGCTGTCATATGTGAATTTCATGCCGGATACATGTAGGAAACCGCCACTCTCTCTCGGTGCTTGGCTCACGCTATGTTCCAATGCTTGCGTTATTTCCGCACCAGTTAGCTTCATCGTCGCCAGTGTATTGCCAAACGGTAAAACGGTGAGGATATCCCCTAATGTGATGTCACCTTGATCGATACCGGCACGGATGCCTCCACCATTTTGGAAAGCTATGACCGTATCTTTATTAAATTCCTTTGCTTTCGTCAGCATGGCATCGGTGATCAAGTTGCCTAATTCCGTTTCGTTTTTACGGACACTTGGTTTCGTAACGTCACCTGAATCACGCGGACTTTCCATTGCCTTCACTGCAGTTGCGCCCGTTTTGCTTTCTTTTACTTCCTGAATCTTCTTGGAGTAGGTTTCCAACTTCTGGGCCGCTTCTGCATCATCCTGTTTGTCGGCAAGCTTGATCAATTGACCTGCTTGTCCTATAATTTTTCCTTTACTATCAAATTCAACATCGAGCGTACCTAGATAATCACTATATTGATAAGCTTGGACAACGACCGTCGGGTCTTTCGTTTGTCCTTTTTCATCCTCACTGATCACAACTGGACCGTCTAACTGTGTATGGCTATGTCCACCGACGATCACATCAATCCCTTTTACCTTAGACGCCAGCGTTAAATCATTATCATATTCGGCATTGTCATCATACCCAAGATGGGAGATGGCGACGATTTTATTCACGCCCATGCCTTCGAAAGCTTTCACGGCCTTTTCTGCTTCTTCCAGATAGTTCTCGAATACGATACTGCCAGGGCTTGAAATGTCTTTCGTTTCTTCTGTCGTCAGTCCAAAGAACCCGACCTTCTCACCATCGATATCCTTCACGATGCCATTATAGATTTTTCCTTGTTCAGGTTCACTCGAATATAGATCCGAGAATAACCCTTTAAATTTATCGTCTTTGGAAAAGTCTACATTCGAACTGACAAATGGGAACTTGGCGCCTTTAATAAAATCGGCTAATGCTTGGTGCCCTTCATCGCTTGACCCTAAATCGAACTCATGATTTCCGAATGTCATCACGTCATATTTCATTAAGTTCATGAATTGAAGATCGGCCTGACCCTTGAATTCATTGAAATACAAGGTTCCTGAGAATACGTCACCCGCATCGATCAAAAGCGCCTTTGGCTTACTTTCCCTTACTTCCTTAACGGCAGTCACCCGTTTGGCCACGTTATCCAAGTGAGCATGCGTGTCATTCGTATGCATCAAAGATAGGGTGAATTGAAGCCCTTCATCAGCTGTTGCAACCAACTTATCCGCTGCTGCAATCCTTGCTTGGAAAGCCTTCTTATCCGCTTTATTGATTCCAGTTAAATCAATAGCCGCTTTCGCTTGTTTAGCCGCGTTGATCTGTGCTTTCGTCTTAAGTGGTCCCTTTGCCAGCTTTTCGTACGCACTTACTTTCTTTTCTACTGCTTTTTTCTTTTCGGTATAAAGGGCCACTTCATATTTTCCGTTTACTTTCTTCGCGTAAGCATGGATGGCCTTACCGAGCTTCGATGTTTTGCTTACCTTTTTCAACTGGCCTGAAACGGCGTCCATCCGTTTGGCAGCCGTTTTCAAGTCCCCTTTTGCGATCCAATACTCGGCCTTATCATAGTAGTACGGCACTTTAAGATCCCCGTTTAAGGATTTTTTCGTTCCTTTGGTGAACTTATCGTATAGAAGGGCTTCAATCTTGGCGCCGTACACGGTATCTTTAATGTCCTTTTCGGTCTTTTTCACAGCGGAATTCAACGCGTTATATTTTTTCTTAACCTCCGTCGGTTTTTGGGCAATGACGGAATTCGTCAGAGACTTAAGTGCTTTATCATGGGCTACCTTAGCCTTTTCCGCCTTTTGATAGCCTTTCACATAACCCTCTGCCCGTGTTATGTATTTATCATAGGCCTTGATTTCCTTTAGTTTTTCATCTTTTTGTTTTTTCGTTAAGGTTGATTTTTTAATCGAAGCGGTTATGTCTTTTTTCGCTTGTTTTGCAGCTTTGGTTTGTTTCTTGATGGTGGATACGGAAGCGAGTTTAGAAGAGTAGAAGTACGTGTCGAATGGCTTTTTGATGGTGGCCTTCGCTATCTTGATTTTACTGGTTAAGCTTGTTGTTGCAGCATCCGTTGGCACCGGTGCCACTACGACGATAGTTGATGCGGCCAGTACGGTGGCTGACGCAAATTGAATCATTTTCTTTTTCCCCATAAAAAATAATTCCTCCCCATTCTTTTTCTATGCCGAAATAAGGTTTTATTAGCATGCCCACCGAGGACTCAAGGCAAAACATGCTTTCATAAAACAGAAAATCTCAGCATATCCCATTATCACAAATCCATTTTTCTAGATATGTGTATAACCTATAATACAACAGAATATTCCAAATTTATATCAAATCCATGATTTTTTACACAATATTGACATTTTTATAACTTGACAAATGTTGTTCTCTAGCATCTTTCTACATCACTTTACAAAATCCAGCTCCCTCTGCCATAAAAATCTCTATAGTAAAAAAGCGATTCCTCTTCATGAAGAATCACCCGTTTAATCTGTACCTATTATAGAACCGCTTCCATGATCCTCCAGTTAGCAAGAAGCAGACAAATGACGATGCCCGTTTTGATGATATTCACCATCAGCCTATTGTACGTTACCTCCTTGTCTTTATCTTCACTTTTATAGATTCGTAAGTTGATGGAATCAGGATACCTTTCAACAAGGCTAAACACACCAAAAGCCAATAGCCCGATTAATGGCAGGCCTAAAATGCTTTTCTTATCTCCCCATTGGGATACGGCACCCGATGGATCAAAACTCATAGGGATGCTATTCGGTAGAACCGGCCACTTTAAAAATATGTATACAAACATCATTATAAGTAGAATCATCGAAACACTATCTAATAAACTCTCAACGAATGTTTTTTTAGTTGTTACTTGTTGCTTGTCCATGGTCTCCTCACCTTCTTAACATAGCCAATTCCTTTGCCAGGATGGAAGGACGGAATTTCTTTTGATGAAAGAACTCCTTTAACTCTTCCGGAGTCTGATAGGAAAGCCTAATATGGTAGTAATTGATATGTTCAATGATGGCGAATGCGTAAAGAAAGATGAACCAATAATGACCGACCCGAAACAGGGTGAATTGATAAACGGCTACGAGTAATCCTATCAAGATCAGAACAATATTAATCTTTTTAAACGCACGGAAAATACGTAGTGGAGCAGAAGGCAGCCCGACGAACTTCTTTTGCTTCGCTTGTTTCCATTTCAGAAACCAATAGAGGCTCCCTTGAAGCAGGATGAACTCCAGCACAACAAAGGCATAGATAGGCGGGAACGAAATCAAGTAAGGATCCGCCCATTTCTGTTGCTGAATGAATAACAACCACAAAGCGGCAAAAAGGACCGTTGCCGTAAACTCACCTGTCCATAAACTGTATAATTTCCGGTTCGCTTTTTTTTGCATCTAATTCCCCCTGTATACATTCGAATATTTTTTTCTATCAATTTCTCTCTTCAGCTTTCTACATAATATTTCTCTAAAAAACAAAATAATCCTTCCAGGCACCCCTCATGACTACCAATTTTATATGGGTATCCTTGATCCTTTTATTAAAAAACCATGACAAATCGATAAGCTAACTTGTCCGAAGTCGCATTAACTATATAAACCAGTAGAAAAGAGGTGAATTACATGTCTGATTCTGTGTCCATTCCTAGACCTCCTGATGTAGTGACGATACTATGGGAAAGAAATCCTTTAAGACCTCACTCTTCTCGTACAATTGTAGAAGCTACAGTCATTGGAAACGCTGATTCCTGCAAGCTATCAACAGGTAAGTCCTACCGAAAAGCTGTAAATTGTCTACTATCAAATGATTTTGTAAGGGTTTCGAATACCTGTTTGGGAGTTTTCGGGGTTTCCGTCTTCGTCCGTAAATTCTAGTATATTTTATTTAAGAGAGACGATATTGGACTGAAGGGTGGATAGGTAAAAGGTTCAGGCCAAGCGTGATAACCCGAACCTTTTCCTACTTATATTACTGAAGAATTTTGTCGAAAAATCGATATAATGGCAAAATCCGAAGATAAATGAGACGATTTCGAAGATAAAATTGCCTTTTCGTAGATAAATGTTGAAATAAGCTATATATCGTAAAAACCACATGAACCTAATCATGTGGTTTTTACGATATTATTTATATTTTGGAATTTCAATGTTTAGATTATAGGAATCTAATAAACTATATAGATTATAAATCTGTTTTACTTGCTTCACGGCCCAGCCGATATCTGTTGCATATTGGTGTGTGGCATATCCATAACTGCTAGCCCCAGCAGGATTCCATCTCATTTTATATAAGGTGTCCTGACCTGTGGAGATATAGCCTTTGGCGATGAATTCTGCACCGCCGATGATGGCCGCTTCCGGAGTGAACCATCCTGCATTATAGGCATATTGCGCGCCACTGCTTACTGCCGTTCCATCATACGCGCCGATTCCATACATATTATAGACCGTCTTTCCATTCACCATAACGCCTGTTGCTAATGGTGAAGTCCCTTTGCCCGTTTCCAATAATGCGTGTGAAATAAGATAAATATCATTGACTCCATATTTATCCCCTGCCGTCATGAAGGTGGCTGCTTGTCCTTCTAAAATCCCTTTGCCGGATAGGATTCTACTATTCACTTCGGCAGCATTCAGGTTCGCACTTTGAGAGAGTTTGACAAATTGAAACGAGTTAACTGGATCATCCACGAAATTATCTGGATTCAGATGATATTTCACATCTTCTGGACTCGCATTGACCCAGGTTTTATTGATATCGACTTCATACCAGTAATAACCGTCAGAGCCTTTCACCTTCGATTTGATTGTAAGAGACTGATTATTGCTGACCGAACCGACTACCCAGTTATCCGGACCAGCTCCTCCCCGTACTCGCCAGCCCGATCCATTGACCGTACCTTTCGTGGAAGAGGTCAAAATAATACCGTCTTCACGTATGTAGGTTTGGTAGCTTTTATCCGTTTGGGCATTGACGGCCATCTGCAAATCTACCATCTTGTCGATCGTCAGGCCATATTCTGTATAATTCTTAATGACCGTTCCAGGAGCATTGCCTGGAGTTTCTGCAGCTATGTTAACTAAATACTGTGAGCTCACATATCCCGTTTTCCCATTTGCTGAAACCTTTGCCCAACCATCAGATTCAGAATACACCGTTACCGCCGTATTATTGGCAAGCATAGCCACGATAGAGGCAGACGTCGAGGCGGCAGATCGCATATTGAGATTAGATCCATCGTTCACCTTCACGAATTTAATGAGCGTGTTTTCTTCAATTGGAGGGGTAGGTTCCGGCTTTTCATCTTTCGAATTTGGTTTGGTCGTTGAAAGATATTGCGAGCTTACATAACCTTCTCCACCATATACTTCAATATTTGACCAGCCATTCGATTCAGAAAGAACGGTAACCTCTACACCCTTCGCCAATTTCACAATGATGGAGGCGGTTTCTGTCGGTTTATTCCGTACATTGAGTGTACCTGAGCTTACATTCACATATTTTATCTCTTTGACAGTTGGTTCAACTACAGGCGTTGAGCTTGGCTTTGTTGTGGAAAGGTATTTTGTATTCACATAACCTTCCTTATTGTTCGCCTTGATTTTTGCCCAGCCATTGGATTCTGAATACACCGTGACCTTCGTCCCTTTCGTTAGCTCGGTGACGATTGCCGCACTTGCCGAACCACTTTTCCGCATATTCAGCGTACCTGAACTTACATCCACGTATTTTGTCGTCGTATTAACCGGAGTGGAAGCTGGTTTTGCCATGACGGGCTTCTTTGTGGAAAGGTAGGTTGTATTCACATAGCCTTCCTTATTATTCGCTTTGATCTTTGCCCAGCCTTTTGACTCTGAATACACCGTTACTTTAGTGCCTTTGGTTAATTCAGTGACTATTTTCGCGCTCGCCGAACCACTTTTCCTCATATTCA